>NZ_LLZG01000037.1 GCF_001509475.1 Streptomyces regalis
CTGGCTTCACTTCTACAACACTGGCCGCCGACACACCGCGCTCGGCGGCCAGCCACCGATCAGCCGACTGTCACCAAAGTCATGACCGAGTACATCTAGCACCGACAAGAGTGCGCCCCCGCTGCAGGGCGGGGGTGCACAACAAAGTTGTCAGGTCGCTTACGTCGGGTTGATCCCGTGGCTGCGCAGCCAGGCAAGCGGGTCTATGGCCGAGCCGCCACCCGGCCGTACCTCGAAGTGCAGGTGCGGGCCCGTCGAGTTGCCGGAATTGCCGGAGTACGCGATCGGGTCGCCGGCCTTAACCGTCGTACCGGAGGCGACACGGTAGCTGGAGAGGTGGCAGTACCACGTCTCCGTGCCGTCCTTCGCGGTCACGATCATCATGTTGCCGTAGGCGCTGTTCCACTGCGTCCGGACGGTGCCGTCGGTCGCGGCCATCACCGTCGTGCCGTACGAGACGGGGAAGTCGATGCCGGTGTGCACGGACATCCAGTTGATGCCGGCCTGGCCGAAGTAGGCGCTGAGGCCGTGCTGCGCCACCGGAAGGGCGAACTTGGGGCGCAGCCGCTCCTTGCGGGCCGCCTCCTCCGCCGCCTTCTTCTTCTCGGCCGCCTGCTGGGCCTTGAGGTCGATGCGCTCCTGCGTGCGGCTGGCCCGGTCGGCGAAGTCGTCGGCGCCGGCGGACAGGCTCTCGAGCTGGGAGTCCAGCTTGTTGTTCGCGGTGGACGGCTTCACGGCCTCGCCGTCCGAGGCCGTCGTCACCGTGTCCTTGTCGTCGGTCGTCAGGGTGCCGACGGAGGCGGCGGCAATCCCCGCGACGCCCATCACACACGCCGAGGGCACGGCGATCGTCAGCAGCGCGGAGCGCTTGGGGGGCGTACGGCGGCGGGAGCGGGAGCCGCTGCGGGAGGCGGCGCGCGGGGAGGGGGCCGGATCGGACTCCTCCTGGCCCTCGAGGAGCGGGGCCGAGGTGGGGAACTCGCCGGTGGTGGTCAACTCGCCGTCGTGCTGGGCGGGATCGCCGTAGGCGGTGGGGTCGTCGTACGCCGTGGGGGAGCCGTGCTCGATCTGCTCGAAGTGCGCGGTCGCCTGCTGATCGAAGGATTCTGCTGACTGCTCGTATGCGTCGGCTGCCTGCGTGGTGGTCCCGGCGCCGCCGTCGGAGTTCCACTGCGTGGCGTCATACGCCCCGGTGTCGAAGGTCTGTGTGCCCCATTCCCACTGCTGGGTCTGGTCGGCCGGGGCGCCGGACTGGTCCGGCTGGAGCCAGGCGCTCGCGTCCCAGTGGCCGGAGGCGTCGTGGCCGGTGGCCTGCTGCGGGACGAAGGGGAGCCGCTCGTGTTCGGCCGTCCAGGCCGTGGTGTCGTACGCGCCGGTGTCATAGGCGGCGTGGTGCTGGGCCGCGTAGGCGTCGTAGTTCACGGTGTGGTGGTTGCCCGTGGACCACTGCGTGGTGTCGTACGCGCCCGTGTTCTCGCCGGGGAGGCTGCCGAACAGGGGGTCCGCGTCGAAGGTCGGGGTGGCGTGGCCGGCGGGGTCGAATTGAGTGGCGGCGTAGGTGCCGTAGGTGGTGGAGTCACCGTAGTGGGCTTCCTGGGCGCCGTACGACGCATAGTGCGCCGAGGCGGCATCGGAAGCCGTAGCCGGGGAGGTCATGGTCCCCGACGGGTGACGATCGTTCACCAACTTCTCTCTCGCCTCGACAACAGGGGCTGCCAGAGCAGTGCGGCGACTGTACCCGGCAGTACGCGGGCACGACAATCTTCGGCAGGTTTCGCGCCCGAAGGAAACGGGCATTCGGCCGTGTTTTGGCCGACTGTGGGCGCGAGTTTGGCCTTGTGTTCGAAGATTGTTCGATGTCGGTCGGCTGTCCTGAGGCTGTGTGCCGAGTGTGATTCAGGTGTGGGTGGCGCTGCCGGGGTCGTCGAGAGAGCTGTTGAGAAGGGCGATCACGCCACTGTCAGGCCGCCGGCCTGTGCATCGGCTTCGGCTCCTGTCCGTGCGGTGTCGAGAGCCTGCCGTATCCCGGTCGCCACGGCGGGGTGCACCGGCAGGGCGAGGTGGCCGATGCCGCTCACGCGGACGTTCTGCGCCATCAGGTCCGGGTGGTCGATGCAGGCCGTCTCCAGCGGGTCCATCAGGTGGTCGAGGTCGCTCCAGAAGCTCACGAAGTGGGTGCGGCAGCCGGGCGCGGGCCGGGCCAGTTCCTCGAGGACAGGTGAGCCGGGGCGCATCTGACGCACGATGGGATGCGCGTTCGCCAGCGGCACGACACGGGTGCCGGAGTGCGGCGTGCCGAGCGTGACGAGCGTACGGACCCTGAGGTCGCCGCCGAGACGCTGCACGTAGTAACGCGCTATCAGCCCGCCGAGGCTGTGCCCGACGATGTCGACCTGCCTGCTGCCGGTGCGCTCGCAGATCCCCTCTATGTGCCGGCCGAGCAGTTCCGCGGCGGCGCGGATGTCGCAGGTCAGAGGGGAGTAGTTGAGCGACTCGATCTGGTGCCTGCCGTGCTGGGCGAGGCTGCGGCGCAGCAGGACGAAGACCGAGCGGTTGTCTATGAAGCCGTGCAGCAGGACGACGGGGGGTTTGGCCTCCGTCGGCAGTCGGGGGGTGTCCTGTGCCTGTGCGGGGAGTGCTGGGGTGGTCCGGCGCTCCTGGGTGATGCCCGAGGGATACAGGAGCAGGTGTCCGGCGAGGATCGCGATCTCCAGGGCGGTCGCCTTCAGCAGGGCCAGGGAGAGGCCGGCGAGTCTGCTCGGGAGCAGGTTCCGGCAGAGCGGAAGAAAGGGGAGTGCTGCCCCGGTGACCTTCATGGCCGACCTCCTTGCGGCACGCAGGAGGACGGCTCCGGCCCCCGTGTGCCCTCGTGGTAAGTCGCGGCGGAGGTGGCCGGCGGGGCATGAGGAAGGCGCGTGGGGTGAGCGAGGCGCGTGGCGTCAGCCGGTCCTGTCGGCCATGGTGCGCCGATGACCTGGTGGGGCTCCCTGCCGGTGTGGCGACGAGGCTCCCCGCTGTCGTGCCTTACCTGCCCTACGTGCCCTTCGTGCGACCGTCGATGCGCCGCACCGCCACGGCGCGCGGCCTGCGGCGCGGTGGTGCGGCGACCTCGTTGCGGCTCCCTTTGCGCGTGGTCCCGCTGCGACGCGTGTACCGCAGGCTGCTGCGGCCCGTGTGCCGCAGAGATGTGGAACGGTGCGCGGCGAACGTGTCCCACCGTGTGATTTCCCCCTCGGTCTGCACCGCGAAACTGCCGGTTGCGGGATGCTGGAGATAACGTTCGTTCACTTCCCCGGGCAGCGTGGCTCGGGGCGTCCGTGCCGCGGTGGCGCGTCCGACGCGGTGAGCGGCGGAAAAGTGCCGTACGCGCATCATGTATGGCATGTGCGGCCTGTGCGGCATAACTCATATATGAGCGGTACTTGTCGGTACGGATGGATGTAGTCGCTTCATGGAGGCAGTGATGGGTGTGGCAGCCGGTCCGATCCGCGTGGTGGTGGCCAAGCCGGGACTCGACGGCCACGATCGGGGGGCCAAGGTCATCGCGCGGGCGCTGCGCGACGCCGGTATGGAGGTCATCTACACCGGGCTTCACCAGACACCCGAGCAGATCGTCGGTACCGCGATCCAGGAGGACGCCGACGCGATCGGCCTGTCCATCCTCTCCGGCGCCCACAACACCCTCTTCGCCGCCGTGATCGACCTCCTCAAGGAACGCGACGCGGAGGACATCCTGGTCTTCGGCGGCGGGATCATCCCCGAGGCGGACATCCCCCCGCTGAAGGAGAAGGGCGTCGCGGAGATCTTCACGCCCGGGGCCACGACGCAGGCGATCGTGGACTGGGTGCGTGCGAACGTGCGCCAGCCGGCGGGGGCGTAGCCGTCGCGCTCGGCCGGGGCCGAGCGCGTGGGGTAGCCCGTGGGCAGGAGCCCGGGGTGCGGGCCGGGTCCCGACTGGAGGCCTCAGGGCGCCTGCGTCCCCAGCTCCTCGGTCATCGCCGCCCGCAGCCGCAACGTCGTGACCAGCCGCTGGAACGCCTCCGCCCAGTACCCCCCGGCCCCCGGTGACGCGTCCTCCGACTCGTCCGGCACCGCCTGCAGGCCGTCGAGGCGGCTCGCCTCGGCCGGGTCGAGGCAGCGCTCGGCCAGGCCCATCACTCCACTGAAACTCCATGGATAACTCCCCGCGTCCCGCGCGATGTTGAGCGCGTCGACCACTGCCCGCCCGAGCGGCGCGCCCCAGGGCACCGCGCACACCCCGAGCAGCTGAAACGCCTCGGACAGACCGTGCGTCGCGATGAACCCGGCGACCCACTCGGCCCGCTCGGCGGAGCCCAGCGTGCCGAGGAGCTTCGCGCGCTCGGCCAAGGACACCGCTCCTGGACCGCCCGCTTCGGGAGCCGAGGGTGACCCGAGCAGCGCCCTCGCCCACTCGCCGTCCCGCTGCCGTACCGCCGCCCGGCACCACGCCGCGTGCAGCTCGCCCTGCCAGTCGTCCGCCACCGGCAGCGCCACGATCTCCTGCGGAGTACGCCCCCCGAGCCGCCCCGGCCACGTGCTGAGCGGCGCCGCCTCCACCAACTGGCCGAACCACCACGACCGTTCACCCCGCCCGGCCGGAGCCTTGGCCACGACCCCGTCGCGCTCCATGCCCGTGTCGCACTCGTGCGGCGCCTCGACACTGATCGCCGGCGTCTCCCGCGTGCGGTCCAGCGCCACACACGCCCCGGCGCGCACCGCCATCCGCGCGGCGAGCGCCGAACCCGGCAGTGCGGAGAGCAACTCGGCGGCCGTCGCCCGGACATTGCGGCTCCGGTCGGCCAGCGCCTGTTCCAGGAACGACTCGTCCCGCGGGCCCAGACCGGTCCGCAGCGAATCGAGGAACATCAGCCGGTCCTCGGCCCGCTCCGTCGCCCACGTCGTGGTCAGCAGCTCGCGGGCGGCGGCGGGCTCGCGCGTGCGTACAGCGGAGAGAAGTGCGACGCGCTCGGCGAACAGCCCCTCCTGCCACAGCTGTTGGATCCTGGCCGAGTCCTTGAGGTGCGGCAGTGCCGCGCCCCCGCCGGGTGCCGCACGCAGGGCGAACCGCCAGTCCGGGTTCAGCCGGGCGAGCCACACCGCCCGCGGGCCCGCGAACGTCAGCACCGCCGGCCGTAGATCCGTGCGCCCCCGCGCCGCGTCCAGCAGCGCGGGCAGCGACTGAGGGGGCGGTGCGAAACCGCGCTGGTTCGCCGTCGCGAGCCACTGGGGCAGCAGCTCCATGAGGTCCGGTGACGTGCCTCTGCGGCCGCCGCCCGCCGCGCCGGGACGGTCGGCCAGCAGCATCGCCAACCTGTGGGCCGCCGCCGGGGGCAGCGCCGGTCGCGGGTCCTCGGGGGCCGGCTGCGGACGCTGCGCCGCTCGCGCCGGCCGCAGTCCCGCCCGCCGCCGTACGGTCTCCACGGCCGCCGCGTCCAGCAGCGCCACCGGCGCCTCACGACCCGGCGCGCAGCCCGGGGGCGTACGCCGGTCCGTGCCGAGCAGCGCCGCCGTGACGAGCTCTTCCCAGGTGCTGGGCGGAGACGAGTCCACGGGAGCGGAGGGCCTGTTCATGTGGTTCCTTCCTCTCTTTCTGTATGGCCCGGGGAGGCGGGCGTCGCACGGTCGGTGCGCGACGCCCGCTCAGTACAGCTGCACCGCCTCTCCCGCCCCCTCCGGCCAGGCCGTCAACGGGGTGAATCCACGGTGGCCGCACTCGCCGAACACCTTGACCGGCGCGCCGCCCGACAGCGCGACCAGCCGCCACAGACCGGGGCGGCCGCGGGCGGCCGGGGTGAGCGGCAGTGCGGTGTCCGCGTCGGCGTCCGCCAGCTGCCATGAGTCGCCGTCCGGGGCCGGTACGACCCGGTCCAGGGTCACCGGGACGGAGTCCAGCCAGGGATCCTCGCGGAGCGCTTCGCCGTAACGGGCGGACGCCTCGGCCGTCGTCACCCCCGGCGGCCGTATCGCCGTCGGCGTGGGCGGTGCGAACTGCTCGCCCAGAGTCGCCCGCAGCTGCCCGGCGCCCGGGTAGGCCGAGACCTCTGCCTCCAGGGTCAGCCCCACCGGCAGCGCCAGCTCCGGGGCACGGCCGGCGGCGCCGTAGGAAAGGAGCAGCGCGGTGCGGCCCGAGTCGGCGCCGTGGAGCCATATCCGGCGTGTCGTCAGTTTGGTGTCCGCCGTGTCGTACTGGGCGAGGACCAGCCAGCGGTCCCGCACCGGCGGGCCGTCCGCCGAGGAGGGCAGGCCGATGCGGGAGCGGACCGTGTCCGCCAGGGCGTCGGGCAGCCGCTCGCGGCGCAACCAGCCCTGATCGAGGAGATGCACCAGGGCGCACTCCTCCAGCAGGCGCACCGGCCAGCCGGGACCGGACGCCGGGATCGCCCCCAGTTCCCTCACTCGCGCGGCCAGTCCGGGAGCCTGGGCGTCGACCATGCGCGCCGCCGTCTCCTCCCACGGCCCGTACCCCGCCTGTTCCGCACCGGCCAGGCCGCCGCGCAGCAGGTCCGCCAGGCGCTGCTCCAGCTCTGTCGCGCCCGCGGTGACCCGCACGGCCCGGCGCTCCGCCCTGCGCCGCGCCGCCTCCGGGTCACCGGACCCGGACGAGGAACCGGACGCGCCCGCCGCCCGCTTGTCCTCGGCGCGCTGCCTTCTCCCCTTTATCCACTGCTCCGCCCAGTCCGGCGGCTGCCCCGGCGACACCGCACCTTCCTCGCCGGCCCAGAGCAGCAGCAGCCCGAGCGCGTGCTTGCACGGGAACTTCCGGCTCGGGCAACTGCACTTGTACGCGGGCCCGGCCGCGTCCGCGATGTCGATGACCGTCTGATACGGCTTGCTGCCACTGCCCTTGCACAGCCCCCACACCGTCCCCTCGTCGGAACTCCCCGCCTCGGACCACGGCCCCGCCGCGCCGAGTTTGCTTCCCGCTTTGCGTGACGCGGAGTCAGGCGCCAGTGCCAGCACCTGGTCCGCGGTCCAGCGCACCCCCTGCTGAGTCATGCCATCGAAGGTAGATCCCACCACTGACAATCGGCCGGGGCAGCGGGCCTGCGAGTGGCCCTGCGAGCGCGTTTGCGCAGGTCGGAACGCATTGTCAGTGGCGTGGTGCAACGTGGATGCCAGATCCGAAACGGCTGAACCGGCCGAGCTGGAGGGGGACTTTGCCATGCCTGTGTCCGTAGAACCGACGTCCGTCGAGCCGGCGGAGACGGAACCGGCCGAGGCGTTGCGGCCGCACGCCGAGAACGCCTTCGCCCATGAACTCGCCGCGCTGGCCGCGCAGGACGACCGTCCGCGACCGGCCCGCTGGAAGCTGTCGCCATGGGCGGTGGCCACGTATCTGCTCGGCGGCACGCTGCCGGACGGCACGGTGATCACACCGAAGTACGTGGGCCCGCGCCGCCTCGTCGAGGTCGCCGTCACCACGCTCGCCACCGACCGCGCCCTGCTCCTGCTCGGCGTGCCCGGCACCGCCAAGACCTGGGTCTCCGAACACCTGGCCGCAGCGGTCAGCGGCGACTCGACGCTGTTGGTGCAGGGCACGGCGGGCACGCCGGAGGAGGCCATCCGCTACGGCTGGAACTACGCGCAGCTGCTCGCGCACGGGCCGAGCCGGGACGCCCTCGTGCCGAGCCCTGTCATGCGCGCCATGGCGGAGGGGATGACGGCGCGGGTGGAGGAGCTGACCCGTATTCCGGCGGACGTGCAGGACACGTTGATCACGATCCTTTCCGAGAAGACGCTTCCGATACCGGAGTTGGGCCAGGAGGTGCAGGCGGTCCGCGGCTTCAACCTCATCGCCACGGCCAACGACCGCGACCGAGGCGTCAACGACCTCTCCAGCGCTCTGCGCCGCCGCTTCAACACGGTCGTGCTGCCGCTGCCGGAGAGCGTCGAGGCCGAGGTGGACATCGTCTCCCGCCGCGTCGACCAGATCGGCCGCTCCCTCGACCTGCCGGCCGCGCCCGACGGCATCGACGAGATCCGCCGTGTCGTCACCGTCTTCCGGGAACTGCGCGACGGGGTGACGTCCGACGGCCGCACCAAGCTGAAGTCGCCGAGCGGCACGCTGTCGACGGCCGAGGCGATCTCCGTCGTCACCAACGGCCTCGCGCTGGCCGCCCACTTCGGCGACGGCGTCCTGCGATCCGGCGACGTGGCCGCGGGCATCCTCGGCGCCGTCGTCCGCGATCCGGCGGCCGACCGGACCATCTGGCAGGAGTACCTGGAGGCGGTCGTGCGTGAACGGGACGGCTGGACGGACTTCTACCGGGCGTGCCGGGAGGTGAGCGCGTGAACGACGACCTTGGGTGGGGCCGACCTGGCGGCGGGTCAAAGGCGGGCGGATCGACGGCGGGCGGATCCGTGGCCGGGGTGGGACGTGGTGGGGTCGGCGTGGTGAGGCCGGCGCGGTGAGGCCGGGTGATCGAGGCCGGGTGGGCGGTCCGTGAGGGTCTTGAGGGACGTGAGCGGGGTCGGGCCGGGGCGGTTCCGGGATCGTGATCAAGGGCTCCTCGGGGGCCGTCATGCGGGGCGGCTCGGAGCCCGTGGTGTGGGGCGGCGGCTCGGGGCACGTGATGCGGGGCGCGGTCGGGAGGGAGCCGAGGGGGCCGAGGGGCGGACCCGTTGGTCGCGGCTGCGAGTTGGTGTGCGGCGGCGGTGCGGTCATGGCGGTTCTGTGACCGTGCGGCACTGAGAGGTCGGGAGGGCGTCCGGTGAGGACACGCGGTGGCAGCGGAGGAGAGGGGGACGGTGTGACAGGCGTTGACGAGGTGGGGAGTGGGGGCTCGGAGGCGGGTGCCCACCGGGCGGGCGACGGGCCGGCGGAGTGCTCGGACGCCTCGGCCGTACGAGCCCCGGTAACGAAGCCGCCGGGACCATTGCTGCTCGGAGTGCGGCACCACGGGCCGGGGTCGGCGCGGGCCGTGCGGGCGGCGCTGGACGCGGCCCGGCCGCGGGTCGTGCTGATCGAGGGCCCGCCGGAGGCAGACGCCCTGATCCCGCTCGCCGCCGACGAGGACATGCGGCCGCCGGTCGCGCTCCTCGCTCACGCCGTGGACGAGCCCGGTCGCTCGGCCTTCTGGCCGCTGGCCGAGTTCTCACCGGAGTGGGTCGCGATCCGCTGGGCCCTGGAGCACCAGGTCCCGGCCCGCTTCATCGACCTGCCGGCCACGCACACGCTGGCGTGGGGCGGGCAGGACGAGCCCGCACTAGATGCGGGGGCCGGCGAGGGGAGGGGGCCGCAGCCGGAGCCCGAGCCGGAGCCGGGAATCGACGCCCGGCCGGGGGCTGAGGGTGGCGGTCGGGAGGCTGGGGCTGCTGACGCCGGTGGGGCAGGTAGCGGTACGTCTGAGGCCGGTTCGGGGAGCGGCTGGACGCTGGAGGTCGGTCCGGAGAGCGGTCCTACGCCGGCAGCCGGTTCGGGGAGCGGCCCGATGCCCGCAGCCGGTTCGGGGAGCGGTCCGACGCTGGAGGTCGGTTCGGGGAGCGGTCCGACGCTGGAGGTCGGTTCGGGGAGCGGCCCTACGCCGGCAGCCGATCCGGGGAGCGGTCCGACGCCGGAGGCCGGTTCGGGGAGCGGCCGGACGCCGGAGGTCGGTTCGGAGGGCGGCCGGGCGCCGGCAGCCGGTTCGGGGAGCGGTCCGACGCCGGAGGCCGGTCCAGGGAGCGGCCGTGTGTCTGGTGTCGGCGCGGCCGGCGGCAGCGACCCCCGTGCCGATGTCCGGGTCGATCCCCTCGCCGTGCTCGCCGATGCCGCCGGTTACGACGATCCCGAGCGGTGGTGGGAGGACGTTGTCGAGCACCGGGGAGTGGGGGACGGGGACGCGTTCGCGCCGTTTCTCGGGCTCGAGGAGGCCATGGGGGCGTTGCGGGAGGCGTACGGGAGTGGGGGGTATGAGCGGGATCTCGTGCGGGAGGCGTATATGCGGCTCCAAGTGCGGTCGGCTCAGCGGGAGTTCGGGGACGAGGTGGCCGTCGTGTGCGGGGCGTGGCATGTGCCCGCGCTGCGGCGGAAGAGCACCGTGGCCGCCGACAAGGCGCTGCTGAAGGGGTTGCCCAAGGCCAAGGCCGACATGACGTGGGTGCCTTGGACGTATCGCCGGTTGGCTCGGGTCAGTGGGTACGGAGCGGGGATCGACTCGCCGGGGTGGTACGGGCACCTCTTCGGCGCGCCGGACCGGCCGGTCGAGCGGTGGATGACCAAGGTGGCCGGGTTGCTGCGGGACGAGGACCGGATCGTGTCCTCGGCGCACGTCATCGAGGCGGTGCGGCTGGCGGAGACGCTCGCGGTGATGCGGGGGCGCCCGTTGCCGGGGCTGAGCGAGACGACCGACGCGGTGCGGGCGGTGATGTGCGAGGGCTCGGACGTGCCGCTGGCGTTGGTGCAGGACCGGCTCGTGGTGGGTGACGTGCTGGGGGAGGTGCCGCGGTCGGCGCCGGCGGTGCCGTTGCAGCGGGACCTCGACCGGATCCAGCGTCGACTGCGGCTCAAACCGGAGGCCCTGGAGCGGGAGTTGGAGCTCGACCTGCGCAAGGAGAACGACGCCGAGCGCAGCAGGCTGCTGCACCGGCTGCGGCTGCTGGGCGTCGGGTGGGGCGAGCCGGTCGCGTCGCGGGGCAGCACGGGGACGTTCCGGGAGACGTGGCGGCTGCGGTGGGAGCCCGAGCTGTCCGTGCGGGTCGCGGAGGCCGGGGTATGGGGGACCACCGTGTTCTCCGCGGCGACCGCCAAAGCGGAAGCGGACGCCGTCGCCGCGCAGGGCCTGGCCGACGTCACCGCCCTCGCCGAGCGCTGCCTGCTGGCCGAACTGCCGGACGCACTGCCCGCGGTGATGCAGATCCTCGCCGACCGGGCCGCCCTCGACGCGGACGTCGGCCGTCTCGCCCAGGCCCTGCCCGCGCTGGTCCGTTCCCTGCGGTACGGCGATGTGCGCGGCACGGACACCGGAGCGCTCACGGAGGTCGCCGCGGGGCTCGCCGAGCGCGTCTTCGTCGGCCTGCCCCCGGCCTGCGCCGCCCTGGACGCCGACGCGGCCGAGGAGATGCGGCGCCATGTGGATGCGGTGCATGGAGCGGTGGGGTTGCTGGGCGATGCGGTGGGTTCGGGGCAGGGTGCCGAGGACGGGGCCGCCGTTGCGGGGGACGGCACCCCAGGTGACGGTGTGCCGTCAGAACACGGCACACCGTCGGCGCGCGGCGCAATGGGCGACCCGCCCGCCGCCCTCGGCCATGGCGGCCTGCGCAACCGCTGGCATGCGGTGCTCCGGGTGCTGTCCGTGCGGGACACCGTGCCCGGCGTCATCCGGGGGCGTGCTGTGCGGCTGCTGCTGGACGACGGGGAGTTGGCGCAGGACGAGGCGGCGCGGCTGATGGGGCTCGCGTTGTCGCCGGGGACGCCGCCGGGGGAGGCGGCCGCGTGGATCGAGGGGTTCGTCGGTGGGGGTTCGGGTGGCGGGATGCTGCTCGTGCATGACGAGCGGCTGCTCGGGTTGGTCGATGCGTGGCTGACGGGAGTGTCGGCGGAGGCGTTCACGGACGTGCTGCCGCTGCTGAGGCGCACGTTCTCGGCGTATGAGCCCGGAGTGCGGCGGACCTTGGGCGAGCTGGTTCGGCGCGGGCCGGGGGAGCGGGGCAGTGCGCGGGCCGGCGGATCCGGCATACCCGGCTTCGCCGCCGAGCTCGACCTGGAGCGGGCGGATGCCGTGTTGCCGGTGGTGCGCTTGCTGCTGGGGCTGGAGCGCGTGGAAGAGGACGTCGAGAACGACCTTGTGGGGGTGACGGGATGACGACTGACGGTGTGACGGAGCCGAGGGAGCGGGCCGGAGCAGTGGGTGCCGGCAGGCAGGCGCAGGGGTTCCCGGTGCAAGGCGGTCCCATGACGACGACCGTGCCGGGGATCCGGGGGATCCCGGTGATCCCGCTGTGGGAGCGGCCTCTCAAGGGAGCGTGCCGATGACGACCGAGGCGATGGACCCGGCCCAGGAGCGGCTGCGACGGTGGCGGATGGTGCTGGGCGGGGGCGACGCCGACGGCACCGGGCGCGCGCTCTCGGGGCGGGACTCCGCGATGGACGGAGCGCTGGCCGCCCTCTATGGCAAGGGGGACAAGGCGCAGTCGGGGAAGGACCGTTCGGCGGGGCTCGGGGCGTCGGCGCCGTCCGTGGCGCGCTGGCTCGGCGACATCCGGACGTACTTCCCGTCGTCCGTCGTCCAGGTCATGCAGCGGGACGCCATCGACCGGCTCGGGCTGAACACCCTGCTGCTGGAGCCGGAGATGCTGGAGGCGGTGGAGGCGGACGTGCACCTCGTCGGCACGCTGCTGTCGCTCAACAAGGCGATGCCTCAGACCACGAAGGAAACGGCAAGGGCCGTCGTGCGCAAGGTCGTCGAGGATCTGGAGAAGCGGCTCGCCACCCGCACCCGGGCCACCCTCACCGGCGCCCTTGACCGCAGCGCCCGTATCAACAGGCCACGCCACCACGACATCGACTGGAACCGGACGATCGCGGCCAACCTCAAGCACTACCTGCCGGAGTACCGGACGATCGTGCCCGAGCGGCTCATCGGGTACGGGCGGGCGTCGCAGTCCGTGAAGAAGGAAGTCGTCCTCTGCATCGACCAGTCCGGGTCGATGGCGGCGTCCGTGGTGTACGCGGCGGTGTTCGGGGCCGTGCTGGCGTCCATGCGGTCCATCAGCACCCGGCTCGTCGTCTTCGACACATCCGTCGTCGACCTCACCGACCAGCTCGACGACCCGGTCGACGTCCTGTTCGGCACACAGCTCGGTGGCGGCACCGACATCAACCGGGCGCTCGCGTACTGCCAGTCGCAGATCACCCGGCCCGCGGAGACGGTGGTCGTGCTGATCAGCGACCTGTACGAGGGAGGCATACGGAACGAGATGCTCAAGCGGGTCGCCGCGATGAAGGCGTCAGGGGTGCAGTTCGTGGCGCTGCTGGCGCTGTCGGACGAGGGGGCGCCCGCCTACGACCGGGAGCATGCCGCCGCCCTTGCCGCGCTGGGCGCACCGGCCTTCGCCTGTACGCCCGACCTGTTCCCGGACGTGATGGCGGCGGCCATCGAGAAGCGGCCGATTCCGGTGCCGGACACAGTGTGAGGAGGCGATGTGAGCCGGCGGTGCGAGCAGGCGGCCTGAGGGGGCGGCGCGAGGAGGTGGATCGGCGGGGAATGGCTGGTGATTTGTCGACCTGGTGACGTCCGACTTGGGCCAGCAAAAGGGACATGAGGCGCATCGGGAACGGGGGGCTTGCGCAACCTCGGGAGGGCCGTGCGAGGATCGGACACCTGTTCAGCGGTGCGCCGCGCCCCGCTCGTCCGTACCGCGCCGCATCGACTCGCTGCTCATCACGCGTACTTCGCTGCACCTCACGCGTACTTCGTTCCGTCGCACGGGAGGACCGTCGCCCCTTGACCTGGCCAGCCGCTCTGCCGGGTGCCGCTCTGCGCGTCGTGCGCACGGCGGCCGGGCGGCGTGCGCTGCAGGTGGTGCTGGTGGTGGGCGGCCTGTTCGCGCTGGGCTTCCTCTGCGGAGAGCGGGCGTATGCGGCGGACGGGGTGTCGGTGGGCACTGCGTCCACGTCATCTGTGCCATCCGCGTCATCCGAGTCGTCTGTCTCGTCCGCGTCGTCCGCGTCGTCCGCGTCCTCCACCGATCTCCGGTCGGCGACGGAGAATGCGGTCGAGGGGTTCGTGACCGCACCGGCCAAGCCCGGCGTTCGCGATGAGGCGATCGTTCCGGCCGAGCCGGCAACTCCCCGGCACCCGGCACCCCAGGACCAGGCACCCCGAGCCGGCGCCCCCCACCCCACCGACGATCAAATCCTCAGCCCCGTAGCCCGTCACGTCAGCCAGGCTGTCGGCACCCATGTCGTACAGCCGGTCGGCGACGTCGTGCGGACGGTGACCGAGGGGCTGCCCGTGCTGCCGACGGCGCCCGAGTCGCCGGCGTGGCCGGGCCTGCCGGGGCTGGAATTCCCCGGGCTGCCGGACGTTCCCGGCACGGAGCTTCCCGGGCTGCCCCCGGTGCCCGGGCAGACGTTGCCCGCACCCGTCACCGGGACGCCCCAGCCGGGATCCGCAGCGCCCGCGCCGGGTGACCGACGCGACGACGAGGGACGCACCGGCAGGGAAGAAGCGACCGTCGTCCACGGCCCCCGGTTCGTCGCCGACGCCGCCGCGTCCCACGCCCCGGTCGTCGGCGGCGTGCACCTCGGCGCGACCTTCGGGTACGCCCCCGTCCGCCAGATACCGGTCGATCACCCGGCCGGTGTGCTGGGCAACCGTTCGGCGGGCGACGGCGGTACGTCGCGGCACGGTGACGCGCACGCCGTGTCGCTGAACCAGCGGCCTCCGCTGCGGCTGGTGCCCGGCGCCGCCGCCCGCGTCGACGCGGACGAGATCCAGGACAGGCACCGGGACATTCCGGTTTCCCCCGCATAGGCCAGTAGGCCGGCCCTCCCCGCCGTATACCTGCCGCGCGGGGGCGGAAACAGGTCTGCCCGCCCGTCCGGACACCCCCCAGCTCCTGGATGTCCCCCGACATTCCCCGGACGGAAGTCGCTGGAGCCGTACCCGATCCCGCTGGTCCCCAACTTCCCGGACCGCGACCGCAACCGGCGCCGCAATGTCCCCAACCGTCCGAAGTCCCGGAGTTCTTCGCATCTCCGTTCCTCCGGGAACCTTCGGAGCCCCAAGATCTAGGGATCCGACGCAAGCATGAACAAGAACATCCGTCGTTCGATCGTCATAGCCGCCGGTGTCACCGGCGCCTGGGCGCTCGGTTCGGCCGCCGCCAGCGCGGACGAACTGCCCGCCTCCACCCTCTCCGTACCGGACACGACCACCGACGCGACCGCCGCGGCCGACAGCGCCGACGACCCCGGCCTGCTCGACGCCGTCACCGGCACCGTCAACGGCGTCGTCTCCGACGTGACCGACACCGTCTCCGGCATCACCGGCACGGCCACCGACACGATCACCGACACCGCCGGCACGGCCCGGACGGCGCCCGAGAGCACCGCCGAACAGGCCCGCCGCTACGTCGACGCCAAGGTCACCGTCCCGTCCGCCACCCAGGCCACCAAGGCCGCCAAGGCAAAGGGCGCAGCCCAGGTCATCCAGGGCGCCAAGGCCGCCCGCGCGGACAAGGCCGCCGCGCAGGCCGAGGCCAAGGTTTCCGCGGGCGCCGACGCCGTCACCGACGTCAGGAACGCACCGCAGGACGCCCCGGACCTCCCCGGCATCGACTACCTCTTCGGCCCCCTCGCCGCCTTCGCCCCCGAGTTGGAAAAGGCGCTCGCCGCCGCCCAGACGAAGCTGCAGGGCACGCAGGCGGCGGCCCGTTCGCAGGCGCAGGGCGTCGAGGGCGTCGTACGGACGAAGGCGCAGTACGCCGTCGCGGGCGCGGGTCGCACCGCGGCGGGCGTGCAGGGCGCCGGGCAGGCTGCCGTCGCCTACGCCGACAGCAGGGCCGCGGGCACGGCAACGGCCGCCAAGTCCACGGCCACCGGCAAGGCCACCGCCGTCAAGGGGGCCGCCGAGGCCTCCGTCTCGGCCGTCCCCAGCCATGTCACCGGCACGGTCGGCGGCGTCGAGCAGCGGGTCGTCGGCAAGGTCAGCACGGTCCCCGGCACGGTCAACCCGGTCGTCGAGCAGACCGCCGACGCGGCCGTTCCGCCGCTCGCCACCGAGGCCGTGCACGGTGTCCAGCCCGTCGCCGGGCACGCCGTCGCCGGCGTCGTCCCCGCAGCCCAGCACGCCGTCGCCGGTGTCGCCCCCACCGCCACCCACGCCGTGGCCGGGGTCACCCCGGTCGCCGGGAACGCGGTGGCCGGCGTCCAGCCGGTGGCCTTCGGCGCGGTGGCCGGGGTGCAGCCGGTCGTCGGCCACGCGGTGGACGGCGTCGTGCCGGTCGCCCAGGGCGCGGTGGCCGGGGTCGCCCGCACCGCCGGGTACACGGTCGATGCCGCTACCGCGCTGGCGTACGGCGTCGTCGCCGACGTACAGCACGTGGCCGGTCAGGCCGTCGCCGGTGTCCAGCCGGTTGCCGCCGGTGCCGTCCAGGGAGTCCAGCCGGTCGCCGGTGGGGTCGTGCAGGGCGTGCAGCCGGTGGCCCACGGCGCGGTGGGCGACGTACAGCACTTCGCCCACGGCACCGTCGCCGACGTCCAGCCCCTCGCCTACGGCGCCGTCGCCGACGTCCAGCCGGTCGCGCAGGGCGTCACCGCGGACGTGCCGCCGTACGCCACCGGCCTGGCCGGCCAGGTAACCGGCGACGGCACCGGTGCCGTTCTGCCGCCGGTCGCCGACACGGCCGTGCACGGCGTCGTGCCGGTCGCCGGGCAGGCCGTCGGGGACGCGGGTGCGCTGGCGTACGGCGTGGTCGGCGACGTCCGGCCCTTCGCGGGCGGTGTCGTCGGCGAGGTCGACCCCTTCGCGTACGGGGTGGCCGGGCAGGCCGTCCCCTTCGCCGAGGGCGTCGCCGCTCACACGCAGCCGTTCGCGTATGGCGTCACCGGCGCCGTGCAGCCCGTCGTGGACACGGTCATGGACACCGTCCAGCCGGTCGTGCAGGGCGTCGGCGGCAGCACCGCGAACCTGGCGTACGGCGTGGTCGGCGACGTCCAGCCCTTCGCGGGCGGCGTCGTCGGGCAGGTCAACCCCTTCGCCCACGGTGTCGCGGGCCACGCCACGCCCTTCGCCGGGGATCTGACCGGGACCGTCCAGGACTCGGCAGGCCCGCTGGCCGGCAACGCCGTCACCGGCGTCCAGCACGTGACCCACTCGATGACGCCGGGTTACGCGCAGGACGTCCACGGCGGCGCGTACGGCATCTGACCGCACCACCCCCCGCCGCCACGGCGGGCGCGACCACCGCGCCCCCGAGGCGACCGACCGACTCCGCGGGGCAGACGGATCCGGACGGCCGAACTCCGTCGGCCGATCCGACCGGAACCCCGCGGAAGGGCCGCGTGATCCCCATTGGGGTGGGGATCACCGGCCCAGAGCCCACAGGGGCGGCCCATTCGTGCCCCTTCGGGCTGCTCAAGGGACCTCACCGGGTCAACCCCAGCCCGGTGGGGTCCTTCCCTGTTGCGCTACCGGTGCGCTACCGGAACCTCACACGCGGCACGCCGTGCCAGAGATCTTTGCTGATGGCGGCATCATGTGACAGGTATCACCGCTCAGGTGTGACCCTCGATTTAGGGGCCTCCTGCAAGCAGCGATAACCTGCGAGACGGACATGCCGCGCGCTCGGACACCGTGTGCGCCTCCCTTGTGACAGACGGCGGACGTCACGTTGCCCTTCGCGGCACGCCCACGCATCCAACGAACCGCGAGATCACTGATAGGGACGGAAGCGCGTGGACCTGTTCGAGTACCAGGCGAGGGACCTCTTCGCCAAGCACGATGTACCGGTGCTGGCCGGTGAAGTCATCGACACGCCTGAGGCGGCCCGCGCAGCCACTGAGCGCCTCGGTGGCAAGTCCGTCGTCAAGGCACAGGTGAAGGTCGGCGGCCGTGGCAAGGCCGGCGGCGTCAAGCTCGCCGCGAGCGCGGACGAGGCCGTCGCCCGGGCGACCGACATCCTCGGCATGGACATCAAGGGCCACACGGTCCACAAGGTCATGATCGCCGAGACGGCCCCGGAGATCCTGGAGGAGTACTACGTCTCCTTCCTCCTCGACCGTGCCAACCGCACCTTCCTCTCCATCGCCTCCGTCGAGGGCGGCGTGGAGATCGAGGAGGTGGCGGCCACCCGTCCGGAGGCCGTCGCCAAGATCGCGATCGACGCCATCGACGGCGTGGACGAGGCCAAGGCCCGCGAGATCGTCGAGGCCGCCAAGTTCCCGGCCGAGGTCGCGGACAAGGTCGTCAACGTCCTGATCACGCTGTGGGACACCTTCATCAAGTCGGACGCCCTCCTCGTCGAGGTCAACCCGCTCGCGAAGGTCGCCTCCGGTGACGTCATCGCCCTCGACGGCAAGGTGTCGCTCGACGAGAACGCCGAGTTCCGCCACCCCGAGTACGAGGAGCTCCACGACAAGGACGCGGCCAACCCGCTCGAGGCCGCGGCCAAGGCGAAGGGCCTCAACTACGTCAAGCTCGAGGGCGAGGTCGGCATCATCGGCAACGGCGCGGGTCTCGTCATGAGCACCCTGGACGTCGTCGCGTACGCCGGTGAGGAGCACGGCAACGTCAAGCCGGCCAACTTCCTGGACATCGGCGGTGGCGCCTCCGCCCAGGTCATGGCCAACGGCCTCGAGATCATCCTCGGCGACCCGGACGTCAAGTCCGTCTTCGTCAACGTCTTCGGTGGCATCACCGCCTGTGACGAGGTCGCCAACGGCATCGTCCAGGCCCTGAAGCTCCTCGAGGACCGCGGCGAGGAAGTCACCAAGCCCCTCGTCGTCCGTCTCGACGGCAACAACGCCGAGCTCGGCCGGCAGATCCTCACCGACGCGGCCCACCCGCTGGTCCAGCGCGTCGACACCATGGACGGCGCGGCCGACAAGGCCGCCGAACTGGCACACGCCGCCAAGTAAGCACTCAGGACGAGGACACAACACACCATGGCTATCTGGCTCAACAAGGACAGCAAGGTCATCGTCCAGGGCATGACCGGCTCCACCGGCATGAAGCACACCAAGCTCATGCTCGGTGACGGCACCGAGGTCGTGGGCGGCGTGAACCCGCGCAAGGCGGGCACCTCCGTGGACTTCGACGGCAACGAGGTACCCGTGTTCGGGACCGTCGCCGAGGCCATCGAGAAGACCGGCGCCAACGTCTCCGTCATCTTCGTGCCGGAGAAGTTCACCAAGGACGCGGTCGTCGAGGCCATCGACGCCGAGATCCCGCTGGCCGTCGTGATCACCGAGGGCATCGCCGTGCACGACACGGCCGCCTTCTGGGCGTACGCCGGCAAGAAGGGCAACAAGACCCGCATCATCGGCCCGAACTGCCCCGGCATCATCACCCCGGGCCAGTCCAACGTCGGCATCATCCCGGGCGACATCACCAAGCCGGGCCGTATCGGCCTGGTCTCGAAGTCCGGCACGCTGACGTACCAGATGATGTACGAGCTGCGTGACATCGGCTTCTCGACCGCCGTCGGCATCGGTGGCGACCCGATCATCGGCACCACGCACATCGACGCGCTCGCCGCGTTCCAGGACGACCCCGACACCGACCTGATCGTCATGATCGGTGAGATCGGCGGCGACGCCGAGGAGCGGGCCGCGGCCTTCATCAAGGAGAACGTGACCAAGCCGGTCGTCGGCTACGTCGCGGGCTTCACCGCGCCCGAGGGCAAGACCATGGGCCACGCCGGCGCCATCGTCTCCGGTTCGTCCGGCACCGCCCAGGCGAAGAAGGAGGCCCTCGAGGCCGCCGGCGTCAAGGTCGGCAAGACGCCGACCGAGACGGCCAAGCTCGCGCGCGAGATCCTGGGCGGCTGAAGGTAGTTACGGCTGTCAGCTGAACGTCGGTGGGCCCGTTCCCTGCGTGGGGGCGGGCCCACGGCGTTGTCGCCAGCCGCGCTGACGGGTGCCGCCCTCTTCGGGTCGGGAGCCGCCCCAGCGGCATGACTGCCCGCAGGCGGAGGACGGCCGTAGTCGCATGGCGAGTTGCCGCATCGTTCACTCCGTCTGCGGCACCAGCCGTTCCGGCCCGTTCTGCGCCTGCGACCTCAACTTGGCCCGCAGCTCAACCTCCTTCTCCGACAACGGCCCCGGCGCCACCCGCGGCGGTACGCCGAGCACCGTCTGCCCCGGCGGCACCGGTGGCTCGTAATGTGTCGGAGCCGTCCGCAGCGTGAGCACCGTCGTGCCGATGAGGGCCACCGTGAACGCGATCGCCGCGCGCGTCCAGAAGAGGGCCCGGCGTTCGCTGCCCTCGCGTACCGTCGTCGGCTTGGCCGCGCGCAAGCGCTCCGCGGAGGCCAGTTCGGCCAGCCGGCGGTGGAGTTCGGTGGGGTCGGCCAGGCCCGGGAGGCGGGCGGCGACCGCGGCGCGGGCGTGCAGGAGGCGGTTCGCGGCCGCCGGGGTGCTCGCCTCCGTCTCCGCCGCAGTGTCGGGCAGGTCGAGGCCCACACCGTCGTAGAGGAGAAGCGTGCGGCGCTGTGGCGCCGTGAGGTCGAGGAGTACGTCCAGCAAGACGCGGTCGGAGGCGTCCGGCGGTGGGGGTTCGGGGTGCCGGTAGCGGGGGCGGAACCGGTGCCAGGGGGAGAGGGCGCAGTCGTACGCCGTCGCCCGCACCCAGCCCGCCGGGTCCCGGTCACGGGCCAACTCCGGCCAACGCTGCCAGGCGAGTTGGAAGGCCCGCTCGACCGATTCGCGGGCGAGTTCGCGGCGCCCGGTGAGCAGGTACGTCTGCCGTACGAGCGCGGGGGCGCAGAAGGCGTAGAGCGCGTCGAAGGCCTGGGCGGGGGTGAGGGGGCGTTCGGTCGGCTGACGTGTCATCACCTCAAGCTCTTCCGGGGCCTCCTGACCTTCCGTCTTCTCCACGAGGGACCTGAGCAGTTGCGCGTGCGCCTCTCCGGGACTCTGCGTCACGATACGCCCCTTCGTGCGAAAAAGTACATAAACATATATTGAGCGACACATCGGAGGTTCGCCTGTTACGGCGGAAAAGCGCGTGTCGTTGGGAGCATGGCGGGCGTGATCGACATGACCGCTCGCCGAACGCCTCCGTCGCCCCTGCTCACGCGGCTGCGCGGCCGAACGCCCGGGCTGGGCGCCAGCCTTCTGTCCGGCGCGGTGGCGGCCGGGCTGGGGCTCGGTGTGTTCGCCGTGCTGGTGATGGTGCTGTGGGTCAGTTCGCCGTATCCCGACAGCGGGCCGGGGGGCGCGCTGCGCATCGCCGCCGTGCTGTGGCTGCTGGCGCACGGCGCCGAACTGGTCCGCACCGACACCCTCTCCGGCGTCCCCGCCCCCATGGGGGTCACCCCGTTGCTGCTGGTCGTCCTGCCGGTGCTGCTGGTGCACAGGGCGGCGCGTGACACGGCGGCGGACAGGGGTGACGGGGCGCCGCTGGTGGCGGGGCGTACGGCGTGGACGGGCGTCGTGCTCGGGTACCTCGGGGTCGGGGCGGCGGCCGCGGTGTACGCGGCGGGCGGCGAGCTGCGGCCGGCGTGGTGGTCGACCGGGATGTGGGTGCCGGCGGTCGTGATGGGGG
>NZ_LLZG01000038.1 GCF_001509475.1 Streptomyces regalis
CAACCCGGCTGGTGCTGATGGCGCAAGACCTGGCGGGACGCTGTTCCGCCAGGCAGCCTGAGCCAGGAATCCCCCTCGTTTACGAGGGGGAGGATTCAAATTGCCCGGAATGCCACTGCTGTAGCCGCCGTCGACGCCCGAGGCGCGCTTGCCGCCGTCCGGTGCGGTGTCGACGGTGTTGAGCCAGTCGGGTGCCGGATCGTCCGCCTCGAAGGAGGACACGAAACTCCGGTCGGCCGCCGCGAGAGCGGCGGGCAGAGCGACCGCCGCGCCCTGCGAGCCCACGGCCAAAGAAAAGGCGGTCGCCGACACGACCGCCGTACCCCATCTGTGCCGAGCTCTCTGCTGCTTCAACGGGTACCCTCCCTGCGCACGGGACAACGTTGTCAACTTCGCTGCGCAAGGATCAGTTGTGGCTCAAGTGCCAAGTATTGTCAAGGGTGTTGGCTGTGGCATTCGGGGCCTATGTCGCGGATTCTTCCGGCAAGCCGCCCACAGGGCGCTCATATTTCCGTGAGGTCTCAACTCGGAAAAGACCCTTGGCCAACCTTGCGTTCGATCTTGCTCCGCTGGCGGGAAGTGGACTATACCTGTCGGCACTTCACATGATTCCGCACTTCCTGCACGACCCAGCTCGACCCGATCGCGGTGCCGGGGAGGATCCGGTTCACCGCCTGAGTCCTGGAGAAGGCGAGGACTTGAGCGTGACTCCGCCCACGCATGATGCGGTTGGGGAGTGGTTCGCCACGCCGCCGGAGAACCGGCGAGCCTTCCTGGTCTCAACTATGCGGCGAATAAATGTGCATCGCCTGCATGTCAAGCCTGTGGTCCCTGAAACTTCACGCGCACATGTGAAGTGGCCGTCCCGGCTCCGCACCGGGCAGCTGCCAGGGGCCTTCGATTCCTCCACTGGCTGAAGCCGGTAGTCCCCTCGAAGGAGTTCTGATGGGATCCACTCACACCGAGAGCAATGGCGCCGGCGACCACCGCGTGGCAGGTGTCGGCCGCCGCGATCTGATCAAAAGGTCGGCCGCGCTCGGCTTGATCTCCGTGCCGACGATGAGCTTCCTGTCCGCATGCGCCAGCAGCGGGGGAGGCGGTAACGGTGACAAGGCCAAGGAAGGCAAGAAGACCGCGAAGAACCCGCTCGGCGTCAATGACACCGCGCAGATGGAGTTCGTGCTCTTCGACGGCGGCTTCGGCAAGGAGTACGCCGAGGACGCCGTGAAGATCTACGAGCAGAACTTCCCCAAGGCGGACGTCAAGTTCTCCGCCACCCAGAAGATCCAGTCCACGCTCCAGCCCCGCTTCAACCAGGGCACCCCGCCGGACCTCATCGACAACTCGGGTGCCGAGCAGATGGACATGGGCGTCCTCGTTGGCAAGGAGCAGCTCGCCGACCTCACGCCACTGCTGGACGCCCCGTCGTACGACGACCCGAACAAGAAGGTCCGCGACACGCTGCGCCCGGGCATCGTGGAGATGGGCCAGTTCGACGGTGACCCGGTTTGGATCATGTACTACGCCTACACGGTGTACGGCGTCTGGTACTCGCAGAAGGCCCTGGACTCGCTCGACGAGCAGTACCCCGAGACCTGGGACCAGATGCTCGCGGTCTGCGAGAAGGCCAAGAAGAAGGGCATGGCGGGCTGGACGTACGCGGGCAAGTACCCGTACTACCTCCCCTTCTCGCTCTACCCGATGATCGGCAAGGTCGGCGGCGTCGAGGTGCTCGACTCCATCGACAACCTGGAGCCGAACGCCTGGAAGCACCCGGCGGTCAAGGCGTGCTTCGACGCCTACTACGAGCTCTACAAGAAGGGCTACGTCCTCAAGGGCACCCCGGGTCTGGACCACATCCAGTCGCAGACCGCGTGGGCCCAGGGCAAGGCTCTGTTCATCCCGAACGGCTCCTGGGTGGAGAACGAGTCGGCGAAGGTCATCCCGGAGGACTTCGACCTCGCCGTCTCCGCGCCCACCGGCATCGACAGCTCCGACAAGCTGCCCTTCGGCACGATCTGGGCCTCCGGCGGCGAGCCGTTCATCGTCCCCGCCAAGGCGAAGAACACCGCGGGCGGCATGGAGCAGCTGCGCATCATGCTGAGCGAGGCCAGCTCCAAGAACTTCACCAGCAAGGTCAAGTCGCTGACCGCGTACAACGGCGGTACCGACGGCATCACCCTCACCCCGGGTCTCAAGTCCGGTGTGGCCGCGCTCGACAAGGCCGGCCAGAACGTGGTGAATCCGCGTCTCCAGGACTGGTACGTGCAGTTGCAGAAGGAGAAGATCGGTGTGTCCTGTCTCGGCGAGATGATGGCCGGCCGCCTCACCCCGGCCGAGACCATCAAGAAGATCCAGGCCTTCGCCGACGAGGCCGCCAAGGACACGTCGATCAAGCACTACAAGCACCAGTAGGTCCCGTGCGGATCCGTCACCAGCGGCTGCACCCGCGCGCAGATCGGGGTCGATAGCACATGCAGCACGGCAAGTACCGGTTCATCGTGGGGTTCCTCGCGGCGCCCCTGGGGCTGTACGCGCTCTTTGTCGTCTGGCCGTTCATCCAGTCCATCTACTACTCGTTCACGGACTGGACCGGTCTGAGCCCCGAGTTCAAGATGGTCGGCTTCGACAATTACGAGAGGATGCTCGACGACGACATCTTCTGGAAGTCGTTGCAGCACAGCCTGTTTTTCGCGTTGCTGCTGCCGCTGGTGACGATCGGTTTCGCGCTGTTCCTCGCCTTTATGATCAATGTGGGCGGACGGCGCAGAAAGGGCGGCCCGGCGATCACCGGTGTCCGCGGGTCCTCGTTCTACAAGATCGTCTATTTCTTCCCGCAGGTGCTGTCGATCGCCATCGTCGCGCTGCTGTTCGCGTTCGCGTACAACCCGGACAGCGGTGCGATCAACTCGATCCTGCGCGGGATCGGACTGGACAGCGTCCAGCCGCTCTGGCTGGGCGACCCGAACCTCGCCCTGTGGGCCGTGATGGCGGTGATCGTCTGGTCCACGGTCGGCTTCTTCGTGGTCCTGTTCTCCGCCGGTATGGCCTCCATTCCGGCCGATCTGTACGAGGCCGCGCTGCTCGACGGCGCCGGCCGCGCCACCACGTTCTTCCGGATCACCCTGCCGCTGCTGTGGGACACCGTGCAGTCCGGCTGGGTCTACATGGGCATCCTCGCCCTCGGCGCCGAGTCCTTCGCGGTCGTACACATCATGACGACCGGGCCCGGCGGCCCCGACTACTCGACCACGGTCATGGTCCTGTACGTGTACCAGAAAGCGTTCCGTGACGGGCAGGCCGCCTATGCCACCACGATCGGTGTGGCCCTGCTCATCGTCACGCTGGCCTTCGCCGCGGTAGTGATGCGGTTGGGGCGGCGCGAGCGGCTGGAGTTCTGAGAGATGAAGACGACCGAGACCACCGCTCCCGTACCGGCCGAGTCCGGTATGCCCGTCACCAAGATCGACGCACCGGCCAAAGGGCCGGGCAGGGAGAAGAAAGAGGGCACCGCCCTCAATGTCTTCTCGCACGGCATTCTCATCGTCTGGGCGTTCATGGTCGTCATGCCGCTGCTCTGGGCGGTGATGACGTCCTTCAAGGACGACGCCTCCATCTTCGGCTCGCCCTGGTCACTGCCCGACAAACTGCACTTCTCGAACTGGTCGCGGGCGTGGACCCAGGCCAATATGAGCGACTACTTCCTCAACACCCTTCTGGTGGTGGGGGGTTCGCTGATCGGCACACTGGTGCTCGGTTCGATGGCGGCGTACGTGCTCGCCCGTTTCGACTTTCCGGGCAACCGCTTCATCTACTTCCTGTTCATCGGCGGCATGAGCTTCCCGATCATGCTCGCGCTGGTCCCGCTGTTCTACGTCGTGAACAACATGGGCCTGCTGAACACGATCCACGGCCTGATCCTGGTCTACATCGCGTATTCGCTGCCGTTCACGGTGTTCTTCCTGACGGCGTTCTTCCGTACGCTGCCGACCTCGGTGGCCGAGGCGGCCTTCGTCGACGGCGCCTCCCACTCCCGCACGTTCTTCCAGATCATGCTGCCGATGGCCAAGCCGGGCTTGATCAGCGTCGGCATCTTCAACTTCCTGGGCCAGTGGAACCAGTACATGCTGCCCACGGTCCTCAACACCGACCCGGACAAGAAGGTCCTCACCCAGGGCCTGGTGCAGCTGGCCGTCAGTCAGGGCTACAAGGGTGACTGGTCCGGCCTCTTCGCCGGCCTGGTGATGGCGATGCTGCCGGTGCTGGCGGCCTACATCGTCTTCCAGCGCCAGGTGGTGGCAGGTCTGACGGCCGGCGCGCTGAAGTAAACGCTCTCTGTTGGCCCCACCGTAAGCGCCACGTCACCCCACGTCACACGTGAGCCGCCCCACATCGGGGCGGCTCACGTGCGCGCGTGCACACTCCCGGATCCGGTTCAACCTCTTGACGGGAGGCAACCCGAACGGCTCAGCTTAGAGTTCACTAGTTGGACACGGACGGGGCCTCGTCGAAGCGGTCCCGCGCGCAGGAGGTCGTCGTGGAGACTCCGGGGTCGCAGTCGTCGCTGCACCGAGCCAACCTGGAGCGGGTGGTCCGGGCCGTCCGGCTGGCCGGATCGCTCACCCAGGCGGAGATCGCGAGGACGACGGGTCTGTCCGCGGCGACGGTCTCCAACATCGTCCGGGAGCTCAAGGACGGCGGAACGGTCGAGGTCACGCCCACTTCGGCGGGTGGCCGCCGGGCCCGCAGCGTCTCCCTGAGCGGAGATGCCGGGATCGTCATAGGGGTCGACTTCGGCCATACGCATTTGCGCGTCGCGGTCGGGAACCTCGCCCACCAGGTGCTGGCCGAGGAGTCCGAACCGCTGGACGTGGACGCCTCCTCGACCCAGGGCTTCGACCGGGCGGAAGAGCTGGTCAACCGGCTGATCGCGGCGACCGGCGTCGACCGCTCCAAGATCGCCGGGGTCGGCCTCGGCGTGCCCGGCCCGATCGACGTCGAGTCCGGCACCCTCGGCTCGACCGCCATCCTGCCCGGCTGGACCGGCACCAAGCCCGCCGAGGAGCTGCGCGGCCGGCTCGGCGTGCCGGTGCACGTGGACAACGACGCCAACCTGGGCGCCCTGGGCGAGCTGGTCTGGGGCAGCGGGCGGGGTGTGCGGGACCTGGCGTACATCAAGGTCGCCAGCGGTGTCGGCTCCGGTCTGGTCATCAACGGCAAGATCTACCGGGGCCCGGGTGGCACGGCGGGAGAAATCGGTCATATTACCCTTGATGAATCCGGCCCGGTCTGCCGTTGTGGAAACCGGGGCTGCCTGGAGACCTTCGCGGCCGCGCGCTATGTGCTTCCGCTGCTCCAGTCCAGTCATGGCACCGATCTGACCATGGAGGGCGTCGTACGGCTGGCCAGGGACGGAGACCCGGGCTGTCGTCGGGTGATCGCCGACGTCGGCCGCCACATCGGCAGCGGGGTCGCCAATCTCTGCAATCTCCTGAACCCGAGCCGCGTGGTCCTGGGCGGTGATCTCGCCGAGGCCGGTGAGCTGGTGCTCGGGCCGATCCGGGAGTCCGTCGGCCGCTACGCCATTCCCAGCGCGGCGCGCCAACTGTCCGTTCTCCCCGGGGCACTTGGCGGTCGTGCGGAGGTGCTCGGAGCGCTGGCGCTCGCACTCAGCGAGATGGGCGATTCAACCCTTTTGGACAGCACCCTGCATGCGGCCACGCCTGCCTTCACTTAGAGAACGGATGGCGCCGTTGCCAACCCGTTAAGGATTTACTTCTTGACGTCGCACGTGTGGCCGAGTTGACTTCCAGCCACCTCGGCCGCAGCGTTGCGGCCCTGTCAGGGAGGCACCCCCAAAAATGAACGCAACGATGCGTAGAGTCGTGATCGGCGCCACCGCCGTCTCCATGGCACTGTCGATTGCCGCGTGCGGCAAGGCGGGCGACGACAAGGACGACTCCGGCAGCACCTCGGACAGCAAGTCCATCGGCCTGCTGCTCCCCGACAACGTCACCGCGCGCTACGAGAAGTTCGACCGGCCGTACTTCCAGGACAAGGTCAAGGAACTCTGCTCCGACTGCGACGTCCAGTACGCGAACGCCGCCGCTGACCCGGCCAAGCAGGCCCAGCAGATGAGCAGCATGGTGACCAAGGGTGTGAAGGTCATCGTGATCTCCGCCCAGGACTCCGCCGCCATCAAGTCCTCCATCCAGTCCGCGGTGGACAAGGGCGTCAAGGTCATCGCGTACGACCGACTCGCCCAGGGCCCGGTCTCGGCCTACGTCTCCTTCGACAACGTCAAGGTCGGTGAGCTCCAGGGCCAGGCCCTGCTCGACGCGCTCGGCGACAAGGCGACCACCAAGTCCAAGGTCGTCATGATCAACGGTGACGACGCCGACCCGAACGCCGGCCAGTTCAAGGAAGGCGCCCACAAGGCCCTCGACGGCAAGGTCGACATCGCCTACGAGCAGTCCGGGCTGTGGAAGGACACCGTCGCGGCCCAGAAGATGTCCGCGGCGATCACGCAGCTGGGCGCCAAGAACGTCGCGGGCGTCTACGCCGCCAACGACGGCATGGCCGGTGGCATCGCCAACACCCTCAAGGGTGCGAAGATCAGCGGCATCCCGCTGACCGGTCAGGACGCCGAGCTGGCCGCCATCCAGCGGATCGTCGCCGGCACCCAGTCCTCCACGGTCTACAAGGCCTACAAGCCCGAGGCCGACACCGCCGCCGAGCTCGCCGTCAACCTGCTCCAGGGCAAGGACATCAAGTCCCTGGCCGACACCACGGTGACCAGCGGCTCCGGCGACAAGGTGCAGGCCAAGCTGCTGACCCCGGTGTCCGTCACCAAGGAGAACATCAAGGACACGGTCGTCAAGGACGGTCTGTACACGGTCGCCGACATCTGCACCGTCGAGTTCGCCAAGGCCTGCAAGTCCGCCGGCCTGGAGTAGTCGCGCCGCCGCGCGCAACCCGGTCCGAGTCCCCGGTGAGGGACTCGGACCCGGACCCGCGAGTGGTACCAAAACCCCTCCGACGCCTGCCCCACCTTCAGACCCCGCTGCGGGGCGGGCGTCGGACGGAACTTGTTCGCTTTGTAAACCACGTGCGTGGCGCGGCCTCCCGCCGCGACCCGCATGTCGCTCCGCGCATACCCCCAAGCGCGGCATCCCCGCCGGTCAGGCGGCGAAGGAGATGGTTCACGTGTCCGCTACGCCCGTGCTGGCGTTGCGCGGAGTCTCCAAGCGATTCGGTGCGGTGCAGGCCCTCACCGACGTCGATCTGGAGGTTCACGCCGGAGAAGTGGTCGCCCTGGTGGGCGACAACGGCGCAGGTAAGTCGACCCTGGTCAAGACGATCGCGGGTGTCCACCCCATCGATGAGGGCGCCATCGAGTGGCAGGGCAACGCGGTGAAGATCAACAAGCCGCACGACGCCCAGGGCCTCGGCATCGCGACGGTCTACCAGGACCTCGCGCTCTGCGACAACCTCGACGTGGTGGGCAACCTCTACCTCGGCCGCGAACTGCTGCACCGGGGCGTCATCGACGAGGTGACGATGGAGAAGAAGGCCCGCGAGCTGCTGTCCACGCTCTCCATCCGGATCCCGAGCGTGCGTATCCCGATCGCGAGCCTCTCCGGTGGTCAACGCCAGGTCGTCGCTATCGCCCGTGCCCTGATCGGCGACCCCAAGCTCGTCATCCTGGACGAGCCCACCGCCGCCCTCGGCGTCGAGCAGACTGCTCAGGTCCTCGACCTGGTCGAGCGGCTGCGCGAACGCGACCTCGCCGTCATCCTCATCAGCCACAACATGGCCGACGTCAAGGCGGTCGCCGACACCGTCGCCGTGCTGCGCCTGGGTAAGAACAACGGCTCCTTCCCCGTGAAGAACACGAGCCACGAAGAGATCATCGCCGCCATCACGGGTGCCACGGACAACGCCGTGACCCGTCGCGCGGAGCGGCGCACCACGGAGGCGGCAAAGTGAGCGACACGTCGAAAACCGTGAAGACCGATTCCGCCGAGGCCGCGAAGGTCGGCGCGGGCGCGGCAGAGGGGCAGACCACCGTCGCTCCCTCCGACGACCCCACGGCCGCGCCGGTCACCGTCGTCGACCCGCGTCTGCTGGTCCGCGAAGAGGGCTTCAAGGGCTACCTCACCGAGTTCAAACGCAAGGTGAAGGGCGGCGAGCTGGGCTCGCTGCCGGTGGTCATCGGCCTGATCGTCATCTGGACGATCTTCCAGCTGCAGAACGACCGCTTCCTGAGCGCCGACAACCTCTCGAACATCAGTTACTTCCTGTCGGCCACCGGCATGCTCGCCATCGGCCTGGTGTTCGTCCTGCTGCTCGGCGAGATCGATCTGTCGGTGGGCTCGGTCAGCGGTCTGGCCTCCACCCTGTTCGCCGTGTTCGTGGTGAACCAGGGTGTCAACGCCTGGTTGTCGCTGGTCCTCGCGGTCCTCACCGGCATCGCCATCGGCGCGCTGCACGGCTGGTTCTTCGCCAGGATCGGCGTACCGGCGTTCGTCGTCACCCTGGCCGGCTTCCTCGGCTGGAACGGTCTGATGCTGTGGCTGCTGGGCGACAGCGGCACGATCAACATCCCGTCCGAAGCGGGTCCGGTCCATCTGCTCGGCCAGAGCTCGTTCTTCATGGACCAGGCCATCATCGGCGCGTACCTGCTCGCAGGCCTCGCCGTGGTGCTCACCCTCGTCGGCAACTTCAACGAGCAGCGCCGCCGCAAGGCCGCGGGGGTGCCGTTCCGGCCGACCAGCGAGATCCTGCTGCGCGTGGGCGCGCTCGGCGTGGCGTCCTTCGTCGCCGCAGCCGTGCTCAACGACTCGGCCGGTGTCTCCAATGCGCTGGTGATCTTCCTGGCGGCGCTGGTGATCGTGGACTTCGTACTGCGTCGTACGACCTACGGCCGCCAGGTCTTCGCGGTCGGCGGCGGCATCGAGGCCGCCCGCCGTGCCGGTATCAACGTGCCGATGATCCGGATCAGCGTGTTCGCCATCTCCGGCGGCTTCGCGGCGGTCGGCGGCATGTTCTTCGCCGGCCAGACCGCTAGCGCGACGCTCTCCGCCGGTGGCGGTAACACCCTGATGCTCGCCATCGCGGCGGCCGTCATCGGTGGTACCAGCCTCTTCGGTGGGCGTGGGTCCGTGTGGTCGGCGCTGCTGGGTATGTTGGTGATCCAGTCGATTCAGACGGGTCTTGACCTGCTGAACATGAACACGTCGATCCAGTACATGATCACAGGTGCGGTGCTTTTGGGGGCGGTTGTCATCGACTCCGTCTCTCGTAGGAGCCAGAAGGCTGCGGGGCGCGCGTAGCGCGGATCGCCGTTGGGGCGCGGGGACTGCCGCGTGCCGGTCCGTTCGGGCTGGTCGCGCAGTTCCCCGCGCCCGTTTTCGGCGTTGTAGTACAGCGTGTTCGTGGGTAGAGCCGAATGCGTGACCTACGACGGGTGGGCCGGGAACCTTCCGCTGAGGCGGAACATTAGACTCGACGAGCCCGGCAACAGCTCGAACAGCTCTACTGCAAGGAGGCACGGGTGCCGCTGCTGACCCGCATCACGGGACCGCGCGATCTGGACCGGCTCAGCCCTGAGCAGCTGGACCAGCTGGCAGAGGAGATCCGGACCTTCCTCGTCGAAGCGGTGTCCAAGACCGGCGGCCACCTCGGCCCCAACCTCGGTGTGGTGGAGCTGACCATCGCCCTGCACCGGGTCTTCGACTCGCCCAAGGACAAGGTGCTCTGGGACACCGGCCACCAGTCCTACGTCCACAAGCTGCTCACCGGCCGCCAGGACTTCAGCAAGCTGAAAATGAAGGGCGGCCTGTCCGGCTACCCCTCGCAGGCCGAGTCCGAGCACGACGTCATCGAGAACTCGCACGCCTCGACCGTCCTCGGCTGGGCCGACGGCCTCGCCAAAGCCAACCAGCTGCGCAAACGCGACAGCCATGTCGTGGCCGTCATCGGCGACGGCGCGCTGACCGGCGGTATGGCCTGGGAGGCGCTGAACAACATCGCCGAGGCCAAGGACCGCCCGCTCGTCATCGTCGTCAACGACAACGAGCGGTCGTACGCGCCGACGATCGGCGGTCTCGCGAACCACCTGGCGACGCTGCGCACGACCGACGGGTACGAGCGCTTCCTCACCCGCACCAAGGAGATCCTCGACCGCACCCCGGTCGTCGGCAAGCCGCTCTACGAGACCCTGCACGGCGCCAAGAAGGGGCTCAAGGACTTCATCGCGCCGCAGGGCATGTTCGAGGACCTCGGCCTGAAGTACGTCGGGCCGATCGACGGGCACGACATCGAGGCGCTCGAGTCGGCGCTCGCGCGGGCCAAGCGCTTCGGCGGCCCCGTCATCGTGCACTGCCTCACCGAGAAGGGCCGCGGCTACCAGCCCGCCCTCCAGGACGAGGCGGACCGCTTCCACGGCATCGGCCCCATCCACCCCGACACGGGCCTGCCGATCAAGGCCTCGGGTGCCGACTGGACCTCCGTCTTCGGCGACGAGATGGTGCGGCTCGGCAAGGAGCGCGAGGACATCGTGGCGATCACCGCGGCCATGCTGCAGCCGGTCGGCCTGAAGAAGTTCGCGGACGCCTTCCCGGACCGGATCTACGACGTCGGCATCGCCGAGCAGCACGCCGCGGTGTCGGCGGCGGGTCTGGCGACGGGCGGGGTGCACCCCGTCTTCGCCGTCTACGCCACCTTCCTCAACCGCGCCTTCGACCAGGTCCTCATGGACGTGGCGCTGCACAAGTGCGGTGTCACCTTCGTGCTCGACCGCGCCGGCGTCACCGGCACCGACGGCGCCTCCCACAACGGCATGTGGGACATGTCGATCCTGCAGGTCGTGCCCGGGCTGCGGCTGGCCGCCCCGCGCGACGCCGACCAGGTGCGGGCGCAGCTGCGCGAGGCCGTCGAGGTCAAGGACGCCCCGACCGTGGTCCGCTTCTCCAAGGGCGCCGTCGGCCCCGCCGTCGCCGCCGTCGGCCGCGTCGGCGGCATGGACGTCCTGCGCGAGCCCGGCACCGACACCCCCGACGTGCTGCTGGTCTCCGTGGGCGCCCTGGCCCCCATGTGCCTGGAGATCGCCGGCCTCCTCGACAAGCAGGGCATCACCACCACCGTCGTCGACCCGCGCTGGGTCAAGCCCGTCGACGAGGCCATGGCCCCGCTCGCCGAGCGGCACCGCGTCGTCGTCACCGTCGAGGACAACTCCCGCGTCGGCGGCGTCGGCTCGGCGATCGCGCAGGCCCTGCGCGACGCGGGCGTCGATGTCCCGCTGCGTGACTTCGGCATCCCGCCGCGCTTCCTCGACCACGCCTCCCGCGCCGAGGTGATGGCCGAGATCGGCCTCACCGCCCCCGACATCGCCCGCCAGGTGACCGGGCTGGTCTCCAAGCTGGACGGCCGGTTCGACCGTACGGCGGCCGAGGTCGACTCGGTGGAGCCCGCGCGCGACTGACACCTTCATGCAGCCGGATGGGCCGGTTTCGCCACCGTGACGGTGGCGAAACCGGCCCATCTGTGTGAATCCGCCCGCGCCGGGGCAGGCGTATCACGCCCCCTCTCGATCATGTCGAGGACGACAAGCGTGGGAGGTAAGCCCCGTGAGCAGCAGTCTCTTCCGGACGAAGAGAGTCGAGCAGTCCATCCTCGACACCGAGGAGCCAGAGCACGCGCTCAAGAAGTCCTTGTCCGCGCTGGATCTGACCGTCTTCGGTGTCGGCGTCATCATCGGCACCGGCATCTTCGTCCTGACCGGTACGGTCGCCAAGAACAACGCCGGGCCGGCGGTCGCCCTGGCGTTCGTCGCGGCCGGCGTCGCGTGTGCGCTGGCCGCGCTCTGTTACGCCGAGTTCGCCTCCACGGTCCCGGTCGCCGGGTCCGCCTACACGTTCTCGTACGCCTCCCTCGGCGAACTCCCCGCCTGGATCATCGGCTGGGACCTCGTCCTTGAGTTCGCACTCGGGACGGCGGTGGTGGCCGTCGGCTGGTCCGGCTACATCCAGTCGCTCATGGACAACGCGGGCTGGGAGATGCCCGCGTCCCTGGGCAGTCGCGAGGGCGCCGACGTCTTCGGCTTCGACATCCTCGCCGCCGCGCTCGTCCTCGTCCTCACCTGCATCCTCGTCGTCGGCATGAAGCTGTCCGCGCGGATCACCACGCTCGTCGTCGCCATCAAGGTGACCGTCGTCCTCGTCGTGATCATCGCGGGCGCGTTCCTCATCGACGGCGACAACTACGACCCCTTCATCCCGAAGCAGAAGGCCGTGGAAGCCGGGGAGAGTCTCCAGGCCCCCCTGATCCAGCTGATGTTCGGCTGGGCGCCCTCCAACTTCGGCGTGATGGGCATCTTCACCGCCGCCTCGGTCGTGTTCTTCGCCTTCATCGGCTTCGACGTCGTGGCCACCGCGGCCGAGGAGACCAAGAACCCGCAGCGCGACATGCCGCGCGGCATCCTCGGCTCGCTCCTCATCTGTACCGCCCTGTACGTCGCCGTATCGATCGTCGTCACCGGCATGCAGCACTACAGCCGACTGTCCGTGGACGCCCCCCTCGCCGACGCCTTCAAGGCCACCGGACACCCCTGGTACGCGGGCTTCATCAGCTTCGGCGCCGCCGTCGGCCTGACGACCGTCTGCATGATCCTGCTCCTCGGCCAGACCCGAGTCTTCTTCGCGATGAGCCGCGACGGACTGCTGCCCCGCTTCTTCTCCCACGTCCACCCGCGGTTCAAGACCCCGCACCGGCCGACCATCCTGCTCGGCGTGATCATCGCGATCCTCGCCGGCTTCACCCCCCTGACCGAACTCGCCGCCCTGGTGAACATCGGCACCCTGTTCGCCTTCGTGGTCGTGGCCATCGGCGTGATCATCCTCCGCAAGACCCGCCCCGACCTGCACCGGTCCTTCCGCACCCCGTGGGTGCCGGTCATCCCGATCCTGTCGGTGTGCGCCTCGCTGTGGCTGATGATCAACCTGCCCGCCGAGACATGGGTGCGGTTCGCCATCTGGATGGTCGCCGGGTTCTTCGTGTACTTCATCTACGGCCGCTCCCACAGCCGCCTCGGACGGCACGAGGAGACGACCGTCGGTGAGGTCCTGAAGCCGCCGAGGGGAGACGCCCCGTAGTCGAAACCCAGTGGTTGACGGGTGGTCAACCCGCCGCTCTCCGGCCCCGTATGTCCTGCTTCGGCAGGGACTGCGGGGCCGGATACCGTTCACCCCATGCTCGCCGAGCTCCTCGCACCACCACGCTCCGCATCCGAACCGCACACGGAACGCGGCTACTGGAGACGGCTGCTCCCCACCCTGACCCTGCTGGCCTGCGTCACCCGCATCCCCTCCTTCACCCGCCCGCTGTGGAACCCCGACGAGGGCTATCTCGCCGTACAGGCACGGCTGCTCGCGCAGGGCGGAGAGCTGTACGACACGGTCGTCGACCGCAAGCCGCCGCTGGTGCCGTGGCTGTACCAGGCCGCGTTCGCGGTGACCGGGTCCGAATCGCTCACGTCGGTGCGGGTCCTGGCGGTCGTGGCCCAGCTGCTCACCGCCGTGCTGCTGGCCTCACTGGCCCGCCGCCGCTGGGGCGACACGGCGGGCGGGACGGCCGGGGTGCTGTATCTGCTGGTCTCGGTCGGGCTCAACCCGGAGGACGCCCAGGCCGCGACCTTCGAGGTGTTCATGCTGCCGTGCACAACGGCGGCGATGTGGTGCGCGGACCGGCGCCGGTGGGGCTCGGCAGGCCTGGCAGTCGCGGGCGCCTTCCTCGTCAAGCAGACCGGCGGGGCGGTGCTGGTGCCGGTGGTGTGGCTGTGCGTGTCGGCCAGGGGGTGTCTTCTGCAGGCACCCTCCAGGGAGGCCCGGGCCGGGGGACTGGTGCGGTTGTGCGCCGGGGTGGTGGTGCCGGTGCTGGGCGTGGCCGCGCTGACCGACCCGACGGGGTTCCTGTTCTGGACGGTCACGGGATCGGGGGCGTACGCCTCGTTCACCGGCTCCGAGATCCACGTCCTGGCACGGGGTCTGACGAACGCGGCGATCCTGACGCTGGCCTGTGCGGGACTGATCCCGCCGGTGCTACGAGTTCTGCGGCTGGCCCGCACCGGCGCCGCGGACCTGTGGCTGTGGCCGGCCTCGTCGGCCGGCGCGGTCATGCTCGGCTTCCACTTCTTCGGCCACTACTACCTCCAACTGCTGCCGCCCCTCACCCTGTTGGCGACGGCCGCGCTGCAGATCCTGCCGCGCGAGCGCATGACCCACGCGGTCCTGACCTCGGCCTTCTGCTGCGCCCTGTTCCTCACCTGGGGGCTGCTCGCGCCCCGGCCCGAGCTCGACCACGCGAGGAAGCTGGCGGACGAGGTGGCGATCCGCACCGAGCCGCAGGAGCGGGTCCTCGTCTGGGGCATACACCCCGAGACGTACTGGCTGGCCGACCGCAGACCCGCGAGCCGCTACCTGACGGCGGGGCTCCTCACCAACTACAGCGGGGGACGCGACGGCCCACAGGTCGGCGAGCGGTACGCGGTCGAGGGGGCGTGGGCGATCTTCCGCGAGGAGATGACCGAGCGGGCACCGGCGCTGGTGGTCGACGACTCGCGGGGCAAGCCGTACGGACCTCGTAGGGTGCCCGGTCTGCGACGGTTGCTCGCGGCGGGGTACGAGCAGGCGGGGATGGTGGAGGGGGCGGTGCTGTACGTACGGAGCCGTACCTAGGGACGCATTACCTCCGGATCCCCACCGTTCCCTACGGCCGTACCGTACGCGGCCCCGCCACCTCCGCCCCCAACTCCGTGACCCTCCGGCGCAGTTCCCGGTCCGCGGTTACCACCAGACAGGGCCGCCCACCCGCCCGCGCGACGAGCTCGACCATGTGATCGTCCCCGCTCCCGGCAGCGGACTCCACCCGCACGCCCGGCACGCTCTCCACTCCGCGAGCGGCCCCCTCCACCACGAGCACGATCTCGACCGGCCCCGCACACCCCGGCACGCCGTCCGCCGCCAGCCGGTCCCGCAGCCGCTGCGCGGCCCCGCGCCGATCCCGCCACCAGCCGTCGGGCACGGATCCGACGACATTGGCGGCGTCGACGATCACGAGCAGCGGGGTGTCCTCAGTCATGGGGCAAGCGTCGCACGGCGTGGCTCACTCCTCGGCTGTTCCCTTCTCGTCGAAGCTCGCGAAGTACGCCGCCGCCATGTCCTCGTCCCCGTGCCCCTGCGCAGCCGCCCGCTCGAAGCGCTCGGCACTCGCCTCGGCCACATCCAGGCGTACGCCGTAGCGCTCACCCGCCTCCACGATGAGCCGTGCGTCCTTCGCGGCCGTGACCACCGCGAACTGGGCCGGGGAGAGCTGGTCGCCCAGCACCAGCCCGGTCTTGGCCCGCAGATACCCCATGTCGAGCGGGCCGCCGTCGATCACCTCGAAGAAGCGCTGCGGATCCACGTCCAGGGCCTTGGACAGCGCCAGCACCTCACCGGCCGCGTTCGTCACGGCGAGCACCCAGCTGTTGGCGACCAGCTTCAGCCGGGTGGCCGTGCCCGCACCGCCGTCCTCGCCGGTCCACACCGTACGGGCGCCGACGGCATCGAACACCGGCGTCACCGTCCCGCGCCCCTCGACCGGCCCCGCCGCCAGCACGGTGAGCTGACCGGCCTCCGCGGGCCGGCGGGTGCCGAGCACGGGGGCGTCGTAGAAGACGAGGTCGTGCTCGCGGGCGAAGGCGGCCAGGTCGGCGATGGCGTCGATGCCGGCGGTCGTGGACTGCACCCAGGCGGCACCGGAGCGCAGCGCGGGCGCCGCCGCACGCATGACATCCAGGGCGGCGGGGCCGTCGTAGAGCATGGTCAGGACGACGTCGGCGCCCTGGACCGCCTCGGCGGGGGTGTCGGCGACGAACGCACCGTCGGCGGAAAGGGGCTCGGCCTTGGCGCGGGTGCGGTTCCAGGCACGGACGGTGTGTCCGGCCCTGGCGAGGTTGCGGGCCATCGCGGCGCCCATGATGCCGGTGCCCAGGACGCTCACGGTGAGCTTGTCGGTCATGACGTCGACTTCCTGTTGTCGTACGGACGTTGCTGCTGTGGTCCAGCTTGCCCGGGGGCGGGGCGGCCCGGCGGACTGCCCCCGAATAGAGTGAACCGGTGAACGGCGACTGGCTCATCCGCGGCCGCGACGGCCGCCTCAGCGTCTATCTGCCGACCGACGACGGCGTCCTGTGCCGGGCGGAACTCGGCCCCGGCGGCCCCTGGGAACCCCCGCGCCGGGTCGGCGGCGACCAGAAGCTGCGCCCCGGCCCCGCGGTCGGGCAGGGCGCCGACGCCTACGCCCATCTGGCCGCGTGGCGCCCCACCAAGGCGGGCGAGGCGGGTCTGGTCCACTCCACGCACTTCCGCCCCCGCCTGGCCGCCCTGGACTGGATCTCCATCGGCCACCCGAACAAGGAGGGCGACCGCACCGGCACGCCCGCCGTCACGGTCGACGCGCAGGGGCGGGCCCATGTCTTCGTGCGCAACAGGGGCGGCGGCGTGAGCATGCGCGGGCAGAAGGAGGTGGGCGGCTGGGGCCCGTGGCGCGACCTCAAGGGGCGTGAGGTCGACGACCTGCTCGCCGCCGTGACGGGGGAGTCCGGGCTCGTCGAGCTGTACGCGGCCGTCCCCGGCGCCATCCTGCACTGGCGGCAGGAGAAGCCGGGGGCCGTCCCGGTCCTGGAGGAGGCGATGGAGACCGCGGTCCGCCCGGGCACCCTCCGCGCCCTCGCCACCTCCGCGGACCACACCACCCTCTTCTACGCGGACGACTCCGGCGACCTGTGCGCCTGGCGCCCCGGCACCAAGCCGGTGACCCTACTGCCGTCCGCCGGCCCCGGCCCGGTGTCCGCCATCCGCTGCGAACTCGACGGCCACGACTGCACCTTGCTCGCCCAGCGCTCGGCGAGCGGCCGGGTCGCCTTCGCCGCGTATCCGACGGAGGAGGAGTCGGCGGGCGCATGGTGGACCGAGTCGGGCCCGCAGCTCCCGGCGGACGCGGTGGTGGCGCTGGCGTTGGACGAGGAGGGGCGCGTGGTGGCGGCCGCGTTGTCGCCGTCGACGGGGCAGCTGCTCGTCACTCGACGCAAGGACGAGCCGGGGCTGGCGTTGGAGGCTTGGCGGGAGGCCGAAGGCACCTGAGGGGCGGGGGCTGCCCTTGCATGGCGGCTGGCGGCTTGAAGGCTGGTCCGGCGATTTCTGAGCGCCGGTCACGGCAACTTCAGCCCGTCCGGCGTTTGAGGACGAGGCCCGTTCAGGGCCGAAGCGGGGGTCTGGGGGCGGCAGCCCCCAGCACGGAGCCTCAGCCCGAACGCCGGTGCCCCGCACACCAAGTCGGCATGCAGGGCACCGGCGCTCACAGCGGAGCGCTCACGCGGGGACGCTGGCCACGCCCGGCTCCAGGAACTTCTTGCCGTTCACGCGCTCGGAGACACCCTCGCGGTCCAGGTACGGCGTGATGCCGCCCAGGTGGAAGGGCCAGCCGGCGCCCGTGATCAGGCAGAGGTCGATGTCCTGGGCCTCGGCGACGACGCCCTCGTCGAGCATGAGCCCGATCTCCTGGGCCACCGCGTCCAGGACACGGTCGCGGACCTGCTCCTCGGTCAGGACGACATCGCCCTGCTTCAGGAGCGCGGCGACCTCGGGGTCCAGCTCCGGCTTGCCGGAGTCGTAGACGTAGAAGCCGCGCTTGCCCGCCTTGACGACGGCCGCGAGGTTCGGGGAGACCTTGAAGCGGTCCGGGAAGGCGCCGTTGAGGGTCTCGGAGACGTGCAGACCGATCGCGGGACCGACCAGCTCCAGGAGCACCAGCGGCGACATCGGCAGACCCAGCGGCTCGACCGCCTTCTCGGCGACCTCGACCGGCGTGCCCTCGTCGATGACGTTCTGGATCTCGCCCATGAAGCGGGTGAGGATGCGGTTCACGACGAACGCCGGGGCGTCCTTCACCAGAACCGCGGTCTTCTTCAGCTTCTTGGCGACACCGAAGGCGGTGGCCAGCGAGGCGTCGTCGGTCTGCTCACCGCGGACGATCTCCAGCAGCGGCAGGATCGCGACCGGGTTGAAGAAGTGGAAGCCGACAACCCGCTCGGGGTTCTTCAGCTTCGACGCCATCTCGGTGACCGACAGCGAGGAGGTGTTGGTGGCGAGGATCGCGTGCGCCGGGGCGACCGCCTCGACCTCCGCGAACACCTGCTGCTTGACGCCGATCTCCTCGAAGACGGCCTCGATGATGAAGTCGGCGTCCGCGAAGCCCTCGGCCTTGTCCAGGACACCGGTGACCAGGGCCTTGAGGCGGTTGGCCTTGTCCTGGTTGATACGGCCCTTGCCGAGCAGCTTCTCGATCTCGGCGTGGACGTAACCCACACCCTTGTCGACGCGCTCCTGGTCGATGTCGGTCAGCACGACCGGCACCTCGAGGCGGCGCAGGAAGAGGAGAGCCAGCTGCGAGGCCATCAGGCCCGCGCCGACGACGCCCACCTTGGTGACCGGGCGGGCCAGGTTCTTGTCCGGCGCGCCGGCGGGGCGCTTGCCGCGCTTCTGCACCAGGTTGAAGGCGTAGATGCCGGCGCGCAGTTCGCCACCCATGATCAGGTCGGCGAGGGCCTTGTCCTCGGCGTCGTAACCCTGCTGCAGGTCGCCGTTCTTGGCGGCAGCGATGATGTCGAGGGCGCGGTAGGCGGCCGGAGCGGCCCCGTGCACCTTGCTGTCCGCGATGAAGCGGCCCTTGGCGACGGCCTGGTCCCAGGCCTCACCGCGGTCGATCACCGGGCGCTCGACCTCGACGTCGCCCTTCAGCACCTGGGCGGTCCAGATCAGCGACTGCTCCAGGAAGTCCGCGCCCTCGAAGATCGCGTCCGCGATGCCGAGGTCGAAGACCTGCTGGCCCTTGAGCTGCTTGTTCTGGTTGAGGCTGTTCTCGATGATCACCGAGACGGCCTTGTCGGCACCGATCAGGTTCGGCAGGATCGTGCAGCCGCCCCAGCCGGGGACCAGACCGAGGAAGACCTCGGGGAGCGAGAAGGCCGGAAGGGCCTTCGAGACCGTCCGGTACTTGCAGTGCAGACCGACCTCGACGCCACCGCCCATGGCGGCACCGTTGTAGTAGGCGAAGGTCGGCACGGCCAGGCCCGACAGACGCTTGAAGACCTCGTGGCCGCCCTTGCCGATGGCGAGCGCGTCCTTGTGCTCCTTGAGCAGCTCGACGCCCTTGAGGTCGGCGCCGACCGCGAAGATGAACGGCTTGCCGGTGATGCCGACACCGACGATGTCACCGGCGGCGGCCTCGGCCTCGACCTGGTCGATGGCGGTGTTGAGGTTCGCCAGCGAGGCCGGGCCGAAGGTGGTCGGCTTGGTGTGGTCGAAGCCGTTGTCCAGCGTGATGAGCGCGAAGCGCCCGGCGCCGTACGGCAGGTCGAGGTGACGTACGTGCGCGGACGTCACGACCTCGTCCGGGAACAGCTCGGCCGCGCCCTTCAGGAGCTCAGCGGTGGTGCTCACTTGTTGCCTCCGTCGAAGTGCGGGTTCTCCCAGATGACCGTCGCGCCCATGCCGAAGCCGACGCACATGGTGGTCAGGCCGTAGCGGACGTTCGGCTGCTCCTCGAACTGGCGGGCCAGCTGCGTCATCAGACGGACGCCGGAGGAGGCCAGCGGGTGGCCGTACGCGATGGCGCCGCCGTACTGGTTCACGCGCGCGTCGTCGTCGGCGATGCCGTAGTGCTCCAGGAAGGCGAGCACCTGGACGGCGAAGGCCTCGTTGATCTCGAAGAGGTTGATGTCCTCGATCGACAGACCGGCCTTGGCGAGGGCCTTCTCCGTGGCCGGGATCGGGCCGTAGCCCATGACCTCCGGCTCGACGCCCGCGAAGGCGTAGGAGACGAGGCGCATCTTCACCGGGAGGTTGTTCTCGCGGGCGAAGTCCTCGGAGGCGATGATCGAGGCGGTGGCGCCGTCGTTCAGACCGGCCGCGTTGCCGGCGGTGACCCGGCCGTGGACGCGGAACGGCGTCTTGAGACCGGCGAGGCTCTCCAGGGTGGTGCCGGGACGCATCGGCTCGTCCGCCGTGACCAGGCCCCAGCCCGTCTCGCCACCCTCGGGGTTGGTGCGGCGTACGGAGATCGGCACCAGGTCCTGCTGGATCTTGCCGTTGGCGTACGCCTTGGCGGCCTTCTCCTGCGAACGCACCGCGTACTCGTCGGCGCGCTGCTTGGTGATCGTCGGGTAGCGGTCGTGCAGGTTCTCGGCGGTCATGCCCATGAACAGCGCCGACTCGTCGACCAGCTTCTCGCTGACGAACCGCGGGTTCGGGTCCACGCCCTCGCCCATCGGGTGGCGGCCCATGTGCTCGACACCACCGGCGATGACGGCGTCGTAGGCGCCGAAGGCGATCGAACCGGCGACGGACGTCACGGCGGTCAGGGCGCCGGCGCACATGCGGTCGATGGAGTAGCCGGGCACCGACTGCGGCAGGCCCGCGAGGATGCCGGCCGTGCGGCCGAGGGTCAGGCCCTGGTCGCCGATCTGCGTGGTCGCGGCGATGGCGACCTCGTCGATCTGCTTCGGGTCGAGACCGGGGTTGCGGCGCAGCAGCTCCCGGATCGCCTTCACGACGAGATCGTCGGCCCGGGTCTCGTGGTAGATGCCCTTCGGGCCCGCCTTGCCGAACGGGGTGCGGACGCCGTCGACGAAGACGACGTCCCTGACGGTACGAGGCACGATGGCTCTCCTCCAGGGTGCGGGACGCTGAGCGCTTGCTCATGACCATGCTACTTATGAGTAACGTAGCTGCCCAGTCCTGATGGGTCGAGCGGCGAAGGTCACATCTGGGCGGGCGGTGCGGGAGCACCCCCTTCAGGGGCGCGGGGCTGTATCGATGTGCGGCTCCGCCGCGTGGGCGCGAGCCACCCACCACGACCCGCAGACCCGTACGAAACCTCACCGAGGCGGTGCTGTGGACCCTCTCGGCGTCAGTACCGGAGTAGGTACCGGATGCGACCCCACCCCATCCCCCATGATCACCCCGAACAACGTCCGAGCCACCTCCGCCCCGAACCCATGCACGTCATGACTCATCGCGGACAAGGTCGGATGCGTCAGCCGGCACAACTGCGAGTCGTCCCAGGC
>NZ_LLZG01000039.1 GCF_001509475.1 Streptomyces regalis
CGTCTGCACGAGGTCGGCATCACGGTCAACCGCAACGCCGTCCCGAACGACCCGCGCCCGCCGATGGTGACGTCGGGCCTGCGCATCGGCACCCCGGCCTTGGCCACGCGTGGCTTCCAGGCCGAGGACTTCGCCGAGGTCGCGGACGTCATCGCCGAGGCGCTCAAGGCGCCCTCTCCCTTCGGGGCGGCCGACGTCGAGTCCCTCAAGGCCCGGGTCAAGGCGCTGGCGGACAAGCACCCGCTCTACCCCGGCCTGTAACCGACACCCTCCCGCAGGGGCGTGCCACGACTGCTCGGCACGCCCCTCCAATCGCACGGAGTATGGCGTGGCAATCAGCGTCTTCGACCTGTTCTCCATAGGCATCGGCCCGTCCAGTTCGCACACCGTCGGCCCGATGCGCGCCGCCGGGATGTTCGTCGCCCGGCTGAAGCAGGACGGCGTGCTCGCCCAGACCGCTGCGGTGCGGGCGGAGCTGTTCGGCTCCCTCGGCGCCACCGGCCACGGCCACGGCACCCCCAAGGCGGTACTGCTCGGCCTGGAGGGATACGAGCCGCACACGGTCGACGTCGCCCGGGCCGACCTGGACGTCGAGCGGATCCGCGGCACCGGACGCATCCGCCTCCTCGGTGCCGAGATCGGCCCGGCCCACGAGATCGACTTCGACGCCTCGACCCAGCTGGTCCTGCACCGTCGGCGGTCACTGCCGTACCACGCCAACGGCATGATCCTCTTCGCGTACGACGGCGACGGTGTGCCGCTGCTGGAGAAGACGTACTACTCGGTGGGCGGCGGCTTCGTGGTCGACGAGGACGCGGTCGGCGCGGACCGGATCAAGCCCGACGACACGGTACTGGCCCACCCGTTCAGCACCGGCGACGAACTGCTGCGCCTCACGAAGGAGACCGGCCTGTCGATCTCCGCGCTGATGCTGGAGAACGAGAAGGCGTGGCGCACCGAGGAGGAGATCCGTGCGGGCCTGCTGGAGATCTGGCGGGTCATGGAGGCATGTGTCGCACAGGGGCTGGGCCGCGAGGGCATCCTCCCCGGCGGTCTGAAGGTCCGTCGGCGGGCCGCGTCGGCGGCCCGGGCCCTGCGCAGCGAGGGCGACGCGGCGGGCCGCGCCATGGAATGGGTGACCCTCTACGCGATGGCCGTGAACGAGGAGAACGCCGCGGGCGGCCGGGTCGTCACCGCCCCGACGAACGGCGCGGCCGGCATCATCCCCGCCGTCCTGCAGTACTTCCTCGACTTCGTGCCGGGCGCCGACGACGACGGCATCGTCCGCTTCCTCCTCGCGGCGGGCGCCATCGGCATGCTCTTCAAGGAGAACGCCTCCATCTCCGGTGCCGAGGTCGGCTGCCAGGGCGAGGTCGGCTCGGCCTGCTCCATGGCCGCCGGAGGTCTCGCCGAGGTCCTCGGCGGCAGCCCCGAACAGGTCGAGAACGCCGCCGAGATCGGCATGGAGCACAACCTCGGCCTCACCTGCGACCCGGTCGGCGGGCTCGTCCAGATCCCGTGCATCGAGCGCAACGGCATGGCCGCGGTCAAGGCCGTCACCGCCGCCAAGATGGCGCTGCGCGGCGACGGCCGTCACCACGTCTCCCTCGACAAGGTCATCAAGACCATGAAGGAGACCGGTGCCGACATGAAGGTCAAGTACAAGGAGACCGCCCGCGGCGGCCTCGCCGTGAACGTCATCGAGTGCTGAGGAGCCGGACGCGGCGGGAGAGGGACGAAGCAGAGGAAGGACGAAGCAGGAGAAGGACGAAGCAGGAGAAGGACGAAGCAGGAGAAGGACCGGGCGGGAGGGAAAGGGCCGCAACCATGCTCATCGACACCTACGGCCGAGTCGCCACCGACCTGCGGGTCTCGCTCACCGACGTGTCCCGACCTGCTCACGGACGACGAGATCGTACGGCTCGTCCGGATCGCGGTCACCGAACTCGGCGTGGACGAGGTCCGGTTCACCGGCGGCGAGCCGCTGCTGCGCCCCGGCCTCTTCGGGATCGGCGAGCGGTGCGCCGACCTCGTCTCGCTGGACACGCTGCGCCCCGCCGTCTTCAAGGCCCTGACCGGGCCGGACCGACGAGGCACCCGAACTGCTCGCCTGGGCCGTGGAGAACGACAACGAACGCCGGTTCATCGAGCAGGTGCCGCTCACTCGCTTCACGCTCACCCCCACACCGGACGAAGCACGCGGCTCCGCGCCCGCCGAGCGCTGGATCGTCGACGGCGGCCCCGCCCGGGGCGACGTCATCGCCTCCGTCACCCGCCCCTTCTGCCGCGCCTGCGACCGCACCCGCCTCACCGCCGACGGCCAGGTGCGCGACTGCCTGTTCGCCCGGGAGGAGTCCGACCTGCGTGCGGCCCTGCGCTCCGGAGCGCCAGCCGAGGGGATCGCGGGGCTGTGGAAGCGCGCGATGTGTGTGGTGGGGGGTGAAGAAGGCCGGCTCCGGACTCGACGAGCCGTCCTTCCGGCAGCCCGACCGGCCGGTGTCGGCCATCGGCGGCTGACGCCCGAGTCCGCAGGGGGAACGACGTCCACCGACAGAACTGGGAGTGAGGCCATGGGACGGGTCACCGAGCGACGGCGCGTGGTGCGCATCCGGGACGGCGCTGCGAGCACGCGCCCGGACACGCTGGTGGCGGAGGAGCCCCTGGAGATCCGGCTCGGGGGCAAGCCGCTGGCGATCACCATGCGCACGCCCGGGGACGACTTCGCGCTCGCCGCCGGCTTCCTGGTGAGCGAGGGCGTCGTGAGCCGGGCCGAGGACGTCGCGAACATCGTGTACTGCGCGGGCGCCACCCAGGATGGCTCGAACACATACAACGTCGTCGACGTGCGACTCGCCCCCGGCGTGCCGCTCCCCGACATCACGCTCGAACGGAACGTGTACACCACCTCGTCGTGCGGCCTGTGCGGCAAGGCCAGCCTGGACGCCGTACGCACCACGGCACGGTGGCCGATCGCCGACACACCCCCGGTCCGGGTCACCCCGGAGCTGCTGGCCGGCCTGCCCGGTCAACTGCGGGCCGCGCAGCGGGTGTTCGACCGCACGGGTGGTCTGCATGCCGCCGCCCTGTTCTCGCCGGAGGGCGAGCTCGTGGACCTGCGGGAGGACGTCGGCCGGCACAACGCCGTCGACAAGCTGATCGGCCGCGCACTGCGGGGCGGCGAACTACCGCTGTCCCGCACCATCCTGCTCGTGTCCGGGCGGGCGTCCTTCGAACTGGCGCAGAAGGCCGTCATGGCGGGCATCCCGGTGCTGGCGGCGGTCTCGGCGCCGTCCTCCCTCGCCGTGGACCTGGCGGCGGAGACGGGACTCACGCTCGTCGGCTTCCTGCGGGGCAGCTCCATGAACGTGTACGCGGGCGAACAGCGTCTCGTCCTGCACGCCGGTGCTGGTGCCGGTGCTGGTGCCATGGCCGAGGAGTCGGCGAGGTGAGCCAATACATGACCGGTCTCGAAGCGCTCCAGGACGCCCGCATTCACGGCAGCACCCTCGTCGGCCCGCCCCGGATGCGCCCGCCCGACGCCCACGGCCGCCCCCGCCGCGTCGCCATGCTCAGCGTGCACACCTCACCGCTGCACCAGCCCGGTACCGGCGACGCGGGCGGAATGAACGTCTACATCGTCGAACTGGCCAAGCGCCTGGCGGCCATCGACATCGAGGTGGAGATCTTCACCCGGGCCACCTCCGCCGCGCTCCCGCCCAGCGTCGAACTCGCGCCCGGCGTCCTGGTACGGCACGTGGCCGCCGGACCCTACGAGGGCCTGGCCAAGGAGGACCTGCCCGCCCAGCTCTGCGCCTTCACCCACGGCGTCACACAGGCATGGGCCGATCACCGCCCCGGCCACTACGACCTCGTCCACTCCCACTACTGGCTCTCCGGCCACGTCGGCCGGCTCGCCGCCCAGCGCTGGGGTGTTCCGCTCGTCCACGCGATGCACACCATGGCCAAGGTCAAGAACGCCAACCTGGCCGACGGCGACACCCCCGAGCCCGCCGCCCGCGTGCTCGGTGAGAGCCAAGTCGTACGGGCCGCCGACCGGTTGATAGCGAACACCGAGAAGGAAGCGGACGAACTTCTGCGGTACTACGACGCCGACACCGGCCGGGTCGCCGTCGTGCACCCCGGTGTCAACCTGGAGCGCTTCCGGCCCGACGCCCGGGGTGCCGAGGCCGGACGGGCCGCGGCCCGGTCCCGCCTCGGCCTCCCGCAGGATGCGCTGATCCCCCTGTTCGTAGGCCGCATACAGCCGCTGAAGGCGCCCGATGTCCTGCTGTGCGCGGTGGCCCGGCTGTTGGAGGAGCGGCCGTGGCTGCGTGAGCGGATCGTGGTGCCGGTCGTGGGCGGGCCCAGCGGCAGCGGCCTGGCCAGGCCGGAAGGACTGCAGAAGCTGGCGGCCCGCCTCGGCATCTCGGACGTCGTGCTGTTCCGTCCGCCGGTCGGGCAGGAACGGCTCGCCGACTGGTACCGGGCGGCGTCCGTCCTGGTCATGCCGTCCCACAGCGAGTCCTTCGGTCTGGTGGCCGTCGAGGCACAGGCCTGCGGCACCCCGGTGATCGCCGCTGACGTCGGCGGCCTACCGGTGGCGGTACGGGACGGGGTGAGCGGCGTACTCGTACCCGGGCACGATCCGGCGGACTACGCGCGGGCGCTGTGCGGCTTCGCCGACGACCCGGCCCGCTCCGCCCGGTTGAGCGAGGCCGCGGTCCGGCATGCCCGGTCCTTCGGCTGGGCCACGGCCGCGGCGGCGACGGCGGACGTGTACACGGCGGCCCTGCTCCGTCGAGGCCGCGGTTCTCGCGTGGACGGCTCCCGCACGGTCGGCCAGGGACCACTCCCGTAGCCCCGGGCCCGAGCTGCTGTCCGGGCGGGCCGCCGCGCAGTACCGTTCGGGCAGTCCGCACGGCAGGGGGTGGCGATGCCCGGGTACGACACACGGTTCGCGCGCGTGAATGGACCGTACGGCCATGGATGACCAGCGGACTCCTGACAGGCCCGAGGTGCGCCACGCTGACCGGAAAGCGGGCCGGATGGCTGCGGACGACCGCGCGGCCGCCTACGCTCGCTCCGTGCTGCGCATCATCGACGCCCGAACCGGCGAACCCGTCGACGCCGCGCCCGCCCGCCGGGGTCTGACCCGCATCGAGGCGCATACGGACGGCTTCGACGTCACTGCCCTGCGCGTGCTGCTGGTCGCCGATCTGCTCGTCCGTGCCCTGGAGCTCGGCGGTACGCCGGTCTGGGCGCTGCTCGACGAGCACCGGCAGCAGGCGGAGCTCCGGGCCGGCGCCGCGGCGCTGGGCATCCGGCCCTTCGAGGACGGCCGGGACGCCGCATCGGGTCTGGGCGAGACGCAGGTACTCCACGTCGTCCGCGAGGGCGGAGCGGAACCCGACGGAGTACGGGTCGCCGTCGCGCCCGTGCATGCGCAGGCGCCCCCCGAGGAGGCCGACCCCGTCGCCCTGCGCCTCGCGCTGCTCTCCCGGCGCAGAAGCGTGCCCGAACGGCTCGACTCGACCGCCCTCGGCGAAGCCCACGACACCCTCGTCCGCTGGCGCCGTGCCGTCGCCGCGTGGGCCCAGCAGCCGTCGCGGCCCATCCCCGACGAGGTGCGGGCAGAGCTCCGCACCGCCTGGGAGGACGACCTCGACGTCCCCGGGGTGCTCGGGATCCTGCGCTGGGTGGAGACCGCCCCGGACCTGCCGGACGGCGCCCGCTTCGAGACGTACGCCTACGCCGACCGTCTCCTCGGCCTCGACCTCACCCGCGACCTGGGAACCCCGGGATGACCGCGCGCATCGGAGCGGGCCCGCTGCGCCGGCTGGTCGTCCTGCGGCACGCCAAGTCCGCCTGGCCGGACGGCGTCGCCGACCACGAACGTCCACTCGGCCCACGTGGCCGCCGGGACGCCCCGGTCGCCGGCCGGATGCTCGCCGAGACCGACTGCCTGCCCGACCTCGCCCTGTGCTCGACCGCCGTACGCGCGCGTGAGACCTGGGAACTGGCCGCCGCCCAGTGGGGCACGCCGCCACCGGTGCGCCACGAGCCGCGGCTGTACGCGGCCGACGTGTCCGACCTGCTGCAGGTCGTGCACGAGGCGCCCCCCGAGGTCGAGACGCTGCTGCTGGTCGGGCACAACCCCGGCCTGGAGGAGCTCGTCCTCGCACTCGCCGGGGACGGCCTCGACGACACGCTGGACCAGGTCCGTACGAAGTTCCCGACATCGGCCATCGCCGTACTGGCCTGGCACGGCACCACCTGGCGGGCCCTCGCACCCGGCACGGCGTTGCTGACGGGCGTGATGGTGGCCCGGGGCAAGAAGAAATGAGCGCCTCCCGCGCGGGCGGCCGCAGGCGCTGCGCATAGGCTGGCCGGATGCAGGACGAGTACCGCACCGTCGCCCACGCGGGCGTGCACGAGACCGAGGTCAACCGCTCACGCTTCATCTGTGCGCTCGCCCCGGCGGCCACCGAACAGGAGGCCCAGGACTTCATCGCCGCCATCCGCAAGGAGCACGCGGACGCCACCCACAACTGCTGGGCCTACGTCATCGGCGCCGGCGCCGCGATCCAGAAGGCCAGCGACGACGGCGAACCGGGCGGCACGGCCGGCGTGCCCATGCTCCAGATGCTGCTGCGCCGCGACATGCGGTACGTCGTCGCCGTCGTCACCCGCTACTACGGCGGCGTCAAGCTCGGCGCGGGCGGGCTGATCCGGGCGTACGGCGGTGCGGTCGGCGAGGCGCTGGACACGCTCGGCACGCTCACGCGGCGCCGCTTCCGGCTGGCCACGGTGACCGTCGACCACCAGCGCGCGGGCAAGGTGCACAACGACCTGAGGTCGACCGGGCGCGAGGTACGGGACGTGCGGTACGGGGAGGCGGTCACGATCGAGATCGGTCTGCCGGACGCCGATGTGGAGGCGTTCCGGGCGTGGCTCGCGGATGCGACGGCGGGGACGGCGGAGTTCGAGCTCGGGGGAGAGGCGTACGGGGACGCGTGAGTCACGACGGTGACGGCTCGGGGGTCACGTCCTCCTCACCGATCTGGGTGCCCGACTGGTAGACCGTCACGACGCCGTCGTGGATGACATAGCGGTACTCGCCATTGCGAGCCTCGTAGCCGTCGCTCGTCTCCTCGGCCTCCATGGCGATGCCTTTCTCGCGCCCGTCGCTGAACTCGCCGTAGTAGTACAGCGATCCGGATGTGGTGCGGCACAGGGTGATCTGCTTGTTCTTCGTGCGGTAGGCCTGGACCAGCCCGGCGCCGTCCCCGTCGGGGAGCGCGGCGGCTATGCGGTCGGGACAGGTTTCGGCGACGGTGGTGTCGTCGGTCCCGCCCGAGTCCGAGCCGTCGGAGTCGTACATGCTTTCGCAGCCGCGCACGAACACGCTCAGCACCGTGAACACCACCACGAGCCCGATGCAACCGCTGAAGCAGCCGGTCTTCTTCGCAGGCTTGGGCGGTGGGGTGTAGCGCGGCCTGGGCGGCGGTGTGTAGATCGGCGTGGGTGCGGCCGGGGCGTGCGGTGTGGTAGGGCGGTAGCCCGTGGTGCTGGACGAGGGGAAGAACACGCCGCCTCCCGCACCCGGCCCCGCCGTGCCCGATGTGGTGCTCGCGGGCCTGCGTGGTGACCCCGACGTGCCGGGCCGTGCGGGCCTCGGCGTACTCCTGGGGGGCGAGGACGACGACGGTGTGCTTCGCGGCGTGGACTTCCTGGGAGTCGTACGGGGCGCGGCCTTCTTCGCTCCCGCCCCTCCGGAAGCCCCGGACGGTGGCGGCTTCGGCGTGCTCCGCTTCGCCGCCGCCTTCCAGGACGTGCCGCACGCGATGCAGGACAGGTCCGTGCGCGCGTTGTTGGTGTCGCACTTCGAGCAGCGCCAGGCGGCGGGCGGGCGGCCACCACCCCCGGGCCGCTTGGCGGGGGACCGGGCGGCGCCCCCGCCGGAACCGGCCGTCTTCGTGTCCGGCTTCGCGGCAGGTGTCGGCCGCGCCTTGGCGGCCGGGGGCGTCGGCGCGGTGGTAGCGCGCCGGGTTCCGCCACAGGTCGTGCAGGATGCCTCCACGGGCGCGTTGAACGTGTCGCAGTCCGCGCAACGCCAGTTGGCCGATGCCGCCACCTCCTGCCGTCCTTCCTCTCGTCTCCGTGTTGCCGGGCCGTCAGCCCGTGTCGCCCTCGGCGCGAGCCATCACCGCGGCGAACAGTTCCTCCGACGCGTCCGAGGCAGGCGTGGCGATCCACTCGGCCCCCTCCTGGGGCACGCGCCGCAGCCCGGTGTCCTCGACGGCGTCCGGGGCGTGCTCCGGGACGCCGTAGTGGCGCCGCAGCAGGTCGGTGTACTCCTCCGCCTCCTGCAACCGGTCGGGCGGTACGTCGACCCGGACCACGACGAGTCCGGGCGTCGGCCCCTCGGGGAAGCGCAGGTGAAAGACCCACTGGGACAGCTCGTCCGGGCCCTGCGGGAGCAGCCGTACGTGGGAGCAGTGGCGCACGTTCGATTCGATGCGGCTGTAGCGGCGCCACACGAAGATCAGACGGCCGTCATCACGGCACTCCAGACCGAATTCCGGCCAGTCGAGCTTCACAGACTGTTCGCGATCGTCTCGATGATCTCGTCCATCTCGAACTCCTCAAGCCCCTGACCGGCCTTGGAGGCGAAGTGCAGCGTGAGGTCCCACTCCTCGGCGATCGGATCCGACCAGGGCGCCAGGTCCGGTGCGAACAGCACCAGGCGCTTCGCCGACTGTTCCATCACCGCGGTCTGGCTCCGGGCGTACCCCCACTGTTCGAACAGATCGTCCAGACTGCGCGGGATGCTCGCCGGATACGACTGAGTGCCCGCGTGCGTGCCCAGCGCGTGGGCCGGGGCGTCGGTGAACATCACGATGACGTGACGCCTGCGGTCAAGACCCGTCTCCCACGGCGAGTTGATCGCCAGGGCGAGCGCCTCCAGACCCGACTCGGGGATGTCGCCGCCGCCCGAGGCCTCGATGCCGCGCACGAACTCCTCGAAGTTCCTGGCCTGCGCGGGGAGTTGAAGGAAGTCGGTCTGCTGAATCGCGGTCGAGGCGTCGTCGCCGAAGTCGCGGAAGGCTATGACCTTCAGCCGCAGCTGACTGATCGCCTTGCCCTTCTTGGCCATCACGTCGTCGAGCCGGTCGTGGAACTGAAGAGCGCTCGACTTCACGGTGTCGAGGACGGGGTGCATGCTGCCCGTCGCGTCGACGCACAGGACGATGTCGACGGCGTACTGCAGATTCCCCTGGTACTGCTCGGCGTTGCTCATACGGAGTCTCCTGGGTGATACGGGTGGGGATGTCGGTCCGTTGCCGGTCACGGGCTAGGACGAGCCGCGGCGCGGGCTGCGGTCGCCGAGGTTGATGCGGACACGGGAGGTCCGTTCCGCCGGGCCCTCGGCGGCCGGCGGGGTTGCGGGGGGTGCGGGCGTGTCCTCCGCGACGGCCGGCCGGGGCGGCTCCGGCGAGGGTGCCGCGGCGCGGGGGCGCGGAGTCGAGGCGAGGTTGGTCTTGATCCGGCTGGTGCGTGGTCCGGACGGCTTAGCGGTCTCCGGTGCCGGAGTGGGCTTCGCCGCAGGGGATGTGGCCTTGGCCGTACCAGGACGCCGGTGCTGCAGGGCGCACACCTTCGGGTCGGACAGCGACTTGAGGAACGTCGCGATCCGCGGACGGCTGCGCGGGGCCCGCGCGGTCATGGCGCGCAACAACCCGAGCATCTCGTCCGACAGCCGAGTGTCCAGGTCCAGGTGTTCGCCCGCGTTGACGGCATCGGCCGGTGAGCCGTACCGCCGGTCATGGTGCGGCAGTTCGCCCGTCAGGTACAGGTGGGTCATCAGCCCGAGCGCGAAGACATCAACCGCACAGGTCAGTTGCTCGGGGCCGATCGAGCCGTCGCGCTGCATGTAACGGCGCCACTCCGGCGCTCCGTACACCGAGTCGCCCGCGATGTCGTCGGGCTCGGGCGGGTTGCCGGCGATGTAGGAGTCGTCGAAGTCGATCAGCTTCGCCGTGTGGAAGGTGGCGTCGTCCCGCTTCTGCACGAGTACGTTCAGCGGTTTGAGGTCGCCGTGCACGACGTCGATGTCGTGCAGCTGCTTCAGACTGTTGCCGAGGGTCTTGAGCAGGACCATCTTGTGCCGAGGCTCAAGAGTCTGCGGCTTCTCCAGGCTGGAGGTGTCGATCCGCTCGGTGACCTTGTAGTAGGTGCTGCCCTCGTGGAAGAAGTCGGTGGCCAGCACCAGGTTGCCGCCGCCGCGCGCGTCCGGGCGGAGCCGGTTCATGATCGTGCGGTGCCGGTCCTCGAACTCGTCGGCCAACTGCCGCCGGATCCGTACGCTCGCCGAGTCGGCCGCGTCGTCGCGGGGCCGCTTGGGCTCCAGGAACCGCTTGATGAAGTACTGGTGGCCCCCCTTCTCGGCGAACGCCCATATGCACTTGCCGCCGCCTGCGTTCGTGGGCTCGGTGGTGACGCGGTAGCCCCCGATGACGTCGCCCTGCTTCACGTGCGCTCCTCCAGTGCCGGGGGCAGATGGGTCTCGTAGCCGGCGCGGTAGGCGTGCCAGGTGCTGTCCTGCCAGACGCGGACACGGGCCGGCAGTCCCGCGGGATCCTCCGGGGCGGCCGCCGGGCCGGGTCCCGCCTCGCCGGGAACGGGAGAGAGCCGGTCCAGGCCGTGCGGCCGGGTGCGGAGATAACGGTCGGCCAGCTTCTCCAGCCGATCCGTGAACTGGGCCCGAAGGTCCTGGAAGCCGTGGTAGCCGAGGGCCACGACCGCGAGCGAGGCGTCGTCCGCCGTGTAGGACTGCACCTCGCGGCGGATTCGGTCCGCCCACTCGTCGGCGGTACCGGCCTGCTCCAGGGTGCGCAGCAGCATCACCTCGAAGTCGGCCGGGGTGTGCACATAGCCGAAGAACCCGTCGGTCGCGGCCACCAGAACGCAGGGAAGCGGATACGTCAGCCGCTGGCCGTCGATCGTGAAGTCCCGGTCCGCGCACACGAGGTTGGTCATGGGCGGATCCGTGCGCAGCAGCTCCAGGGCGTCGCTCTCCCGCGTGTGGTCCCGGGTCAGCACCTGCAACCCGGACGTGGGACGCAGCACATACGCACGCGAGTCGCCGGCCCACAGCGGCCGCAGCTCCAGCAGCGGCTCGCCTTGGGGACGCACCAGGCGATAGTGCACGGAGGCCAGGGTGGTGGGCAGCTGGCGGCGCATGGTGCCGCTGATCTTGCTGCGGCGCTGGGGGGCGTGGTCCTGGAAGAACCGGAGGTAGTCGTGCAGGGTCTCCGGCACGGCCGGCTCGCCGTCCACCACGTCGTGGAACCAGACGTCGGTGGCCAGCCGTGCCACCCGAGCGCCCACCCAGGCGCCCGTGCGGGACTCACCGTCGGACGCCTGCCACACGGGTGCCGCCCCGGCGCCGCCCGAGCCGTCGAAGACCGCGAGCACGCCCTGGTCACTCTCCCTGTGGTAGGCGACGAAGGGGTCGGCGTCCTCGCCGCGTCCCGGCACCTGCTCGGTCCACACGGAGAGCGCCAGCAGCCCCATGCGATCGTCGGCGACGCACCAGATCCGCTGCGGCACCGGCCGGACCGCCGGGCCGTCGTCCAGCGCGGGCTGTGCCTTCTCGGGCGGGGCGACGAGGGCTGGGGACGCCGGGCTCGCGGACGGGGGGTGCGGCCCGCGGGAGGGTTGGGGCCATGACGGCGGTGGCTCCGACGCGTACGGCGGCGGTGTGCCGGGCGGTGCCGGGTGCTGGGCGGAGTGATCGTGGTAGCCGGTCATCGTCGCTCCCCGTCGCCGTCGGACGCGCCCGGGCGGCGCCGCTTGGCGGTTCCGCGGACGCGGCTCACCTTCGGGCCCGCATCGTCGGTACGGTGTTCGTCGCCGCGGCCTCCCAAGGGGCTGTCGCCCGCGGCGTCGACGGCCTTCCTGGCACCCTCCGCTTCCGCCTCGGCCTTCGGCTTCCGCCAGGGCCGTGTCCTGCCGCCGGTCTCCGCGCGGTCGCCCGCGCCGCCCGGGTGGCGCTCCGACGACCGGTCGTCCGCCCGTCCGCCGTAGGGTCCCGGCAGCGGTTCGTCATCGGGTGGTCCGGCGGGCGCGGAGCCGGAACGGCGGCCACCGGTTCCGGACAGCCGTGAACGGGGAGTGCCGTCCTCGTCACTTGGGCGCGAGCGGGCCGGGCCGAAGTCCGAACCGTCGTCGTACCGGTCCCGGAGGACCTCGCCCTTGAGCGGTTCGGGTTCCCGCTCCCGCATGCCCCGGTCGTCGCCGTCGCCTTCGCCGCCGGGTTCCAGAGCGCGCGCGAGGCTGCCGCGCAGTCGCCCGCGTCGGGTGGCTGTCTCGAACAGGCCGTCGCCGTCCCGGAGCACTTCTTCCAGTACGGCTCGCTCCAGCTCCGCCTGTTCGAAGGGCTCCCGGTCGGCGTCGCCGCGTTCCAGGACCATGCGCATCACCTCGCGCCGGACCTCTCGCTTCTCCGCTTCGCCCTTCTCGATCCAGGCGAGGGCGGCGCGCGGGCCCTCCTTCTCCATGATCCCGGCGATCAGACCGTCGACACCCTCCTCTCGGATCATGTCCAGGTGCCGCTTGCGGCGCATGCCCTCCAGTCGTGTCTCGCGCACGACGTCCCGGAACTCCCGCCCGCTGGCGGCGATCTCGTCCTCGTCGACGAGGAGTTCGATCTGGATGTTGCGCAGCCGGATCGCGTCGTCGCCGCTGAACCCGGCCAGGGCCGCGTTCAACGCCATCTCGGCTTCGTGGAACTCGGCGATGTCGTAGTCCCGGGCGACCGAGCGCAACGACTTGCGCAGATAGCCGTAGAGCGCGCCGCTCATGTCGCGTATCCCGCGTGCGACCACCTCGGCGGGGTCGGCGACCCGGCACACGAGGTCCACCCGGCTGCGGAAGGAAAACGTGGGATCGCGACTGAGCAGCGGGATGTCCAGGATCAACCGGTGCTCGGACATGTCGACCGTGAACACGCTGAGATAGGCCCCGAACCGCGAGGAGGGTATCTCCTCGCCGCTGCGGACCGTCAGCGAGGGACCGCTGTCCCGGACGAGAACCAGGGCCCGGCCGGGAGCCGGTGGCCGCAGCGGGTTCACCAGCCGCCACTTGGGCACGTCGTCGACGCTCAGGACCGGGTCGTAGGTCTGTTCCTCCATGCCTCCCCCTCCTTTCCAGTCTTTTCAGGTCTTTCCAGTCTTTTCAGGGCTGTCGCGATCGCCGACGGTGCGAGGCCGCTCACCGGGAGCGGACGAGGGCGCGGAGCAGGCGGGCGGCGCCCGCCGAAGGCTTCTCGCGGTCGCGGGCCCACTTCTCCAGCCACCACGTCAGCCGCTCGCGGTGCCGACCGGGCCGGCCGGCCACGGACACCAGCAATGCCTCGATGGCGTCGAGGGATCCGGGTGACTTGCCCGCGTAGTCGTCGATCCACCTGTGCAGGGCGTCCAACGCGGCGTCCTGCACCGGGCGCCGGGCCAGGGCGCGCGCCCACAGCTCCGCGAGCCGGGCACGGTGGCGTGGCAGCTCACCGAGGAGGACGGGTACGCCCGGCACGCGCACGTGTCTGCCGTCGGCCGCGTCGAGGACCGGTTCCTCGTACGGCTGGGACACGGCGAACACGAAGGCCGACAGCGACTTGACGACCATGGGGGACAGGTCCTGCGGCTCGGACCACTCCAGGTAGGCGTCCAGCACTGCGGAGGTCTGCCCCTGGTGGATGAGGTGGACGCCGCCCCATGCCACGGACGGCAGAGTGCCCCAGTCGTCCTCCCGGTCCAGCGCACTGCGCAGCACGGCCACGGCCCGCCCGGGCGCCGTACGGCCCAGCAGCCCTCCCACCGCGTGGGCCGCCGTCCCGGCCAGACGGCGCTGGTAGGCGGAGGCGTCGCCGCGCGCCCACTGGTGCAGCACGTCCCACACCGCCTCCGCCGTCTCCGGACGGCTGCCCGCCACGCTGAGCGCGGTGGCGGCGCCCTGCCGCAACGGCCAGGACGTACTGCCCGCCCAGGTGGTCAGGAAGCGGTGCACCGCATAGTGCGGATCGGCGAGCGCCAGCACGCCCGCCGCGACCGCGGCCCGGGCACGCACGTCCAGGTCACGATGGCTCAGCAGACGGCGAAGCCAGTCGAGTACGGCGTCACGGCGGCCGTCGAGCAGATTCCAGGCATACGCGAGGATGACCTGGCCCAGCAGCGCGTTGCGGAACCGGACCCGCGGGGCGCCGAAGCTGCCCTTCGCGGGCAGGTCCAGCCGGATCCACTGCTGTTCGTGTCCGAGCCGGTCCCCGAACCTCACGTCGGGCGGAGCCGATTCGGGCTCGGTGAGTGCCGCGCGCAGCTTCACCGCGGCGTCCGCGACGGTGAGGTAACCGCAGTCCTCGAGCACGGCTGCGGCCAGCGCGAAGGCCACGGCGTCCGGTGTGCCGTACTGGTTGAACCAGGCGCGCACCTGCTCACTGGGGTCCCGCAACTGAGCAACGGCAGCGGCCACGTCGGCGTCCGCGCGGATCTTGGAGGCCAGCCAGGCCGCGTTGCCGGCCGAGGGCTGTTCTCGCAGGGCTGTTGTGGCCCCGGTCCGTTCGAGCAGCGAGTGGAGGTCGGCGGTCGCGTCCGCGCCGGCGCTGTGGCCGAGGACTCGGCGTTCGACGACGGCCAGCGGGTCCACGGGAGCGAGCGCGTGCCGGGCAACCTGGTCGCCTCCCGGGCCGGTCGCCAGGACCTCCAAGTCGTGGCCACCGGTCAGGACCAGGAAACAGCCGGTGGCGCGCAGCGTGGCGACGACCGCGGCCCACTGGGCCGTTCCGTGGGAGTGTCCGCTGAGGAAGGCGGAGGTGAACTTCTCGACGACCGGGGACCCGTCGTCGAGCGCCGCCAGATACCCGGAGTGCTTCACCGGAGGCTCCCAGCCCCCGTCCAGCACGGTGGCAGGTGTCAGTAGGCGGTGGCAGCCCGCCCCGCCGCCCGCCATGGCCAGGGCCTCTCCGAGCAGGTTCACGGCGGCGGCCTCCCGGCCGCTTCCGGGCACACCCGTGAGGACCAGCACCCGCCGCTCGCACAGGGCATCCAGCGCCTCGCCGTAGTCCTCGGGTGCGACGAACAGTTCGGTGTGGTCGGCTGTGTCGGCCGCGTCGATGGCCAGCACGGACACCCCGCCCGGCCGAGGCCCGCCGGAGCGAGCGCCGCCGGCGTGGAAGCCCCCGCCGAAGCTCACGTCCGCGTTGAACAGAGCGAGCGTGCCGATGTGGGTACCGGAGGCGTCGGCGCTCAGCCGGCGGGCGATCTCGTCGGCGATGGCCCCGGCACGCAGCGCCTCGGACCGCTCGGCGTCGCCGCGCCCGATCCCCTCCGTCAGGGAAAGCAGCGCGTCCTTCTCGCTGACCGGCCCGTCGTACTCCTCGGCATCCGCCCGCGGTGACTCGGTGCCGGGCGTCCTGTCGTCCTTGTTCGGCTCCGCCGTGTCCTCGTCGACGGCGCCGCCACGCTTGGCGTCTTCTTTGTCCTTGCCTCGCGGTGGATCGTCTCTGCGGTCCGCCGTTCCGGCTCCGGACCGGGCACTCTCGGAAGAGCTGTCCTCGCTCATTTCTGGTCTTTCGGCCTTCGGATCAGCAGTGGTGTCGGTGCGGTGTTCCGCGCGTGCCGGGCCGGCGCACGGAAGCGTGCTCGCGTGTGCGGAAGGGACATGGGAATGGGCGGGACGCGGCGACGTCTGGCCGGACAATCTCCGCCAATACGGCTGACAACGACGGCAGTCCTACTGCTACGTCGGCAGTCCTACGACGTCGTCCAGTTCCCCTGCACTTCGACCTTGCCGTTGAACACCTGGGCGTTCTTGATCAGCCCTGCGCTGATCTGCGCTCCGGACCGGCCTTGCGCGGCGACGGCCTCGTCGACCAGCCGCCGGATCTCCGCCTCGAAGTCCGAGTCGAGCAGCATGTGCGCGGCGAGCTGCCGCTCCAGGTCCTGTTGGGCGCTCTCGTTGTCCGGGGACCCGGTCACCTGCTCCAGGGACTGTTCCGCGGCCGCGTTGCCGCGGAACCGGGCGCGGATCCGCTCCACCAGGCGGGCACCACCGGCCCAGCCCGAGCGGCCGGCCTCCTGTCCCGCACTCTCCAACGCTGCCTTGGCCACGAGCGCCACACCTGCCGCTGCGACGGCCGTCACTGGATCCATGCCGTTCCCCCGAAGTCCTGCCTGAACAGGGGAGTCACTGTAGGGGGAGGCCCATGGGGCCCGGAGTGCTTCTTCTCACTTTGGCTGGAAGTGGCCGAAACCAGATCAGGATGCGGCCGGTATCGCGCGGTCCGTTCGGCTTCCGGGCTGGGGCCTACGGGCGTCATGGGGCAGTCGGCCCGGCGACACACGGGAAGTCAGGTGCGCTACCGGCTCGAGGCGCTGCCAACCGCCCCCGCTACGTCCTACTCCTCCGGCTCCCAGGCGCGGAGCAGGTCGAGCAGCCCTGCGTCTCCGTCAACGTGCAAGGAGTCGGCGGGGATACGGTCGTACAAGTAGAGGACCAACTCACTGGCCGTGCCATGCATGGAGGCGCCGGCTGCGTCCGAGTCCTCCCCGGTCGCGGCAGTGGGCGCGGGGATGCGGGTGGAGCGTGCGCCGTCGCCGTCGACCGTGAGGCGCCAGGAGCGGCCCTCGGCGGTGTGGAAGTCGAAGGCCGTGGGCTTGTGCGGCCAGGCGCTGGGCGTCGCGACGCAGGTGAACAGGAACTCCTCGACACCGTCGAGTGCGACCTCGGCCGGCAGCGGCTGCGGGGCGCCCGCGGCGAGCTGGGCGTCGTAGGTGTGCACCGCGCTCTCCTGGACCCGGTGCCGGGCGACTCCGCCAGAGGTCCGCGGCGTCTGCAGGGCACTCCACCACGCCCAGCAGCCGGCGTCCGGTCCTGCCTCGCGCAGGGCGCTCAGCAGAAGCTGCGTCGACGCGGCCAGCCAGGCCAGCAGGGCTTCACGCTCCCGCGGCACTTCCAGAGCGGCGCGCGCAGCGGTGGCCTCGGCCGGGGGAGCGTCGGCAGGCCCCGCGCCGACGATGGCGGCCCAGTAACGGTCTCCCCCACCCAGGTGCTTCACCAGGTCGAACAGCGTCCACCCGGGGCAGGTCGGCACCTGTGCGTCGAGACTGGGCGCGGCGGCGACCGCGGTGCGGAAGGCGGTCGACCGTTCATCGATCAGTCGCAGCAGGTCAGGGAACTCAAGATTCTTTTCCACGCCGGATGTCTATCACCGTGCTCCGGTGGTCGGACAGCGATTTCACCTCGCCGCCGGTTGGCCATTGCGGACGCCGGGCACCTCGGCGACGTGACGTCCACCCGGTGCGCGCGGTCATGCTGCCGTTCTATGTGATGGACGCGGAGGTCACGACGGCGGGGGAGGACCGGTCCGGTCGGGAGTTCATGTCACGCCAGGAGAACCGGCCGGGCCGGGTCCGGCGGGTTCGGCGCCGGCAGGGATGGGGTTCGGCCGGGACACTTCAGGCCGCGGCGGACACCGGGGCGGATACCAGACCGGTGGCCGGACTTGCGGTCCTGATCCGCAGCGCGCGGACGTCGCGCACCGCGAGCATGGCGACGGTGCAACCGAGGATCACCACAGCGGCCCCGAGCAGTGTCGTGTGCACGCCGATCGCGGCGCTGAGCGGGCCGACGGTCGCTTGGGCGAGTGGGATGGCCACGAAGGAGCCGAGCGCGTCGTAGGAGTAGACGCGCCAGCCGGTCCTCGGGGATCTCCTGACGTCGATGTCGAAGTCGTAGTGACCAGCGAACGCGACCGCCTCCAGGTGGAGCGGGACCGCCTCACCGGGGGCGACGTGCCGCCGGACCCTACGGGGACGGGCGACTCCGGCCTTCGATGTACGCGCAACCAAGTGGGGAATCGAGAGCGGGCCTGGCCGTTTTCGCAGATCCTCATCAGCCGTGGAGAACATCTGGAACACTCCCGACTGGCAACGTGCGTCGCTCGGCGGACGGACGCTGCCGTCCTGAGCATGTCCGCCGTGATCACGCTCCCGACACGCAACGGGTGCGAGGGCTTGACCACGGCTCGGGTCGGCGTAGAGCCGTGCGGCGCGCTGTGTCGCGAGCCATATGGCGTGCGGAATGGCACCGAGACCGAGACGCCTGCAGCGGCGGCTCTGCGCGACCGTAGTCGCCATTGGATCGCAGACGGTGTCGTTGCCCTTCCGGTGACCGTGCCGGACGGAGGGCCGGTGGTCGGCACGGTCTCAGACGTTGTCGGGCACCATCGAGACCACGACCTTGCCGGCCTTGGTGCGGCCCTGCTCGACGTGCGCCATCGCCTCGAGCGTCTGGTCGAACGGGAAGGTGCTGTCGATGACCGGGCGAAGCTTCCCGCTGTCGTAGAGCGCCCCGAGTTTGCGCAGCTGGGAGCCGTTGGCCTGCATGAAGAAGAACTGGTAGCGCACGCCCAGCGCCTTGGCCTGCTTGCGGATCTTGCGACTGAGCGCGTTCATGACCAGGCCCAGGAAGGAGGGGGCACCGAGCTGCTTGGCGAAGCCGGCGTCCGGCGGGCCGACGACGCTGATGGCCAGGCCGCCGGGCTTCAGCACGGTCAGTGACTTCTCGAGGTTCGCTCCGCCCACGGCGTCCAGCGCCAAGTCGTAGCCGGACAGTACCTTCCGGAAGTCTTCCTTGGTGTAGTCGACGACGACGTCGGCGCCGAGGTCCCTGACCAGCTTCTCGGTGTCGGTGTCCGTGGTCGTCGCCACGGTGGCGCCGAGGTGCTTGGCGAGCTGGATGACTGTCGAGCCGAGGCCGCCGGCGCCGGCGTGGATGAGCACCTTCTGCCCCGGCTTCACGTGGGCACGGTCGACGAGGATCTGCCAGGCGGCCAAGGCCACCAGCGGCACCGCGGCTGCCTCGTGGAGGGTGAGTGAGGCCGGCTTGGGCGCGACATCGTCCATGTCGATCGCGATGAACTCCGCGAAGGTGCCGATCCGCAGGTCGCGCGGCCGGGCGTAGACCTCGTCGCCGACTTTGAAGCCGTGTACGGCGGAGCCGACCCGCGTGACGACGCCGGCCACGTCGTGGCCGAGCACGAACGGAAGCTTGTACTTCAGGACCTGCTTCAACTCCCCGTTGCGGACCAGTTTGTCCAGCGGGTTGATACTCGCGGCGCTCACTCTGACCAGGACGTCGCGGTCCCCGACCTTGGGCTCGGGTACCTCTGCGGCGCGCACGCCGTCCTTGCCGTACTTCTCGACGACGAAGGCCTTCATGCCGGCCGCCTTTCTGTCTGGGTGTTCCGGTGGTCGATGTGATTCTTCGCGCAGGTCCCCTGCCCCTGCGCGCCCGTTTCTCGCGTGCGGCCGGGTTGATGTGCTGGCCACGACGCTACTTCCTGAGTATAGAAAAGTAAACTCAGGTGGGGTTAGGATCACCCCCATGGATGCGAGGACCGAAGCTCTTCAAGACGCCGGTATGGACTTCCGGCTCGACCGGGACACGTCCAACTGCTCGATCGCGCGGACCCTTGAGGTCGTGGGTGAGAAGTGGACGATCCTGATCCTGCGCGAGGTGTGGTATGGCTCGTCCCGGTTCGGTGACTTCGAACGTGTCCTGGGCTGTCCTCGTAACCTTCTGGCGACGCGGCTCCGGATGCTGGTGGAGGAAGGGATCCTGGCGACCGAGACGTACAAGGAGCCCGGTTCGCGGAGTCGGCCGAAGTATGTGATCACGCCCAAGGGCGTGGATCTGGTGCCGGCCGTGATGGGGCTGCTGCAGTGGGGCGACCGCTATCGCGCCGACCCGGAGGGCCCGGCCGTGCTGGCGCGACACCGCGGATGCGGCGCGCACGTCGACGCCCAGATCCGCTGCGAACGGGGCCACGCCGTGCAGGCGGAAGACATCGAAAGCGTCCCCGGCCCTGCATTTCGGATGAAGCTCGCCGGGTGAGCTGAGCGCGGGTTGCGTCAGGTCGAGAGGTCGCAAACGTTCTGCACGACCGCAACGCTCACAGCTTCGACAGGTGGGCCAATGGGTGCCGACGGACTACTCCGCAAGATCGGTTACGGGAAGTAGGTCCTTGCCGACGCATGGAAACCGACCCCTGACGGGCCCAATAGCCGCTTAACCACGTGGTGTTGGGCCACAGGCGTATAGCCCGTGTTCAGGATTCCGGGTCAAGGCCCGTGTGGTGCAGTCAGGGCTTTGTGGGTCGACTCCAGGATCTTCTCCGACAGTTCTGTGCCCGCCGTGGCCCGGGCAAGCAGGATCGCGCCGACCAGAGTGGCCACCATGGGAAGGCCGTCTTCGGCGTCGGCGGACAGCCACGAGGCGAATTCCTCGACCCCGGCTGCGTACGTTTCGCGCACCTCCCCAGCTGTGGACTCGCGAGCCATGTCCCCTGCGAATCCCGCGGTGGGACAGCCGGTGCCGGGCTGGTCGCGGTGCTCGGCCGACAGGTAGAAGTCGACGAGGGCGCCGCGCGCGGTGTCGTGATCGCCGTGGGCCGTATCGAACTCCGCCAGGAGTAGGTCAAGGTCCCCGAAAGCGGCTTGAGCCGCCTCGGCGATCAGGGCCTCTTTGGAGGGGAACTGCTTGTAGAAGCCGCCTGTGGTCAGCCCGATGGACTTCATCAGATCGGCGACGCTGATGCCGTTCACGCCGCGCTCTCGGAAGAGCTGGGAGGCCGCGGCGACCGCCCGCCTGCGGTTCTCGAGCGCTTGTGCTTGCGAAACGCGACTCATCAGTCACCTGCCCACGTTAGATAGTAAATCGCATCTATCGTATGCGAAGTACCGAGTGTCCGACCGCGGCGCCCTCTTTCCGTACGGCTCTTTCTCGCTGTCGCATGGCGAGGAGTTCGTGGGCCCGTATCTCGTGGAGCCCATGCATAGCGGCTGACGGAGCATGAACCGCTCCGGGATCGGTGGAGGCTCTATGCGTTGACTCCAGCCGCCGGTTGGGGCTGGTGTTGAGCGTAGTAGTTGGTCTCGTGCTCGTGGGGC
>NZ_LLZG01000040.1 GCF_001509475.1 Streptomyces regalis
ACGTCGGCGCCCACATCGCCCCCCTCCCCCGGCGCCCCCTCAGCACCAGGCCGTGCCTGGGCCACGCCCCGTATTCGCGCAGCCCACGGTATTCGTACGGCGCGAGGTCTTCGTCGCCCCCGCGTTCGCCGGAAGACCCGTGGGGTGACCCGTCGGAAGGCACGCATGGTCCTACTGTCCGACGGATCCGGGCCGCCCGCGATGTGTGGTGTGCCACCCGGTGGAACCATCGTCCTGGTCCGGGGCGTTTCTCCAGGTGCACGCAGGGTGGCCGGTTCCGATCAGTGTGCGTGCGTGTGCTGATCAACAGGCGCCTCGCGCGCGTACTAAGGGGTCCTAGAGAAAGGCGGCTCCGTGGACCTGCTCGACATCCTGCTGTTGCTGGTGATCCTGGCCTACGCGGCGTCCGGCTACCGGCGTGGGCTGGTGGCCGGCTGCGTCTCGCTGGCCGGCTTCGTGGGCGGTGCGGTGATCGGCGTATGGATCCTGCCGTGGATGATGGACCTGGTCACGCCGGGTACGACGCAGGCGACCGTGACCGCGGTGCTCACGGTGCTGGTCCCGGCGGTGGTGGTGCACGAGTTGGCGGGACGGCTGGCGCTGCGGCTGCGCCGGGAGCTGGACCGGGGGCCACTGAGGATGGCGGACGGCGTCGGCGGGGCCGTGGCCAACTCGGTGGCCGTGCTGATCGTGGCCTGGGTGGCGGCCAGTGTTCTCGCCGCGTCCTCCTCCCCGCTGCTCACGTCGGCGATCCGGGACTCCCGGCTGCTCGGGACCGTGCAGAACGCCATGCCGGACACGACACCCGCCTGGTTCTCACGGGCCACCTCCGCACTCACCGAGGCGGGCTTCCCGCAGGTCTTCAACCCGTTCGAGAACGAGTCGACCGCCGAGGTCGCCAAACCCACCGGCGACAGCGTCACGCCCGCCGCGACGAACGCCGCCAAGCTCAGCACGGTCAAGATCGAGGGCGTCTCGGGCACCCAGGGCCGCGAGGGCAGCGGCTTCGTCTACGCCCCGCAGCACGTGATGACCAACGCCCATGTGGTGGCCGGCATCGACGAACCGGGCGTCCGGATCGGCGGCGTCGGACGGTCGTACGAGTCACGGGTGGTGCTCTTCGACCCGGAGCGGGACGTGGCCGTGCTGTACGTGCCCGAACTGCGCGCCCCCGTCCTGCGGTTCGACGACGACGCCACGCGCGGCGACTCGGCGGTCGTGGCGGGCTATCCGGAGGACGGCGACCTGAACCTCCAGGCGGCGACGGTCGCGAACCGGGTGCGGGCGACCGGCCAGAACATCTACAACGACGAGACCGTCACCCGCGAGATCTACTCGATCCGCTCCACCGTCCGCCCCGGCAACTCCGGCGGCCCGCTGCTGACCACCGACGGCAAGGTGTTCGGCGTCGTCTTCGCCCGCTCCACCTCCGACAACGAGACCGGCTACGTCCTGACGGCGGCCGAGGTCGCCGACGACGCCCGGCGCGCGGCGGACGCGACGGCACCGGTGGACACCGGCGATCTGGTCACGTCGTAAGGCGGCGGCGTACGGCGAGGCCCGCCGGCCCGGCTCAGAGGCTGCGCCCCATGAACACGTCGTCGACGTACTCCCCGCCCAGGAAGAACTCCTCCGGCAGGATCCCCTCCACCACGAAACCCTCGGCCTCGTAGAGCTTCCGGGCCGGGGTGTTGTGGCCGAGGACGCGCAGGGTGAGGCGGCGGGCGCCGCGCCGGCGGGCCTCCTCGACGACCGCGCGGATCAGCGCCCGCCCGACACCGCGCCCACGGGCCTCGTCGGCGACGGCGAGCCCCTGGATCTGCCGTACGTGCGCGTTGGCGGCGAGCGAGGTGGGAAAGCCCAGGCGGACGTAGCCCACGATGCGGCGGTCGAGTTCGGCGACCAGATGGTCCTCGGGGGCGTGCCGCTCGTCGAAGAAGGGCTGGTAGGGCGGCTGCGGCTGCGGCGTGACCGCATGCAGGTACGACCACGTCAGACGGTCGAGCAGGGACAGCTCCTCCTCGTCGTCGGGCAGGGCGGCACGTATGAACGGCGACTGGTGCGGCTCGGGCATGACGGCCACTGTACGTCGGGGGTATGACACCCCGTCCGGGTTTATACCCGTCATACGCGGCAGGATGGGTGCATGGAACGTTCCCGAATCGCGGTGGCCGGTGCGTCCGGTCTCATCGGCGGTGCCCTGGTCCAGTCCCTGGCGGCGGACGGGCACGAGGTGATCCGGCTGGTGCGCCGTGCGCCCCGGGCCGAGGGCGAGGTCCGCTGGGACCCCGAGCGCAAGTACGTCGACACGGCCGGGCTCGCCGGGTGCGACGCGGTGGTCAATCTGGCCGGGGCGAACGTGGGTTCGCGCCGCTGGACGGAGGCGTACAAGGCGAAGCTGCGGTCCGGCCGGGTGCTGGGCACGGCGGCGCTCGCGGAGGCCATGGCGGCGATGGAGCCGGAAGCGCGGCCGCGGGTCTTCGTCAACGGCAGCGCGATCGGCTACTACGGCGAGACCGGCGAGCGGACCGTCGACGAGAGCGCGCCGCCCGGGGAGGGCTTCCTGCCCTCGCTGGTCGTGGAGTGGGAGGGTGCCGCGGCGCCCGCGCGGGAGGCCGGCGTACGGACGGTGTTCCCGCGCACGGGGCTGGTGGTGGCCCGTCACGGCGGGGCCTGGGGACGGCTGTTCCCGCTGTTCAAGGCGGGGGTCGGCGGGCGGATGGGCGACGGCCGGCAGTACTGGTCGTTCGTCTCGCTGCACGACGAGGTGGCCGCCATCCGGCATCTGATCGACCGGGACGACCTGTCGGGGCCGTTCAATGTGACCGCGCCTCATCCGCTGACGAACCGTGAGATCACCGAGGCGATGGGACGGGTACTGCACCGGCCGACGCTCTTCGCGGTCCCGGCCCCCGTACTGCGGGCCGTGCTCGGTGAGATGGCGGGGGATGTGCTGGGCAGCCAACGCGTTCTGCCGAAGCGGTTGCTGGAGTCGGGCTTCACGTTCGTCTTTCCGGAGATCGAGGGGGCGATCCGGGCGGCTGCCGAGTAAGCCGAGAAAGGGAGCGACGCCCGCATGCGACCGCTGTGCGACCGTGCTCTGCCCATGCGCGACTGCTTCTGACCGACCCCGGCTCTAACCTCGTCCCGAACTCGGGTATCCCCGGAGCCTGTTGGGGGCATGACGTCTCCACCGGCCGCGCAACCTCGAGGAGGGGCACGTGCTTGAGCCCGCGTACCAGGCGGACGTCGTCATCGTGGGAGCCGGAGTCGCCGGACTCTCTGCGGCGCATCGACTGACCAGCGCAGGAGTAACGACCGCTGTCCTGGAGGCCGCCCCTTACCCGGGCGGCCGAATGTCGACCGAGAAGATCGACGGGTTCCGGCTCGACCGGATCGGCCAGCTCCTGTCGATGTCCTCGATGGCATATCCCGAACTACGTCTGACTCCGTCGCTCGACACGCTCGCGCTGCGCCCCTTCGCGCCGGGCGTACTGCTGCACAGCAACGGACGCCGGCACCGCGCGGGCGCGTTGGCGAGTCCGATGAGCGCCAGGCGCGCGAGGGGCGCACTATATGCGGTACGCGCCCTGGCGAGCGCCCCTCGAGCGGCGTCCGTGCGGGGTGTCCCGAGCCAGACGTCCCTGCCGAGGGTGCGCGCGAGTGCCCCGCTGGGGACCGCCGTCGACCAGGCCCGACTGGGCGCGGCGCTGGCCCGCCTCGCCGCCTCGCCCGTCGAACGGCTGCTGGCCCGCCCCGAGTTGCCGGCCGCGCAGGCCCTCGCGGCGCGGGGCGTCCCCGCGCGGACCATCGACGGCTTCCTGCGTCCGCTGCTCGCCGCGCTGCTGTGCGACCCGGAGCTGACGACGTCCAGCCGGTGTGCGGATCTCGCGCTGCGCGCCTTCGTGAGCGGGCGTCTGTGCGTGCCCGAGGGCGGCGCCGAGGCGCTGCCGGAGCTGCTGGCGCGGACGCTGCCGCCGGGCACCGTGCACACCGGCGTGCGGGTCACGTCGGTGGCCACGACATCGGTGACGACCGCGGAGCACGGCGAGATACGGTGCCGGGCCGTCCTGCTGGCGACGGACGCACGGACCGCCGCCGAGCTGCTGCCGGGCTTGCGCGTACCGGACTTCCACCCCGTGACGGTCGTCCACCACACCACCGACGAACCGCCGACGACGGGCACCTCGCTCCTGCTGGACGCCGACCGGGGCGGCCCGGTGGCCCACACGGCGGTGATCAGCCAGGTCGACCCGAGCCGCGCGCCCGCGGGCCGGGCGCTCATCTCCTCGACCGTCCTGGGCACACCGCCGCCCGACGTCGACACAGCCGTACGCATGCACCTGGCCCGCCTCTACGGCACGTCCACGGCACGCTGGGAGACCCTCGCCGTGCACCACACCCCCGAGGCCGTCCCGGCGATGCGCCCACCCCACGACCTGCGCCGCCCTGTGCGCCTCCTGGCAGGCCTGTACGTCTGCGGCGACCACCGCGACACCAGCACGGTCCAGGGCGCCCTCCACTCGTCCCACCGCGCCGCCACGGCCATCCTGACGGACCTGGGCACGGCGGGCTCGCTGCACAGGGCGGAGCCGTTACGAGCGGCGGCCTAAAGGCGCAGGGGCACCCGCGCCCCGTAAGGGGCGCGGGGAACTGCGCGAGCAACCACAACAAGGCCGCACACGGCATACATCGGTCGGAGTTACGGCGCCCCCCTACAACAACGCCGCGACCTTGTCGCGATACCCCCGCACCGGCGCCGCATCCCGATACGGCTCCAACCTCCGCTCGAAATCCTTGACGTACTCGACCGCCCGCACAGACCGCATCTCCGCGGCCTGACCGGCGGCTTCCGCGCCGAGCGCACAGGCCTGATCAAGCTCACCAAGCCCCAGACGGGCGGACGCGAGGACAACACGGCAGAACAACCGGCTGCGGGCAAACGCAGGCGCACGCAGCTGCAGGGACCGCTCCGCATGCTGAGCCGCCGCACGGAACTGTTGCAGATCCCGGTGGCAGTGCCCGAACTCGTCGGCGAGCTGTGCCTCGTCGAAGAACCGCGCCCAGTGCGGCACGTCATCGCCGGGGCGAGCCGCTTCGAGGGCGCGTTCGGCCCGCACCAGGGAGGCCGTGCAGGCGCGCACCTCGCCCAGTACGCCGTGCCCGCGCGCCTCGCACCCGTGCAGCAGGGCTTGGACGACCGGCGGTGCGCTGGTCCCCACGCCCTGCTGCGCCACGCGCGCGAGCTGGACGGCCTCACGGCCGTGCCCGAGGTAGACGGCCTGGCGGCTCATGGTGACGAGGACGTAGGAGCCGTACGCCCGGTCCCCGGCCGCCTGTGCGAGGCGCAGCGACTGCACGAAGTAGCGCTGCGCGAGACCGTGCGCCGCGATGTCGTACGACGTCCAGCCCGCGAGCCTGGTGAGGTCCGCGGCGGCGGCGAACAGCTTGCGGCCGGCCTGCTCGCCGTAGGTGCCGCGCAGCATCGGCTCGCACTCGTGCTCCAGGTAGCGCACGAGCGCCTGCCGGGCGTGGCCGCCGCCGTACATGTCGTCGAGCGAGCGGAACAGCTCGCCCACCGACCGCAGCGCGGCGATGTCGCCGCCGGTCACCTTCTGGCCGGGACCGCGCTCCGCCTGGCTGCGCTGGCGGGGTACGGCCCCTGGACGGCCCTGGGCGGGGATGCGGGCGATCGGCTCGCCGCGGGCCACCTTCTCGTCGGCGCGGCCGATCAGCCAGTCCCGGCTGGGCACGACGAGGCCCGCCGGGGTGAAGGCGATCTTGCGGAGCTCGGCATGGCTGCCGGAGTCCTTGCGCCACAGGCCGCTGACGATGTCGACGGCCTCCTCCGGGGTCGCGGCGAACTCCAGCCCCGCGTACACGGGCGCGCAGGCGTCGAGGCCGAGGTCCTGGGCGGAGAGCCGGCGGCCGAGGCGGCGGGTGAAGACCTCGGCGATGAGGGCGGGGGTCGTACCGCGCGGCTGCTGCCCGCGCAGCCAGCGTGTGACCGATGTCTTGTCGTATCTGAGATCAAGCCCGTGTTCGAGGCCGAGCTGGTCCACCCGGCGGGCGAGACCCGCGTTGGAGAATCCCGCTTCTGCGATGAGCGCGGCGAGCTGGCGGTTGGGAGTGCGCTGCGCGGGTCGTTCCGTCATCTGCGGTGCGGTCTCCTGCCTTTCGGGCCTCACGGGGGCGATTGCGGCCGCCGCGGTGCCCGGATTGCCTGTGAGCAGCCCTTTTGGCATCTCGAACGGCGCGAATGTAGCGGAGAGTAAGCAGCCGATCGCACATTTCGCCACCCATTCATCCGATCGTGTGAGGATTGCCCTGCCGGGCTGACGCGGGGCCGGGAGGCATCACCCGAACGAGCCGGTCGTACAGTGGCGTAGGCACGCTTTGTGCCTTACGACCTTCGAGGGCTTCCAAGGAGGCTTGCCGTGAGTGAGTTGCGGTTCGTCCGCATGGGATTCGGCGCGGACGCCGTCGAGTACCAGCAGGCGTGGGACGAGCAGCGCCGGGTGCACGCGGCGCGGTTCGAGGACGAGATCCCCGACACGGTCCTGCTGCTCGAACACCCTCCGGTGTACACGGCGGGCCGGCGCACGGCGGACAACGAGCGGCCCCTGGACGGTACGCCGGTCATCGACGTGGACCGGGGCGGCAAGATCACCTGGCACGGCCCGGGCCAGCTGGTCGGCTACCCGATCCAGAAGCTGCCGCGCCCCGTGGACGTCGTGGCCCATGTACGGCGGCTGGAGGAGGCCCTGATCCGCACCTGCGCGGAGTTCGGCCTGGAGACCACACGGGTCGAGGGGCGCAGCGGCGTATGGGTCCTGGGCGACCCGGTCGAGCAGCGTCCGGCGCTCGGCGGTCTGTCCCTGGACCTCGACCCCCGTCTGCACGACGACGAGTTCGACCCGCGTCTGAACGGCCCCGAGTACGCGCCCTCCAACGCCGGGCAGCGGCGCGAGGACCGCAAGATCGCGGCGATCGGGATCCGGGTCGCCAAGGGCGTGACCATGCACGGTTTCGCGCTGAACGTGAACCCGGACAACAAGTGGTTCGACAAGATCATCCCGTGCGGGATCCGGGACGCGGGGGTCGCCTCCCTGGCGAACGAGCTCGACCGGGACGTCACGATCGACGAGGTGCTGCCGGTCGTCGAGCGGCACTTGATGGACGTCCTGGAGAACGCGGACCTGAAGCCGCGGGAGATCGAGAAGACCCCGGCTGCGTGACTCTGCCGTGGGCCTCGCGGTTCTTCGCCCCCGCCGCCCCTACCCGTCCCATCCTGAAGGGGCTCCGCCCCTTCCACCCCGCCAGGGGGCTCTGCCCCCTGAACCCCCGCTCCTCAAACGCCGGAGGGGCTGAATTTCAGCGCCGAAGCGGAGGTCTGGGGGCGGCAGCCCCCAGGGACGGGACGGGTAGGGGCGGCGGGGGCGAGACACCCCAGGCCCACTCAGGAATGGACCGGCGTTCCGCAAGGTTGCCCAGCCCGGGGACGCAAAACGCACGGGCGTACCCTGGTGTACGCCGAAGAATCGAAGCACAGGGAGCCGACGTGTCCGCAGTCTCACCGGACGGACGCAAGATGCTGCGCCTGGAGGTCCGCAACAGCCAGACCCCCATCGAGCGCAAGCCCGAGTGGATCAAGACGCGGGCGAAAATGGGTCCCGAGTACACCGCGATGCAGAAGCTCGTGAAGAGCGAGGGCCTGCACACGGTCTGCCAGGAAGCCGGCTGCCCCAACATCTACGAGTGCTGGGAAGACCGTGAGGCGACCTTCCTCATCGGCGGCGACCAGTGCACCCGCCGCTGCGACTTCTGCCAGATCGACACCGGCAAGCCCGAGGCACTCGACCGCGACGAGCCGCGCCGCGTCGGCGAGTCCGTGGTCACCATGGACCTGAACTACGCCACCATCACCGGCGTCGCCCGCGACGACCTCCCGGACGGCGGCGCCTGGCTGTACGCCGAGACGGTCCGCCAGATCCACCAACAGACCGCGGACCGCGAGGCCGGCCGCACCAAGGTCGAGCTCCTCGCCCCGGACTTCAACGCCGTACCGGAGCTGCTCCAGGAGGTCTTCGCCTCCCGCCCCGAGGTCTTCGCGCACAACGTCGAGACGGTGCCCCGGATCTTCAAGCGGATCCGCCCTGGCTTCCGCTACGAGCGTTCACTGAAGGTCATCACCGAGGCCCGCGACTACGGCCTGGTCACCAAGTCCAACCTCATCCTCGGCATGGGCGAGACCCGCGAGGAGATCAGCGAGGCGCTCCAGCAGCTGCACGACGCGGGCTGCGAGCTGGTGACCATCACGCAGTACCTGCGCCCGAGCGTGCGCCACCACCCCGTGGAGCGCTGGGTCAAGCCGCAGGAGTTCGTGGAGCTGAAGGAGGAGGCCGAGCAGATCGGCTTCTCGGGTGTGATGTCCGGGCCGCTGGTGCGGTCCTCCTACCGGGCCGGGCGGCTGTACCAGATGGCGGTCGAGAAGCGTGGGAGCTACATCGCCTCGCAGGCCGTCTGATGGCACGGAGTGCCACTCTGCTCGTGTGAATCTGCGCACAAGCAACTACCCCTCAGTAGCTGCCGATTGACGCGGTCCTGGACGTCCCCGCAGATAGGGGGGCCATCAGGGCCGCGTCAAGTGTTTTGCGCTGCGTATTAAGGCTTCATTGGTGTTTGACCGGTCAGTCACGCCCTGGTAACACCAATCAGTGACGCTGGTTGTACACCCCGTGCACCATTCGCCAAAGCCGCCATTCCCGAGGGGGGACCTCCACCATGCAGGCCGCGCCGGTTCGCGCCACCGCCATCCCGTCGTTCACCACTGCACTCCGTGCCGTCGAGTCGCTGCTCATGAGCAGCGGTCAGCGCACCGCCCGCCGCAACGCATGGACGTCGGTGCTGGAGGACCGCCGCCGCGCCAAGGACCGGGTCGAGGCGCAGCGCGTCCTGGACCAGGTCACCTCCGTCCGTCCCTGACCTCCCCGCTCCGCTCCCGCACGGCACTGCCGTCGTCGGCGCTCCCCGGGCCACGTAGACTTCGTGGCATGGCGAGGAAGGACACGGCAGCGGACGCTGCGAACCCCGGGCGACTCAAGCAGATCGCTCTGACCTACAAGATGACCCGCAGGGCCGACAAGAAGATCGGTCTTGTACTCGCGGCTGTCGGAATCGTCACCTTCGGTGTCTTCCTCGCGATCGGTTTCTTGATCGGTCACCCCATCTATCTCGGCATCCTGGGCCTGCTGCTCGCCTTCCTCGCGTCGGCGATCGTGTTCGGGCGCCGGGCCGAGCGAGCGGCCTTCGGGCAGATGGAGGGCCAGCCGGGCGCTGCCGCGGCCGTGCTGGACAACATCGGCCGAGGCTGGACGACGACACCCGCGGTGGCGATGAACCGCAGCCAGGACGTGGTCCACCGGGCTGTCGGCAAGGCCGGCATCGTGCTGGTCGCCGAGGGCAACCCGAACCGGGTGAAGAGCCTGCTGGCCGCCGAGAAGAAGAAGATGAACCGCATCGTCGCGGACGTGCCGGTGCACGATCTGATCGTCGGCGCCGGTGAGGGCCAGGTCGAGCTGAAGAAGCTGCGGACCACCATGCTGAAGCTGCCCCGCGTGCTGACCGGTCCCCAGGTGACCGCCACCAACGACCGGCTGAAGGCCATGGGCGACCTGATGAGCAACATGCCGTTGCCAAAGGGCCCGATGCCCAAGGGCATGAAGCTGCCGAAGGGCGGACCGAAGGCCCGCTGATTCCCCTCGTACGAGAAAGGGGGCGCCCGGTTCAGACCGGGCGCCCCCTTCGTCGTATGTCGTCGTACGCGAGGAGTACGGCCGCTAGATGCGCACTTCCACGGTCCGGGCCAGTCGGTCGTGCAGACCGCGGCCGTCGCGGTCCCAGATCAGGGCCGGGATGGCGACGCACAGCAGCGCCGAGCGCAGCAGGGCGCGCAGTGGGTTGACCGTGCCGGTGTCCAGGGTTACCACGCGGAGGCCGAAGAGGCGCTTACCCGGAGTGAAGCCGACGGTGCCGACGGTCAGGACGCTCATCAGGAAGAACAGCAGCAGGGCCCAGTTGCTGGTCGCCTGGCCGTAGCTGTCGGTGATGAGACCGTATGCGATCAAGACGCAGAGGCCCCAGTCGACGGCGAGTGCGCCGAGCCGTCGGCCCGGGCGGGCGATGGAGCCCGGCCCCTCCTCCGGCAGGCCGAGCTGCTGACCCCGGTATCCGAAGTCGACACCGGCTTCCTCGGCGGCCGCGCGGGGCCCCGAGAGCCAGGATCCGATTGCTTGCCTCTTGTCCACGCGTCCACGGTACTGGGCGCGTTTTGCGATACGGACAGGTGGGGTGCGGTACGGGATGTCCGGTTAACGTGGGTGAAACAAATGGGTCACGCCCGAGAAATCACCCGTCCCTAGGGTCGAAGACAGCGTGTGCCACCGCACTGGCCGCACGAACGAACTACCACCCCGGCGCGGACGGTCGGGAGTAGGAGGAGCTGGATGTTCCAGAACGCCGACGAGGCCAAGAAGTTCATCGCGGACGAGGACGTCAAGTTCGTCGACGTCCGATTCTGCGACCTGCCGGGCGTCATGCAGCACTTCACGGTGCCCGTCGAGGCGTTCGACCCGGACGAGGAACTCGCCTTCGACGGATCGTCGATCCGCGGTTTCCAGGCCATTCACGAGTCCGACATGGCGCTGCGCGCGGACCTGTCGACCGCCCGGGTCGACCCGTTCCGCCGTGACAAGACGCTCAACATCAACTTCTTCATCCACGACCCGATCACGGGCGAGCAGTACTCCCGTGACCCGCGGAACGTGGCGAAGAAGGCCGAGGCCTACCTCGCCTCCACCGGGATCGCCGACACGGCGTACTTCGGTCCCGAGGCCGAGTTCTACGTCTTCGACAGCGTGCGTTTCGCCACCACGTCGAACGAGTCCTTCTACCACATCGACTCCGAGGCCGGCGCCTGGAACACCGGTGCCATCGAGGACAACCGTGGTTACAAGGTCCGCTACAAGGGCGGCTACTTCCCGGTCCCGCCGGTCGACCACTTCGCCGACCTGCGCGCCGAGATCTCCCTGGAGCTGGGCCGGGCCGGTCTCCAGGTCGAGCGCCAGCACCACGAGGTGGGCACCGCCGGCCAGGCCGAGATCAACTACAAGTTCAACACGCTGCTCGCGGCCGCCGACGACCTGCAGCTCTTCAAGTACATCGTGAAGAACGTGGCCTGGCGCAACGGCAAGACCGCGACCTTCATGCCGAAGCCGATCTTCGGTGACAACGGCTCGGGCATGCACGTCCACCAGTCGCTGTGGGCCTCCGGCTCCCCGCTGTTCTACGACGAGGCCGGTTACGCGGGCCTGTCGGACACCGCCCGCTACTACATCGGCGGCATCCTCAAGCACGCCCCGTCGCTGCTGGCCTTCACCAACCCGACGGTGAACTCCTACCACCGCCTGGTGCCGGGCTTCGAGGCCCCGATCAACCTGGTGTACTCGCAGCGCAACCGCTCCGCCGCGATGCGTATCCCGATCACGGGCTCCAACCCGAAGGCCAAGCGCGTCGAGTTCCGCGCGCCCGACTCCTCCGGCAACCCGTACCTGGCCTTCTCGGCCCTGCTGCTCGCGGGCCTCGACGGCATCAAGAACAAGATCGAGCCGGCCGAGCCGATCGACAAGGACCTGTACGAGCTGGCTCCCGAGGAGCACGCGAGCGTGGCGCAGGTCCCGACCTCCCTCCCGGCCGTCCTCGACTCCCTCGAGGCCGACCACGAGTTCCTCCTCCAGGGCGACGTCTTCACGCCGGACCTGATCGAGACGTGGATCGACTTCAAGCGCACGAACGAGATCGCGCCGCTGCAGCTGCGTCCGCACCCGCACGAGTTCGAGCTCTACTTCGACGTGTGATCCTCGTGTGATCCTCGGATTCCGCATGGAAGGCCGCCGTCCCGCACCGGGACGGCGGCCTTCGCCGTGCGGGGCCGTGTGAACAACCCTGCGGGTCAATTCACCTGGTCGGCCGACGGCTCAGGGACGCGCCAGACGATACGGAAGCGGCGGTCCGGCGGCAGTCCGAATCTGCCCACCGGGCCGATCGACTTGATGAGGTAGCCGAAGATCTGGTGGTGGGCGTCCTCCGACAGCTCGTGCCAGGTCTCCGGGGTCGCGGTCATGACCTCCCGCATCAAGGAGGCGTCCGACTCCGCGCGCAGCATCTCGATGCGGTCCTCGCGGTCCATGGTCCGGTCGGCGTGCATGGCGCTGACCGAGCGCTGCAGGAGGTTCGGTTCCACCGCCAGGCGCTGGAGGATGCGGTCGCAGCCGTACCGGAACGCGGTGTGCATCTCCACCGCCTCCTGGTTCGGGAACCGGTAGCCGAAGGGATTGCCTTCGTCGGCACCGAGGTAGTCGCCCTTCAGGGTGCGCAGCAGGGCCCGCAGGGCGAGTTCGGCACCGTACTCCTCAATGAGGCGGACACCGACCTGCACCCACTCGTCCTCCGAGATCTGCGGCTCGTGCGGCACGGCCAGCGAGGGGTCGATCTGGATGGCGTTGAACGGGTTGATCATCATGGCCAGCACCGACTCGGCGTCCATCTGCCCGTCGTCCGTGCCCCAGCCCTGTGACAGGGCCAGTTCCCGAGCCGTCTTCATGCCTCCGGGCTCTCCCTCCCGCACCGCGCGCCACAGGGACAGGAAGCGTGCCACCTCGGCCGTCGGCTCCCGGGGTGGGTTGACGCAGGCAGCGGCGAGCACCGCGACGATCGACTGCACGGTCTCCCAGCGCGGGACGGTCAGTCCCTTGAGGGTCGTGCGGACCCCCTCATGGCTGACGACAGCCGGATGATCGCCCTCGGCGATCAGGGTGCTCACCTTTCGCATGCCCGGGCTGCCCGCCGCCCGGTGGAGTTCTTCCAGGGCGCGTACCAGCTCCCGATGGGCTTCATTCGGAGGGAGGACGGTCTCGGTCACGGAACGGCGGTTCCTCTCGGCCTTGCGGACGACGGTTCCAAACGACCGTCAGATAGTGCCAAGAGTGTAGAAGTCGCAGACAGGCGGCCTTGTGTCAGATTGCGTCAACTTCCCTGTCACAGACGTCAGACGACGACAAGCCGTCGTAGAGCGACCGGAGCATGGAGCCAGCGCCGTACGGGAACCGGCGCCGCCCTACGAGGAGTTGCCCGTCCATGCACATCCCCGAGTACGCCCATGCCCTGATCCGGTCCGCGCTGCCTTCCGTCCCCACGTCCCGGCAGGTGGGGGCCGTGGACTGCTGCCTGTGCAACCGGCCGCTGGAGGATCGGTTGCCGGTGGCGCTCGGCCCGACGCCCGAGTCGGGGCTCTTCGGCTGCCATCCCTGTCTGCGCCGGCTGGTCACCCGGGCGCGACGGGCCCGCGACGCCGCGCTGACCCAGGACGCCGAGCAGGCCCTTGCGCCGGCGGCGGCCTGGCAGCCGGCGCGGGAACGGCATCTCGCCCGGCTCGACCGTGTGCGACAGGCCGCGGAGGCCGTGGCCGAACTGGCCGGCGGCGACCGGACCGAGCCGCTTCAGGTCGCCTGGCTGCTGGTCTCGCTGGAGTCGGCGTACACCTGGATCCCGGACGCGCCCGAGCCGCCCGCCACCCTGGCCGACGAGGCCGCCGAGCTGAAGGAGGAGGGGTTCCGGCTCGACCTGGCCATGATCACGGCGCGGGAGGCGGTGGCCGATCGGCTCGCCCATCACCTGATCAACGAGGCGCTGCCCCCGGAACCCGAGATGTGCGAGGAGTTCGAATGCCCGCAGGACTGCTCGGGACGCCATGACTCCAGCCACATCGACTGCGGGCCGGACGAGGTCTTCGAGGATCTGCTACGGCACGGGGTCACGGTGGAGCGGCCGGAGCCCGAACCCCCGTCCCCTCGCCTCATGGCGCTCCTGGAGGGCGCCGGGACCGAGGAGAAGCCCACGCCGCTTCCGAGCATCGAGGAAGGGGCTGCCGCCGTCCTCGCGCACTTCGGCATCGACACGGACGTCCTGGTGAGCGCGGCGGCGATCGGTCTGGTTGCCGACGCCTGGCGCGAGGGGCCCCTGGACCGGATCCACGCGGCCGACGACGGGCCGAGCGACGGGGAGATCTTCGCGCAGAGCGTCGATCTGTACCGCTGGGCCCGTGCCGCTCTGCTGGCCGCGCGGGACGACGGCCCCGAGGAACTGCTCGCTTTCGCGGCCATCGCCTCGGACCTGGATCTTCCGTGGGCCGGCGGCTCGCCCTTCACCCTGCGGGCGGTGTCCGAGCCTGTGGCGGAGCTCGTCCAGCAGGTCGACGACCGGGTCTGGTTCACCATGGAGGTGATACGGAGGCAGGGCTGGCGAGCGGCACTGCTGCACAGGGCTCTGTCGGCCGCGTCCCGGGCCCCCCACCATTTCGGAATGCCGAGCTGGCCCGGCACCGTGCGCACGGCGATGGAGCGACTCGCCCTGCTGGACCGGTCGGATGCGCCCGAGGCGCTGGCCGACCTCACGGCCGTGCAGGCCGCGCTGCTCGAGGCACCCGACGAACTGGGGGCGGCGGCCCTCGACTGGATCTCCCGTCAGGCGCTGCTCGAGTAGCGCGCACGGGGTTGTGTTCTACGACGCGTCCGGCTCACGGAGAGTCGGCGGGCGGCATTCTCCTCCGGGCCCCGGCACCCGAGGACGCCGCACATGGCGTGGTTCGCCAGGAGGGCGACCTGAGGTGCCGCCGGGGGCGCGGGGGGGATCGAGATGCCTGCAAGTACCGTCACCACCCTGGGGGGCGCGCTGTGAAGTGGGACGACGTGACCCTGGTGATCCTCGCCGCGTCCGGCTGCCTCACGCTGCTGCTGACCCAGGTCAGCGAGGTGCTGTCCCGGCTGCCGCAGATCATCCGCGCGTGGCGGCAGGTACGCAGCGAACTGAGCGGGGGCGGCACCGGACCAGGCCCTGGGGATCCCTCCGGGCCCAGCGGGGGTCAGGACGAAAGCTGATCCCGTCGTACCGAAACGGGCGGCACGCAGGCGTATGTTCTATTCTTCTGCCGCTGAGACGACACGGGGGTGGATGGGATGCCCGAGCACGAACAGGACGACCAGGAGCGCGAGTTCGACCTCAGGTGGGCGGACCAGGCCGAGCAAAAGGAGCCCTCTGCCCGGGCCCGGATGCTCGCCGCGCGGTGGAAGGAGAACCCTCCCGGTCCGGTGCCGTTCCGGGCCGACCCCGAGCATGTGGCACGGCAGCATCGCCGCTCGGGCTGGGTGTCCACGGCGATCGTGCTCGGCTGCGTCGCCGGGGTGATCGTCCTGCTGGGCTACATCAACTTCCGTACGTACTGAGATTCCGTACTGAGACTCCGTACTGAGATTGCGTACGTCCTGAGGCCGGGGCCTTTGCCGGCCCTGGGGCCGATCACGACCCGTTCATGGGGGTCACCGGGTGCACACTGGGCAGTGGGACGAGTGCCTGAGTGCGCTGGGGTGATGCGAGATGCAGAGCCGCTTCAAGAGTGATCGGCGGTTGACCGCCCGCATGGGCGTCACGCTGTTTCTCCTCGGGTTGTTGTACGTGGGGTTCGTCGCCGCGTTGATCGTGCTGCTGAAGTCCTGGGTGCTGGTCGTGGTCGTGGCGGCGGGGCTGCTGGGGGCTCAGTACTGGTTCTCCGACCGGGTCGCGCTGTTCGCGATGCGGGGGCGGGTCGTGGAGCGGGAGGAGTATCCCGAGCTGCACGGGGTCGTCGACCGGTTGTGTGCCCTCGCCGACATGCCGAAGCCCGTGGTCGCCGTGTCGGACATGGACATGCCGAACGCGTTCGCTACCGGGCGGAATCCCGATCACGCCGTGGTCTGTGTGACCACGGGCCTGCTGCGCCGGCTGGAGCCGGACGAGCTGGAGGGGGTGCTCGCGCACGAGCTCTCCCATGTGGCGCACAAGGACGTCGCCGTGATCACGGTCGCCTCGTTCCTCGGCGTGATCGCGGGGCTGATCGTGCGGTTCGCCTTCTACTCGCAGCTGTTCGGCGGCGGGCGCCGGGATCAGAACACCGCCGTCGTCTTCGCCGCCGTACTGGGCGTGTCGGCGGCCGTGTACGCGATCAGCTTCCTGTTGATCCGGGCCCTGTCCCGGTACCGGGAACTCGCCGCCGACCGGGCCGCGGCGCTGCTCACCGGGCGGCCCTCGGTGCTGGCCTCCGCGCTCACCAAGGTCTCCGGCGACATCGCCCGGATCCCGACCAAGGACCTGCGGACGGCGCAGGCCTTCAACGCCTTCTACTTCACGCCCGCGCTGGGCCGGGACCCGAGCGTCGCGCGGCTCTTCTCCACCCACCCGAGTCTGGAGCAGCGGATCGACCAACTGGGTCGGATCTCCGCCGAGTTGGGCGAGACGACGGCTCCCGGAGGGGCGTGAGCATGGGGCTGCTGGACATTCTGCTCGGCCGTACGAAGCCGGTCGCGCCCGATCTCGACCAGCTCTTCGCCCTGCCGTCGGCGGCGGTGACGCTGGAGGCGGCGGCCGGGTTCCGGCCGACCGGGAGCGGAGCGGTGTGCTTCGCGCCGGTCGAGGGCGCGGTCTTCGAGCAGGCGCACCGCGAGGTCCAGGCGCTGCTCGACGCGGACGCCGAGCGCGAGGGCCGGCCGGTGGAGCTGACGCGGGACGGCTACGGCTACTCGTGGCTGGTCTCCCGCCGCACGCCCGAGCAGCTGCCGGAGCTGGTCAACGATCTGCACGCGGTGAACAGCGCGATGGAGGTCAACGGCTTCGGGCCGCAGCTGCTGTGTTCGCTGGCCGGGTTCGAGGACGACGCGGGCAGGCGGCTCGCCCTCGTCTACCTCTACAAGCGCGGCACCTTCTATCCCTTCGCGCCGCTGCCCGGCCGGGCGGAACGGCGCGACAACCCGCTGGAACTGCGAGTGAAGGCCGCCCTCACGAACGACCTGCGGATCGAGCAGGACCTGAACCGCTGGTTCCCGGTGTGGGGCGCCCCCGGCCTGTGACCGGGGACACCTCGGACCTCTACCGCAGGTCCTCTCACTTGCTCTTCTCGCGCTCCTGACGACGGGATTCGAGGGGGCGCTCACGGCGGTAGCGGCGCTCCCACTTGGCCTGCATGTCACGACGGTTGCGGTAGGAGCGGTAGTCCGCGGGCATGGATCCTCCCGACGAGGCCCCTCCCCCGCCGCCGGCGCCCCCCGCTCCGCCGCTCGACGCGGAGGAGCTGCGGCCGTACTGCAGGTAGAGGAAGAGCACGGCGACGGCGGCGAGCCAGTAGACGTGGTTTCCGAATCCTAAGATCACCAGGACGACAGTCCCGGACATGACGATGGTGCCCATCACGGGCCTCCGTGAGCGTGGGTTGTTTCTGGATCTCGAGCTGTGATCGATGAGCGGTGACCGATGTTCCGACGGGGCGCTGGGGGATGGGCGACCGTCCGTCGGTGCGTAGAGAGTAGCCCCGAGTCCGCAGGGTGACGCCTGCCCTGCGAGAAGCGGCGTGAACAGCTCCGTTACGCGTGTCCAGCGTAGGGATCCGGTCACCGGGCGTGCATCTCCTTTTCCCGGGACCCGAGTTCGGCCGGTGTCCGCTGCGGATGAATATGAATGAATGAGGCGCATGACCGAGCTCTCTCCTTTCACATGCGCCCACGACGGTGAACTGCTCAGCGGTGTGTACGGCGGTGACGCCGGCGGCCCGGAATCGGCCACCGTGGTTCTGCTGCACGGCGCGGGCAACGGCAGCAAGGAGCGGCTGCTCCCGCTGCTCGCCGAGTTCGTGTCCCGCGGCTGCCGCGGACTGGCCTTCGACTTCTCGGGGCACGGCGAAAGCACCGGCGAACTGCGGGAGTTGAGTCTGCGGCGGCGTCTGGAGCAGGCGGTCGCCGTCATCGACGCGCGCGTGCCGGCGGGCGGTCCGCTGATCCTGGTCGGCTTCAGCATGAGCGGGCAGACGGTGGCGGACCTCGTCGCGCACTACGGGGAGCGGGTGGCGGCGCTGGGGGTGTGCGCGCCCGCCGTGTACGCGCGGGAGGCGTGGGATGTGCCGTTCGGTGCGGGCGACGGGCGGTTCAGCGAGATCATCCGCAGGCCGGACGGCTGGCGTGCGTCTCCCGCGCTCGACGTACTGCGGGCGTACGAGGGGCGGGCGGTGCTCGCGGTGCCGGGGACGGACGCGGTCATCCCGCCGGACGTGACGGAGGCGGTGCAGGACGCGCTGGCCGCTCGTGCGCAGTTCACGCGGTTCGAGGTGCCGGACGCGGAGCACATGCTGGGGCTGTGGTTCCAGGAGCATGCCGAGGACCGGCGGGAGTTCGTGACGGCCGTACTGACCGGGCTGGGCGACCGGGGCTGGACGGCCACCCGATCGTGGCTGGCCAAGCAGCTGCCGCAGGGGCGGACCGTCACCGGCACCGCCTTCGCGCAAGGTGGCTGGAGTGCGCAGATGCGGCGGCTCACCCTCGACGACGGCAGCGAGCTCGCGCTGCGCACGTTCGTGAAGCCCTTCTTCCGCGGACACGCGCCCGGTCTGCTGTCCCGTGAGGCGTCGATCCTCACCCTGCTCGCCGCCCAGGACGGCATTCCCGCGCCCCGGCTGATCGCCGTCGACGCCACGGCCGAGCACTGCGACCACCCCTCGCTGCTGATGTCCCTGCTGCCGGGCCGGGTTCGGGTCGACGAGGAGGATCTGGAGCGGCGCCTGGATCTGCTCGCGGGCCAACTCGCCCGGATCCACCGGGTCGTACCGCAGGAGCGTCCGCGTACGTATCAGGCGTGGACGTCTCCGGAGCAGGTACGCACGCCGGGCGGCGCGCTCTGGGAACGGGCCGTGGACGTCATCCGCCGCGAGCCTCCCACCTACGAAGGGTGCTTCCTGCACCGGGACTTCCACCCCGGGAACGTGCTGTTCAGCGGTGCGGGCCCGGCGTTGCGGATCAGCGGTGTCGTCGACTGGGTGGAGACGTCGTGGGGCCCGGCCGACCTCGACGTCGCCCACTGCTCGACGGCTCTCGCGCTACTGCACGGCCCGCAGTACGGGCTCGGTTTCCGGGACCGGTACGAGGCACATGGCGGGCGCCGACTCGCCGCCCCGGCCGACCACCTGTACTGGCGGTTGCTGGACGCCCTGACCTACTCCCCCGACGCGGCCAAGCTCGCGGGACCGTGGCGTGAGCTGGGGCGGACGGATCTGACAGCGGAGGTGCTGGGCGGGCGGTTGGCGGCGTATGTGGGCGGGCTGCTGGAGTGGTACGGCTGACGCCGCCCGGATGCGTACGGGCTGAGGCCGCCCCGGATACGTATGCCCCGGATACGTGTGGCTGATGGCGTCAGACCCCGGGCTCGGCCCTGACCACCCCGGCCGCGACGGCCGCACCCAGGGTCGTGTGGTCGGTGACGGTCTGGTCGGCGTAGGCCAGCGCGAAGTCGCGGACCGCACGGTCGAAGGTGTCGGCGCTGCCGAGGTAGCCGGCGATGGCGATACGGTCGCCGGAGCGGGCGTGGGCCCGGGCCAGGGCGGTGCCGCACAGCCGGGCGTAGGCCAGGAGGTCGTCCGGGCTCATCCCGGCGACGTCCCCGGCGCCCTTCATGTCGCGCAGCCGGCGCCAGTAGAAGGCGCGGCCCTCCGGACCGGACATCCAGCCGAGGAAGATGTCACTGGTCGCCTGCAGCAGACGCTGACCTGCGACGACGCGATGACCGTGGTGGACGTAGGGCCCGCTCGGCAGATGCTCCTCCAGTACGGACTGCCGCGCCTCCTTGATCTGCAGGAACAGCGGGTCGTCGGTGTCGCGTCCGGCGAGCGGCACGATGAAGCAGCGCAGGCCGACGCTGCCGACGCCGACGACCTTGCGGGCGGCTGCCCGTCAGGTCGTCGGCGGTCAAGCGACCGCTGTGCAGAGTCGAGCGGTAGTCGGTCAACTGCGCGCGGCCAAGGCCGGGGGCCCGGCAACGCACTTGCGATGCGGGCATCACTGGCTGTGGTGCTGCCGCTCGCGTCCAGTCACCCCGCAGGGCGACAGGGGCAATTGACTGTGCCCCGCACCAAGAGCGATCGACGCCCGCAGAAAACCGGGTCCACCGGACTGTGCCGGAATTGTGCCTGCACGGACTCACGCACTGGGATCACCTAGGCTACCCAGTGTCACCCAATGAGCGCAAGCTGTCACAGCCTCCAGGGGTCGCGCGGCCAACCTTGGCCTCTGGGTGGCCGTTCTCGCGGGCGGCCACGGCGACCGAGGCGGCGAGGCGTTTGACGTCCCACTCGAACGGGCCGGGGAACGTCTCGTCGAAGTCGTTCAGGTCGAAGCGCAGGGCGCGTTCCGGGTAGGCGTACAGGCCGAAGTTGAGCAGGTGGGCGTCGCCGCACAGCTGCACGGTGAGGCCGGTGTGCGGGGCGGTGGCGAGGTCGGCGGCCATCACGGCGGCCGCGCCACGCAGAAACGCGAACGGGGACCCCGCCATCCGGCCGTACCTGATCGGCAACAACTCCGGCAGCCGGTCGCGGCCCTGACGTTCCAGTACGGCGACGGGGTCGGGACGGTCGACAGAGGGAATCCAGGCGGCGTGCGCGGAACCGGGGACCCGCTTGCGGGCGGCCTTGCCGCGGAGGGCTCGGTCGGCGGGGGTGGCGGGGGTTGTCATGGGGAGACGGCCCTGTGCCGGGCGGCCCTGTGTCCGGCGGCCGCGGGGCCGACAGTCCCCTGCCCGGCGGTCCCGTGCACCGGCCGTCGTATGCCGTGCCTGCCCATCGCGCCTCCCGCTGCCGCGCCCGGTCGGGACGGGGTCCGTCACGTCCTGATCGCAGTGAAGGCGGGGCGGGGGGTGGGCGCATGTCGGATACGGCG
>NZ_LLZG01000041.1 GCF_001509475.1 Streptomyces regalis
GGGTGGGGGTGGGGTGGCTTCCGCTCGGGCCTGTCTTGGGTGGGTGCGGTTCCGGTCACGCGGCGTGGACGTCCCGTTCCGCCACCGTGTGTGCGCATGGGCGCGCAGCGGTGGTACGGCGGCGCAGGAAGCGGAGTGCCGCGCAGGCCCAGGGAGTGCCGGGACGTGCGGTGGCCCGAGCGGCAGCCCTGGGGTGGGGGCGGGGTGGGCTGCCGCTCGGGCCTGTCCTGGAGGCGGCATCACACCGCCCTGGGACGGCCGTGTCACGCCGCGCGGACGTCCCGCTCCGCCACCGCGTGGGCGCACGGACGCCGGGTGGCCGTGCGACGGCGCAGGAAGCGCGGCAGCGGCAGGGCCAGGTTCACGAAGCCCTCCGCCTGCATGGCGGCGAAGCCGAGGCGGGGCAGGTCGCCGGAGGCCCGGTAGACGACGAAGCGGGGCTCCCAGCGGGGCTGGAACTTGGCGTTGAACTTGTACAGGGACTCGATCTGGAACCAGCGGGACAGGAACACGAGCAGCCCGCGCCAGGCGCGCAGCACCGGGCCCGCGCCGATCTTCTCGCCGCGCGCCAGTGCCGAGCGGAACATGGCGAAGTTGAGGGACACGCGCGCGATGCCGAACTTCGGGGCGGCCTGGAGGGCGGCCACGATCAGCAGCTCGTTCATGCCGGGGTCGGCCGAGCGGTCGCGGCGCATCAGGTCCAGCGAGACCCCGTCCGTGCCCCACGGCACGAAGTGGAGGATCGCCTTGAGGTCGCCGTACGCCCCCGGCTCCTCGTCGGCCTTGTGGGCGGTGGCGATGAGACAGTCGCCGTCGGCCGGGTCGCCGACGCGGCCGAGCGCCATGGAGAAGCCGCGCTCGGTGTCGGTGCCGCGCCAGTCCTCGGCGGCGCGGCGGATGCGGTCCAGCTCGGCCTCGCCGAGGTCACCAACGCGCCGTACCCGGGTCTCGTAACCGGCGCGCTCGATGCGCTTGACCATCTGTCGTACGTTGCGCATCGCGCGGCCGGCGAGCGAGAAATCCGGGACGTCCACCACCGCCTCGTCGCCCAGTTCGAGGGCGTCGAGCCCGGTCTCGCGGGTCCACACCTCGGCGCCGGTCTCGGAGCAGCCCATGACGGCGGGGGTCCAGGAGTGGGCCTTGGCCTCGTCCATGAAGCGTTCGATGGCGCCGGGCCAGGCCTCCACGTCGCCGATCGGGTCGCCGCTGGCGAGCATCACGCCGGAGACGACGCGGTACGTCACCGCTGCCTTTCCGCTGGGGGAGAAGACGACGGCCTTGTCGCGGCGCAGCGCGAAGTGGCCGAGGGAGTCGCGGCCGCCGTGCTTGACCAGCAGGGCACGCAGCCGTGCCTCGTCGTCCTCGGTGAGGCGTGCGGCGGGGTGTTCGGGGCGGAAGGCGAGGTAGATCGTGGTGACCGCGGTGATCCAGCCGAGGGCGCCCAGCGAGAAGGCGACCGTCCACGAGGTGTTGCCCTGGTAGTCGACCGGGCCCTCGAAGCCGAACAGGCCGTACAGGACGTGGGTGATGCGGTCGGCCAGGCTCGGGTCGCCGATCAGGGTGTTCGGGTGGGCGCTGACGATGACCAGCCCGAGGGCGAGGGAACCGGCGCCCATGAGGACGAGGTTGGCCAGCGCGCGCCACCTGCTGCGCGGGTCGGGCAGCGCCGCGAACTGGTCGCGGTGGCGCAGCAGGGCCGTGAGCAGCACAACGGAGATGAGGACGCCCACCAGGGAGTGGCGGTACGTGAACTGCGCGACCGCTCCGGCCGGCAGCAGGACGACGGCTGCGCGCCAGGCCCGCCGCTTGCCGCGCTTGAGGCCGTGGGCGAGCAGGAGCAGCAGCACGCCCGCGCTGAGTGACAGCGCGGCCGCGAACGGGCCCGTCGAGCCCGGCAGCACCTCGGCGATGGCGTGCATACGGCTGTGCCGGAAGCGCGGGAAGACGCCCGCGGCGATGTCCAGCAGGCCCACCAGGGCGCAGGCCCTGCCGACGAGAAGGGGAACGGCCTCCGGGCGCGGGCCTCGCAGCAGATGCCGTACTCGGCTCGGCAGGTGCTGTACCTGACTTGATCGTTGGGGAACCCCGCCCGACATTTCCACATCTGTCCTGACAGACATCGCATCCCATTAGTTCTGCGAGAGACCTTGGATCCGGTGCCGATCGGGCATCCGGCGACATTGCGCCCTCTAGGACGGTGTCTCGAGGGGAGAGGTTCACTCAGCTCCTCAAAACCGTTTCAAAGGCCAAGGAAAGTCCGGGGCAAGCCCTTGCGAAGGTGCGGGGGAGGCAGCGCGCAGGAAGCGCGAACCGGGCGGAGAGTGCGGGCAGGTAACCATCGATGGGTCTCACGAGCAACAAGGTGCTGGCGCTGGCGGTTCTGGCCGCCATAGGGCTGTTCGTCGGCACGGTGTGGCTGTGGCCACGGCTGGCCCGGCGCGGCTGGCGGAACGTGAGCGGACGCGTCGGTCTGCTGCTGTCCACACAGCTGATGCTCTTCGCGGCGGTCGGCCTCGTCACCAACCAGGCATTCGGGTTCTACGCCAGCTGGGCCGACCTGTTCGGGCAGGAGACCGACCAGGGCGTCGTCGTGGACCACACGCCGACCGGCGGGCCGCTGGAGGTCGTCGACACGCGGCGCGTGCCCGGCGCGGCCAGTGCCCGGCCGCAGACGGGCGGGCAGATCCAGAAGATCGGCATCGTGGGCCGTACGACGCACATCGCGACGCCCGCGTACGTCTACCTGCCGCCGGAGTATTTTCAGCCGCAATACCGCACGCGTACGTTCCCGGCGGCCGTCGTCCTCACCGGTTATCCGGGTACGGCCCAGGCGCTGGTGGACAAGCTCGACTATCCGCGTACGGCCGCGCGGCTTGCCGGGGACGGCCGTATGCAGCCGATGATCCTGGTGATGATGCGGCCGACCGTGGCGCCGCCGCGGGACACGGAATGCGTGGACATCCCGGGCGGCCCGCAGACCGAGACGTTCTTCGCCAAAGATCTGATCGAGGCCGTGAGCGGCCACTACCGGGTGGGCAGGAAAGCGGGCAGCTGGGGCATCATCGGTGACTCCACGGGCGGCTACTGCGCGTTGAAGCTCGCCATGCACCATCCCCGGGTGTACGCCGCCGGGGCGGGGCTTTCCGCGTACTACAAGGCGCCGATCGACCCGACGACGGGCGATCTCTTCCAGGGCGACGAGGAACTGCGCAATCGCGCGAACCTGTGGTGGTACCTCAAGCACATGCCCGCGCCGGACACTTCACTGCTCGTCAGCAGCAGCAAAGTTGGAGAATCCAACTACAAGGGCACGCTGAAGTTCATTGAGCGCGTGAAGGCCACGAAGCTGACGCGGATCTCGTCGATCATCCTGGAAAGCGGAGGACACAACTTCAACACCTGGCGGCGGGAGATTCCGGGGACGCTGGAGTGGATGAGCGGGCGGCTGAGCAGCAGGTGACTCGACCCGTGACGTGGCCCTCGGGGCTTTGTGATCTTGGTTCTTGGCCAATTCGGTGGCGTATCTGATTCCTGATGCCCTGTGAACGACTCGGGATGGCTGTGTTTTTGCGGGGCGGGGCAACAAGATTCGCCTACGCGCGGTAAGTTTCTGGCCATGCCACGTGGACGTCACCGTCATTCCCCGCCCTTGCACAGGCTGCTGCCACCGTCGGCGATCGCAGGCGTCTCCGTCGTCTGTGCCCTGGCCCCCTGGGTGTTCACCGAACCCATGGTGTTGCGCGGCCTCGCCGCGGCCGCCGCGGCGACGGCGGTCGTCGGTGCGGTCGTCATGCGCCGCTGGGACACCCAGGCGGGCAAGCGCGTCGCCGACCTCACGCGCGCGCGTGCGAGCGACGAGTGGCGGTACGAGGAGCGGGTCGCCGAGCTGGAGACCGACCTCGAGGAGTCGCGCGAGCTGCGCGTGAAGCTGGAGCAGCGGCTGCGGGCCAAGCGGACGGAACTCGCGGGGCTGCGCAACGAGCACGCGGCGCTGCTGCGCCGGTACGCCACGGCGGAGACCGAGCGCGCGAGCGTCCTGGAGGAACGCCGGGTTCTGGAGATTGAGGCGGCCACGCCCGCGCGCGCGTTGCCGCCGGCGCCGGTCGACGGTGCGGCTTCCGCCGCTGCGGAGGGGGCTGTGGCTGCCCCGGCCGAGGCGGAGGACGTGGACACCGAGGACTTGGACACCGAGGGCGCGGAGGAGGCGGCTCAGACGCCGGCCATCTTCTCGCCGGAGGGTTCCCGGCTGTTCCTGCGGGCCAGCGCGGCGTTGGCGCGGTTCGACGGGGACGAGGGCCAGGGGACGCCGGACGGGGACGGTCCGGGGAAGGCCGGGGACGGCTCGGTGAACGACGGCGAGCCCTCGAAGAACGAGCCCTCGAAGAACGAGTCCCCGAAGAACGAGCCGCCGAAGAACGATCCCCCGAAGGGCGACGGTCCCTCCGACGACGAGTCGGTGGAGGCCGGTTCGGGTGCCGTCGAGGCGGCGGTCACCGGCGGGTCCGAGACGGAACCCGCGCTGGAGGACGAGGCGCAGGGGAAGCCCGAGGCGGTCGACGGGCACGAGCGCGCGACCGCCATCCCCACGTCAGGCGCAGTCGCCGAGGCCCAGCCGGCCCTGCCTGCGGCCCGGCAGCCCGCAGGGCACTTCATCGCGCCGACCGCGGTGGCCGTCGTACCGGCGACGCCCGTACGGCGTACGGCGATCGAAGGTGGCTTCGACTTCTTCGGCACCAAGACGGGGGAGGGGCCCTCCGCGCTCGAGTCCGTCCAGAACGAGGACCTCGCCGACGTCGTCGGGCAGGAGGCCCTCGCCCTCCACAAGGCCGAGTCCGAGGCCGGGTTCAAGCCGGCCGACGAGGAGTCCCGGGGCATCGGGCAGGTCATCGACCTGACCGCGCATGACGAGACGGAACAGATCGATGTGCAGGGGCTGCGGAGCGCGGTTTCCTGATTGCGGCCGGTGCGCGCGGGCGGGTCACGCCACGACGGCTGCTCAGGCCATCCACCGGTCCGGCCGCGCGTCCCTCCGCCCGGTGCGTGAGCGCTCCGCCTGCCCCCGTAGCAGCTCCGCCGCCTCCCCGGCGTCCCTCAGCCGGGCGGTCACCGTCTTGTTCGCCCCGGTGTCCACGCGTACGTCGGCCACGCCCCACACGCGCTCCCAGGGGCCCTGAGCCAGCCGTACGCTCTGGACCTTCGCGTGCGGTACGAGCGCCAGGCTCCGCTGGAAGAGGCCGGTCCGGGCGGCGAACACCGCGTCCGTGACGGCCAGGCCATATCCGCGCCACCACACCGGCACACACCGGCCCGCCCGCCGCGGCGGACGCGACAGCGAGGCGCGCGGCGGGACGGTCACCCCGGGCAGCACGCGCGCGACGACCGATTCGGCGACCTCGCGCGGGGCGACCGGGAGCAGGACCGAGTTGGACGAGCCCGCCACGTCCAGTTCCACCCGCACCCACCCGCGCCGCCGCCACAGCAGCGGTTCGACGATCCGTACGGTCTGGACGCGGCCGGGCGGCACCGTCTCGTGCGCCCGGTCGAGCAGGCCGTGGTCGAGACGCAGCCCGTCCGGTGACTCGCCCACCGTCCAGTCGTACTCGGTGACGAACCGCCCCACGCTGCTCGCCCCCGCCGCGCCGAACAGCGGAACCGCGGTCGCGAGGACCGTCCATACGCTTTCCGTGGCCAGCCAGAGGATGGTCGGTACGACGATCGCGGCGGCCAGCGTCGCCCAGGTGGCGCCGGTCAGGACGAGCGAGACGGCCAGGACGCCCGGGGGCACGCGCAGCAGTTCCTGGGACGGCGCCTCGCCGACCTCGTGCGCCGTCTCGGGCGCGAAACCGGCGGCGCGCGCGAGGAGTTCCGCGCGCAGCGCACGCGCCTCCTCCGCACCCAGGAAGGCGAGTTCGTCCTTCTTGTCCGTGCCTATGACGTCGAGTTTGAGCTTCGCGACGCCCGCCACGCGCGCGAGCAGCGGCTGGGTGACGTCGACGGCCTGGATGCGTTCCAGCCGGATGTGCGCGGTGCGCCGGAACACCAGGCCGGTGCGGATGCGCAGTTCGGTGTCGGTCACCGCGAAGTGCGTGAACCACCAGGTGAGGAAGCCGTACAGGGCGGCCGCGGGGACGAGCACGGCGACCGCGAGCAGAATCGTGGTGGTCGTCAGCCTGGTGAGCTGGCGCTGCGCCTGGTCGGGGTCGTGCACCGCCCAGCCGATGAGCACGGCGACCGGCGCCCACGCGCGCCTGAGCGGCGTCACGGGGTGCAGCCGCCGGTCGGTCACGGGCCGCTTCTCGCGTATGGCGTCGTCGACGCCGGGCGCCGTCACAGCCCCGCCGATCGTGCCTCGCCCAGCTCGGTGAGCCGGTCGCGCAACCGTTCCGCCTCGGCCGGGTCGAGGCCGGGGATGGTCGCGTCGGTGGCCGCGGCGGCCGTGTGTAGCTGCACGCTGGCCAGCCCGAAGTGCCGCTCCACGGGGCCGGAGGTGACCTCGACCAGCTGCATCCGGCCGTACGGCACGACCGTCTCCTCACGCCACAGCACGCCCCGGCTGATCAGCAGGTCGTCCGCGCGCTCGGCGTAGCGCCACGAACGCCAGTTGCGGCCGATCATCACCCAGCCCCACGCCATCAGGGCAAGCGGCAACAGCGCGAAGGCGGCCCAGCCGGGCCCGGCGAGCAGCCCGAGCAGCAGGGCCAGGCCGATCGTCAGCAGCCCCAGCCACACCACCAGCAACAGCCGCCGCATCTTCAGCAGCCCCGGCGGCAGCCCGGTCCAGCCCGGCTCGGCCTCCGCCCCTTCGGCCTCCGCCCCTTGGTCCGCCACCCGCTCGTCTCCCGCCGTCCCCGTGTGCTCCGGGCTCCCCGTCTCCATGAGGCCAGCGTACGTAGGGGAGACTGTGTCCATGACTCCTACGACGGAGACCATGGTCGGTATCGGCGGCGCCGCGGAGAGCACCGACATGGTGCTCAACATCGGTCCCCAGCACCCGTCCACGCACGGCGTGCTGCGCCTCAAGCTCCTCCTGGACGGTGAGCGCATCACGCGCGCGGAGCCGGTGATCGGCTATATGCACCGCGGTGCGGAGAAGCTGTTCGAGGCCCGCGACTACCGCCAGATCATCATGCTCGCCAACCGCCACGACTGGCTGTCGGCCTTCTCCAACGAGCTGGGCGTCGTCCTCGCCGTGGAGCGCATGCTCGGCATGGAGGTGCCCGAGCGGGCGGTGTGGACGCGGACGCTCCTCGCGGAGCTGAACCGGGTGCTCAACCACCTGATGTTCCTGGGGTCGTACCCGCTGGAGCTGGGCGGGATCACGCCGATCTTCTACGCCTTCACGGAGCGCGAGGAACTCCAGCACGTCATGGAGGAGGTCTCCGGCGGGCGTATGCACTACATGTTCAACCGGGTGGGAGGCCTGAAGGAGGACCTGCCGGCCGGCTGGACCACGCGCGCGCGTGCCGCCGTCGCCGACGTACGTTCGCGCATGGACCGCTTCGACGACCTGGTGCTCGGCAACGAGATCTTCCGCGGGCGCACGCGGGGCGTGGGCGTCCTCGCGCCGGAGACCGTGCACGCGTACGGCGCGAGCGGGCCGATCGCGCGTGCCTCGGGCGTCGACTTCGACCTGCGCCGTGACGAGCCCTATCTCGCCTACGGCGAGCTGCAGGACGTCCTGAAGGTGGTCACTCGCGAGGAGGGCGACTGCCTCGCCCGGTTCGAGTGCCTGCTGGAGCAGACCCACAACGCCCTCGACCTCGCCGACGCCTGCCTGGACCGTCTCGCCGAGCTGCCGCCCGGGCCGATCAACCAGCGCCTCCCCAAGGTCCTCAAGGCGCCCGAGGGCCACACGTACGCGTGGACCGAGAACCCGCTCGGCATCAACGGCTACTACCTCGTCAGCAAGGGCGAGAAGACGCCGTACCGGCTCAAGCTGCGCTCGGCGTCGTACAACAACATCCAGGTGCTGGTCGAACTGCTGCCGGGGACGCTGGTCGCGGACATGGTGGCGATTTTGGGGTCGATGTTCTTCGTGGTGGGGGACATCGACAAGTAGGGCGGGTCCGACAGGTCAAAGGCGGGTCCGACAGGTCAGGCGAGTGGTTCGAGTGGGTTCGGAATTCCAACCGGCTGGACCAGCCACCCGAAGTCCCCGAGCCCGCCTGTCGCGGTGAGTTCGGTGGCTTCTCCTGCGGTCGCGAGGGCGCGTACGTACTCGGCCGGGCGCGTGGAGGCCAGCTCGAGCGAGGGGCGTGTGCCTGAGATGCCCAAGGTGTGCAACGCCTCGCGCTGGGACACCAGGCGCGCGCCGGACAGCGCACACGCCGTCGCGCACGCGTCCAGGGCGACATGCGCCGTGATGTCGCAGGAACCGTCCGGCACGGGCGCCGTCTCCCGCCCCTCGCGGAAGCCGGTGAGCGTCCCGAAGGGCGGCCGGGCCGGCGCCGTGTGCGCGTAGTCCACGGCGATCGCGAGCCCCCGCTCCAGTGCCGAGACGGCGGCAGCCCAGGCCTCGTCCCGCGGCAGCCCGATCTCGGCCCGGAGCCCTTCGCCTTCCTCGTCTTCCTCGGCCTCCGTACCCTGCGCACGCCCCAGCGGCCACCACCGCTCCAGCCACTCCGCCTCCGCGCCCACGACCGGCTCCCCGAGGCGCTCGGTGCCGTCCCGTCGTACGAGGACCCGGCGGGGTACGCCCATGGAGTCCACCTCCGTGACCTCCACGGGGATGTTGTCCAGCCACTCGTTGGCGAACAGCAGGCCCGAGATCCGCTGTGGCGGCTGGGGCAGCCACTCGATCCGGTGATCCAGGGTTTCCGGGCGGTCGGCGACCTCGACGGCGTACGCACGCGTGCGTGCCGCCACCTCGGCGGGGAGGGCGGCCAGTACGCGGGTGACCAGTTCGCCCCGCCCTGCCGCCATGTCCACGAAGTCGAGGACCGCGGGCCGGCCCAGAGCCTCGTCGACCCGGCACAGCAGCCGGGCCACGGCACCGGCGAAGAGCGGCGACGCATGGACGGACGTACGGAAGTGGCCGGCCGGTCCCTCGGGGCGGCGATAGAAGCCGTCCGGCCCGTACAGGGCGGCTTCCGTTGCCGCGCGCCACCCGAGCCACTCGTCCGTCGTCTCTGCTGTCACCGGCCCAGGCTAAGCGCACAGGAGAACGCAGCCTCCACCTTGCGGAGTACGCGCGCGTGGTGCGGATCGGCCCTCCGGTTGACCCCTGCACGCATCTCGCTTCCCTACGCTGGGTTACGTGCAGCGCCTCTATGACTTCCTCCGCAGGCACCCGACAGGGGTCGACACCTTCTGGGCCGTCCTTCTCTTCGGGATCTCTGTGATGAGCACGGCCGTCCAGGAGGAGGCCGGGCAGGAGGTTCGGGGCACCCGGTCCGCGGCGCTCGTCGTCCCGGTCGTCCTCCTGTTGTGCCTGGTCATCGCACTGCGCCGGCGTATGCCGGAGAAGATGCTGCTGCTGGCCATCGGCGTCGGGGTGGCGCAGCTGGTACTGGACGTGTCGACGACGGCCGCCAACTTCGCCTTCCTGGTGATCACCTACACCGTCGCCGCGACCGGCGCCCGCTGGGCCTCCCGGCTCGCACTGGCCGTCGGACTGGGCGCGGCACCCTTGGCGCAGCTGCGCTGGCCGGAGAACGACTCGAGCATCCTGGGCACCGTGGCCCTGATGATCTTCATGACGGTGCCGTTCGCGCTCGCCTGGGTGCTCGGCGACTCGATCCGCACCCGCCGCGCGTACTACGAGCAGCTCGAGGAGCGCGCGACCCGGCTCGAAAAGGAGCGCGAGGCGCAGGCCAAGGTCGCGGTCGCCGCCGAACGCGCCCGGATCGCGCGCGAGCTGCACGATGTCGTCGCGCACAACGTCTCGGTGATGGTGGTGCAGGCCGACGGCGCCGCCTACGTCCTCGACGCCGCCCCGGACCAGGCCAAGAAGGCCCTGGAGACCATCTCCTCCACCGGCCGCCAGGCCCTCGCCGAGATGCGCCGCCTGCTCGGGGTGCTGCGCACCGGCGAGCACCAGGAGGGCGGCGAGTACGTCCCGCAGCCCGACGTCGAGCAGATCGACGAGCTCATCCAGCAGTGCCGCACCTCCGGCCTGCCGGTCGACTTCAAGGTCGAGGGCACCCCGCGCCCGCTGCCCAGCGGCGTCGAGCTGACGGCGTACCGCATCGTGCAGGAGGCGCTCACCAACACCCGCAAGCACGGCGGGCCGAACGCCGGCGCGAGCGTGCGCCTGGTCTACTTCGACGACGGTCTCGGCCTGCTCGTCGAGGACGACGGCAAGGGAGCCCCGCACGAGCTGTACGAGGAGGGTGGTGCCGACGGCCAGGGGCACGGCCTGATCGGTATGCGCGAGCGGGTCGGCATGGTCGGCGGCACCCTGGACGCGGGGCCGCGCCCGGGCGGAGGATTCCGCATCAGTGCGCTGCTGCCCCTCAAACCAGCACACTGACCTTGAGCATGTCCTTTGTTGACACCTGTAACGCCCCTGTAGAACGCCCCGCAGAACCCCCCTGTAGACGGATACGGAAGACACGGAAGAGGACCCCGATGACGATCCGCGTGATGCTCGTCGACGACCAGGTGCTGCTGCGCACCGGGTTCCGGATGGTGCTCGCCGCCCAGCCGGACATGGAGGTCGTCGCGGAAGCGGGCGACGGTGTCGAGGCCCTCCAGGTGCTGCGCTCGACCCCCGTCGACGTCGTGCTGATGGACGTGCGCATGCCGAAGCTGGACGGCGTGGAGACCACCCGCCGCATCTGCTCGGAGCCCGAACCGCCCAAGGTGCTGATCCTGACCACCTTCGACCTCGACGAGTACGCCTTCTCCGGGCTGAAGGCCGGCGCCTCCGGCTTCATGCTCAAGGACGTGCCGCCCGGCGAGCTCCTCGGCGCCATCCGCTCCGTGCACAGCGGCGACGCGGTGGTGGCCCCGTCGACGACCCGGCGGCTCCTGGACCGGTTCGCCCCCATGCTGCCCTCCGCCGGCAAGGAGCCCCAGCACAAGGAGCTGGAACGGCTCACCGACCGCGAGCGCGAGGTCATGGTGCTGGTCGCGCAGGGCCTGTCCAACGGCGAGATCGCCGCCCGGCTGGTGCTGTCCGAGGCGACGGTGAAGACCCACGTCGGCCGCATCCTGACCAAGCTGGGGCTGCGCGACCGCGTGCAGGTGGTGGTCCTGGCCTACGAGACGGGGCTGGTCCGGGCCGGCGGACACGGCTGAGCACGGCCGGCGGGTGCGGCCGAGACCGTGGCGTCACCCGCGTGTGACCGGCGCACACTAGGGTCTGCGCATGCTCCTGTGGATCAACGGCCCCTTCGGGGGCGGCAAGACACAGACCGCACACGAGATCCAGCGCCGCCTGCCCGGCAGTGTCATCTGCGACCCCGAACACCCCGGTTTCGGTCTGCGCCGCATGCTTCCGCCCGAACTGCGCGGAGACTTCCAGGACTTGGCGTCCTGGCGGCAGGGCGTCGTCGAGGTCCTCGACCTCGCCCTCACCAAGCACGACGGCGTGGTGATCGCCCCCATGACGGTCACCAACCCCGACTACTTCGCCGAGACGGTCGGCCGGCTGAGCGAACTCGGCCACGACGTACGGCACTTCACGCTCCTCGCCGAGCGTGAGACCGTCCTGAAGCGGCTGCGCGAGCGTGGTTTCGGGCACCTCCTTCGGTACGTCGCCGGGAAGAACGCCGCGCTGCGCCGCGAGACTTGGGCCGTGCAGCAGCTCGACCACTGTCTGGAGCGGCTGCGTGAGCCGGAGTTCGCCGAGCACCTGTGGACGGACCACTCGACCGTGCCGAAGACGGCGGACCGCATCGCTGTCCTGGCCGGGCTGACACTCCGGTCGAACAACGAGGGCACGCTGCGGACTCGGCTGCGGCAGGTGGGGGTCGGGATCAGGCACATCCGGTTCGACTGACGGTCACCTCAGGAGCGCTTCGAGGAAGTCACTGCCGAGCCGAGCGACCGCGGTGGCGTCCAACTGGTGCAGGACGTACCGCCCCCGCCGGCGGGTGGTGATCAGGCCCGCCTTCTTCAGGACGCTCACGTGCCGGGATATCTCGGGCGCGGTCATGCCGTGGATCTGGACGAGTTCGCTCGTGGTGTACGTGCTGCGGGCGAGGCTGCGGCAGAGCTGCATCCGCACCGGGTGGGACAGGGCGGTCATCCTCAGGGTCAGCTGGTCGACCGAAGGTGGCGCGGCGAGCCCGGGGGAGCCGACCGGGTAGTGCAGCACCGGTTGCCAACCGTGCCGATCCAGCACCTGCAGATGCGGCCAGCCCAGGCTCGTCGGCACGAGCAGCAGGCTGCTGTCCTTGATGACGGTGTGGCCCAGGCGCAGCTTGTCGATGGTGACCCTGTTGGCGGCCTCGTCGACGCTCACCGCCGGGGACACCGCGGTCAGTGCCCCGGTCAGCCCCTTGTGCCGCAGAAGGTCGGTCTTGCGGCGGGCGTCCGCCGCGAGCTGGTAGCGCAGCCGGGACCAGGCGTCCGCGAAGAACGCCTCGTCGCAGTCCTCCAGGAACTGCCGCAGCCAGGCCCGGATGCGCGGCGGATCATCGAGCAGCCGCCGGCTGAACCGCAGCTGCTGCGGCCCGCGCGCGGCGGCCAGCTCCAGAGCGCGTTGGCGCAGCTCCGCGTCGGCCGGCACGGAAGGTCCCTGCGTGGTTGACGGAAGCGTGCACGTGAACTCCAGGGCGGCGTCCACGAACTGCTCGTCCGTCAGCTTGTCCAGCAGGTCCAGCTCCTCGGCGAGCGTCGCGCCGGGCAGCGCTCCGCCCGGGATGCCCGCGTAGGGCAGGAACAGATCCGAGAACGTCGTCCGCCACAGGAAGTCGGCCTCGCACATCCGGTCGGCCAGGTGCGGATCGAGCCGGGCGGTGGCACTCGTCGCCCAGCCTTGCAGGCCCGGATGATGCCCCGGCTCCGACAGCGCGTGCAGCGCCATGCCGAGCTCGGCCAGGGGCGAGGGAACGACGGCTACCCTCTCCGGCCGCAGCCCCGCGATGTCGATGCTCACGCTCATGCCCTCATGGTGCACCCCGCCACTGACAACGCCTCCGTCGATTGACGGGAGCCGTCAATCGACGCGACGTGACGGCCGGGCCGACGCAACCTGGGAGGTCTCCGAAGTCTCCCGCGTCTCCTACGTCCGAGAAGGCGACCCGCCATGAGCATCACGCAGCACCACCTCCTCGATGCCTACCGTGCCCAGCGGCTCGGCGAGCCCGCCCCGCCCGCGCCCGGCATCCACGATTGGCAGGCCCTGCGCCGGTGGCTGCATCTGAGGCCGCGTTCTACTTGCTGACCTCCTCGTTCAGCCGGGCCACGAACTCCGCGACCGCCGTCTTCACATCGTCGGCCGTCCACTCCAGGCCGGCGGCACGTACGGAGACCTCGGTGCAGGCCAGGCCCGGGCCCTTGGCGTCCCAGGCATGGCCGAACAGGACGGTCTTCGTCTCCTCGGCCTGCCGGAGCGCGGCCTCCGTGACGACGTCGACGTCGTACGGCAGCCAGACCTGGAACTCGTTCGTGTGCGGCGGCTCGGGGTGGACCCGCGTCCACGGAACCCCGGCCGCCGCGAAGCCGTCCCGCAGCGCGGCGGCCACCACGCGCGCGTGGGCCACGTACTCGGGCAGCCGGGGCAGCTCCCGCTCCAGTCCGGCGAGCGCCGACAGCGCGGTGGGGAACTGCTGGAACACCGTGCCGCCGTAGCGGTGCCGCCAGGCCTTCGCCTCGTCCACCAGCGTCTGCGGCCCGGCGAGCACCGCGCCGCCGAAGCCGTCGAGGGACTTGTAGAACGACACGTACACGCTGTCCGCCAGGCCCGCGATCTCCTCCAGCGGGCGGCCGAAGTGGACGGTGGACTCCCACAGGCGCGCGCCGTCGAAGTGCACCACCGCGTCACGCTCTCGCGCCGCCTCCACGACTTCGATGAGCTCCTCCCAGGAGGGCAGCACGAAACCGGCGTCCCTGAGGGGCAGTTCGAGCATCAGCGCCCCGAACGGCTCGTCGAAGTCGCGCACCTCGTCGGCGGTCGGCAACCGGGGCTCGCTCGTCACGTGGACCGGGCGCAGACCACTGACCTGGCTGAAGGCGTCGCGTTCGTGCATCTCGGGGTGGGCCAGTGCGTGCAGGGCGACGGTCGGGTTGCCGGTGCGGCCCGCCCAGCAGCGCAGGGCGACCTGCTGGGCCATGGTGCCTGTCGGGAAGAACGCGGCCGCCTCCTTGCCGAGCAGCCCTGCGACCTTCTCCTCCAGGGCGCCGACGATGCCGTCGCCATAGAGGTCCACCGTCTCGTCCAGGTCGTGCAGATCCAGCGCACGCGCCTCGTCCAGCAGCGCCAGGCGCTCGCGGAGGGTGCCCAGGAAGCCGGGGCGTGCGAGAACCTGTCGCGCGCCGCGATAGGCGGCGATGCGCCGCTCCCGACGCCGTTTGCGCTGCTCGGCGTCCGACAAGGGCTCCGACTCCTCGGGCCGCTCGATGTGTCGCCCGGTCTGTTCCGCCGTATCGCTCATGCGCGGGATCATGCCGTGCGCCCACACGCGCGAGCACGCGCATTTCCGTCCGCACGCCGTCCGCACGCCGTCCGCACGCCGCGCCCGCCCTCCCGGCGCGGGGCGTGCGATAACCCACAGCCTGTGGACAACCGGACGCCCCTCGAACCGATCGCGTTAACATGACGAGAAATCGTCCGGTACCCAGAGCGGACTGGAACGGGAAGGCCTCCGTCGCGTGAGTACAAGCCAACAGCCAGATCCCAGGGACCGCCCCGCGCGGCTCACCGTCGGTGTCGTCGGCGCCGGCCGCGTGGGCCCCGCGCTCGCCGCGTCCCTCCAGCTCGCCGGGCACCGCCCGGTCGCCGTCTCCGGCGTTTCCGACGCCTCCCGGCGACGGGCCGCGCAGCTGCTCCCCGACGTGCCGCTCGTGCCGCCCGCCGAAGTCCTCGCGCGCGCCGAGTTGGTCCTGCTGACCGTCCCGGACGACGCGCTGCCCGGGCTGGTCGAGGGCCTCGCCGAGACCGGGGCCGTACGGCCGGGCCAGCTGCTGGTGCACACCTCCGGTCGATACGGCGCGAAGGTCCTGGACCCCGCCCTGCGCGCGGGCGCGCTGCCGTTGGCCCTGCATCCGGCGATGACCTTCACCGGCACTCCCGTGGACGTCCAGCGCCTGGCCGGCTGCTCCTTCGGCGTCACCGCGCCCGAGGAGCTGCGGCTGGCCGCAGAGGCCCTGGTCATCGAGATGGGCGGCGAACCCGAGTGGATCGCCGAGGAGATGCGCCCGCTCTACCACGCGGCCCTCGCGCTTGGCGCCAATCACCTGGTGACGCTGGTCGCCCAGTCCATGGAGCTGCTGCGCGAGGCCGGTGTGGCGGCCCCCGACCGGATGCTCGGCCCGCTGCTCGGCGCCGCCCTGGACAACGCCCTGCGCTCCGGCGACGCGGCCCTGACCGGCCCCGTCGCGCGCGGGGACGCGGGCACCGTCGCCGCGCACGTGACGGAGCTGCGGCGGCACGCCCCGCAGACCGTCGCCGGGTATCTCGCGATGGCGCGCGCGACCGCCGACCGGGCGCTCGCCCACGGACTGCTCAAGCCGGAGCTCGCCGAGGACCTCCTCGGGGTACTCGCCACCGGGACCAACGGGGCCGAGGGAGACGCCCGATGACCACCACCCTGCTGCGCACCGCCGACGAACTGCACGCGCGCGTGCGCAGCGGCCGCCGCGCCGTCGTGATGACCATGGGCGCCTTGCACGAGGGCCACGCCACCCTGATCCGCACCGCGCGCCACATCGCCGGGCCGGACGGCGAGGTCGTCGTCACCGTCTTCGTGAACCCCCTGCAGTTCGGCAAGGGCGAGGATCTCGACCGCTATCCGCGCACCCTGGACGCCGACCTCAAGATCGCCGAACAGGCGGGCGCCGACGCGGTGTTCGCCCCCTCCGTGGACGTGGTCTACCCGGGCGGCGAGCCCCAGGTCCGCATCAGCGCCGGCCCCATGGGAGAGAGCCTGGAGGGCGCCTCGCGCCCCGGCCACTTCGACGGCATGCTCACCGTCGTCGCCAAGCTGCTCCACCTCACCCGCCCCGACGTCGCCCTGTACGGCCAGAAGGACGCCCAGCAGCTCGCCCTGATCCGCCGCATGGTGCGCGACCTGAACTTCGGCGTCGAGATCGTGGGCGTCCCGACCGTGCGTGAGGAGGACGGCCTCGCGCTCTCCAGCCGCAACCGCTACCTCTCGCCCAAGGGACGGCGCACCGCGCTCGCGCTCTCCCAGGCGCTGTTCGCCGGCCGTGACCGCCACGCCGCGCAGGAGGCGCTGCGCGCACGGGCGCGCGAAGTGCCCGCCACGCGCGCGCGTGCCGAGGCGCTCAGCGCCATAGGGGAGTCCCGCGCGGCGGCCGACGCGCATGCCGTGTCCAAAGCCGTCCCGGGCGCCCCGGCGGCCGTCCTCGCGGCGGCCCGCCTGGTCCTCGACGAGGCCGCCCGCCTCGACCCGCCGCTCGAACTGGACTACGTCGCCCTCGTCGACCCGTCGGACTTCACCCAGATCACCGAGGACGACTTCACCGGCGAGGCCGTCCTCGCCGTCGCCGCCCGGGTCGGGACGACCCGGCTGATCGACAACATCCCCCTCACCTTCGGAGCCGCCTCGTGACCAGCACAGGCATACGACTGCACGCGCCCGCGCCCGGGTGGTCCATCTCCGCGGACGTCGTGGTCGTCGGCTCCGGCGTCGCAGGTCTCACCGCGGCCCTGCGCTGCGAGGCCGCCGGCCTGACGACCGTCGTCGTCACCAAGGCCCGCCTCGACGACGGCTCCACCCGCTGGGCCCAGGGTGGCATCGCCGCGGCCCTCGGCGAGGGCGACACCCCCGAACAGCACCTCGACGACACCCTGGTCGCGGGCGCGGGCCTGTGCGACGAGGACGCGGTCCGCATCCTCGTCACCGAGGGGCCCGACGCCGTACGCCGCCTCATCGAGACCGGCGCCCACTTCGACGAGTCCGAGGAGGGCGGCCTGGAGCTCACCCGCGAGGGCGGCCACCACCGCCGCCGTATCGCCCACGCCGGCGGCGACGCTACCGGCGCGGAGATCTCCCGGGCCCTCGTCGAGGCGGTACGCGCGCGTGGTCTGCGCACGATCGAGAACGCGCTCGTCCTCGACCTTCTGACGGACGCGGAGGGCCGTACGGCGGGCGTCACCCTGCACGTCATGGGCGAGGGCCAGCACGACGGCGTAGGGGCGGTCCATGCGCCCGCGGTGGTCCTCGCGACCGGCGGCATGGGCCAGGTCTTCTCGGCGACCACGAACCCGTCCGTGTCGACGGGCGACGGAGTCGCCCTCGCCCTGCGCGCGGGTGCTGAGGTGAGCGACCTGGAATTCGTCCAGTTCCACCCCACCGTCCTGTTCCTCGGCCCGGACGCGGAGGGCCAGCAGCCCCTGGTCTCCGAGGCCGTACGCGGCGAGGGCGCGCACCTGGTCGACGCCGACGGCGTGCGCTTCATGCTGGGCAAGCACGAACTGGCCGAACTCGCCCCCCGGGACATCGTCGCCAAGGGCATCATGCGGCGCATGCAGGAGCAGGACGCCGAGCACATGTTCCTCGACGCCCGCCACTTCGGCGCCGACATGTGGGAGCACCGTTTCCCGACGATCCTCGCCGCCTGCCGCGCCCACGGCATCGACCCGGTGCACGACCCCATCCCGATCGCCCCGGCCGCCCACTACGCCTCCGGCGGCGTCCGCACCGACTCCCAGGGCCGTACGACCGTCCCCGGCCTGTACGCGTGCGGCGAGGTGGCCTGCACGGGCGTGCACGGCGCGAACCGCCTGGCCTCCAACTCGCTCCTCGAAGGCCTGGTGTACGCCGAGCGCATCGCGGTGGACATCACGGCGTCCCGCACGTCGAACGGCCTCCACGCACGCGTGCCGCACCCCGTGCCGTACCCCGAAACCCCCGAGCACCCCCTGCTCGCACCCGAGGCCCGCTTCGCGATCCAGCGGATCATGACGGACGGCGCCGGCGTCCTGCGCTCCGCCGAGTCCCTCGCCAAGGCCGCCGAGCAGATCCAGCAGCTGCACACCGACGCCCGCGACGCCCTCGCCGAGAACGGCAAGACCGCCGAGCCCGGCGTCGACACCTGGGAGGCCACCAACCTCATGTGCGTGGCCCGAGTCCTGGTCGCCGCCGCACGCCTGCGCGAGGAGACGAGAGGCTGCCACTGGCGTGAGGACGAGCCCGACCGCGACGACACGACCTGGCGCCGCCACATCGTCGTACGCCTGAACCCCGACCGCACACTGGCCGTGCACACCACCGACACCGCAGACTTCCCCCCGACCCGGCCCCAGGAGCAGTGACAGAAGTGACCACCCCCGACCTTCCCCTCGCCTCGACCGGCGGCTGCGGCGACGACTGCGCCTGCGGTGCCGACGAGGAGTACCTGGAGTGCGGCCTCGACCCCGCGCTCGCACAGCTGCTGGCCGACGTGGGCCTCGACCCGGTCGAGATCGAGGACATCGCCAACGTCGCCATCCAGGAGGACCTGGCACACGGCGTGGACGTGACGACGGTCGCCACGATCCCCGAAGAGGCGACCGCCACCGCCGACTTCGTCGCGCGCGAGGCGGGCGTGGTGGCGGGCCTCAGGGTCGCCGAAGCGGTCGTCTCGATCGTCTGCGAGGACGAGTTCGAGGTCGAGCGCCACGTGGAGGACGGCGACAAGGTGGAGGCAGGCCAGAAGCTCCTGTCGATCACCACCCGCACCCGAGACCTCCTCACGGCCGAACGCAGCGCGCTGAACATCCTGTGCCGCCTGTCGGGCATCGCGACGGCCACGCGCACGTGGGCGGACGTACTGGAAGGCACGAGGGCACGGGTCCGCGACACCCGCAAGACGACCCCGGGCCTGCGCGCGCTGGAAAAGTACGCGGTGCGCTGCGGAGGCGGAGTCAACCACCGCATGTCCCTCTCCGACGCGGCCCTGGTGAAGGACAACCACGTAGTGGCCGCAGGCGGCGTGTCCCAGGCCTTCAAGGCGGTCCGCGAAGCCTTCCCCGAGCTCCCCATCGAGGTCGAGGTGGACACGCTCCACCAGCTCCGCGAGGTGGTGGACGCGGGCGCGGACCTGATCCTCCTGGACAACTTCACCCCGGGCGAGTGCGAGGAGGCGGTGGCGATCGTGGACGGCCGGGCAGCACTGGAGGCATCCGGCCGCCTGACCCTCGCCAACGCCAAGGCGTACGCGGAGACGGGCGTCGACTACCTGGCCGTAGGGGCCCTCACCCACTCCTCGCCGATCCTGGACATCGGCCTGGACCTGCGAGCGGCGGAGTAGGAACGGGCATGCTCCTCACCATCGACGTAGGCAACACCCACACCGTCCTCGGCCTCTTCGACGGCGAGGACATCGTCGAACACTGGCGCATCTCGACGGACGCCCGCCGCACGGCCGACGAACTGGCGGTCCTCCTCCAGGGCCTGATGGGCATGCACCCGCTCCTCGGCGAGGAACTGGGCGACGGCATCGACGGCATCGCCATCTGCGCCACAGTCCCCTCCGTCCTTCACGAACTACGCGAAGTGACCCGCCGCTACTACGGCGACGTCCCCGCGGTCCTGGTCGAACCGGGCGTCAAGACGGGCGTGCCGATCCTGACGGACAACCCGAAGGAGGTCGGCGCGGACCGCATCATCAACGCGGTGGCGGCCGTGGAGCTCTACGGCGGCCCCGCGATCGTCGTCGACTTCGGTACGGCGACGACGTTCGACGCGGTGAGCGCGCGCGGCGAGTACGTCGGCGGTGTCATCGCCCCCGGCATCGAGATCTCGGTCGAGGCACTCGGCGTCAAGGGCGCCCAACTCCGCAAGATCGAGGTGGCCCGCCCGCGCAGCGTGATCGGCAAGAACACGGTCGAGGCGATGCAGTCCGGCATCATCTACGGCTTCGCCGGCCAGGTGGACGGCGTGGTCAGCCGCATGACCCGCGAACTGGCGGAGGACCCCGACGATGTCACGGTCATCGCAACGGGCGGCCTGGCGCCGATGGTCCTGGGCGAGTCCTCGGTCATCGACGAACACGAGCCGTGGCTGACCCTGATCGGCCTACGCCTGGTGTACGAACGCAACGTCTCCCGCATGTGACTCCGTCGGCCGGGCCGGGCGCACTGCCACCGCCTGCCCGGACGCCGACGTCGGGACTTGAGTACGGCCCGCTTGGCGGGTTGCGCGGGGTGACTGCGTCGGCCGGGCGGAGCCACCGGGTGCCGTCCGCTTGTTGGGTTGTGCGGCGTTGTGGCTGGGCGGGGGTGGGCCGCGCGGCCCGGCGCGGGGTGACTGCGTCGGCCGGGCCCAGCCACCCGGTACCGCCCGCTTGTTGGGTTGCGCGGCCCGGCGCTGGCGGGGTGCCGCCCGCGCCCACCCGTGCCGCCCCAGCGGCACGACTGCCCGCGGTTGGGGCGGACGGGCGGGGCTGGGCGCGGGTTGGTGGACGGGGACGGGATTGCGCGCGCCTCAGCGGATGGACGGGGCTGTGCGCGGCTTAGACGTCATCTCATTTGGCTGGGTAAGCTGCCGGTCGTGGCAGGGATCGTTGAGCGGCTGGTGCCGGACGAGTTGTGGGAGCTGTTCGCGCGGGTG
>NZ_LLZG01000042.1 GCF_001509475.1 Streptomyces regalis
GCCCCCACCACCTTGTCCAGCAGTCGCTTCTCCTCCAGGACGAGCTCCTCGCCGAGGTGGATCGACAGGTTCTCGAAGGGCACGGTCTGCAGATGGCGCAGATGCAGCTCGCGCAGCACGTCCACGGTCGGCCACGCCGGGTGCTCGACACCCAGGCGGCGGAGATAGGCATCAACCTCAACGGAATCCATGCCCTCAGTCTCCCGCCACCCGCAGCTCCGCGCCCGTACCCGCGACGGCCAGCGCCCCGTCCTCGTCCGTCCGCAGCACCACCGCGCCCTGCCCCCGCAGCGCCGCGACGGTGCTGGGAGCCGGATGCCCGTACGGGTTGTCCTCACCGCAGCTGATCAATGCCAGCCGCGGCGCCGCCCTGCGTATGAGCTCGTGGTCCTGGTACGCCGAGCCGTGGTGGGCGACCTTGAGCACGTCCACGCCGTCCAGCAGCGGCCCCGACGGCGATCTCAACAGCGCCCGCTGGGCCGGGGGTTCGAGATCCCCGAGCAGCAGGAGCCGCAGCCCGGCCGAGCGGACCAGCAGGGTGACGCTGGCGTCGTTCGGACCGTCCGGGGCCATCGCCGGATGCGGCGACGGCCACAGCACCTGCCAGCTCAGTGCCCCGGTACGCCGCTCCTCCCCGGCGGCGGCCCGCGTCACGGGAATGCGCCGGGCGGCCGCCTCCCTGCGAACGAACGCCACCTGGTCCACGGGCTCTTCGTGCCCCGTCGTCTCGATCGCCCCCACCGCGCGCCCACGCAGCACGCCGGGCAGGCCTGCCACATGGTCGGCGTGGAAGTGGGTCAGCACGACGAGCGGGATCCTGGTGATCCCGAGTGTGCGCAGGCACCGGTCGACCAGCTCCGGATCGGGCCCGGCGTCCACGACCACGCCCGTGCCCGCGCCCGCCGCGAGCACCGTCGCGTCGCCCTGCCCCACGTCGCACATCGCGAACCGCCACCCGGGCGGCGGCCAGCCCGTGACCACCCTGGTCAACGGCGGCGGCTGCAGGACCACCAGCAGGAGCAGCGCCCCGCAGACAGCGCACCACCAGGGGTGCCGCAGCAGTCGCCGGCCGACGAGCAGGACGACCACCGTGGCGAGGGCGAGCAGCGCCGCCCCGGTCCAGCTGCCGGGCCAGTCCACGCCTGCCCCGGGCAGTGCGGCGCCCGTCCGGGCGACGTCCGCGATCCACCCGGTCGGCCAACTCGCGCACCAGGCCAGCGCCTTGGCCAACGGCATCGCGAGCGGTGCCGTCGCCAGCGCCGCGAAGCCCAGCACCGTGGCCGGCGCGATCGCGAACTCCGCGAGCAGATTGCACGGCACCGCCACCAGGCTCACCCGAGCCGACAGCACCGCCACGACCGGCGCGCACAGCGCCTGCGCGGCAGCCGCGGCCGCCAGCGCCTCGGCCAACCGCGGCGGCACCCGGCGCCGCTGCAGCGCCGCGCTCCAGCGGGGCGCGAGGGTGAGCAGGGCGCCCGTGGCGAGGACGGAGAGCAGGAAGCCGTAACTGCGGGCCAGCCAGGGGTCGTACAGCACCAGCAGCAGTACGGCCGTCGCCAGCGCCGGGATCAGTGATCTCCGGCGTCCGGTCGCCAGGGCCAGCAGTGCGACGGCCCCGCAGGCCGCGGCCCGCAGCACGCTCGGGTCCGGTCGGCACACGACCACGAACGCGAGGGTGAGCGCTCCGCCGAGCAGCGCGGTCGTCCGCAGGGAGATCCCGAGGCGGGGCGCGAGGCCACGGCGCTCGACCAGCTGGGCCAGGCCGGGCGGGCCGATGAGCAGGGCGAGGATGATCGTGAGGTTGCTGCCGGAGACAGCAAGCGTGTGCGCGAGGTCGGTCTCCCTGAACGCCTCGTCCAGCTCCGGCGTGATCCGCGAGGTGTCGCCCACGACCAGCCCCGGCAGCAGCGCCCGCGCGTCCGCCGGCAGCCCGTCGGTCGCCTCCCGCAGCCCGGCCCGCAACCGCCCCGCCAGTCGCTGCGCCGCCGACGGCTCCCCCACGACTTCGGGCATCGCCGGGTCCCGCACCCGCAGGACGGCAGCGATCCGGTCCCCGTCGGCCAACGCGGGTGCCAGCGTCGCGGTCACCCGCAGCCGCGTGGTGGGCAGGAGCGTCAGCCAGGGCGAACGCCGGCCGTCAGCGGACCGCGACGCCTCGTTGACGCTCTCAGGCCCAGGGGGCCTCGGCGCCCCATTCACGTCCCTCGCCTCAGAGGGCCTCGAGTCCCCATTCACATGCCCCGTTCCAGAGGACCTCGAGTCCCCGTTCACGTCCCCCGCTCCAGAGGACCTCGACGCCGCGTCGACGAGCATCAGCACCGGCGTCCGCGTCACCGCCACCGTGCCGTGCGCCTCCTCGACGCGCCGTACGTCCGCGTTGATCAGCACGGAGGTCGGCGCCATGTGATCCCCCTTGACCCGGGGGCGGGTGAGCCGGGGGTCGGAGGTGACCTCGACCTCGGCGGTCACGGTGGCGTACTCCCGCGCCAGCCCGGGCACCGGCCCGCGCCGCAGATCGGCCCCGTGCAGCCCGGCGGAGACGGCGGCCGCGGCGACGCAGAGCAGGACAGCGGCGACCGAGATGTGCGGCCAGGCGACGGAGGTACGCGGCCAGGTGAGACGCACAGGCGCCGCCCCCTGCCCACGCGGTCGCGTGAAGCGTCCCGGCACGGAAGCCGGCCCGGGCCCCGCCGCACGGCCATCACCCACCCCGCCGCGCCGCACCAGCAGCAGTACGCCCGCCGCGACCAGGCATACGACCACCGCACCGCCCACCCACACCGTCGGGGCGTCCAGCATCAGCGCGGCCGTCGCCCAGGCGGCGAGCGCGGGTGGGACGAGGCGGAGGTCCGTCGGTCCTTCCTGTCGGGGGTGGGAGGCGCCGAGCCGGCTTCCGGAGGCGGCGTGAACGGCGGCGCGGGGAGGCACGAGGTCGGGTGTACGGACGTCGTTCCTCATGGCCGTACGAGATTCCGCAGATCGGCGAAACGGCGGTCTCCGATGCCATTGACCTCGCGCAGCTCGTCCACCGAACGGAAGCCGCTGTGCTGGGTGCGGTAGTCGATGATGTGCTGGGCCAGCACCGGGCCGACGCCCGGGAGGGTGTCGAGCTGGTCCACGGTGGCCGAGTTGAGGGAGACCGGCCCGGAAGGTGCGGCCCCGGCTACCGCCGCACCGCCCGGGCCCGTGCCCGGAACGGGCCCGAGGGCGGCGGCAGGACCGCCGACGATCACCTGCTCGCCGTCCACCAGCAACCGGGCCCGGTTGAGGCCATCGGTGTTCGTGCCGGGACGCACCCCACCGGCGACGCGCAGGGCGTCGGCGACCCGCGAGCCCGCCGGCAGGCGGTGGATCCCCGGCTCGCGCACCTTGCCGCTGACGTCCACGACGATCTCCGGCGCAGCCGTGCCCACGGCACCCGGCGCATCGGCCGCCGACGCCCCCGCCACGGCCTCCTCGCCCCGCTCCCCTCCTCCGTACGGGGCCGCCGCCCGGACCACCTCGGGCGCCCGCACGGACTGCGCCCGGCCGGCCCAGAAGTGCTGCACGGCGAACCCGGCGGCGAGGACCAGCACCACGGTCAGCGCGACCACGCTGCGCCGCTCCAGCCCACACCTCGCCTGCAACCACACCGGCATCCGCTCCCGCAGAGCCGGCCCGACCCGCGCCCGCCAGTCCCCGGCACCTACCTCACCTGCCTCGGACCCGGCCCCGGCCCCGGGCCCCGCGCCGGCATCCGGCGTGTCCGGGCCAGGCGCCGTTGCGCCGCCCGGCGTCTCCGGACGCGGCGCCACATCAACACGCGGCACACCCGAGCCCTCGGACCAGTCGGCGTACCGATCGCCCATGCCCACGGCCGCCCGAGCGCGCGGCGTGCTGCCGGCACTGTCCTGCCCACTCGGCGGCGGGCCCGCTCCCGACTCCCGCCACTCCCCGGCCCGTTCGGCGAAAATCACCTCCGCCCTGCGCCGCAACTCCTCCGCCGACGCATGGCGCTGCCGTGCCCGCCCCCGGACATGCCTGCGTCGTCGCTGGTGGGCCCGGCCGTCGGAGCGGGAGCTGCGGCCCGGGCCGCTGGTTGCCGTCGTGGTGCGTGTGCGTGATCGAAGTGCCATGCGGCGAGGATCGGGCACCTCGCCACACCCGCGATGATCTTGCTCAATTCCCGGGGATTACCGCCCAGTTGTGGATAACCCCGCCACCCACACGAGTGACTCAGCCACCCAACGGGCCTGTCACCGCGGCGAAACCACAACCGCCAGCAACCCAGGTCCCGTATGTGCCCCGATCACCGCCCCGATCTCGCTCACATGCAGGTCCACCAGCCCCGGAACCCGCGTCTGCAAACGGTCCGCCAGCGCCGACGCCCGGTCGAGGGCGGCGAGATGGTGCACCGCGATGTCGACCTGCGCGCTGCCCGCCCGGTCGGCCGCGATCTCCTCCAGGCGGGCGATTGCCTTGGAGGCCGTCCGTACCTTCTCCAGAGGGCCGATCCGGCCGTCCTCCAGCTGTAGCAGCGGCTTCACCGCGAGTGCCGAGCCCAGCAGGGCCTCCGCGGCCCCGATGCGGCCCCCGCGGCGCAGATACTCGAGGGTGTCGACGTAGAAGTAGGCGGCCGTACCCCCGGCTCGCTTCTCGGCGGCGGTGACGGCCTCGTCCACCGTGCCGCCCGCCTGAGCCACCTCCGCCGCGGCGAGCGCGCAGAACCCGAGCGCCATCGCCACCATCCCGGTGTCCACGACCCGCACCGGCACCGGCGCCTCGCGCGCCGCGAGGACCGCCGCGTCGTAGGTGCCGGAGAGTTCGGCGGACAGGTGCAGGGAGACGATGCCGGTGGCGCCGGACTCGGCGACCTTGCGGTAGTGCTCCGCGAAGAGCTGAGGGCTCGGGCGCGAGGTGGTGACGGGGCGTCGCTTCTGCAACGCCTGGGCGAGGGAACGGGTCGAGATCTCGGTGCCCTCGTCCAGCGCCTGACCGCCGAGGACCACGGTCAGAGGTACCGCGGTGATGCCGTGGCGCTCCATCGTCCGCGGCGGCAGGTAGGCCGTTGAATCGGTGACGATCGCGACATGGCGGGACATGAGCTGGAGGTTACCTGGCGTAGCGCCCGGGCGGCAGCCCGACCCCGCTCACCGGGAAATGCCTTGACCGGATCAGCGTGTGCTCAACCGTCCTCAAGTCGTGCTCTCGGGGCGGGGTTTCTTCTGCCAGGGGTACGTCGGGCGAGGGCCGGGCGGCGTGATCGCGGGCCGCGTGGGCTCCTCGGCCCGCTGCGGCTGAGGACTGTCCGGCCAGGTCTGTTCGGTCGTCGCGGCGGGCTCGGCGACAGGGGCCTCCGGCCATGGAGGCGGTGGCGTCGACGACGAGGGCTCCGCCGTCTGCCAGTGCCGCAGGGCGCCGGTCTCCACGTCGATCTGCGCGCTGAGGGTGTCCAGGTCGTCGCCGGCGAAGCGGTGGGCCCGGTCGCGGGCCGCCCAGCGCAGCGCATCCGCGGACTGGACGATGCGCTCGGTGCGCTCGCGCAGGTCGGGCAGCCGCTCGGCGAGCGTCGTGCGGTCCGGCTCGGACTCCAGGCGCCGCAGTTCGGCGTCCAGTTCGTGCCCGTGCGCGCTGAGGCGCTGGAAGAGGCCGAGGGACTCCTTGAGGGACTCGTCCTCGGCCGCGCCCGCGTGCAGCGCGTCCTGGGTGGCCCGCATGGAGGTGCGCAGCTTCAGCCGCAGCTGGGCGAGCTCGCCGACCGGGCCCGGCTGGGCGAAGGACTTGGCCCGTAGGGTGTGGTCCTCGACCGTGCGCCGGGCGTGGGTGATGGTCTCGTCGACTCGGCGCTTGGCGGCCCCGACGACCTTCACCGTGGCGTACGCGCCGAGCACGACGAAGAGCACGAAGAGCAGGGCGACAACTGCGATCACTGCTTCCACGGACTCCTCCTCCGACCGGCCGCGGCACAAACCGCGTCACTCTTCAACGGTAAACGCAGCGGGCAGGCCCGGAGTTCCACCAGAACCCCGAACCTGCCCGTAGGGGATCACCCCGATCCGACCGCCGCGCTCACGGCACCCGAACCGGCCCGACCGCCGAAGGCCTACGCCGGAACGATGTTCACCAGCTTCGGCGCCCGCACGATCACCTTGCGGATCCCGGCGCCGTCCAGCGCCGCCACGACCTTCTCGTCGGACAGCGCGACCTTCTCCAGCTCCTCCTCGGAGATGGCCGGCGAGACCTCCAGGCGGGCCTTGACCTTGCCCTTGATCTGCACGACGCAGGTCACGGTCTCGTCGACGACGTACGCCGGGTCGGCGACGGGGAAGTCCTGGTGGACGACCGAGTCCTCGTGGCCCAGCTTGCGCCACAGCTCCTCGGCGATGTGCGGGGCCAGCGGCGCGGCCATCAGCACCAGTGCCTCGGCGACCGAGTGCGGCACCGCCCCGCCCGCCTTGGTCAGGTGGTTGTTCAGCTCGGTGACCTTGGCGATCGCGGTGTTGAACCGCATGCCCTCCAGGTCCCCGCGCACCCCGTCGATCGCCTTGTGCAGGGCACGCAGCGTGTCCTCGTCGGGCTCGGCGTCGACGACCGTGACCTCGCCGGTCGTCTCGTCGACGACGTTGCGCCACAGCCGCTGCAGCAGCCGGAACTGACCGACCACCGCGCGCGTGTCCCACGGACGCGACACGTCCAGGGGGCCCATCGCCATCTCGTACAGGCGCAGCGTGTCCGCGCCGTACTCGGCGGCGATCTCGTCCGGAGTGACCGCGTTCTTCAGGGACTTGCCCATCTTGCCCAGCAGCCGGGAGACCTTCTCGCCCTGGTAGTAGTACGCGCCGTCGCGCTCCTCCACCTCGGCGGCCGGCACCGCGATGCCACGGCTGTCGCGGTAGACGTAGGCCTGGATCATGCCCTGGTTGAACAGCTTGTGGAACGGCTCCGCGGACGAGACGTGCCCCAGGTCGAACAGCACCTTGGACCAGAAGCGCGCGTACAGCAGGTGCAGCACGGCGTGCTCGGCGCCGCCGACGTACAGGTCGACGCCGCCGTGCGGCAGGCCCTCGCGCGGGCCCATCCAGTACTGCTCGATCTCCGGGTCGACCAGCTGCTCGCTGTTGTGCGGGTCCAGGTAGCGCAGCTCGTACCAGCAGGAACCGGCCCAGTTGGGCATGGTGTTGGTCTCACGCCGGTACCGCTTCGGGCCGTCGCCCAGGTCCAGCGTGACGTTGACCCACTCCTCGTTGCGCGACAGCGGCGTCTCGGGCTGGGTGTTCGCGTCGTCCGGGTCGAAGGTGCGCGGCGAGTAGTCCTCGACCTCGGGCAGCTCCAGCGGCAGCATCGACTCGGGCAGGGAGTGGGCGATGCCGTCCTCGTCGTAGACGATCGGGAAGGGCTCGCCCCAGTAGCGCTGGCGGCTGAACAGCCAGTCGCGCAGCCGGAAGTTGACCGTGCCCTCGCCGATGCCCGTGGACTCCAGCCACTCGGTGATGCGCGCCTTGGCCTCGGCGACGGCCAGGCCGTCCAGCGAGAGGTCGTCGTTGGACGAGTTGATGATCTTCGCCTCGTACGACGCGAAGGCGTCCTCCCACGTCGAGGTGTCCGTGCCCCGCCCGTCGGTCGGCTCGACGATGCAGTGGATGGGCAGCTCGAAGGCGCGCGCGAACTCGAAGTCGCGCTGGTCGCCCGCCGGGACGGCCATGATCGCGCCGGTGCCGTAGCCCATCAGGACGTAGTCGGCGATGAAGACGGGGATCTTGTCGCCGTTGACCGGGTTGGTCGCGTACGAGCCGATGAAGACGCCGGTCTTGTCCTTGGCCTCGGCCTGCCGCTCGACGTCGGACTTGGAGGCGGCCTGCGCGCGGTAGGCGGCGACGGCCTCGGCAGGGGTCGCGTGGCCGCCGGTCCAGACGTCGTGGGTGCCCTCGGGCCAGGCGTCCGGGGTGAACTTCTCGACCAGCGGGTGCTCGGGCGCCAGCACCATGTAGGTCGCGCCGAACAGGGTGTCGGGGCGCGTGGTGAAGACGGTGATGCGCTCGCCGTCGATCGGGAAGTCGACGCGGGCGCCCTCGGAGCGGCCGATCCAGTTGCGCTGCTGCAGCTTGATGGCCTCGGGCCAGTCCAGCTCGTCCAGGTCGTCCAGCAGCCGGTCGGCGTAGGCGGTGATCCGCATGTTCCACTGGCGCAGCTTGGCCTTGAAGACCGGGTAGTTACCGCGCTCGGAGCGGCCGTCGGCCGTGACCTCCTCGTTGGCCAGGACGGTGCCCAGGCCGGGGCACCAGTTGACCGGCGCGTCGGAGGCGTACGCCAGGCGGAACTCGCCCAGGACGTCGGCGCGCTCGGCGGCGCTCAGCTCGCTCCACGCGCGCGTGTGCCCCGGTACGGCACGCTCACCGGACTCGAAGGCGGCGACCAGCTCGGCGATCGGGCGGGCCTTCTTCGCCTCGCCGTCGTACCAGGAGTTGAAGATCTGCAGGAAGATCCACTGGGTCCACTTGTAGTAGTCCGGGTCGATCGTGGCGAACGACCGGCGCTTGTCGTGGCCCAGGCCCAGCCGGCGCAGCTGGGACTTCATGTTCTCGATGTTGGCCTCGGTGGACACGCGCGGGTGCGTGCCGGTCTGCACGGCGTACTGCTCGGCGGGCAGGCCGAAGGCGTCGAAGCCCAGGGTGTGCAGGACGTTGTGGCCGGTCATGCGCTGGAAGCGCGCGAAGACGTCGGTGGCGATGTAGCCCAGGGGGTGACCGACGTGCAGGCCCGCACCGGAGGGGTACGGGAACATGTCCATGATGAACTTCTTGGGCCGGGCGACGGCCTCGGGGTCGCCCGCCAGGTCACCCTTCGGGTTCGGAGCGGCGTACGTACCCTCGGCGTCCCAGAAGTCCTGCCAGCGCGCCTCGATGTCGGCAGCCATGGCTGCCGTGTAGCGGTGCGGCGCGGCCACCTCGGCGGTGACAGCAGGGTTCGTCTCGCTCATGATCCTCAAAGCTCCATCGGTCGTCTCTGCCAGCGGCTGCGGTTCTCCGGAAACGAAAAAACCCCTCGCACAGGAGGGGACGCCGCGCCGATTCCGACCATCCGATTCGCCCGGTGGTCGGGACTGATCAGCGCGGCTCGCTAAGCAGAAGGCGTACGGCACGCATGGCGTCAGGGTACCGCAGCGCCGGAGCGCGTCGCGACGGGCTTGCGGCGGGGGGCGCGTATGCGGGGCGCACATGAACAACGGCGCCCCCGATTCCGTACCTGAGAGTTGTGAAGACATCGAAAAGTTGAACAACGCTCAACTGTTACCTGGCGTAACAGTCGCTAAGGGACATCGCCCGCCCCTCGTAGCCCGTAGATAACAACGCAATAACTCAAACGCCGTACCCCTCGGTATGGAGCCACTTAGAGTGCGGCAGCGGGACCGCCTTCCCGAACCGCTCGGAGTTGCCCCCATGAACCCTCGTCGTAGTAACAGTTCGCTCCCCCGACCGGGCCGGTCGGCCTACGGGGTGGCGACCGCTGCTGTTCTGCTGCTCATACCCCTGGTCGTGCTGCTCGGCGGCACCTGGCTCCAGGAGTTCCTCAACTTCGGTGCCGGCGTCCTGTCGCTCGTCTGTCTCACCTGCTCGGTGATCTGGGGCCTCGTCGCCCAGGACCGGATGATCCTCAACACCCGTCAGCGGATCATCGCGCAGGGCATCCACCGGGTGACGGCCGTGGGCTCGATCGCATTCCTCCTGGTGCACATCGGCGTGAAGCTGGCGCTGGACCACGCCAGCCCGATCGCCGCGCTGATCCCCTTCAGCCTGGTGTTCGCCGGCGGCGACGAGATCCCGGGCAGCGCCTTCCTCATCGGCCTGGGCTCCCTGGCCGCCCTGCTCATGATCTTCGTGGGTGTCACCGGCGCCCTGCGCAACCAGTTCGCCTCCCCGGCGCCGGTCGCCGCCCGCTGGCGTGCGATGCACATGCTGGCCTACCCGGCCTGGTGCGCGGCCCTGATCCACGGCCTGTTCGCCGGCCGCCCCGCGAAGACGTTCTTCATGGTCAGCTACGAGCTGTGCGTGGTCGCCGTCGCCGCAGCCCTCGCGCTGCGCGCCTCCCCGCGCCCCGTCAAGCGCAAGTTCGCCGACCGGCTCGCCCAGATCATCGGCAATGAGCCGGGGAGCCGCGAGGACCTGGAGGAGAGCCGGGCCCGGGCGGCGTCCGGATCCGCGCTTCCGGGCTACGAGAACCAGCGCCCGTCCCGACCGTCGCGCGACGAGCCGACAGGCCCCCTGCCCGGCATGCCTCCGCAGGCCCCCTCCCCGACTGAGTCCACGGGCGGCTTCGCCGCCGCCTACCGCGCGGTCTCTCCCCGTTCCCAGGGCCGGCAGCAGCCCTACATGGCCGACCAGACCTCACGCATGGACCTGCCCCTGGACATGCAGCCGACGGAGATGATCCCGCGCGTCGACGGCTCGAGCAGCACCTCGGGCAGCTGGCCGATCCCGTCACCTCCGCCCGTGGGCGAGGCGCCCCCGTCGTCCTACGACCCGCTCAACGACACGGGATACAACATCCCCGCCTACGGCAATTCAGGCGCCGCGGGCTACGGCTCGAGTGATGTGTACGACACCTCTGAGACGAACGCCGTCTTCGGTACGTACAACCAGAACGACACGTACAACAACAGCGGTCCCGCCACTGAAACACTCCCCGGTGCCTCCTACGACTTCGACGCACCGGGTTCGGGCGAACCTTGGAACACGCCTTCCGGAGGCTTTAAGTGAACGAGGCCCTGCCCGACGTCCCCGAAGTCCGCGTCGTCGGCCTTCCCCAGCTGACGTCGGGCTTCGACCTTGTCGAAAGACTCGATCTGCCCATGCATCTGAAGGTGCACGGGCCGCTCGAACCGATGGGCGGCGAGCAACTCGCAAAGCTCGCCGAGAACATCAACCTGAAGGGCCGCGGCGGCGCGGGCTTCCCCTTCCACAAGAAGTTGCGCTCGGTCGCCGAGTCCGCGATCAAGCGCGGCGTACGGCCGGTCGTCGTCGTCAACGGCAGTGAGGACGAACCGGCCTGCCGCAAGGACACGGTGATGATCAACCGTGCCCCGCATCTCATCCTGGACGGCGCGCTGCTGTGCGCCGAGGCCCTGGGTGCCCGCACGCTCGTGGTGGGGGTCACCCGGGAATCGACCCAGCGCTCCATGGAGGCCGCCCTCGCCGAGCGCGGCCTCAGCAACAGCCGTCGCTCCGCGCTACGCGCGTTCGTCCAGCGCAATCCGGTGCGTATGGTCACCGGCGCCGCCGCCTCCCTGATCCGCTCGATCGACGGCGGCCCGGCGATCCCGCCCGGCCGCAAGGTCAGCGCCTCACAGAACGGCGTCGGCGGCGCCCCGACCCTGCTGTCCAACGCCGAGACGTTCGCCCAGCTGGCGATCGCCGCCCGCATCGGCCCGGAGCGCTACGGCAACACCGGCCTGTACGACGAGCCGGGCACCGTCATGCTCACGGTGTCCGGCGCGGTGGCCCGCCCGATGGTCATCGAGGTCCCCACGGGCGTACCGCTGCGCTACGTCCTCCAGCTCGCCGGCGCCCCGCCCGTCCCGCAGGGCGTGCTGACCGGCGGCTACCACGGCAAGTGGATCGACGCGGCGACGGTCAACGAGGCGATCGTCTCGCGCAACTCCCTTGACGCGGTGGGCGGAGCGCTCGGCGCCGGCGCGATCCTGCCGATCACTCAGGAGACCTGCCCGCTGGGCGAGTCGCTGCGGGTGGCACAGTGGCTGGCCGAGGAGAGCGCGGGCCAGTGCGGTCCCTGCTACCTCGGCCTGCCGGCCGCCGCGCGCGGCCTGGAGGACATCCTCAACGGCGGTGGCCCCGCTGCCCTGGAGGCGCTCAAGCAGGTCGCCAAGAACGTCAAGCGGCGCGGCGCCTGCTCGCACCCGGACGGCTCCGCGATGTTCCTGGAGTCGACCATCAAGGCGTTCACCGACGACCTCGCGGCACACGTCCTCGGCAACGGCTGCGGACGGCCCGTGGAGGGCGTTCTGCCGCTCTTCGAGGGCGGCAGGGCCCCGTCCGGCATCCCGGGCGGCGCCGAGTCGGAGGAGAACGGCCCCAGCCGCCAGAAGATCTACGTCGACTGGACACTGTGCCGCGGCCACGGCCTGTGTGCGGACATCCTCCCGGAGGTCTTCCAGCTCGGCGCCGACGGTTTCCCGACCGTCGCCCAGGCGAAGGTGCCGCGCTACGCCGAGGCCAAGGCCCTGCGCGCGGTGCGCCGTTGCCCCGCCCTCGCCCTGCGCATCGAGGAGGACACGCGCGGCCAGGAATCGTCCCGCAACCTGCCGGTCCTCTCCCAGGGCCGCGGCAGACGCGCCCTGGGCCGCTGAGGCCGGGCACGCGCGCGTAGAGGGGTCGTCCGAGCCGGACGACCCCTCGTTCTCACAGAGTGCGCAAGCCATGGTGCGCAGACAAAAAGATCCCGCCGGATCGAACCGATCCGGCGGGATCTGCTGTGGAGCTAAGGAGAATTGAACTCCTGACCTCCTGCATGCCATGCAGGCGCTCTACCAACTGAGCTATAGCCCCTTGCCATGTTCCGGCGGGCTTCCCCGGCGGCGACGCCAACATTACCGGTCGACCTCGCGCAGCACCAAATCGTTTCCGGCCCGCACCGATACGGGCACTAATGTCGGGTTCCGTGACCGTGATCGCGCCCTCCGGAGTGCACCGTCGTGTGCCGGTCGCCCTGGGGTCCTGCCTGGTCTCCTTCGCCGTGTTCTGGGCCGCCCAGCGGGCCGCACACGTGTCGATGATCGACCTGATGGTGTACCGGGCCGAGGGCGCGACCGTCAGGGCCGGAGGCGACCTGTACGCCCTGCGGACGACGGCCGCCCGACTGCCGACCACCTACCCGCCGTTCGCGGCCCTGCTGTTCACTCCACTGACGCTCCTCGACACGGCGACCATGCGCACCCTGGGGACGGCCGGGAACCTGACGCTGCTCGTGGTGTTCGTACGGCTGTCGCTGCGTCTGGTCGGACACGCGCGCGTGGAGGGCGTCTGGTGGGTCGCGGCGGTGGCCGTGTGGTGCGAGCCGGTGTGGACGACGCTGCGGTACGGGCAGATCAACCTGCTGCTCGCCGTCCTGGTGCTGTGGGATCTGTCACGGCGTCCGGGAGACCGCTGGGCCGGCGTCGGCATCGGGCTCGCGGCGGCCGTCAAGCTGACGCCCGCGCTGTTCGCGGTGTTCCTGCTCGTCACCGGCGTCGTGGCCCGGCGCCGGCACGGCTCCGGCGGCTCCTGGCTGCGGCACGCGCGCCTGGCGGCCGCCTGGTTCACCGGGGCGACCCTGCTGGCCGCGGCCGTACTGCCATACGACTCCTGGCGCTTCTGGAGCCGCATGGTGTTCGCGGCGGGGCGCGTCGGGCACGCCGAGGACACCGCGAACCAGGCCCTGCGCGGCGTTCTCGCGCGGCTGCTGCACACGCCGGAGCCCGGGGCCGCCTGGGCCGTCACGGCGGCCGTGGTGGGCGTGGCAGGGCTGGGCGTGGCCGTGGCGGCGGAGCTGCGTGGGCGCCGGGCCTGGGCGGTGACCTCGTGCGCGGTGACGGCGCTGCTCATCAGCCCGGTGTCCTGGTCGCACCACTGGGTCTGGTGCCTGCCGGTCGTGCTGCTCCTCGGCACGCGCGCGTACCGGCCCGCCACCGTGAGCGCGCTGCTGGTCTTCTTCTCGTACGCCCTGTGGTGGGTTCCGCACGGCCCGGGACGGCATGAACTGCACCAAAACGGCATCGAGTTGGTGTTGTCCGCCCTCTACGGGACCTCGGGTTGCCTTTTCCTCGTGATCGCCGGGGCTGCCCTCAGGAACCCCCGCCCCGGTCAAGCCGTGACGAAGGAATAGAAGCGTTTGAGCGTGCAGTGTTCTTCGAGGAGGCGGCCGTAGATCGGTTCGCCCTCGAGTTCACGGTACGTCTCGATCGGATCGCCTTTTATGATCAGCGCCCGCGCACATTCCTCGCACCAGTACTGGTAGTCGGGGTTCACCGGTTCCATGTCACGGACGATCGGCGTTCCGCTGCCGCACCAGTCGCACTTTCGCCTGTGTGCACCCATCGATCAGCTCCAGCTGTGGCCGCAGGCCGTGCACACGTAGGAAATTCCGCCGTTGTCGCCGAGGAGCTGGGCGACATGGACGGAGCCGCAGGAAGGGCAGCTGAGGCGGGTGATCGTATCCCGAGTCAACGCTGCTTCGAAGAGGTGACCGACCTCTTCGAGGATGCTCGCAGGCATCGCTACTCCCTCCCGTCCGGGCCGCGCCCCCTTCCGGCCGTTTGATTCTGCCACGGCCGGACCAATACGGTCAGCGACGCCTCAGTACCAGTCCGGACACGGCAGCCTCCGCGACCGTACGAACCGTGCGAACACGCACCCCAAGCGTCTCCTGAGAGGTATACGCCCGCGAGGCCCGAGTGACTCAAGCCGGACCCGAACAGTTCAGCGAGGCCAGTGCCGCGCGCGAACCGACCACGGGAGCCCGGCCGTTGATCCGGGCGCCCGCCGCGGATACCAGAAGATCCCGCCGATCGAAGGGATCGGCGGGATCTTGTTGTCTCGCTGTGGAGCTAAGGAGAATTGAACTCCTGACCTCCTGCATGCCATGCAGGCGCTCTACCAACTGAGCTATAGCCCCTCGTTCCTCCCCGCTCAGCGGGGCGAACAAGAAGAACTTTAGCCTGCGAGCTGCCAGAAAGTGAAATCCGGGTCGGCGTCAGTCGTCGTCGCCGAGCACGGGTTCCGGCAGGGTGCCGGCGTTGTGCTCCAGCAGACGCCAGCCGCGGGCACCCTCGCCCAGGACGGACCAGCAGCAGTTGGAGAGGCCGCCGAGGCTCTCCCAGTTCCGGGACTCCAGGCCGAGGAGGCGGCCGATGGTCGTACGGATGGTGCCGCCATGGCTGACCACGACGAGCGTGCCGTCGTCGGGCAGCTTCTCGGCGTGCCGGAGCACCACCGGGGCGGCGCGCTCGGCGACCTCGGTCTCCAGTTCGCCGCCGCCGCGGCGCACCGGCTCACCGCGCTTCCACGCGGCGTACTCCTCGCCGTGCCGCTCGATGATCTCCTCGTGCGTCAGGCCCTGCCAGACGCCCGCGTAGGTCTCGCGCAGGCCCTCGTCGTGCGTCACCTCCAGGCCGGTGAGCGCGGCCAGCTCGGCGGCCGTGTTCGCGGCGCGCTGGAGGTCGGAGGCGATGATCGCGTCCGGCTTGAGGTTGACGAGCAGCCGGGCGGCGCGGCGGGCCTGGGAGACGCCGGCCTCGGTGAGGGCGACGTCGGTGGTGCCCTGGAAGCGGCGCTCCACGTTCCAGGAGGTCTGGCCGTGCCGCCACAGGATGACGCGGCGGCCCCGGCCGGGCCTGCCCGCGGTCACCTCGCCGGTGGCGCTCACCGCCACTCACCGCCCAGCTCGGCGGCCTCCTCCGCGGCCTGCAGCTTGGCGTGCTCCGCGGCCTTGCCGCGGGTGGCCTTGGCGTCGTTGGGCAGCTCGAGCTCGGGGCAGTCCTTCCACAGCCGCTCCAGGGCGTAGAAGACGCGCTCTTCGCTGTGCTGGACGTGCACGACGATGTCGACGTAGTCGAGCAGCACCCAGCGGGCCTCGCGGTCGCCCTCGCGGCGCACCGGCTTGGCGCCGAGCTCCTTCAGGAGCCGCTCCTCGATCTCGTCGACGATCGACTTGACCTGGCGGTCGTTGGGCGCGGAGGCCAGCACGAAGGCGTCCGTGATCGACAGGACGTCGCTGACGTCGTAGGCGATGATGTCGTGCGCGAGCTTGTCGGCTGCCGCCTGGGCGGCGGTGGTGACGAGCTCGAGGGAACGGTCGGTAGCGGTCACTACAAGGCTTTCGGGTCGGCGGACACTTGACATCAAGGGTCTCATGGACCGCCGACAGCGCCCCACGTGATTATCGGCTCACGTGGGGTGCCCCGGTGCTTTGCCCGCTACGAGGACGACGGGCGGTAGTCCTGGCCCAGGACCACCGAGACGTCCGCGTTCGCCGACACGTCGCCCTTGGTGACCGCCGCGGAGGGCAGGCCCAGGGTCTTGGCGACCTCGGTGGCGTCGTCCTTGTCGGCGGCGTCGGCGTAGACGACCTCGGACGTGGCCGCGGTGGACGCCGAACCGCCCTCCAGGAAGGTGAAGCCGCCGTTCAGCAGCACCACGCGGGCCTTGTCGGTGTTGCCCTTGACGCCGCTGGCGTTGCGGACGGACACGCGGACGGCGGCGTCCTTGTCGGGGCTCTTGGCGGTGCCGCCGAGGACGTCCTTGACGACACTGGCGCTCGCCTGTGCGCTCAGCGTGCCGTCGGTCTGTACGGGCAGCAGGGCCGTCCTGTAGTCGCCGCCCTTGGCGAGGTCGGCGAGTTTGGCGAGGAAGGCGCCGAGATCCTTGTCGGTCAGCGGCGGCTCGATGATCATCCCGAGCGTCTGCACGGTGGTCGTCGCGCCCTGCGTGTCCGAGGTCAGCTTGCGCAGCACGGCCTGCATGACCTGCCCGAACCGCTCCAGCTGGGCGTTCGGGGTCTCGCCCGAGGCGCCGTAGGTGGCGTAGGCGACGGCCATCTTGCCGCTGAGGGTCTGGGCCTTGCCCTTGCGTACGAGGGGCGCGGCGCCCTTGGACTTTGCCCCCGGGTCGGGCACGTCGGTGTCGGTGTCGACGTCGATGTTGCCGACCAGGTCGACGAGGTTCTGCAGGTACGGGGTGTCCAGGCGCCAGGTGCCCTGGATCTCGGTGCCGAGGACGGTGTCGATCGCGTCGCGCGTCCCGGAGGATCCGTCGTCGTCGACGGACTTGGCCAGGGTGGTCGTGGTGCCGTCATCGCCGGTCAGGGCGAGGGAGTTGGGCAGCAGGACGGTGGTGCCCTGGTTGGTGGTGGTGTTGTCGACGAGCAGCGCCGTGGAGGTGCCGCCCTTCTTGGTGTTGTGCAGATGGACGACGATCACGTCCCGCTTCTGGGCGCCCACGGCCGTCGCGGTGTCCTGCTTGCTGTCGGACGACGACAGGCCGGGCAGCTTCCCGGCGTACCAGAGGTAGCCGACGCCACCGGCCGCGACGACCGCCAGGACGACCACGAGCGCGATCACACGCGCGCGTGCCCGTCGCCGGGCCTCTTCGCGGCGCTCGGTGCGGTTCTCGGTGAACTTCAGCCAGTCGATGACGTCCTCGGAGTCCGAGTCGGGCTCCTCGACGAAGGCGAACTGCTCGGTGCGGTAGTCCCGTTCCCCCTGGCCCTGGGCCACCGGCTCCTCGACCGGCCCGGCCTGGTGCGGGATGTACGCGGTCTGCTCGGCTACGCGGTGCTGCTGACCGCTGGTGGCGGTACGGCCGTAGGGGTCGTACGGCGGCGAGTGCCCGCCTGCCTGCTGCTGGGGGTGCGTGCCGGTGCCGTACGGGTCGTAGGCGGGCGCGGGCGGCTGCCGGCCGGTGTCGCCGGCGGCGTAGGGGTCGTACGGCGGGACCGGCTGCTGTCGGCCGGTCGCGTACGGGTCGTAGCCGTACCCCTGCTGTGCGTAGGGGTCGTACGACTGCTGGGGCGGCTGCTGTGGCGGGACCTGTCGGTACACCGGCCGCCCGTACTCGTCGTAGCCGACGAGTTCGTACTGGTCATCCCCGTACCCCGCGTCGTATCGGTCGTTCACCGTAGCCCCTCTCGGCTCACTCGCCTCACTCGCCGCGGTACAGCTCGCGCTTGTCGATGTAGCGCACGACTCCGTCCGGCACCAGATACCAGATGGGGTCGCCCTTTGCGACTCTCGCGCGGCAATCGGTGGACGAGATGGCCAGTGCGGGAACCTCGACCAACGACACGCCGCCCTCCGGGAGCCCGGAGTCGTCGAGGTGGTGGCCGGGCCGGGTGACCCCGATGAAGTGCGCGAGGGAGAACAGCTCCTCCGAGTCCCGCCAGGTCAGGATCTGGCCGAGGGCGTCGGCGCCGGTGATGAAGAAGAGGTCGGTGTCCGGGTTGAGTGCGCGCAGGTCGCGCAGGGTGTCCACGGTGTACGTCGGGCCGCCGCGGTCGATGTCGATGCGGCTGACGGAGAACTGCGGGTTCTCGGCGGTGGCGATGACCGTCATCAGATAGCGGTCCTCGGCCGGGGAGACGTGTCGGTGGCTCTTCTGCCACGGCTGCCCGGTCGGCACGAACACGACCTCGTCGAGGTGGAACTGCGCGGCGACCTCGCTGGCCGCCACGAGGTGGCCGTGGTGGATCGGGTCAAACGTTCCGCCCATGACGCCGAGGCGGCGCTTGCCGGGGTTCGACGGGCCGCTTCCGGGGCCGGTAGGCATGTCCTGCTCTCCCATGCGTGCAGACCCTACCGGCCCCGCCTGAGGGGCTTCGGCCGCCAGTTGCCCGGGCGGACCGGGAAAGGCCTGGTCGGGACTCAGCGGTCGCGGTTGAAGCGGGTGGTGATCCACAGCAGGAGCAGCAGGATGACGAAGGCGCCACCCCCGGTGAGCCACGGGCTGATGCTGTTGTGGTTGCCACCGTGCTCCTCGCCCTCGGCGGCGAGGGTGACCAACTGGGCAGCGGCGCTGTGGAAGCTCATCTTCGGCGTGACCTATCGCGTGTGGGCGGGATAAAGATGTCGGCTCATCGTAAGCGGGCGCCCTGACGGCGATCACGCCGACTCCACCGTTGGGGCGCCTGCGACGGCCCGCGGGGAACCTTCCCGGGGGCTCACTCGTCCTTCCGCCTGTAGCCGCGCAGCAGGAACCACGCGGTCAGCACACAACCCACGACCATCACGATCAGTACGACCCGGAGCAGATTCCCCGCCCCCTGCTGCTCGGCTGCGCTCGCGGCCTCGGTGAGCCAGGCGGCGGGGTTGTGCTCCATGGCGCGGAACTCCTTCGCTGTAGTGCCCGTCCACGGTAACTCCGCCTAGGCTGGGCTCTGCTTCGGGGGCGCAAAGGGCTGAACAAGGCTCCGCAAAGGGCCGCAGAGAGCCATCCACACGCACATGGGGGAAGACATGTCCGACGGCCACGATCACGAGAACGTACCGAGCAGGCAGCGCAGGCGTTTCCCGGGGATCTCCTCGCGTGCGTACGAGCACCCGGCGGACCGCTCGGCCCTGGTGGCCCTGCGCAAGCTCAGCGGCTTCGACACGGTCTTCAAGGCCCTGAGCGGCCTGCTGCCCGAGCGCAGCCTCCGACTACTGTTCCTGTCCGACTCGGTGCGGGTGTCGGACCAGCAGTTCACACACCTCAACGACATGCTGCGGGACGCCTGTTACATCCTGGACCTGGAGAAGGTCCCGCCGATGTACGTCAACCAGGACCCGGTGCCGAACGCGATGTGCATCGGCCTGGACGAGCCGATCATCGTGGTCACGACGGGGCTGCTGGAACTGCTCGACGAGGAGGAGATGCGGGCGGTGGTCGGCCACGAGGTGGGCCACGCCCTCTCCGGCCACTCGGTCTACCGCACGATCCTCCTCTTCCTCACCAGCCTCGCCGTCCGGGTCGCCTGGATCCCGCTGGGCAACATCGCGATCATGGCGATCGTGACGGCGCTGCGGGAGTGGTTCCGCAAGTCGGAGCTGTCCGCGGACCGGGCCGGCCTGCTCGTCGGCCAGGACCTCCAGTCCTCGATGCGCGGCCTGATGAAGCTCGCGGGCGGCCACCATCTGCACGAGATGAACGTGGACGCGTTCCTGAAGCAGGCCGAGGAGTACGAGGCCGGCGGCGACCTGCGCGACTCCGTCCTGAAGATCCTTAACGTCCTGCCCCGTTCCCACCCCTTCACCACGGTCCGCGCGGCCGAGCTGAAGAAGTGGGCCGAGTCCCGCGACTACCAGCGGATCATGGACGGCCATTACCCGCGCCGCGCGGAGGACAAGGACACCTCGGTGACGGACTCCTTCCGCGAGTCCGCGTCCCACTACGCCACCCACGTGAAGTCCTCCAAGGACCCCCTGATGAAGCTGGTCACGGACATCGCCGGCGGCGCGGGAGACCTGGGCGGCCGGGTACGACGAGGCTTCGGCGGCTTCACAAGCGCCCCGCCGAAGGACGCCCCGAGGCCCGACGACACGGACGACCGCGGCACCGACAACTGACGAACCCGTGAAGGACCTCCCCTCTCGGCGCCGGTCCGAGCATCCCAGCCCGTCCGGCGCTTGAGGCCGAGCACCGCCATCCCGATCCCCCACCCACCCGCAGGGGGCTTCGTCTCACGGTGCTGACGGTCACTTCCCAGCGCCGGTCCGTGCATCCCAGCCCGTCCGGCGTTTGAGGACGAGGCCCGTTCAGGGCCGATGGGGGTCCAGGGGGCAAAGCCCCCTGGCGGGGTCGAAGGGGCGGAGCCCCTTCAGG
>NZ_LLZG01000043.1 GCF_001509475.1 Streptomyces regalis
ATGCCCGAAGGAGACACGGTCTGGCAGACCGCGAGACGGCTCCACACCGCTCTCGCGGGCAAGACGCTGACCCGCAGCGACTTCCGGGTGCCGAAGTACGCCACGGTCGACCTCACGGGCCGCACCGTCCTGGACGTCACCCCACGCGGCAAGCACCTCCTCACCCGCATCGAGGGCGGCCTCACCGTGCACTCGCACCTCGGCATGGAAGGCTCCTGGAAGGTGTACGCCGACCAGCAGCGCTGGACAGGCGGCCCCGCCCACCAGATCCGCGTGATCCTCGCCGCCGCCCCCACCGTCGGCACCGCCCCCGCAGCCGACGCCCACCCCGCCCGCACGGCGGTCGGCTACCGCCTCCCCGTCCTGGACCTCCTGCGCACCACCGAAGAGCACCGTTTCGTCGGCCACCTCGGCCCCGATCTCCTGGGCCCGGACTGGGACCCCGACCGCGCCCTCGCCAACCTCCTCACGGACCCCGCCCGCCCTCTCGGTGAGGCCCTGCTGGACCAGCGCAACCTCGCCGGCATCGGCAATGTCTACAAGAGCGAGCTCTGCTTCCTGCTCCACGTCACCCCCTGGCTCCCGGTCGCCGCCCTCCCCGCCGAGCACACCGCCCAACTGCCCGTACTCGCCAAGAAGCTCCTGGAAGCCAACCGCGACCGCCCGATCCGCACTACGACGGGCCGTCGCGGCCAGGACCTCTTCGTGTACGGCCGCGCCAACCGCCCCTGCCTGCGCTGCAACGCCCCGATCCGCGTGGCCGACCAGGGCGACGGCTCCCGCGAGCGCCCGACCTACTGGTGCCCGAACTGCCAGGCGGGCCCGGCCCCGTGCACGGCACCCGGCGCGGCCCGGTCGCGCAGAACCCAGCACCGCCCAACTAATTGACGCCTCGTCAGAAACCCTCGTACCGTCCCTTCATGGCCGTAAAGGCGTACGACCTCACCGGACGCACCGCATTCGTCACCGGCGCCGCCAGCGGCATCGGCCGGGCCTCGGCCGTCCTGCTCGCCGAGGCCGGGGCCGCCGTGCACTGTGCCGACCGCGACACACAGGGCCTGCACGACACAGCGACCCTGATCAAGGCGAGCGGCGGCACCGCCCGCACTCACCACCTCGACGTCACCGACCGCGAACAGCTCCGCCGAGCCGTCGCCGCCTGCGAGCGGCTCGACGTGATGGCCGCGGTCGCCGGGATCATGCACAGCAGCTCCGTCCTGGAGACCCGCGACGAGGACCTCGACCGGGTACTGAACGTCAACTTCAAGGGAGTGCTGTACGCCTGCCAGGAGGCGGTGCGCACGATGCTCGCGCAGCGCACAAAGGGCAGCATCATCACCATGGCCTCCGGCGCCGTCGACACCGGCGGCCCGGGCCTGCTCTGTTACGGCGCGGCCAAGGCAGCAGTCGTGCAGCTGACGAAGACCCTGGCGACGGAGATGGGCCCACACGGCATCCGCGTCAACGCGGTCGCCCCGGGCTGGATCCGCACTCCCATGACCGACCGCCACGACACCGCGGCGCAGACGCAGACCGAGGCGTTCATGGCCCGGATGTCCCCGCTGGGCCGGGTCGGCGAATCGGCGGACGTGGCCCACGCCGTACTGCACCTGGCATCGGATGCCTCCGCCTTCACGACGGGGCAGATCCTGCGTCCGAACGGCGGTGTGGCGATGCCGTGGTAGTCCGCCCCGCCCGCCAGGCTTTTGCCCAACGCCGCGGGTCTACGGCGCCCGCGGCCCGTGCTTTCGGTACACAGTGCACCGGCAACAAGCTCAGCCCCCACCCTCCGGCGGCGACGGCCCCCTCCAGCGCCCCTGCGTCCGGCGCCAGCGCGAGCCTCAGCACGGCCCACCACCACAGCGCCGCAAACCCGAGGGCCGCCCCCCAGCGCGCTATCGGCCGTGCCATCCACCCACCTCCAGCCCGAGGCTAGGCCGCCCGTTCACCCGCCGGGAGGGCGCACCAAGGGCACACGGATGCAGCGCGGGCCAACGTCGTCACAGCGCGTCAGGCGCCAGTCACACCCTCCACGATGACCTCCGGGCCGCGTACCGGCAAACGGACCCGAAAGGGCCCGCACAGCACGAAACCCCGACCGCACTCCCCCAGGAATCCCTGGGAAAGCCCTGGCCGGGGCCTCACACAAATCCTCAGCGCGCGGTCAGCCCACGCGCACCGGCATCACCGTCACGCGGCGACCACGTCCACCGCCTCGGAAGGCGCCTTGATGGTCACCCGTTCCGGTGGCACACCGGTCACCGACACGGAACCCAGCATCGGTCGCACCGACGTGGGTACAGGCTCGCTGGGGGTGGCCGCTGCAGACTGGGCCAGCTCGGCGAGGGCGAGTTCGTCGCTCACTTCCCGCATGAGCTCGGACATCCGTACGTCCAGCGCGTCGCAGATCGCGGAGAGCAGCTCGGAGGAAGCCTCCTTCTGCCCCCGCTCCACCTCGGAGAGATAGCCGAGTGAGACTCGGGCGGACGAGGAGACTTCGCGCAGAGTACGGCCCTGGCGCTGGCGCTGCCGACGCAGCACGTCACCCAGCAGGCGACGGAGCAGAATCATCGGTGGCTCCCTCCTCGGACCGCGTAGCCGCATCCTTCACGCCCCACCGTACCGCCTTGCGCCGCGGCCGTGCGGGGAGCGATGTCGTGTTCACTAAGGGCTGCAAACATCAAAACCCCCCGTTCTGTTCCGTATCCTGTGCCCGCTCATTCCCGGTGTGTTCGCTCACAAGCTCCTTCAGGAGCAGTGCGAGTACGCTCCGTACACTCTCCATACGAATTTCCGCGCGGTCGCCGTTCAACCGCAGGGCCTCCACTTTTCCGCCACCGGCGGAACCGGAACCAGGGCCCACGGGCCCTTCCACGGCCACGAAAACCGTCCCGACGGGCTGCCCGTCCTGCGCCTCGGGCCCCGCGACGCCGGTCGTCGCGATGCCCCAGTCAGCTCCCAGCGCCTTCCGTACGCCGGCCGCCATCTGGGCGGCGACCTGCGGATTCACCGCGCCGTACTGCTCCAACAAGGCGGCGTCGACGTCGAGCAGCCGATGTTTCAGCTCGGTGGCGTAGGCGGTCACCGACCCTCGAAAGGCCCGGGAGGCTCCCGGGGTGGCCGTGATCTCCGCCGCAACCAGTCCGCCCGTCAGTGACTCGGCGACAGCGAGCGTCTCACCCTTTACTGTGAGTAGTCGCACGACGTCGGCGGCCCGGGAACTCACGCTTCCGTCTCCTCCAACGCGGCCTCGCGCTCGGCGATTCCCTGCCTGCGCAGCACAATGGCCTGTCTCACATAGTCGAGCCCGGTCACCACGGTCAGGACGACCGCCGCAGCCATCACCCAGAACCTCAGAGTGGCCAGCCACCCCGTCAGCGCCAGGATGTACATCCCGACGGCCACGCCCTGCGTGAGGGTCTTGAGCTTGCCGCCGCGGCTCGCGGGGATGACGCCGTACCGGATGACGATGAAACGCAGCAGCGTGATCCCGAGTTCCCGGCCGAGGATGACACCCGTCACCCACCACGGCAGATCGCCCAGCGCGGACAGACAGATCAGCGCCGCGCCCATGATCGCCTTGTCGGCGATGGGGTCGGCGATCTTCCCGAAGTCGGTGACGAGGTTGTACGTCCGGGCCAGATGGCCGTCGAACAGGTCGGTGATCATGGCTATGGCGAAGGCCGCCCAGGCGAGCGAGCGCCACGCCGGGTCGTATCCGCCGTCGGCCAGCATCAGTGCGACGAACGCGGGCACGAGGACCAGCCGGAGCATGGTCAGGAGGTTGGCGATGTTCCAGACGCTGGCCTGATTGACGGCCGCGGCCGCGATCTTCCCGCCACGCGCGGGCTTCCCACCGCCCGGGACACCGGTGTCGGCGCCGCCGGTCTTCGAGCCGCCGGCCTTGTTCGAGCCGGCCTTGTTCGAGCCGCCGGCCTTGGACGAACCCACCGCACTGGCCTTGCCCGCCGCACCCGCCGGGGAGGAGCCACCCGCGGCGGACGCCGGAACTCCGGTCATCTGCCCGCCTCCTCACTACACGCGAGCGTGCCCTGCAGCGGCTCGGCCACCAGGTCGACACCTTCCGTACCGACCACCTTCGCCTCGACCATACGACCGATGCTCAGTCCCTCGCCGCTCGTGAGCAGCACCTGGCCGTCCGTCTCCGGCGCCTGGTGCGCGCCACGGCCGTAGGCGCCCTCCGCCGGGTCCTCGGAGCCGACCGACTCCACGAGCACGTGCACGGTCTCCCCGAGGCGCTCCTCGGCCCGCTGCGAGACGAGCTCCTCGGCCAGCCGGGAGACACGTGCCAGCCGCTCGGCGACGACGTCCTCGTCGAGCTTGTTGTCGTACGTCGCCGCCTCCGTGCCGTCCTCGTCGGAGTACCCGAAGACACCGATGGCGTCCAGCCGCGCGCCGTTCAGGAACCGCTCCAGCTCGGCCAGGTCGGCCTCGGTCTCACCGGGGAATCCGACGATGAAGTTGGAGCGCACGCCGGCCTGGGGTGCCTTGCCACGGATGGTGTCGAGGAGCTCCAGGAAGCGGTCGGTGTCGCCGAAGCGGCGCATCGCGCGCAGCACATCGGGCGCGGAGTGCTGGAAGGACAGGTCGAAATACGGGGCGATCTTCGGCGTCGAGGTCAGCACGTCGATGAGGCCGGGCCGCATCTCGGCCGGCTGGAGGTAGCTGACGCGGACACGCTCGATGCCGTCGACCTCCGCCAGCTCCGGCAGCAGGGACTCCAGCAGGCGGATGTCGCCCAGGTCCTTGCCGTAGGACGTGTTGTTCTCGGAGACCAGCATGATCTCCTTGACGCCCTGCTCGGCGAGCCACCGCGTCTCGTTCAGCACGTCGCTCGGGCGGCGCGAGATGAAGGAGCCGCGGAAGGACGGGATGGCGCAGAAGGAGCAGCGCCGGTCGCAGCCGGAGGCGAGCTTCACCGAGGCGACCGGGGCACCGTCCAGGCGGCGGCGCAGGGGCGCACGGGGGCCGGAGGCCGGAGCAAGCCCTTCCGGAAGATCGACGGGGGCGTGCCCGGGCAGCGCGACGTCGGCCGCGGACTCCTGCCGCTCGGCCGGGCTGATCGGCAGCAGCTTTCGGCGGTCCCGCGGGGTGTGCGAGGCATGGATGCCGCCGTTGAGGATGGTCTGCAGGCGGTCCGAGATGTTCGCGTAGTCGTCGAAGCCGAGCACGCCGTCGGCCTCGGGGAGAGCCTCGGCGAGCTCCTTGCCGTACCGCTCGGCCATGCAGCCCACCGCCACGACGGCCTGGGTTCTTCCATGTCCCTTGAGGTCGTTGGCCTCCAGGAGGGCGTCGACGGAGTCCTTCTTGGCGGCGTCGACGAAGCCGCACGTGTTAACGACGGCGACATCCGCGTCCTCGGCGTCCTCCACGAGGGCCCAGCCGTCCGCCTCCAAGCGGCCTGCGAGCTCCTCCGAGTCCACCTCGTTACGGGCGCAGCCAAGAGTGACGAGTGCGACGGTACGGCGTTCAGGCATGGGCTCAAGACTACTTTGTCTCACTGACAGCCCACGTCGACGGGGTTGGCCGATCTTGGCCAACCCCGTCCGTGCTCAACCCTTCGGCCCGACTTATCCGGCCTGCGGGTCGCCCTTCGTGTACGTGAGGCGCTCCACGGCGCCCGGCTGCCAGTCGTCCTCGATCTTCTTGCCGTTGACGTACAGGTCGATCGCACCCGCGTCACCGAGGACGAGGTTGATCTTCTCGCTGTCCTGGAAGGTCTTGGAGTCGCCCTGCTTGAGGAGTCCGTCGAAGAGCAGCCGGCCGTTGTGGTCCTTGACCCCGACCCAGCTCCTTCCGTCGACGGCGCTGACCTGGACGGTCACCTTGTTCTGCGGGACGGCGGCGATGGCGCTGTCCGACGGCTTCGGGTCCTTGGGCTTGTCGGTCTTCGGGGTGGGCGTGGTCTTGTCGGCGGTCGGCGTCGAGCCGCCTTCGGCGACCGACGACTTGCCGCCCTGGTCCTCACCCTTGAACGCGGTGAACCCGACGAACCCGATCACGGCGACGATCGCGGCGACCATGGCCGCGGTCCAGTTGGGCCCGCGCCGCTCGGGGCGGATGCGCTCCGCCTCGAACAGGGGGGCCGCCGGGGTCGGCGCCGGTCGTCCGCCGTGCGAGGCGTCGTACTGGGCGAGAAGCGGGGCCGGATCGAGGTGCACGGCCTTGGCCAGGGTCCGGATGTGGCCTCGGGCGTACACGTCGCCGCCGCAGGCAGCGAAGTTGTCCGCCTCGATGGCATGCACGATGGCGATGCGGACCCGGGTGGCGTTACTGACGTCGTCGACGGTCAGCCCTGCGTCGATGCGCGCCTGCTGGAGGGCACGGCCGATCGAGGTGCGGGCTTCGTCGGACACGTCTTCGAACGGACGCTCGTCTTCAGGGGAGTTGCCGATGGACACGGGGGCGCCTTTCGAGCGTTTAAGCCACCTGTGCTGGAGGTTCAGTCTATGGGGGGTACGAAAGGGTGGGGCAACCGGGCGGTGGGACTTTGTACGCCATCGGAATGGCCGGACACGCCGATGACGGGGTACGAGATTGTCACGCTTCCCTCAACTTGACGTACGCCGAAGGGGAACGGTTGCTCAATGATCCCTTACGGGTGAGTCACGATCGGACATCGACTCATCACCCACCCGTCCACAAGGCGACCACTGCGTCCCGTTTCCGCCCCGGACTCCCCTTAAGCCTCCCCGCGGATCACGGCCAGCACGCCGTCCAGCTCATCAGGTTTCACAAGAACGTCACGAGCTTTGGAACCCTCGCTCGGCCCGACGATGCCCCGCGACTCCATGAGGTCCATCAGCCGCCCGGCCTTGGCGAACCCGACGCGCAGCTTGCGCTGCAGCATGGACGTCGACCCGAACTGTGTGGAGACCACCAGCTCGGCCGCCTGGCAGAGCAGATCGAGGTCGTCGCCGATCTCCTCGTCGATCTCCTTCTTCTGCTTGGTGCCCACGGTGACGTCGTCCCGGAAGACGGGCGCCATCTGGTCCTTGCAGTGCTGGACGACCGCCGCGACCTCCTCCTCCGTCACGAAGGCGCCCTGCATACGTGTGGGCTTGTTGGCGCCCATCGGCAGGAACAGCCCGTCGCCCTTGCCGATCAGCTTCTCGGCACCGGGCTGGTCGAGGATGACGCGCGAGTCCGCGAGCGACGACGTGGCGAAGGCGAGCCGTGAGGGGACGTTCGCCTTGATGAGACCGGTGACGACGTCGACCGACGGCCGCTGGGTTGCGAGCACCAGGTGGATGCCGGCCGCGCGCGCGAGCTGCGTGATGCGCACGATCGAGTCCTCCACGTCGCGCGGCGCGACCATCATCAGGTCGGCGAGCTCGTCGACGATGACCAGCAGGTAGGGGTACGGCTGAAGCTCGCGCTCGCTGCCCTCCGGCGCCTTCACCTTGCCGTTGCGCACGGCTTCGTTGAAGTCGTCGATGTGCCGGTAGCCGTACGCCGCCAGGTCGTCGTACCGAAGGTCCATCTCCCGTACGACCCACTGGAGCGCCTCGGCGGCCCGCTTCGGGTTGGTGATGATCGGCGTGATCAGGTGCGGGATGCCCTCGTAGGCGGTCAGCTCGACGCGCTTGGGGTCGACCAGCACCATGCGGACGTCCTCCGGGGTCGCCCGCATCATGACCGAAGTGATCAAGCAGTTAATGCACGACGACTTACCGGAACCGGTCGCACCGGCAACCAGCACATGCGGCATCTTCGCCATGTTGGCCATCACATAGCCGCCCTCGACGTCCTTGCCGAGCGCGACCAGCATCGGGTGGTCGTCCTCGGCGGCGGCCGCGAGGCGCAGCACGTCACCGAGGTTGACCATCTCGCGGTCGGTGTTGGGGATCTCGATGCCGACCGCCGACTTGCCGGGGATCGGGCTGATGATCCGCACGTCCGGGCTGGCGACCGCGTACGCGATGTTCTTCGTCAGCGCGGTGATCCGCTCGACCTTCACGGCGGGGCCGAGTTCGACCTCGTAGCGCGTGACCGTAGGCCCGCGCGTGAAGCCGGTGACGCGGGCATCGACCTTGAACTCGGTGAAGACGGTGGTCAGCGACTCGACGACGGCGTCGTTGGCGGCGCTGCGCGACTTGCCCGGGCCACCGCGCTCCAGGAGGTCCAGCGACGGGAGCGAGTACGTGATGTCACCGGACAGCTGGAGCTGTTCGGCCCGCGGAGGCAGGTCGCGCATCTCGTCGGGCGCGGCCTTGGTGAGGTCCGGTACCCCGGACTTCGTGAGATCCGGGACCTCGGTCTTGGGGAGCTTCTCCTGCTTGGGCCGCGCGGCCGGGACGGGCGTCGGCACCGGGGTGGTCTCCGCGCGGTCGCCCACGCTCACGCCCTGGGTGAGGTCGGCGACGATCGGCGAGGGCGGCATCCCGTGCAGGACGGCGCCGTCGAGCGCGGCAGCGGCGGCCGCTGCGACGTCCACAGCGTCCATGGGACGGTCCATCTCGGGCTGCGGCACCGCGGAGCGCCTCGGGCGCCCACGACGCCGCGAGAGGGCCTCCTGCTCGGCGCTGTCGGGGTCGTACGCCTCGGGAGCCGGAGTGCGCCTACGACCGCGCGAGGCGGGCAGCGCCTCGCGCCACTGGTCGTCGTAGCGCTGCTCGTCCTCGGTGTACTCGTCGTCCTCGTCGGGGTCGGGCAGGATGCCGAGCTTCACGCCCAACTGCCTCAGCCGCTGGGGGATGGCGTTGACCGGGGTGGCCGTGACGACCAGCAGGCCGAAGATCGTGAGCAGCGCGAGCAGCGGTACGGCGAGGACCTCGCCCATGGTGTACGTCAGCGGGGTCGCCATGCCCCAGCCGATGAGTCCGCCGGCGTCCCTTATGGCCTGCATGCCGGCGCTGCGGGCGGGCGAGCCGACGGCGATGTGGACCTGGCCGAGCACGCCGATGACGAGCGCGGACAGGCCGATGACGATGCGGCCGTTGGCCTCGGGCTTCTCGGGGTGCCGGATGAACCGTACGGCGATGACCGCGAGCAGGATCGGCACGAGCAGGTCGAGCCGGCCGAACGCGCCGGTCACGATGATCTCGACGAGATCGCCGACGGGGCCGCGCAGATTCGACCAGGTGCCGGCGGCGACGATCAGCGCGAGGCCGAGGAGCAACAGCGCGATGCCGTCCTTGCGATGGGCGGGGTCGAGGTTCTTCGCACCCTGCCCTATGCCCCGGAACACCGCGCCGACCGCGTGCGCCAGCCCGAGCCAGACGGCGCGCACGAGCCGGTAGATGCCCCCGGTGGGGTTCGGAGCCGGTTTCGGCGGCGCGGCTTTCTTCGCCGCGGCCTTCTTGGCCGGCGCCTTCTTCGCGGGGGCTTTCTTGGCAGCGGCCTTCTTCGCCGGAGCCTTCGCGGAAGCGGCCGCCTTCTTCGCGGGCGGCTTCTTGGCTGCGGAGGGACGTGAGGCCATGGGTGTGAGGTTACCGGTGGAGGAAGCAGCGGACACGTGTGCCCACTGCTTCACCCGTTCGTGTCGCGCTTGTGGAGGCGGTGAACTGACACCGATTCACGGCCCGGTATCGCCCAGGACGGCTCGGCGCCGCCGGCCGGCCAACGCGCGCCACCGCGACGTCAGTTCTGCGAGGGCACCGAGGACGCGCTCCCCGTGCCCGGCTCCAGCGCGTCCAGTGCCCGCCGCAACCCTGTGAGTTTGCGTTCGAGATGAGCCGCCGTGGCCACCGCCGCCGCGTCCGCCGACTCGTCGTCAAGCTGCTTGGACAGCGCCTCGGCCTGCTCCTCGACCGCGGCGAGCCGCGCCGACAGTTCGGCGAGCAGACCCGCCGGCTCCTTCGCGTCCCCGCCCGCGGCCTTGCCACCGCCCTCCAACTGGAGTCGCAGCAGCGCCGCCTGCTCGCGTAGCTGGCAGTTCTTCATGTACAGCTCGACGAACACCGAGACCTTCGCCCGCAGCACCCACGGGTCGAACGGCTTGGAGATGTAGTCCACCGCGCCCGCCGCGTAGCCGCGGAAGGTGTGGTGCGGGCCGTGGTTGATCGCGGTGAGGAAGATGATCGGGATGTCCCGGGTCCGTTCCCGCCGCTTGATGTGCGCCGCGGTTTCGAAACCGTCCATTCCCGGCATCTGGACGTCCAGCAGAATGACCGCGAAGTCGTCCGTCAGAAGTGCTTTGAGCGCTTCCTCCCCGGACGATGCCCGCACCAGGGTCTGATCGAGCGCAGAGAGGATCGCCTCCAGCGCCAGCAGATTCTCCGGCCGGTCATCGACCAGGAGGATCTTGGCCTTCTGCACCATGGCCCGCCCTCCTCGCCCCGGCAGTGCACCGGGCTCCGCCCCAGGGGACGACTCCCTTACGCCGCCCGCCCTCGTGCCGGTCATGGTAGCCGCACCCCGCCTGTCGCCACACCCTGTCACCGCGATGTCACTGTGCACGTAGCAGAAACGTAGCGGGAGACCAGAAGGTTCCCCCAATCCCGCACTTCTACACGGCTTCGAGCACACTGAGTCAGCAACTCCGCGTGAACACTGTTGGTTCCCGTCACTGCTCCCTCATCCACTGGTCCATCACCGCCAGCAGGTGATCGGGATCGACCGGCTTCGTCACGTAATCGGAAGCGCCCGACTCGATCGCCTTCTCCCGGTCGCCCTTCATCGCCTTGGCGGTCAGCGCGATGATCGGGAGCCCGGCGAACTGCGGCATCCTGCGGATCGCCGTGGTCGTCGCATACCCGTCCATCTCGGGCATCATGATGTCCATCAGGACGACCGCGACGTCGTCGTGCTGTTCCAGGACCTCGATGCCCTCACGGCCGTTCTCGGCGTACAGCACGGACAGGCCATGCTGTTCCAGGACGCTGGTCAGCGCGAAGACGTTACGGATGTCGTCGTCGACGATCAGCACCTTCTCGCCGCCGAACCGGATGCCCCGGTGCGCCTGCGGCGCCGCGGCCTGCTCCGCCGCCGACCACTGCTCCTGCTGCGCCGGCCGCTGCTCGAGTTCGGTCGCGGCCCTGCGGCGGCGCCTGAAGAGCGCGGCGGCGCCGTTCTGCGTCTCCCGGTACGACCTCACCTCGGCGGGCGTCTCGATCTCCACGTCTGCCAGCTCCGCCAGCTCGGCCGCCGATGCCACCAGGGCGCCCGCGTCGAGGGCCGGCAGCTGCTGCTGGTAGCCGTGCGGGGGCAGTTCGCTCGGGTGCAGCGGCAAATACAGCGTGAACGTCGAGCCACGTCCCGGCTCGCTCTGCGCGTGGATCTCCCCGCCGAGAAGCTGCGCGATCTCCCGCGAGATGGACAGCCCCAGCCCCGTACCGCCGTACTTGCGGCTGGTCGTGCCGTCCGCCTGCTTGAACGCCTCGAAGATCACCCGCATCTTGCTGGCCGCGATCCCGATACCGGTGTCGGTCACGGAGAACGCGATCAGGGGCGCGTCCGCCTCGGTCAGCGAACCGGCCTCCAGCAGTTGCTCCCGGATCTTCATCGGTACGTCCGCGCTGGCCGGCCGGATGACCAGTTCGACGGATCCGGAGTCGGTGAACTTCACCGCGTTGGACAGCAGGTTGCGCAGCACCTGCAGGAGCCGCTGTTCGTCGGTGTGCAGCGTGGCGGGCAGCTCCGGCGAGACCCGTACGGACAGGTCCAGGCCCTTCTCCGCGGTCAGCGGCCGGAAGGTGGCCTCCACGTAGTCGACGAGCTGGACGAGCGCGATGCGCGTCGGGGAGACGTCCATCTTGCCCGCCTCGACCTTCGACAGGTCGAGGATGTCATTGATCAGCTGGAGCAGGTCGGAACCGGCGCCATGGATGGTCTCGGCGAATTCGACCTGCTTGGGCGAGAGGTTGCCCTCGGCGTTGTCGGCGAGCAGCTTGGCCAGAATCAGCAGCGAGTTCAGCGGCGTACGCAGCTCGTGCGACATGTTGGCGAGGAACTCGCTCTTGTAGCGCATCGACACGGCGAGCTGCTCGGCGCGCTCCTCCAGGACCTGCCGCGCCTCCTCGATCTCGGTGTTCTTCACCTCGATGTCGCGGTTCTGCTGGGCCAGCAGCTCGGCCTTCTCCTCCAGCTCGGCGTTGGACGCCTGGAGGGCCTTCTGCCGGTTCTCCAACTCGGCGGACCGCTCACGGAGTTGCTCGGTCAGCTCCTGCGACTGCTTCAGCAGCACCTCGGTCTTGGTGTTGACGGAGATGGTGTTGACGCTGGTCGCGATCATCTCGGCGATCTGGTTGAGGAAGTCCTTCTGGATCTGCGTGAACGGCGTGAAGGACGCCAGCTCGATCACGCCGAGCACCTTGCCCTCGAAGAGCACCGGAAGGACGATCACCTGTGCGGGCGGGGCCTCCCCGAGCCCGGAGGAGATCTTCAGGTAGCCGCTGGGCGCGTTCTCCACCAGGATCGTGCGCTTCTCCTCGGCGGCCGTCCCGATGAGCGCCTCACCCGGCCGGAAGGACGTCGGCATGGAGCCCATCGAGTAGCCGTACGACCCGAGCATCCGCAGCTCGTACTGGTCCTCGGCCTCGGCGCTCATGTCCTTGCCATCGAGGAGGGGCATCGCGACGAAGAACGCGCCGTGCTGTGCCGTCACCACCGGTGTCAGCTCGCTCATGATCAGCGAGGCCACGTCCTCCAGGTCGCGTCGGCCCTGCATCAGGGCGGAGATACGGGCGAGGTTGCCCTTGAGCCAGTCCTGCTCCTTGTTGGCGATCGTGGTGTCGCGCAGGTTGGCGATCATCTTGTTGATGTAGTCCTGCAGCTCCTGGATCTCGCCGGACGCGTCGACGTCGATCTTCAGGTTCAGGTCACCGCGGGTCACCGCGGTCGCCACGCGCGCGATGGCGCGCACCTGCCGGGTGAGGTTCCCGGCCATCTCGTTCACGGACTCGGTAAGGTCGCGCCAGGTTCCGTCGACGTCACGCACGCGTGCCTGGCCGCCGAGCTGCCCTTCGGTGCCCACCTCGCGGGCGACTCGGGTGACCTCTTCGGCGAAGGACGACAGCTGGTCGACCATCGTGTTGATCGTCGTCTTGAGCTCGAGAATCTCGCCGCGAGCATCAATGTCGATCTTCTTGGTCAGGTCACCCTTGGCGATGGCCGTGGTGACCATGGCGATGTTGCGCACCTGACCGGTGAGGTTGGACGCCATCTGGTTCACGGACTCAGTGAGGTCCTTCCACGTGCCCGCCACGCCCGGCACGTGCGCCTGACCACCGAGGATGCCGTCCGTGCCCACCTCACGGGCCACCTTGGTGACCTGGTCGGCGAACGAACTCAGCGTCTTCACCATGGTGTTGAAGGTGTCGGCGAGCTGAGCGACCTCACCGCGCGCCTCGATCGTCACCGTCCGCGTCAGGTCGCCGTTGGCGACGGCCGCCGCGACCTGGGAGATGTTCCGCACCTGCATGGTCAGGTTCTTGGCCATCAGGTTGACGTTGCCGCTGAGGTCCTTCCAGATGCCCGTGACACCGGGCACATGGGCCTGGCCGCCCAGGATGCCCTCGGTGCCCACCTCGCGGGCCACCCGGGTCACCTGCTCGGCGAAGCTGGACAGCTGATCGACCATCGTGTTGACCGTCGTGACGAGCTCAAGGATCTCGCCCTTCGCGTCAACAGTGATCTTCTTCGACAGGTCACCCTTGGCGACCGCGGTCGTGACCTCGGCGATCTGACGCACCTGGATGGTCAGGTTGTTCGCCATGAAGTTCACGGACTGGGTCAGGTCCTTCCAGGTACCGGAGACACCCTGCACCTCGGCCTGACCGCCGAGCTGGCCCTCCGTACCCACCTCACGGGCGACCCTGGTGACCTCCTCCGCGAACGACGACAGCTGGTCCACCATCGTGTTCAGCGTGTTCTTGAGCTCCAGGATCTCGCCACGCGCGTCCACCGTGATCTTCTGCGAGAGGTCACCCCGGGCGACCGCGGTGGCGACCTGGGCGATGTTGCGCACCTGGGCGGTAAGGTTTCCTGCCATTCCGTTCACGGAGTCGGTCAGGTCCCGCCACACACCAGCGACGCCGGGCACCTGCGCCTGACCGCCGAGGCGGCCCTCGGTGCCCACCTCGCGGGCGACCCGGGTCACCTGGTCGGCGAAGCCGGAGAGCTGGTCGACCATCGTGTTGATGGTGTTCTTCAGCTCCAGGATCTCGCCGCGCGCGTCGACATCGATCTTCTGGGACAGGTCGCCGCGGGCCACCGCCGTGGTCACCTGCGCGATGTTGCGCACCTGGGCGGTAAGGTTTCCTGCCATTCCGTTGACGGAGTCGGTGAGCTCCTTCCACGTACCGGCCACACCCGGTACGACCGCCTGACCGCCCAGCCGGCCCTCCGTACCCACGTCCCGGGCCATCCGGGTCACCTGGTCGGCGAAGGACGACAGCTGGTCCACCATCGTGTTCACGGTGTTCTTCAGCTGGAGCATCTCGCCGGAGACGTCCACGGTGACCTTCTGCGACAGGTCACCGTTGGCCACGGCCGTCGTGACCTGAGCGATGTTCCTCACCTGTCCGGTGAGGTTCCGGAACGCGGTGTTGACGGAGTCCGTCAGGTCCTTCCACGTCCCCGCGGCTCCCGGGACCTGGGCCTGCCCGCCCAGCTCACCCTCGACACCGACCTCACGCGCGACACGCGTGACCTCGGAACCGAAGGACGACAGCTGATCGACCATGCCGTTGACGGTGTTCTTGAGCTCCAGCATCTCGCCGGCCACGTTGACCGTGACCTTCTGGGAGAGATCACCATTGGCCACGGCCGTAGTCACGGCGGCGATGTCCCTCACCTGAATGGTGAGATTCCGGAACACCGTGTTGACGGAGTCCGTCAGGTCCTTCCAGGTACCGGCCGCACCCGGCACATTCGCCTGACCGCCCAGCTGCCCGGCCGCACCGACCTCGTTGGCCACGCGCGTGACCTCGTCCGCGAAGATCCGCAGCGTCTCGGTCATCTGGTTGATCGTGTCCGCGAGCTGCGCGACCTCGCCGCGTGCCGACACCGTCACCTTCTGCGACAGGTCACCGTTGGCGACCGCGGTGGTCACCTGTGCGATTCCTCGCACCTGCGCGGTCAGGTTGCCGGCCATGAGGTTCACCGAATCGGTGAGGTCCTTCCACACGCCGGCCACACCCGGCACCTGCGCCTGCCCGCCGAGCTCGCCCTCGGTGCCCACCTCGCGCGCGACTCGCGTCACCTCGGAGGAGAACGACGACAGCTGGTCCACCATCGTGTTGACGGTGTTCTTCAGCTCCAGCATCTCGCCGGCCACGTGAACCGTGACCTTGCGGGACAGATCACCCTTGGCGACCGCCGTGGTCACCAGCGCGATGTCCCTCACCTGCGCAGTCAGTCGGTACGCCATCGTGTTGACCGAGTCCGTGAGGTCCTTCCACGAACCCGACATGCCACGCACGCGTGCCTGCCCGCCCAGCTTGCCTTCGGTACCCACCTCGCTGGCCACGCGCGTGACCTCGTCGGTGAACGTCGACAGCTGATCGACAAGGTTGTTCACAGTCCGCCCGACCTTGAGGAACTCACCCCGCAGCGGATGCCCGGTCCCGTCCGGCGCCTGCGTCCGCAGCTCCATGCGGGGCGACAGATCACCCTCGGCCACCGCGGACAGCACCCGGCCGACCTCGGAGACGGGTCGTACGAGGTCGTCGACCAGGGCGTTGGAGTTGTCGATGGCGGTCGACCAGGAACCCTCACAGGCGCCCGTCTCCAGCCGTTCCGTGAGCTTGCCCTCGCGGCCCACCATGCGCCGCACCCGTGACAACTCACCCGTCAAGTGGAGATTGCGGTCGGCCACCTCATTGAAAACCGCGGCAATCTCGGACATCACGCCGTCCCCGGACACCGTGAGCCGCTTCCGGAAGTTCCCGTCGCGCATCGACACCAGGGCCGTCAGCAGCCGGTTCAGGGCAGCCGTGTCCACCGCGGTGGTCCCGCCTCGCGTCTTGCGCTCGTTCTTCGGGGACTGTCCGCCTTTCGCGCGCGTCTTAGTGCCCCGCGTCGCTGCGCCAGACTCCACTGTGTCCCTCCCGCAGGGGTCGACCGTTACTGCTGTGTTCGGGTGCTACCGCTCGGCGTACCCGTTACTGCTGGGCATTCCTGCCGGATATACCAGGCCACACCACGTGCTGCTGCCCGCAGAACGCGAATGACACTCAGCCTGCCCGGACCTTCACAAGAAGCCTGCCCAGTGTTTCACCCTGGCTGAACCCGGCCATAACAGTTCGGCAGCTTCGCACATCGTCCGCACACCCTCGGGACGGAAACACTGCAGACCGGCATCGGCATGGCCGTCGAAGGTAAGTAACCTTGCATGCGGCTGTCCAGCCGCGCCGGTCCGTCCGGCCTGGGCGGTGGCAGGAGGAGCACGAGCGGGCATCGGAGGGGCAGCCGGACATGACCACCGGACTGATCCCGGGGGGACCATCCCCGGACCGGCCGACGGGCGCGCACATGCCGCACCAGCGGCGCGACCCGACCGGCCGCGGAGCCCTGCACGTCGACAACCGGACGAGGAGTTCTGTGATCACCGCGCGCGCGGCAGCCAGCTTCGATCCCGTCGGGCGATCAGTCGCGAGCGCCCGCTCCTTCGTCCGCGACACACTTCAGGGCTGGGGCTTCGCCGACATCGTCGACGACGCCGTGGTCCTCACCAGCGAGCTGGTGACGAACGCCGTCGTGCACGCGGGTACGTCCGCGGACGTTCTGTGTCTGCGCAGTGACGACGGCGTACGGATCGAGGTGGCCGACCGATATCCGGAGCGCGAGATCCCGCTCCAGGGCTCGCCCGTCAACATGGGCAGCCCCGACCGCGAGGGCGGCCGCGGCCTCCAGCTGTGCGCGGCCCTGGCCGCCTGCTGGGGCGTCGAGTACACACCCACGCACAAGCAGGTCTGGTTCCAACTCGACCTCCCTGAGCGCCCGGTGGGCACCCGCACGGCCGGCCCGTCCCTCCCCTCCGACCTCCTCCCACTCGCCGACGGCCGCGTCCGCGTCGCGGTGGTCCAGATCGACCGCGCGGGCGCCATCTCGTCCTGGAACGAGGACGCGGAGGATCTCTTCGGCTATGCGGCCGAGCAGGTCACCGGCAAGCCCCTCACCGACCTCGCGGCCTGGCCGCACACGCCGGGCACCAGCACCGGTATCGCGGAGGCGCTCCAACTCTCCCGCTGGGAAGGCAGCTACGGCATAAGGGGCGCCAACGGCCGCGTCACACCGGTGTACGCCTCCCACCTCCGCGTCCGCGACACGAACGGCGAGCCGTCCACGGTCTGTCTCCTGGTCCGCGACCACGAACGCGCCGTCCTGCAGACCCCGTTGCGCGTGCCGGCCTCCGACACGTCCACCAGCTCCGATGCCCAGAGCACCGACCCCTTCGAGGTGTTCATCGGCTCCCCCGCCCCGGACGATCTCGACGGCCTCCTCCAGCGCACGGTGGAACGAGCCCGCGACATGCTCGACGGCGACTCCGCGTTCCTGCTCCTGGCGACCGACGACGAAACAGAGTTGGAGGTCCGCGCCTCGACAGGCCTGCCCTCCGCCCGCCAGCGCTTCGCGCGCGTGCCCGTCGAAGCTGGTCCCGGCCGCTACGGCTCCGCCCGTATGCCGGCGGTCCACGAGGACCTCACCATGGTCCCCGGTGCCGTGCCCCTGCTGAACGGCACCGGTATGCGCTCGGTCGTCACGGTGCCCCTGAAGGTCGAGGGCCGCCTCACCGGCTCCCTCGGCGTCGCCGCCGAAGCCCCGTCCAGGTACTCCAACGAAGAGGCGTTGCGCCTCCAGTTCGCCGCCGACCGCATCGCGTTGGCCGTGGAGTCCGCCCGCCTGGGCGAACTGGAGCGCCTGCGCCGAGGCTCGCTCAGCTTCCTCGTCGAGGCCTCCGACCTGCTCGCCGGTACCCTGGACCGCGACCAGACGCTGGCCCTGATGGCCCAGATGACGGTCCCGACCCTGGCCACCTGGTGCGCGGTCTACACCATCGCCGACCAGGCCTCGGAGCCGTACCTGTCGTACGTCCTGCATGAGGACGAGGAACTCATCGACGGCATTAAGTCGTTGCTGTCCAAGATCGCCCCACCGGACCCGGTCCCCACCCCCGGCGCCCGCGTCTGGTCGGCTCCCGCCGAGTCGGCCCACCAGGCGGCCCTGCGCACCTCGATGCGCAGCCTGGGCCTGGGCGAGCCGGTCGGCCGCATCAGCGCGGGCATCGGCCCCACCCTGGCCACAGCGTCCGCGGTGGGCGGCGAGACGGTCGTACTGCCGTTGGTGGCCCGCAACCGAGTCATCGGCATGCTGACCCTCGGCAAGCCGACCGACGAACACTTCCGCCAGGAAATCCTGGAACTCGCCGAGGACTTGAGCCGCCGAGCCGCCCTGGCCCTGGACAACGCCCGCCTCTACTCCGAGCGCACGGCCATCAGCCAGTCCCTCCAGCGCAGCCTCCTGCCGCCCGAGCTCCCCGAGATCGACGGCGTCGAGGTCGAGGTCATCTACCGCGCAGCCGGAGAGGGCAACGAGGTCGGCGGCGACTTCTACGACCTCTTCCCGATCAGCGACGGTGCCTACGGCTTCGCCATCGGCGACGTCTGCGGTACGGGCCCGAACGCCGCCGCGGTCACGGGCCTGGCCCGGCACGCACTCCGGCTCCTGGCCCGCGAGGGCCTGAGCGGCCCGGCGGTGCTGGAACGCCTGAACTCCGCGATCCTCGACGAGGGCGCCCGCAGCCGCTTCCTGACGCTCCTCTACGGCGAGTTGAGGCCACAGGAGGACGGAAGCGCCGAGCTGAAGGTGGTCTGCGCCGGCCACCCACTCCCGCTCCGCCTGCGCCAGGACGGCACAGTCGAGCCGGCCGCCGAGCCCCAGCCTCTCCTCGGCGTCATGGACGACCTGGAGCTCTACGAGCAGACAGTCACGCTCGACCCGGGCGACGTCCTCCTGTGCGTCACGGACGGCGTCACCGAACGCCGCGAAGGCAGCCGCATGCTGGGCGACGACGGACTCACCGACGTCCTCACCACCTGCACCGGCCTGACGGCGGGCGCGGTAGCAGCCCGCATCATGCGCGCAGTCGAACGCTTCGCTTCGGACGCCCCGTCCGACGACATGGCGATCCTGGCAATGCGCGTGCCGGGCATCCACAAGGACTGAGCTAAGGCACACGGAGGGCATGAGAAAGGCCCCGCCCAAATGGGCGGGGCCTTTCGTCTGGAGCCCCCAAACGGAATCGAACCGTTGACCTTCTCCTTACCATGGAGACGCTCTACCGACTGAGCTATAGGGGCCTGTCACCTTTTGCGAAGTTTCCCTCGCGGCAACGGAATAGATCATACCCCGAACACACCCGTGCTCCCAAACTCGCTCAGAAGGCGGGTTGGAGCAGTCCTCCGAGCGCATTGCAGGCCGACACGATCCGCTGCATGTCCCGCTTCGTCAGAGAGGCATCGACAGGCAGAGCCAACGTTTCATCAGCGGCCCGCTCGGTCTCCGGCAGAGATACACACCGCCGGAACTCGGGCAGCCTGTGCACGGGCGTCTTCACCGGCACCCGGCATTCAACTCCCCTGGCCCGCACGGCCCGAGCGAAGGCGTCCCGGTCCGGCCGCCCGTTTCCGGGCACACGCACGACGTACTGCTGGTAGGTGTGCCCGTCACCGCCATCGGGGGTGTGCACGCCCTTCAACTTCGCATCCAGATACGCGGCCCGCTGCCTGCGCTGAGCGATCTCGTCGTACGGAGCCTCGGACTCCCCCTGCTCCAACACCAACAACCCATGCCGCTGCCCGAGCTCATGCAACCGCGCGATACCGGCCGACCGGCCAAAGCGATGTACGGCGACGACGGCCGCCGTCCGCGGGGTGACGACGGCCTCGACAGCAGCGTCGTCCAGGCAGTACGTCACCGGATCTATGTCGGCGAACACCGGCAGCGCCCCGGCCAGAACCACAGCCTCGGCGACTTCGACGTTCCCGAAGGCCGGTACAACAACCTCGTCACCGACTCCGACGCCGGCGGCCCTGAGCATTGCAGCAGTACCCATATGGGTGATGTTGGTTGCGGTACGTGAACTTCAGGTGACGCACAACAAAAAAGGGTCGGACCCGGAACCGAAGTTCCGGGTCCGACCCGTTAAAAGGAGTTCGGCGGCGTCCTACTCTCCCACAGGGTCCCCCCTGCAGTACCATCGGCGCTGTAAGGCTTAGCTTCCGGGTTCGGAATGTAACCGGGC
>NZ_LLZG01000044.1 GCF_001509475.1 Streptomyces regalis
CTGGCTTCACTTCTACAACACTGGCCGCCGACACACCGCGCTCGGCGGCCAGCCACCGATCAGCCGACTGTCACCAAAGTCATGACCGAGTACATCTAGGGCCTGCGCGGGCAGCGCGCCGGGCCGCTCGGCCGATCCCTCGATCGCGGCGATTCCGGTGGCGGCCTGCACGAGACTGTCGAACCCTCGCCGCCCGCCCCACGGCCCGTACGGCCCCCATGCCGACAACTGCGCCACGACCAGCCCGGGCCGCCGCTCGGCCAGTTCCTGAGCCGACAGCCCGAACCGGTCCAGGGCGCCCGGCCGGTACCCGGTGACGACGACGTCCGCGGCCGCGAGCAGTTCCTCGAAGGCGCGCCGGTCAGCCACCAGGTCCAGCGTCGCCGAGCGCTTCCCGAAGCCCGTGTCGGCGTGCTGGTCGGCCAGTTCGGGCAGGTCCGGCGCGTCCACGCGCAGGACGTCCGCGCCGAGCAGTGCGAGCGTGCGCGTGGCGACCGGGCCCGCGATGACCCGCGTCAGATCCAGCACGCGCACCCCGGCGGCGGGAAGAAGGGGCGCACCGTCGAGCGGCGGGAGCGCACGCGCGCGTGCCGTGTCCAGCCGCTCGCGCTCGACGAGCGGCCGTCGGGCCACCGCGGCCGCCTGCTCGTGCACCGCCCACTCCTCGGGCGTACGCAGCGCCACGGCCAGCCCGCCGGCCGCGTACACGGACTCCTCCACCTCGCGTGAGGACCGCTCGGCGAGCGCCGCCCCCACGGCGTCCGGATCCTCCTGGGTCATCCCCAGCGCGGCCAGCAGCCGGGCCCGGTGATGCGGATAGTTGGCGTGCGTCCGCACCCAGCCGTCCGCCGTTCGCCAGAACCGCGACAGCGGCGCGAAGGCGACCGGCGCGCGCCCGTCGATCAGCAGATGCCGTTCACTCACGAACGCCGTGGCGATCGCCCCGTCGTCCAGCCGCACCCCGGGCACCTCGGCGAGCCCGGCCCGCCGCGCCCCCAGCTCGGCCGCGGCCAACGCGCACGCACCCACGCACGCGCGCGCCAACTCCCGTACGGGGAGGCGCGCACGGAGCGCGCCCTCCCGCAGTACGGTCGACACCCGCGGGAGAAGGGCGGGGTCGCCGCCCACCGCCGACCAGGCGAACTTGATTCCCGTCATGACTGCATGATGCAGTGTTGATTCAATCAACATGTTGACCGGGTGGCCGGACGGATAGCCGGACGGAGTGCCGCCGCCGTACATCCGGCCTACCCGATCAATCAACGGCATCCACTGCGTTGACGATGCCGAACCCGTAGAACCCGTTGAACCGCTTGCCGCCCTCGCACACCGCGTCCTGCGTGCCGTCGCCGTTCAGGTCGTAGGACTCCGGGCAGCCCGGGTTGTCCGCCTCGGCCCTCAGTAGCGCCTTCAGCTGGTCCGGAGTCGCGTACGGGTACCGGGACTTCAGCAGCGCGGCGACGCCCGCGGCTTGCGGGGAGGCCATCGACGTGCCCTGCAGAAAGCCGTACTTGCCGCCCGGGACGGTGGACAGGATGCGGCCGTTCTTCGACGGGGTGTCCGGGAGCTGGTAGAGCCGGTCGCCGCCCGGGGCCGCGATGTCGACGACGCCGTAACCGTACGAGGAGTAGTACGACTTGAGGTTCTGTACACCCGTGGCGCTGACCGTGACGACGCCCGGCAGCTGGGTCGGTACGTCGAAGCACTCGTGCGGGTCGACCGTGCGCTTGACCGCGGTCGAGTCGTCGGGGCTGCTCTCGTCGACGATCGCGTCGGAGTCCAGGTCGTGGTTGGAGTTGCCGGCCGACGCGAGGTTGAGGGTGCCCTTGTTCTGGGCGTACAGCTGGGCCCTGTTGACCGCATCGACGATCGCCCGCTGGTCCGGATCGTCCATGCAGTTGTACAGCCATGGATCAACGTAGTAGCTGTTGTTCGTGATCTCGACGCCGTGGTCGGCGGCGAACACGAAGGCGCACACGACGCTCTCGGGGTAGTAGAGACCGTTGACCGGATCGCTCACCTTGATCCCGGAGACCTTGACGCCGGGGGCGACGCCGGCAATACCGATGCCGTTGCGCGGCGCGGCTATCTCGCCCGCCACATGCGTGCCGTGGGCGGCGGTGCTCGTGTACGGCCGCCAGGCGCCGGCGCTGGTGTCCGCCTTGCCGCCGGCGCAGTTCGCGGACTGGGCGGCGGAGAAGTTCGGCGCGAGGTCGGGGTGGGTGTCGTCGACGCCGTTGTCGATCACGGCGACGGTCACCCTGCCGCTGCCCGGGTTGATCTTCGCGGCCCGGTCGGCGCCGATGGCGCGCAGGTTCCACTGGTCGGCTTCGAGGGGCTCGCTGTCGGCTGCCGCGGTGGCCGCGCTCGTCGTCCTTGCGGTCTGTCGGGCCGTCATGAGCTGGAGGGGGCCCTCGTCCGTCGCGCCGGCGGCGGTCAAGGGCGCCGTACGGGTCGCACCCGCCGACTGCACCCCGCGCACCGCGCGTATCGCCCGGGCGAAGTCGGGGTTCGCGGAGTGGACGACGATCACGCCGATCCGCGCGTACGCGATCACCACCGTCCCGTCGGCCGCGGCTATCGCCTTCTTCACCGACTCGATCGTGCGGTGGTCCGACCGGGTGTTGACGACATACGCCAGCGAGGGCGCATCCGTGGCCCGCACGGCGGGCTCCGCGGGCGGTACCGCCGAGGCCCCGGTCGGCAGGAAGCCGAGCGAGGCGGTCAGCGACAGAACGAGGGGTACGGCGAGGCCGAGACGGCGTCTGGACCGCAGATGAGCCATGGGGTCTCCACATCATCCGGAACGAGACCGCCCGAGACGCGGGTGGGCGCTCGGGCAGGTACATGACGAGTGGTGCAGAGGCGAAGCTATCCCCGAACCTACTGGCCAGCAATCTGACCCGGGGCGACTTCGGAAAGAAGCCCGGGGCGTTGAACCGGTCCTCGCGTGGCGCCGTGACGTTGAACAGGAGGCGCGAGCACCATCGAGCCCCCTGTCGGATCACGCGCCGTGGCCCTAACATCGCCACCCGGCTCAAGTGATCCATGTCACCACGAGGAACAGAGCCGTCCATGTCCGTACCCGATCCGTCCCCGACTTCCGATCCGCCCCCCACCCCCGATCCGTCCCCGTCCACTGTCGCAACAGCGCCCGCAACGCGAGGAGACTCCGTGGCTACCGACGCACCGCCCCCCTCGAAAGAGACATACAAACTCCCCTCCACCGAGGAGTTCACCGAGGTGCAGGAGAGTGCGGAGTTCGGTGAACTGCGCCGCTCCTACCGCTCCTTCGCCTTTCCGCTGACCGTCGCCTTCATTGCCTGGTACCTGCTGTACGTCCTGCTCTCCAACTACGGGGGCGACTTCATGGGCACCAAGCTGTTCGGCAACATCAACGTCGCGCTCGTCTTCGGTATCGCCCAGTTCGTCACCACATTCCTCATCGCCTGGTGGTACGCGCGGCACGCCAGCGCCAAGCTCGACCCCAAGGCTGAGGCCATCAAGACACGTATGGAGGGCGGCGCATGAGCCCCGCGATGACCCTTGCGGCCAACGAGGCCAGCGAGCACCGGCCGCTGATCATCACCCTGTTCGCGTGCTTCGTGGTCGCGACCCTTTTCATCACCGTCTGGGCGGGCCGCCAGACCAAGGACGCCGCCGACTTCTACGCGGGTGGCCGGTCGTTCAGCGCCTTCCAGAACGGCCTCGCCGTCTCCGGCGACTACATGTCCGCCGCGTCCTTCCTCGGCATCGCGGGCGCCATCGCCCTCTTCGGATACGACGGCTTCCTCTACTCCATCGGCTTCCTGGTCGCCTGGCTGGTCGCCCTGCTCCTGGTGGCCGAGCCACTGCGGAACTCCGGCCGCTACACCATGGGTGACGTGCTCGCGTACCGCATGCGCCAGCGCCCGGTGCGCACGGCGGCCGGCACCTCGACGATCGTCGTGTCGATCTTCTACCTGCTGGCCCAGATGGCGGGCGCGGGCGTCCTGGTCTCCCTGCTGCTCGGCATCACCACCGACGCCGGGAAGATCCTCATCGTCGCCCTGGTCGGCGTCCTGATGATCGTGTACGTCTCCATCGGCGGCATGAAGGGCACCACCTGGGTCCAGATGGTCAAGGCCGTGCTGCTCATCGGCGGGACGATCCTGATCACCTTCCTGGTGCTGCTGAAGTTCAACTTCAACATCTCCGACCTGCTCGGCCAGGCCGCCGAGAACAGCGGCAAGGGCGCCGCCTTCCTGGAGCCCGGCCTCCAGTACGGCGCGACCGGCACCTCGAAGCTGGACTTCATCTCCCTCGGCATCGCCCTCGTCCTCGGCACCGCAGGTCTGCCGCACATCCTGATCCGCTTCTACACGGTGCCCAACGCCAAGGCCGCCCGGAAGTCCGTGAACTGGGCCATCGGCATCATCGGCGGCTTCTACCTGATGACCATCGCCCTCGGCTTCGGCGCTGCCGCGCTGATCTCCCAGGACGAGATCATCGCCTCCAACCCGTCCGGAAACACGGCGGCACCGCTGCTCGCCCTGCATCTCGGCGGCGTCGACTCGGCCTGGGGTGCGATCCTGCTCGCCACCATCTCGGCGGTGGCCTTCGCGACGATCCTTGCCGTGGTCGCCGGCCTGACCCTGGCCTCGTCCTCGTCGTTCGCCCACGACATCTACGCGAACGTCATCAGGAAGGGCCAGGCCACCGAGAAGGAGGAGGTCCGGGCAGCTCGCCTCGCGACCATCGGCATCGGTGCCGTCTCCATCCTGCTCGGCGCCCTCGCCCGCGACCTGAACGTCGCCGGCCTGGTCGCCCTGGCCTTCGCGGTCGCGGCCTCCGCCAACCTGCCGACGATCCTCTACAGCCTGTTCTGGAAGCGGTTCACCACCCAGGGCGCGCTGTGGTCGATCTACGGCGGTCTGATCGTCGCCGTCGGCCTGGTGCTGTTCTCGCCGGTCGTCTCCGGCGACCCGAAGGCGATGTTCCCGGACGTCGACTTCGCCTGGTTCCCGCTGAAGAACCCGGGCATCATCTCCATCCCGTTCGGCTTCTTCATGGGCTGGCTCGGCACGGTCCTGTCCAAGGAAGAGCCCGACGCTGGCAAGTACGCGGAGCTGGAGGTCCGGTCCCTGACCGGCACCGGCGCCCACTGAGAACGCCCCCTGAGCGGCCGCGTCGTAGAGATCTACGACGCGGCCGCGTCATACGTCGTGGGATCGGGCCGGTGTCGCTGTCAGTGCGGTCACGTAGGCTCGCAGGTGACGTAGTAAGAATCTGGTTTGTGACGAGGGAGGGGGCCCACGTGCTCATCGACACCTACGGCCGGGTGGCCACCGACCTGAGGGTTTCGCTGACGGATCGCTGCAATCTGCGGTGCACGTACTGCATGCCCGAGGAGGGTCTGCAGTGGCTCGCCAAGCCCGACCTGCTCACGGACGACGAGATCGTCCGTCTGATCGACATCGCGGTGACCTCCCTCGGGATCGAGGAGGTCCGCTTCACCGGCGGTGAGCCGCTGCTGCGCCCGGGCCTGGTCGGCATAGTGGAGCGGGTGGCGGCGCTGGAGCCCCGTCCGCAGATGTCGCTGACGACGAACGGCATCGGTCTCAAGCGCACCGCGGCCGCTCTGAAGGCGGCGGGCCTGGACCGGGTCAACGTCTCCCTGGACACTCTGCGTCCGGACGTCTTCAAGACCCTCACCCGCCGCGACCGGCACAAGGACGTCATCGAGGGCCTGCACGCCGCCCGCGACGCGGGCCTGACCCCGGTGAAGGTCAACTCGGTGCTGATGCCGGGCCTGAACGACGACGAGGCCCCGGACCTGCTGGCCTGGGCGGTGGAGCACGACTACGAGCTGCGGTTCATCGAGCAGATGCCTCTGGACGCCCAGCACGGCTGGAAGCGCGACGGCATGATCACCGCCGGGGACATCCTGACCTCCCTGCGCAGCCGCTTCGAGCTGACCGCCGAGGGCGAGGAGAAGCGGGGCTCGGCTCCGGCGGAGCGTTGGCTGGTGGACGGCGGCCCGCACGTGGTCGGGGTCATCGCCTCCGTGACCCGCCCGTTCTGCGCGGCCTGCGACCGCACCCGCCTGACGGCCGACGGCCAGGTCCGCACGTGCCTGTTCGCGACGGAGGAGACCGACCTGCGCGCGGCCCTGCGCTCGGGTGCCCCGGACGAGGAGATCGCCCGTATCTGGCGCCTGGCGATGTGGGGCAAGAAGGCGGGCGCGGGCCTGGACGACCCGAGCTTCGTCCAGCCGGACAGGCCGATGTCAGCCATCGGTGGCTGAAGAGGCCTCTTCCCACTCCTTCAACAGGACCACGTCCTTCAAAAACCCCCGCACCCCGAGGAACTGCGACAAATGCTCGCGGTGTTCTTCACAAGCGAGCCACGTCTTCCGCCGCTCCGGCGTGTGAATCTTCGGGTTGTTCCACGCCAGCACCCACACGGCGTCGGCACGGCACCCCTTGGCAGAACAGATCGGCGTCTCGTCACTCACAGATTCGTCTCACAAGATTGCGCACAAAAGGCGACGCCGAGCAGCCACGGGGGGAGCTGCCCGGCGTCGGTCCGTCGCTCCGACGGGGGATGCGGAGCGCCTACGAAGTATGTCACGGGTAACCCGTCGCCCGGCACCGGAACAACACTATTGATCTGAGCTTTTCCTGAGCTTGGCGTGGAGTCGACTTCCGGAGGGAAGCGGTCCGCAGGGTCACGCCTCGTCGTGCGGTTTCCTTTGTGCGCCCGGCGCGGAGTCCCCCGCGACATCTTCCGGGACGGATTCCGCGAAACCGTCATTCGTCCGCGGCGGAGTGATCATCGGCCGCATCGGCGCGGTCACGAACGTCGACGGCAAGGAAGGCGCATTTTCCCGCCCCGCATTGGCGATCACCACCGCGATGTACGGCAGGATCGCCCCGAGTACCAACGCCACGATCGCGACGTGCCGTTCGACGTTCCACAGCGAGGCCGCGAGGATCACCGACACCGTACGGACCGACATCGAGATGACGTACCGGCGCTGCCGCGCGCGCACATCGTCATGGAGGCCCGCCCGGGCCCCGGTGATCCGGAACACCTCGGTGTTGCCGCTCGCGTGCAGCTTCCGCATCACATTCCACCATCCGCCCGCATCGGACTCTCCCCCTGCCCGTACCCTTCCGCCCCCGGTCGGGGACCCGGGCCAGGACACCTCCCACGTTACGCCCCGTCTCCGCCGCCTACGAGAGTGGGGCCCCTGTCACCTGGGGGAACGCTCTCAGCCATAACGCGTACGGCCGTACCTGGCATGCGACGTACCACGTCCGGACCAACACTGGGCGTAATGCTCACCCGAGCCGTACGAGGAGGCAGTCATGGGCTGGTTGTGGGCGATCATCGTGGGACTGGTGCTGGGCCTGATCGCGAAGTTGCTCATCCCGGGCAAGCAGCACAGCCCTCTCTGGCTGACCACCATCTTCGGCATGCTCGGTGCCATCGTCGGCAATTCCATCGCCCGCGCGTTCGGCGTCGATTCGACCCGCGGCATCGACTGGAGCCGGCACGTCTTCCAGATCGTCGCCGCAGTGATCATCGTGTACGTGGGCGACATGCTGTACCTGGCGACGCTGGGCAAACGAAAGCAACGGACGTGAGAGACCAACGCCCTGGCGGACGCGCCCTGAAGGGGCGCGGGGCTGTATCGATTTGCGGCTCCGCCGCGCGGGCGCGACCAGCCACACTGAAGCCGCAGCCCGCAGATCACCGCACCCCTACGACGCAACCCGAAACGGCGCAACCCACGGAGCGCTACGCGCCGGTGACCTCGACCGCCGCCAGGTTCTTCTTCCCGCGCCGCAGCACCAGCCACCGCCCGTGCAGCAGGTCCTCCTTCGCGGGCACCGCGTCCTCGCCGGCGACCTTGACGTTGTTCACGTAGGCCCCGCCCTCCTTCACGGTGCGTCGCGCGGCGGACTTGCTGGCCACCAGGCCGACCTCGGCGAAGAGGTCGACGACCTGGCCGAGCTGCTCGACCTGGATGTGCGGCACCTCGGAGAGAGCCGCCGCCAGCGTCCGGTCGTCCAGCTCCGTCAGCTCGCCCTGGCCGAAGAGGGCCTTGGACGCGGCGATCACGGCGGCCGTCTGGTCGGCGCCGTGCACCAGCGTCGTCAGCTCCTCGGCGAGCGCACGCTGCGCGGCACGGGCCTGCGGACGCTCCTCGGTCTGCTTCTCCAGCTCCTCGAGCTCCTCACGGGACTTGAAGGAGAGGATGCGCATGTACGTGGAGATGTCCCGGTCGTCCGCGTTCAGCCAGAACTGGTAGAACGCGTACGGCGTCGTCATCTCCGGGTCGAGCCAGATGGCGCCGCCCTCGGTCTTGCCGAACTTGGTGCCGTCCGCCTTGGTCATCAGCGGGGTCGCGAGAGCGTGCACGTCGGCGTGCGGCTCCAGCTTGTGGATCAGGTCCAGACCCGCCGTGAGGTTGCCCCACTGGTCGCTGCCGCCCTGCTGCAGCGTGCAGCCGTACCGCCGGTACAGCTCCAGGAAGTCCATGCCCTGCAGCAGCTGGTAGCTGAACTCGGTGTAGCTGATGCCCTCTTCGGACTGCAGGCGACGGGCGACCGAGTCCTTGGTCAGCATCTTGTTGACGCGGAAGTGCTTGCCGATGTCCCGCAGGAACTCGATGGCCGACATGCCGGCCGTCCAGTCCAGGTTGTTCACCATCACCGCGGCGTTGTCGCCCTCGAAGGACAGGAACGGCTCGATCTGCCCGCGCAGGCGGTTCACCCAGTTCGCGACCGTCTCCGGGTCGTTCAGCGTGCGCTCGGCCGTGGGGCGCGGGTCGCCGATCTGGCCCGTCGCGCCACCCACCAGCGCCAGCGGGCGCAGGCCCGCCCGCTGCAGGCGGCGCATGGTGAGGACCTGGACCAGGTGGCCGACGTGCAGGCTGGCCGCGGTCGGGTCGAAACCGCAATAGAACGTGACGGGACCGTCCGCGAGCGCCTTGCGCAATGCGTCCTCGTCAGTGGACAGGGCGATCACGCCGCGCCACTTCAGCTCGTCGACGATGTCCGTCACGGTTCTCGTGTCTCCTTGAAGATCTTCGGGCAGTCGGGTGACAGCCGACTACGAGGTTATACGCCCTGACTGACAGAGCTCATGTTGAAATCGGGGACGCGCAGCGCCGGCATCGCCGCCCTGGTGAACCAGTCGCTCCACTCCCGGGGCAAGGTCTTCTCCGTACGGCCCGCCTCCGTGGCCCGCCCCAGCAGGCCCACCGGCGACTCGTTGAACCGGAAGTTGTTGACCTCGCCGGTCACCTCACCGTTCTCGACGAGGTACACCCCGTCCCGGGTCAGGCCGGTGAGCAGCAGCGTCGCCGGGTCGACCTCGCGGATGTACCACAGGCACGTCAGCAGCAGCCCGCGCTCGGTGTCCGCGACCATCTCCTCGAGCGAGCGGTCCTCGCCGCCGTCCAGGATCAGGTTGTCGATGCCCGGCGCCACGGGCAGACCGGTCAGCCCCGCACTGTGGCGGCTGGTCGTGAGGTGCTTCAGCTCGCCCTCGCGCATCCACTCGGTGGCCGCGAGCGGCAGCCCGTTGTCGAACACGGACGTGTCGCCCCCGGAGGAGTGCGCGATCATGAAGGGCGCGGACTCCAGACCGGGCTCGTTCGGATCGCTGCGCAGAGTCAGCGGCAGCTCGGCCAGCTTCTCGCCGACGCGCGTCTTTCCGCCTGGCTTGGAGAACACGGTCCGGCCCTCGACCGCGTCCCGCCCCGACGCCGACCACATCTGGTAGATCAGCAGGTCGGCCACGGCGGTCGGCGGCAGCAGCGTCTCGTACCGGCCCGCCGGAAGCTCGAGGCGCCGCTCGGCCCAGCCGAGGCGTACGGCCAACTCGGCGTCCAGCGCCGTCGGGTCCACGTCCTTGAAGTCCCGCGTGGACCGCCCGGCCCATGCCGAACGCGTACGGTCCGGGGACTTGGCGTTCAGCTCCAGCGTCCCGTTGGGCTGGTCGTGCCGCAGCCGCAGCCCGGTGGACGTGCCCACGTACGTCGACACCAGCTCGTGGTTGGCGAAGCCGTACAGCTCCCGCCCGCCCGCACGCGCGCGTGCGAACGCCTCACCGAGCGCCGGGGCGAAGTCGGCGAACACCGTGGACGACGTCTCGGCCGGGGCGTCGGCGAAGTCCGGCGACGCCGGTACGTCCGTGACCAGCGGCTGCGCGTCCTCGGCGGGCCCGGCGCCGCGCGCGGCGGCCTCGGCGGCCCGCACCAGCGGCTCCAGCTCGTCCGCGGTCACCGCGGACCGGGACACGACGCCGGAGGCCGTGCCCTCCTTGCCGTCGACGGTCGCGACGACGGTGAGCGTCCGCCCGCGCGTGACGCCGTTCGTGGTCAGCGCATTGCCCGCCCAGCGCAGATTGGCGGTCGACTGCTCGTCGGCGATGACGACACACCCGTCGGCCCGGGACAGCTCCAGGGCGCGCTCGACGATCTCGTGCGGCTTGTTCGTACGGGCGCTCATCGACCGGCCTCCTGGGTCGTGTTGAGGATGTTGACTCCCTTGAAGAGGGCGGACGGGCAGCCGTGCGAGACCGCCGCGACCTGACCCGGCTGGGCCTTGCCGCAGTTGAACGCGCCGCCGAGTACATAGGTCTGCGGACCACCGACGGCCGCCATCGATCCCCAGAAGTCCGTGGTCGTCGCCTGATAGGCCACGTCCCGCAGCTGGCCGGTGATCCGCCCGTTCTCGATCTTGAAGAACCGCTGCCCGGTGAACTGGAAGTTGTAGCGCTGCATGTCGATGGACCAGGAACGGTCGCCGACCACATAGATCCCGCGGTCGACGCTCCCGATCAGATCCTCGGTCGACATCCCCGCCGGATCCGGCTGCAGCGACACATTGGCCATGCGCTGCACCGGCACATGGCCGGGGGAGTCGGCGAACGCGCACCCGTTGGACCGCTCGAACCCGGTCAGCTTCGCGATCCGCCGGTCCAGCTGGTAGCCGACCAGGGTGCCGTTCTTCACCAGCTCCCAGGACTGGCCCTCGACGCCCTCGTCGTCGTATCCGATGGTCGCCAGGCCGTGCTCGGCGGTGCGGTCACCGGTGACGTTCATCAGGTCGGAGCCGTACCTGAGCTTGCCGAGCTGGTCGAAGGTGGCGAAGGAGGTGCCGGCGTACGCGGCCTCGTAGCCGAGGGCGCGGTCCAGCTCGGTGGCATGACCGATGGACTCGTGGATGGTCAGCCACAGGTTGGAGGGGTCGACGACGAGGTCGTACGGCCCTGCCTCGACGCTCGGCGCCCGCATCTTCTCGGCGAGCAGCTCGGGGATCTGCGCCAGCTCGGACTCCCAGTCCCAGCCGGTGCCGGTCAGGTACTCCCAGCCGCGTCCCACGGGCGGCGCGATGGTGCGCATGGAGTCGAACTCGCCGCTCGACTCGTCGACCGACACGGCGGTCAGCTGCGGGTGCAGCCGCACGCGCTGCTGCGTGGTCACCGTCCCGGCGGTGTCGGCGTAGAACTTGTTCTCGTGGACCGTGAGCAGCGAGGCGTCGACGTGATTGACCCCGTCCGCCGCCAGCAGCCGCGCGCTCCAGTCCGCCAGCAGCGCCGACTTCTCCTCGTCGGGCACGGTGAACGGATCGATCTCGTACGACGAGATCCACGTCTTCTCGCTGTGCACGGGCTCGTCGGCGAGCTCCACCCGCTCGTCCGACCCGGCGGCCTTGATCACCTGGGCGGACAGCTTCGCCATCGCCACCGCCTGCGAGGCGACCTTGGCGGCGGCGTCCAGCGTCAGATCCACCCCCGACGCGAACCCCCAGGTCCCGCCGTGCACCACCCGCACCGCGTACCCGAGGTCGGTGGTGTCCGACGACCCGGCGAGCCTGGCGTCCCGCAGGCGCCAGGACGCGCTGCGCACCCGCTCGAACCGGAAGTCCGCGTGCTCGGCACCCAGGGCACGCGCGCGTGCGAGCGCCGCGTCGGCCAGCGCGCGTAGGGGAAGCGCCGTAAAGGCTTCGTCGATCGTATGAGGCACGGAGGTCTCCCTGCTGTCGTGGCCTGTCGCCACCGATCATGTCGCGCGGGCGGGCCGCGGACCACACGTTTCCGGCTGGAGTGACGCATCTTTCTGTAGGGACCCGACAGTGACACCCGTAAGCCACTGTCGGTGCCCGAATGTCCCCGGGCGGTACCGGCCCGATAGGTTTTCGGTGAAGCCGCCTGCCATCCAGGGTGTTCGGGCGGGTGTGTCAGACCTCTATCGAAAGGGTGATCCGTTGAGCCGCTCGGTTCTCGTCACCGGAGGCAACCGGGGCATCGGCCTCGCCATCGCCCGCGCTTTCGCCGACGCCGGCGACAAGGTCGCGATCACGTACCGCTCGGGTGAGCCGCCGGCCGGCTTCCTGGCCGTCAAGTGCGACATCACCGACACCGAGCAGGTGGAGCAGGCCTACAAGGAGATCGAGGCCGAGCACGGCCCGGTCGAGGTTCTGATCGCCAACGCCGGCATCACCAAGGACCAGCTCCTGATGCGCATGTCCGAGGAGGACTTCACCTCGGTCATCGACACCAACCTCACCGGCACCTTCCGCGTGGTCAAGCGCGCCAACCGCGGCATGCTACGCGCCAAGAAGGGCCGCGTCGTGCTGATCTCGTCGGTCGTCGGGCTGTACGGCGGACCCGGCCAGGCGAACTACGCCGCCTCCAAGGCCGCCCTGGTCGGCTTCGCGCGTTCCCTCGCCCGTGAGCTGGGCTCGCGCAACATCACCTTCAACGTCGTCGCGCCCGGCTTCGTCGACACCGACATGACCAAGGTGCTCACCGACGAGCAGCGTGAGGGCATCGTGAAGCAGGTGCCGCTCGGTCGTTACGCGCAGCCCGAGGAGATCGCCGCGACGGTGCGGTTCCTCGCCTCGGACGACGCCTCGTACATCACTGGAGCCGTCATCCCCGTTGACGGCGGACTGGGAATGGGTCACTGATCACCATGAGCGGAATTCTCGAGGGCAAGCGCGTCCTGATCACCGGTGTGCTGATGGAGTCCTCCATCGCCTTCCACGCCGCCAAGCTGGCCCAGGAGCAGGGCGCGGAGATCATCCTCACCGCGTTCCCGCGGCCCACGCTGACCGAGCGCATCGCCAAGAAGCTGCCGAAGCCCACCAAGGTCATCGAGCTCGACGTCACCAACGACGAGCACCTCGGCCGCCTGGCCGACATCGTCGGCGAGGAGCTCGGCGGCCTCGACGGCGTCGTCCACTCCATCGGCTTCGCGCCGCAGGACGCGCTCGGCGGCAACTTCCTCAACACCCCGTTCGAGTCGGTCGCCACGGCCATGCACGTCTCGGCGTACTCCCTGAAGTCGCTGACCATGGCCTGCCTGCCGCTGATGCAGAACGGCGGCTCGGTCGTCGGCCTCACCTTCGACGCGCAGTACGCCTGGCCGCAGTACGACTGGATGGGGCCGGCCAAGGCCGCGCTGGAGGCCACGAGCCGCTACATGGCCCGCGACCTGGGCAAGCAGAACATCCGCTGCAACCTGATCTCCGCCGGCCCGATCGGCTCCATGGCCGCCAAGTCCATCCCGGGCTTCGCCGACCTGGCCTCCGTGTGGGACAGCCGCTCCCCGCTGGAGTGGGACCTCAAGGACCCCGAGCCGGCCGGCCGCGGCATCGTCGCCCTGCTGAGCGACTGGTTCCCGAAGACCACCGGCGAGATCATCCACGTGGACGGCGGCCTGCACGCCATCGGCGCCTGATCTCCCGTACGCCGTTCGACGCCCCGTTTCCCGCCCCGCGCGGGGAGCGGGGCGTCACCCGTTCGGCCTATTCGGCCGGGCGGGGGAGACCTGCAACTGCGCACTCTGGAGTACGCGTTCACTACGCGAGCCCCTCCCCAGTACGGCCGAGGAGGTCCCCTTGTGCGCTTTTTCCGCCGCCTGGCCTCAACGACCGTCGCCGTCACTCTCGTGCTGCCCCTGCCGTACGAGGCGATGGCCCACGCACGCGTGCACGCCGCCGAAGCGGAAGCGCAGCCCGAGGAGCCGTTCGGCGCCGCATGCCGGATCCGCGTCACCGGCTCCCATGTGACCGCGTACTGCCACAACCCGTATCCGGAGACCGACCGGGTGAGCCTGCACGTCGAGTGCGCCCGCTGGTGGGACCTCGACAGCGACGGCTCCGAGGTGAACGCCGGGCCCGCGCAGACCGTGCGGCTGAGTGCGCGCTGCTGGAAAGAGGTCGGCTCGGTGTGGATCAGTCACCGGCGGGAGAGCTGAAGCGCCCCGGTCGGCACAGGAACGGATAGCTCGCCGCCTCCGCCGCGGCCGCCGCCGAGTCCCCCGCGCGGATCGCGTCGACCAGCCGCGCGTGGTCCATGTGCGTCTCCGGCGTCAGCTCCTCGCCGACGTCCTCGCGCAGCCAGTCCCGCAGCACCTCGCCCAGGTCCGCGTACATCGCGGTCATCACGTCGTTGTGGGAGGCCGCCACCACCGCCAGATGGAAGGTCGCGTCGGCCGCCACGAACGCCTCCGCGTCACCCGACTCCCAGGCCTCCTCGCGCCGCACCAGCAGCGCGTCCAGCTGCTTGAGGTCCTTCTCCGTACGCCGCTCGGCGGCCATCTTCGCGGCGGCCGACTCCAGCGTGGAGCGCAGCTCGGCGATGTGCCGGGGGTCGGCGTCGGCGAAGCGGCGGTGCATGACGCCGGCCAGCTCGCTGGTCGCCACCACATAGGTGCCGGAGCCCTGGCGGATGTCCAGCAGGCCGTTGTGCGCGAGTGCGCGGACCGCCTCGCGGACCGTGTTGCGGGCCACGCCGAGCTGCTCGACCAGCTCGGGCTCCGTCGGGATACGGGAGCCGACCGGCCATTCGCCCGACGTGATCTGGTGCCGCAACGCCGCGATGACCTGCTCGGACAGCGCCGAGCGGCGGGGATGGCTCAGGGGCATGGCACACCTTCGCACGTCAGGGCCGGGACCGGGCGGCCCGGGGATGGACAACCAATCATCCTATGATTCTATGATGGGTTTCATGGCACGCGAGGAAACCCGGACCCGGACAGTGACGTCCCCGCGGACAGGCACCCCTGAAGGGCGGACCCTCACAGGGCCCGCCACGCGCGCGTGGACGATGCGGCTGCTCGTGCTCGGCATCGTGCTGACCGCGCTGAACCTCCGCCCCGCCATCACCAGCCTCGGCGCCCTCCTCGAAGAAGTCCGCGACGGGCTCGGCATGAGCGGCAGCGTGGCCGGACTGCTCACCTCCGTGCCCCCGCTCTGCTTCGCCGTCTTCGGCGTCACGGCCCCGCGCCTGGCCCGCCGCTTCGGCCCGGGCACGGTGGTGTGCGCCGGCATGGCCGCCATCACCGCGGGCCTGCTCATACGGCCCTACACGGGCAGTACGGCCGGCTTCCTGGCCGCCAGCGCGCTCGCCCTCATGGGCATCGCGGTCAGCAACGTCCTGATGCCGGTCATCGTCAAGCGCTGGTTCCCGGACCGGGTCGGCTCCATGACCGGCCTGTACTCGATGGCCCTCGCGCTCGGCACCGCGTCCGCGGCGGCGGTGACGGTGCCCATGACCGAGGTGCTGGGCGGGAGTTGGCAGACCGGGCTCGCGGTGTGGGCGGGGCTCGCGGCGGCGGCCGTACTGCCGTGGATTCCCTTCGTACGGGACCGGGGGGCGGCGCCCGCCGACTCCGGGCAGGAGCAGCACGCGCGCGTGGACGCACCCCCGCTGCGGATCACCCGGAGCCGCACCTCCTGGGCCCTCGCCGTCTACTTCGGGCTCCAGGCCACCGGCGCCTACATCACGATGGGCTGGATGGCGCAGATCTTCCGGGACGCGGGAGTGCACGCCGGCACGGCGGGGCTGCTGCTCGCCGTCACGATGGTGATGGGCGTGCCGCTGGCGTTCGTGATTCCGCGCCTCGCCGGCCGGCTGCCCCACCAGGGGCCGATCGTGCTCGCGCTGGGCGCCTGCGGCCTCGCCGGTTACGCCGGCCTGTACCTCGCACCGGCCGCCGGATCCTGGGCCTGGGCCGTGCTGCTCGGCGTTTCCAACTGCTCGTTCCCGCTGGCCCTCACGATGGTCGGCATGCGTGCCCGGACCAGCGCGGGAGTGGCCCAGCTGTCGGGCTTCGCGCAGAGCACCGGCTATCTGCTCTCCATCCCCGGTCCGCTCCTGGTGGGCGTGCTCTACCAGCACAGCGGCGGCTGGGGGCTGCCGATCGCGCTCATGGCGGGCCTGATGATCCCGCAGATGGCGGTGGGTGTCCTGGCGGGACGCGACCGCACGGTGGAGGACGAGGCGGCCCGCTGAGCGTCACCCCGGCGGACCAGCCGCGGACGGCGGGTGGGAGACTTGCCGTATGCCAGTGCTCGACCCGAACCCCCAGAACGGCCAGAAGAAGATGCTGCTCGTCTTCGGCGCCTTCTTCGCCATCTTCGTGATCATCGCGGTCATCGCGACGGTCGCCTCGCCCTGACGCACGTCGTCCTGCCGAGCGATGGCGGGACCCGATGTGGCACGCGATGGTGGGGCTAGCACCACCATCCCCTAGGGGGCGAGTGTCAGGGTCAACTGGGTGGATCACCGGATGGGTTGAGGGCCGAGGAGTCCGTAACTTCGAAGTGTGACCGCGAGAGGCGGACACGGACCACTCGAAGACCCACGGAGGCGTCATGTCGGCCCGCACGCACACCCCGCCCCACCCGGCGTCCACGGGCCGTGCCGACATCCGGCTGCCCTGGTGGGCCCTCGCCCTGCCGGCGCTCGCCTTTGTCACGCTGCTGATGCTGATCATCAACCCGTCCGACGCGCAGGCGGCGACCGCCCAGCCCGGGATCACCCAGCTCTTCGAGCGCATACAGCAGTTGATCACGCGCTGAGCACTACAGAAGCCGCCCGTCAACTCCCTGCGCCCCATGGCCTGTTTCATGCGAAGCTGGATCTCATGAGCGTCGCAGAATCCCGCAGGATTGTCCTCTTCCGGCATGCGAAAGCCGACTGGCCACAGGTGACCGACCACGAGCGGCCGCTCGCTGATCGGGGCCGAATGGACGCGGCAGAGGCCGGCCGCAGGCTGGCCGACACCGACATCCCCTTCGATCTGGCCCTGTGCTCCACCGCGACCCGGACCCGGGAGACCTGGAAGCTCGCCGTCCACGAGTTCCCGCACCGGCCGAAAACCATCTACGAAGAGCGGGTCTACGAGGCCTCACCCGGCGAGCTGATCGCCGTGCTCAACGAAACCCCCGACGACGCGCAGAACGTCCTGCTGATCGGCCACAACCCGGGCGTGCAGGGACTCGCCGAGATCCTGTCCGGCTCGGCCGAGAGTGACGCGCGCGAGCGGATGAGCCGCCGCGGCTTCCCGGCCGCCGCCTTCGCCGTCGTCTCCTTCAGCGGCCCCTGGAAGACGCTGGAGCCCGGCGTGGGCACACTGCTCGACTACTGGGCGCCGTCCGAGTGACCGACCCACACGAAGGGGCCTGGCGCCGTCGCGGTGCCGGGCCCCTTCGTGTGCGGGCCATCAGGCCTCGTCGTGCATGTCCGCCGCCTCGACCTCTTCGCGGGTGACGCCCAGCAGATACAGGACCGTGTCCAGGAACGGCACGTTCACCGCCGTGTGGGCGGCCTCCCGCACCACCGGCTTGGCGTTGAAGGCGACGCCCAGACCGGCCGCGTTCAGCATGTCCAGGTCGTTGGCGCCGTCGCCGATCGCCACCGTCTGCGACAGTGGCACCCCCGCCTCCGCGGCGAACCGGCGCAGCAGCCGCGCCTTGCCCGCCCGGTCCACGATCTCGCCGGTGACCCTGCCCGTCAGCTTCCCACCCACGATCTCCAGCGTGTTCGCCTGGGCGAAGTCGAGCCCCAGCCGCTCCTTCAGATCATCGGTGACCTGGGTGAACCCACCCGAGACGACCCCCACTTGATAGCCGAGCCGCTTCAGCGTACGGATCAGCGTGCGCGCGCCCGGCGTCAGCCGCACCTCGCTGCGCACCTTCTCCACCACCGAGGCGTCCAGCCCCTCCAGCAGCGCCACGCGCGCGTGCAGCGACTGCTCGAAGTCCAGCTCCCCGCGCATCGCGGCCGCCGTCACCTCGGCCACCTTGTCCTCGCAGCCGGCGTGCGCGGCGAAGAGCTCGATCACCTCGTCCTGGATGAGGGTCGAGTCCACGTCCATGACGACCAGGCGCTGCGCACGCCGGTGCAGACCCGCCGCGACGACCGCGATGTCGACACCCAGTGCCGCCGCGTCGGTCACCAGGGCGGTCCGCAGCGGTTCGGTCTCCACGCCGGACACCGCGAACTCCACTGCAGTCACGGGGTACTTGGCGAGCCGGAAGATACGGTCGATGTTGCCGCCGGACTTGGTGATCCGGGCGGCGATCGCAGCCGTCGCCTCCGCGGTGAGCGGATGCCCGAGCACGGTCACCAGCGAGCGTCCGAGGCCGCGCGGCCGGTTGTCGCCCAGGCCGGAGATGATCTCCGCCTGCATCTTCATCGACTCCGCCCAGCTGTGGACGGTCGCCCGCAGGTCCCCCTCCAGCCCGGCAGCAGGCTGCGTCACGAGCGCGCACAGCGTGATCCGGCCACGGGTGAGGACCTGCTCGATGTCGACCACGTCGACGGAGTAGGCGGCCAGCGTGTCGAAGAGGCCGGCCGTGATGCCCGGCCTGTCCTTCCCGAAGATCTTGACGAGAAGTGTGGGGATGTCGGAGGTCTGCGAAGCGCTCATGGTGCTTCCACCGTATCCGGCACCCAGTGCCTGCCGCCCCTGAGGTCCGTCTAGCGGACACGGAACACTGGGTGTCGGTCGGGTGGCGTGAGCCTTACATTCGGGCCACGGCTGCATCGGGAGCTGTGAAGCGCCCCGGACGTACCTGTGAGCGGGGGCCGCTGACTCGTGCCGGCGCGACTGCGGATGCCGGCGCAGGCATGCCCGAGGGCGGGCGTACGGCGGCGGCCCCGCCCGGGCGATCACCGCGGCCCGGACGCATCACCGCGAGGCATGCCGACCCGCTCCCGGATCAGGAGGGCCTCACAGCCCGACCCGCCGCCGGGCCAGGAGGGCCCCGCAGCCCGACCCGGCTCGGGATCAGGGGTGCCCCTTCGGCCTCCCCGGCGGCGGGGGAGGCGGCGGCGGAGGGGGTGGCCCGTCGCCCGCTCCGGACGACGACTGATTCCCACGCCGGCGAGGAGGGCGGGGCGACCTCGGGGGCGGCCCAAACGGCCGGACGACCGTGGGGGCGCCGTACATGTCGTCGTCACCGGGACGCGGCGGCTCACCCGGCGGCGGGTCATCGGGCGGTGGCTCAGCGGGTTGCGGGTCACGGGGTGGCGGTTCACCGTACTGCGGCGCACGGGGCGGCCATGCATCGTCGCGCCCCCACCTCGCATCACGCTCCGGCGCCTCCTCGGACGACCGGGCGCCCCCGGGAGGCGGGGCAGCACCCGGCGGCCGCGCGTCCTCCGGCTCGCGCAGGTGGTCCGGCACACGCAGATACGGGTTCGTCGCCGGGTTCGGCGGCCGGTACGGCGTGCCGGGCTTTACCGCCCCGGGCGGCCTCCAATCCGGAGGCGCCCCGGCCCCCCCGGGGGCCGATCCCGCCGATCCCGGCGTCCCCGCCTGGCTGGCCACCCCCCAC
>NZ_LLZG01000045.1 GCF_001509475.1 Streptomyces regalis
GGGCACGGTGAGTCGCGAGGGGGGCGTGGGGTGGGGCGTGGGGTGGGGCATGGGATGGGGAGACTGCGGGACCTTCAGGGCTGCCTCCGGCGGTTGCGACCGATGCGAGCGCCGCCGCCCGCCGGGCCCCCTCGGTACCGGCGGACGGCAGGGTCCGTGCCCGCTTCCCGGACGGCCGGCTGTACGTGAACCTGCTCGGCTTCGACCGCGACCGGCCACCGCTCAAGGCCGGCGAAGCCCTCGAACTACTGCGGCGGAGCCTGGGCCTGGGAGCGTCGGAGATACCCCTGACCGACCAAGCACAGGCACGCGTGCCGGACCCTGCCGGCCGGCCGGCGCCTGCCCGTCCTGCTGGACAACGCCGCGTCGGCGGAGCAGGTACGCCCGTTGCTCCCGGCAGCCCGTCCTGCTGCGTCCTCGTCACCAGCCGCAACCGGCTCGGCGATCTCGTCGCCCGCGACGGTGCCCACGCCCTGCCGCTGGACCTTGCCTCCGCGAAGACCCGTCGGCGATCGACGAGTTGATCCGGCTGTGCGGCAGCCTGCAGCTGGCCCTGCGCGTACTGGGAACTCGACCGTCTGACCGAGGGCCTCGACGTTCTCGGCCCCAAGGTGAGCCCCGACCTCAGGGGCGGATACCGCAACGACCGCGCCATGATGCTGGACTCCGTCGCAAGGATCAAGATCGAGCTCGGCCGCCACGAAGAGGCGCCGGAACAGGCCGAGCGGGCCCTGTCCGCGGGCAAGACCAAGGGGCGCCGCTGGATTCAGACCGGCCGGCAGGCCCTCACCCTGGCCCAGGAGTCGGGGCACCTGCGCACCGAGGCGGACTGCACCCTCGCCCTCGCCCTCGCCCTCACGCTCAGGCACCTGGGCCGGCACGAGCAGGCCCGCGGCCATGCCGAGCGGGCGCTGAGCCTGGCACGCGAGCGCTCGTTCCGGGTGGTGGAGGGGCAGGCGCTGTCGGTCCTGTGCGAGATCGCGGAGTCCGAAGCGGCACTCGCCACAGCCGTCACCCTCGGCCATGAGGCCCTGGCCAAATCCGCCGCGAGACCGGCCACCGCCTCGACGAGGCCCGCACCCTGCCGCCGCAGTAGCGATCGTCGGAAGAACCCGGCGCGCCGCACGGACATATTGCCCATTTTCCTATTAAATCCGGTAACTGTACGAAGTCGATCTGTCACGGATCGCAATCACCTCACTTCACCGGAGATGACATGCACAAGCTTCGCAAGGCCGCCGTGGTGGTCGCTGCCCTCGGCAGCGTCGGCCTCCTCAGCGCCGGCACCGCCACCGCTCAGGGCATGGACGGCCATGGCGGCAAGACCAGCGTCCTGCAGAGCTCCTCCTGCAAGTCGCACGACCTGAACGTCGACGTCCTCGGCCAGGTCGGCGTCCTCAACGGCGTGCTGGGCAACGCGCTCAACGGCGAGGGCAACTCGGGTGGGCAGGACACCCACATCGGCTCGGCCATGGGCTGCGACAACAGCGCCTTCTAGACCGCGGTCTGGTTCAGGGGTTCTTTTGGTCGGCTGGTCGTCCGCATGTCGACGGAGGCCGACCGACGGGATCCCCGGGCGAGCGCGGACCCCGGTGTCCCATGGCGAGACCTACCGGTGGAGTACGGGCCGTCGCAGACGGTCCCTGGGATGTTCCGCCGATGGCAGTGCACCGGTGTCCGGCTGGCCGGCTCGACCTCGGAAACCAGTCAGGGGCCTGATCCACTTGCGCGGATCAGGCCCCTGGCCTGGTGAACACGACAGATCGGAACGGCGGCGGCTCTTTACCACGTCCACCTGAGGGCCAGTTATGCGTGCAGCCCTTCCTCTGTTAATTCTCGGAGAACTCTTCTACAACCTTCCGCACCATGCGTCGGTCTGGCTAACGCAGGGATGTTGAGGGTTCATGAAGAGGAGCTCAGAACGTGACCGTGCGTTCCTTTACCCGGCGGATGCGACCGCGAGTCGAGCGGAAGGCCGCGGAAAGGGTGTGGCAGCTGCGTACCATGCGCCGGCGCCGCATGGCAGCAGTCACGGACCCGCTGCTCCGCCCGGTGGCAGTGCGCGGCCAGCACCTCTACGGCCGGATCGTCACCCGGTTCAGCGCCGCTGAGGCGGCCGCCGCCAACCTCGGCCTGGTCGTCGCCGCGCTGGAGCAGGAAGGCATCCCGTACTTCCTGGTACCTACCGCGCGTACGCGCCACACGGTCGGGGTGAACGCCGTCGACCGGGAGCGTTTCCTCACCACCCTGGAGGCGCAGAACGCGGGGAAGGCGGTGTTCATCGGCAGACCGCTGCCCGGCGGACAGCTCAAGAACCCCGCACTGTTCATCGACGGCGTACTGCCGACCGCGCTGCGCACGGCCCCCGTCCTGCGGATCGGGGAGAACCACCTCGGCCCCGCGGGCCAGCTGCTCGCCGGCCCGGAACTCGCCTGCGACGTCGAGTTCTGGGAGGACGGGGCCCAGCTCCTCGCCTCCGACGACGGGCCTCGCCGGCTGGCCAAGGTGCAGCCGCAGGCGTCCGAGGACATCTTCGCCGAGTCCCTGATCGCGCCCCGGAACAACGGCGTCACCGACGTACTCCCGGCGTCCGAGCAGAAGCCGGCCACGGTGCGGATCGGCGACCGGGAGCTGCCGAGCTTCGCCCCGCTCACCCTGCCGACCGTGAACGATGTGACCTTCCCCGTCGACGTCGTCTACACCTGGGTGGACGGCGAGGAGCCGGAGATGCGGGCCAAGCGGGCCCGCCACCAGGAGCACGGCATCGCCGAGATCCTGGACAAGGAGACCAACGCCTCCCGCTACACCAGCCATGACGAGCTGAAGTACTCGCTGCGCTCACTCGCGATGTACGCCGACTTCGTCCGGCACATCTACATCGTGACCGACGGCCAGATGCCGCACTGGCTCGACGACTCGGCCCCGGGGATCACGGTCGTCGACCACCGCGACATCTTCCCGCCCGACGTCCTGCCCGTCTTCAACTCCCACGCGATCGAGACCCGGCTGCACCACATCCCGGGCCTGTCGGAGCACTACCTCTACTTCAACGACGACGTGTTCGTCGGCCGCCGGGTCACCGCGGAGCACTTCTTCCACGGCAGCGGCCTGATGAAGATCCCGGTGTCCCCGCTGAAGATAGGCGTCGGCAAGCCGCATGCCGAGGAGACGGCCACCAACTCCGCGAGTAAGAACGTCCGCCAACTGCTGCTGGAGATGTTCGGGCGGATGACGACGAACAACTTCATGCACACCCCGCTGCCGCAGCACCGCGAGACACTCCAGTCGCTGGAGGAGCTCTTCCCGCAGGACATCAGCCGCACCACGGCGTCCCGCTTCCGCTCGCCGCAGGACATCGCCATGACGGCCCCGCTGCTCTACCAGTACGCGCTGATGACCGGCCGCGGCGTGCCGGGGAAGTACAGCTTCCGGTATGTGAACATCAGCCGCCCGGACGCCGAAAAGCGCCTGGCCGATCTGCGCCGCAACCGCCGCTTCGACTTCTTCTGCCTCAACGACGTCGACGTACCGCCCGAGGAGCGGGAACAGGTCGGCGCCCGGATGGACGAGTTCCTGGAGAACTACTTCCCCTTCGCGAGTCCCTTCGAGAAGCAGAAGTAACGAGGGCTGGGGGGCATGGACATGGGGGGCATGGACATCCGTCACCGCTTCGGACTGCCGGGGGGCATCCGAGCGGCCCGGAACTTTCTGGTACGCCTGCGGCTCTGGCTGACGGCCCGGCTCTGGACGCTGCGCTCGTCCCGGGCCCGACGGCGCCTGGGGGCAGCCGTCCCCGGACTGCGCCGTATCACCTTCGGACCGATACGTCTCTACGGCCGTACGGTCGCCGCATACACCGCCGCCGACGCCGCCGAAGCCGATCTCGAGCGGGTGTGCACCCTGCTGGAGGGGCTCGGCGTCCCGTACTTCCTGGTCCCCGCCGAGCACGGGCACGGTGCGCCACGGCCGGTCATCGGTATCGAGGAGAGGTACCGCGGCGCGGTTCTCACCCGGGCCGCCCAACGCTTCGCCGGCACCGTCGGGTACGTCGGCGCCGTCGGTCCGGACGGCGCCGTGACGACCGCGGTGCTGTGGGCCGACGGGAAGCTGCCGCGGGCGCTGAGAGGGGCCGCGGTGCTCCGTACCGGCGTGGTGCGCCTCGGCCCGGGAGGGCAGGTGCTCACCGGCCTCGACACGGGGTGCGACATCGAGTTCTGGCGTCACGGCCGGGACCTCGGCACCTCCCCGGGCACGGACCCCTCCTGGCTCACCGTGCCCGGCAGCCGACTGCCCGACGTCTTCGCCCCGGCACTGGTCGCCCCGCGCCGCAACCCCGTGTCAGAGGTACTCCCGGTGGCGGCACAGCAGCCGGCCGCGACGGCGGACCGCCGCCGCAGCGTGCCGACGTTCGCCCCGTTCGCCGAGCCGGGCATCGACGAGGTGCGCTTCCCCGTCGACGCCGTGTACACCTGGGTCGACGGGGACGACCCGGCGATGGCCGCCAAGCGCCGAGCCCATCAGGCCCTCTCCTGCGACGTCATCGCCCCGCGCGAGACCGGAGCCTCCCGCTACACCAGCCACGACGAGCTGAAGTACGCACTCCGCTCCCTGGAGATGTACGCCGGTTTCGTCCGGCACGTCTACTTGGTGACCGACTCCCAGCTCCCCGCCTGGCTGGACCCGGACGCGGAGGGCCTGACGGTGGTCGACCACCGGGACATCCTGCCGTCCGACGCGCTCCCCGTCTTCAACTCCCACGCGATAGAGAGCCGCCTGCACCACATCCCGGGCCTGTCGGAGCACTACCTCTACTTCAACGACGACGTCTTCATCAATCGCCCGGTACGGGCCGAGCACTTCTTCCACGGCAACGGCATAGCCCGCATCCCGCTGTCCCCGCTGAAACTCGGAGTCGGCGCCCCGCACCCACTCGAACCGGCCCCGAACTCCGCCGGCAAGAACGCCCGTGAGGTGATCAGCCGGTTCCACGGCAGGTACATCACGCACAAGTCGCTGCACACTCCGCATCCCCAACTGCTGTCGGTCATGCGGGAGATGGAGAGCCTCGGCATCGAGGAACTCGAGCGGACGTCCTACTCGCGCTTCCGCTCCACCTCCGACGTCGCTCCGGCGTCCACGCTCCACCACCACTGGGCGATCGCGACCGGCCGGGCCGTCCCGGCCGACTACCGCTTCCGCTACGTCCAGCTGGGCACGCCGGACATGCGCCGCCGCCTGGCCCGCCTCGCGGCCGGCGAGGACATCGACTTCTTCTGCCTCAACGACGTGGACACCGCCCCGGCGGCCAGGTCGGAGGTCCAGGCCGCCATCCGCACCTTCCTGGAGCGGAAGTACCCGTTCCCGAGCCGCTTCGAAGGAGCGACCCGGATCACCACACACCCGGTCGCGCCACTTACGGCGCGAGTCCCCCCGCAGCCGACTCGGGAGCAAGCACAGGAAGCGCAGAAAGCACAGCGCTGCGACTGATCGCATCGACCGGCCGCCGGTGCCGGGAGCCGTCCCGGCACCCGGCTAGGCAGCCTTGGACCGCGCGGCACGCATGCCGGGCTCGGGCTCCTGTGCGTCCTCGATCAGAAGGATCTCGTCCTCCCCGAAGTCGGGGGCCTGGAAGGGGTTCGTCGCGGGAGGCGGCGATGCCGCGGCGGAACGGCGGGGTTGCCCTTCCGGAGCGGAGAACAGCGAAGTCGGGTCGATGAGGGGTCTGCCTTTCGTTACAGGCCCCCGAGGGGGCCTGGTGTGCCGTGACCGGGCACAGCGGTCCTACAGCTTGGTCATCTTGGCGTACGGGCTCAAGATCCGCATCTGCGCCGAGCCGAAATCCACGAGCGCAGCGATTCCGTCCTCGATGCCGATCACCCGGCCGAGGCCGTACATGTCGTGAGTGACCTGGTCACCCACGGCGAAGTGCTTGGGTGCCGGTGCGACCGGAGCCTTGAAGGGGCTGGTAGGCAAATGACGCTTGGGTACAGCGGGCTTAGTCATTGCCCCCAGTATGCGCCTACGGGTATCCGATTCGCTGTGGCCGTCCACACACGCCCGGGCCCTTGCGCCGCCAGGTCGCGCAGGACGAACGCCAGAGGGCCGGGCCACTTTCGTGGTCCCGGCCCTCTGAGCTGGCGGAGGATACGAGATTCGAACTCGTGAGGGGTTGCCCCCAACACGCTTTCCAAGTCTTCGTCCGGGGGTTCGGTCGGGTCCAGCAGCGTCCTGAACTGCGGAGGAGCGTTCCGGATGCGCCCGGACGGGGGTGAATGAGACCAGAACTGAGACCAGCTGCCATCAGCCGGGCCGCTTCCTCGCCCCGCCAGCGGCGCTCCTGGCCTTGTCTGAGCAGCCAGGGCAGCAGCCTCGCGATGGCCTCGGGCCACGCGAGCCGATCAGGGGCGAATTCCGCGGTCGGCCCAAGCCCGAGCCACACCAGCATGGTGTCGTGCTCCTCTCCCTTGGGGAGTAAAACGGTGAGCGCTTGCGTAGCGCAGCGGCAACGTCTTGAGTTCTTGGATCACCGGCCTACCGGCTGACACCCCGCTGAACGTACTGGTCCGACACGCTGCGAGCCGCTGGACCACCAGGAGCACCGACGCAACCCAAAAGGCGAGGTCACAGCCTTGGCGTCGACCGCGTCCTGGCCCTCCTGACACTCATCCGACGCAACGGTGTGCCCCCGCGGGGGCCGGGGCACGTCATCGCTTCACGCGGCTGCGCACGGCGAGGATGGCAAGCCCGAGCAGGCCCGGCTCGACGAGGCGGGCAGTCATCTCGACGTACATCCCGGTGGTGGTCAGGTCCTGTCCGGAAGCCCGGAAGATCACCGAGTTGACCACCACCCTCACGGACTTCTCGAACCGTGCGGACGACAGACGCCTTGTGTACGGCCCTTCCGGGTTGACGGGTGCCGGCTTCTTGGTCGTCAGGGTTACTCGGTGGCCGTCGGTGGTCCCCGCACTGACCGGATCCGGGTCGGCCTGCGGCAGCCCCCACAGCATCATCGCGAGCACGGTGGCCGTCATCGCCAGGACCAACCAGGCCAGGGCACGCGTGGCGCGCAGGCCGTATCCGGAGAGTGCCCAGTACAGCCGCAGCAGCGTCCGCTCACCGAGGGACGCCGTGGCGTCGTGGCGGCGCATCTCCATTTCGCCGTAGTAGAAGTCGGCCGCGCCCGGCTCGTTCCGGCCGTCCTCGAGCGCCTTGCGGAGCTGCCGGTAGACCGGCGCGAGCACGGCGGGTTCATGCGTCTCGACGCCCGGTGGCGCGGGCGTCCAGCCGCCGCCGTACCAGATCGCCCGCCAGTGGTGCTCCTCGGCGAGGGTCCGGCGGCGTATCCAGCGCAGCCCGCCCGGTGGTGGCGCCAGGACGCAGCGGCCTTCGAGCCGCAACTGGTCCAGGTGGACCGCCTCCACGAAGAGACACTCGGTCAGGTCGACATCGGCCAGCACCAAATGCGCAGCGTCCACGCCCTTGACCGAGGTGACACGCACCCGGTCATCGGTGAGCCCCGGCTCGGCGATCACCTTGCCCTCCGGTGAGACGAACTGGCGGGGTCGGCCGACGACGGTCACCGGGAACTCCACCACGGCGTCGGTCAGATCCACCTCGGCGTACCGCAGTCGCAGTGCCGCGGTGGACGCCCACCGTGTCCGCCGGAAGCACACCTTGCGCGCGGCGGCCTCCAACGTCACCGCGGCCTCGAACACGGCGTCGGAGAAGTCCACCGTCCCCGGGCACACCAGTGGGCCGATGCGAGCGGTACGTTGGAACACCGCCCGCAGGAAGCCGACGCCAGCCTCCAGCCTGGCCCCGAAGAACGACAGGTCACCGCCAATCGTGGCCTCGTCGAACGTGGCTTCCGCCGCGAAGTGAGCCTCGTCGAAGAATATGTCCCCGCCGATGTCCGCCCTGTTGAAGCAGGCTCTGCCCTGGTGGACTTGCGTACCGTCGAAGCAGGCCCGGCCGGTGATCCGGATCTCCTCGAAGTCGGCACCATCCTCGAAGACCGTGCCGTCGAAGGCGGCTTCCCCGTCGATGGCCGCCCCGCCGAAGGACGCGACGCCACACACTCGGACACCCGAGAAGTAGGCATCCGTGCACGTCATGCCCTTGAACACCGCACTACCGCCGACCTCGCGGACACAGAACCGCAACGTGCCCTTGATCCGTGTCTCGTAGAACCAGACATCACCGTCCACTTCGGTGTCATCGAGCCACACATCTTCCGCAACCTGCGCCGCGCCGAGGCGGAAATCGCCCCCGGCGTGTACCTCACGGACGTACACGCCCCCGCCGAACACGGCCGACGCGAAGGAGCAGAAGCCGCCAAAGTCGATCCCCTCGAGCTCTGCGTCTCCGGTGAACCGCACCTCGTCGAACGATGCCTCCCCCACCCGCGCCCGCCCGCTCCCCGGATCCCTGAGCGGTGCGAGGAGCTCGTCGAGCAGGCTCTGGGTAAAGGGTGTGCCCCGGTGGTCGAGGTCGGCGCCGGGGGACAGCGAGGCCAGGTGGGCGGCACGTTCGGCGTTGTTCAGATGCGCGAGGCAGGCTGTGTACGAGCCCACACTGCGCCCCCGGCAGCGTTCCCCGGTGTCGAGGTGTCCGCACTGCGGCCACGCGGGGGCGTCGGTTCCAGTCATCCCAGCTTCCGTCTCATACCGCCACGACCGTCACGTCCCTCCGGTCACGCCCCTTCGGCCGGTCGACCAGCGCCTCGACCACCCAGCGTCCGGGGGTGGCTTCCAGTTCCGCCCGATATCGGTCGGGCCCGTACTGCCGGAAGATGACGGGTTGTTTGTCCGGACGGCCCGAACGCCACATGAACGTCCGCAGATTGCGCCGCGGCAGATCGTGCCCCAGCAGCTCGATCACGAACGGACGGCCGGCAGCGACCGGGTCCCGGGGCAAGTGCAGGGCGATGCCCTCCTCACCGGCGAGCGTGCCGCCCGGCGGGCGTCCCGCGCGGATCGCGATCATCGCGTCCCGGAGCGCGGGACTGCTCGACAGGTCCGAGTTCCGGAACCCGGTCCACAGCATAGGGGCCGTACCGGTCCAGTCCGCGATGGCCGACCGGTGCGGCACCGTCCCGTCGCCGGTCCCCGGCAGGCTGTCGGTGATCCGCGACCCGTCGGAGGAGAGCACGAGCGCCTCGGGGCTCGGGAAGTCGACGCTGCCGAGGCAGTGCACGGTGTACGGGAGGGGGCCGACGCGCCGGTGCTCATCGCACGCCAAGCGGAACTCCTCCTGGAAGGCCAGCCCCTCGCGGACGGCGTCGCCCGGCAGCCCGGGAACCGGGTAGCGGTTGTCGGTGATCCGCCGCTCGCGGCTCTTTCCCTCGACCCGCACGGCGGGGTACGACGGCAGCATCTCGACGACCGCCGGCAGGTTGAGCGCCCAGTCGCGCAGCGCCTCGTTCAGTCGGGCGGCCACGTCCGCGCCGGGGCCGGCGTCGCCGGGGATCGCATGACCGGCCAGCATCCGGGCGGCTTGGACCAACCCCTGTTGCGGGGTGCCGAGGGTGACCAGGGTCCGGGCGGTTTCCCGGCCGTTCTCGCACTCCAGATAGTGCCGCCCGATCAGACCGCCCGTCGCATGGCAGACCAGAATGACGCGCGGATCATCGGTCCGGTCCGGATAGTACGCGTCCACCTCCGCATGCCACCGGTCGAGCTCGCGCGCCACCCGCGCCTTCAGCTGCCGGGCCACCAGCCGGTGGGACAGCCGCCAGTCGTAACCGAACGGCACGAACTGCGCGTCGCGCGGGTCGCCGAGGGCGCCACGGATGTCGCGATAGCCCATGCAGGACAGCAGCCCGGGCACGGAGTCCGGGACCTGCAGCAGCGCGTCGGCGTCCAGCCGGAAGGGCCCCTCGGGCGGCGCGTCTCCCAGACCCGGCGGGAGGGCCACCTCGGTGAGCGCCGCGGCCGCCGAGCCGATCAGCTGCTCACTGCATCGCGCCCAGAGGTCCTGGCCGTCCCGGCGCAGCCGGGTGCCCAGAAACCCCGGGACGAAGACCACCAGATCGTGTTCCATTCACTCTCCCCCAGTCCCGGCGCCGAAGAACGTGTGCGGCAGCCGGATCAGATCGCAGCGGTCCTCCCCCTGCAATGCCATCACCAGGCCCTCCGGGGCCATCGCGGTACGGACGGCGTGCACGTCGTACCCCCGCGTGGGAATCCCCGGCCAGTCCAGCCATTCCCGGGACCAGACGTCCCATGCGCGTGACACCTTCTCCGGCATGCAGAGCAACAGCACGGGCCGCTCCACGGGGCCGGCGAACACCAGGGACGTCACGTCGGGGAAGTTCCCCGGCAGCCGCTCCGGGGGGTGAATGCTCTCGTTGCCGGAGCAGTCCTTGACGTAGACGCTGCCGTGGTCCGCCCAGGCCAACATGGGCATCGAGGCGTCATCCTCGTCGTCGTACAGCTCCCCGAGAGCGAGGCAAGAGGGGCCGGCCGTCAGCAGGACGCGCCGTTCGACGCCGTGTTCGCCCTCGGTCCAGACCTGCAGCTGGTCGCCCAGATCACCGGCCATCCAGTACGAACCGTCCCGCAGGATCCTCGTGTCGATCCCGCAGAACCCGCGGTCGGTCCGGATCTCGCGCACCGCGATCCCGGCGGACGAGACATCGGCCGGGACCTCGTGGCGTACCAGGCGCCGACCGTCCGCCACGCTCAGCCGCAGCGTGCCGGCGGCCGGGTCGCCGACCAGGCTCAGCGCGCGGGCCGGCTGGCCGGCGTCCCCGCCGAGCGGGATGTCCTGGTGGGTGATGACCGACAGGCTGTCGTCGAGACGCCACAGCCGTACGGTCCGGCTGGCCGCGGCAGCCACTGTCCAGCCATTCGCTGCCCGCACCGCGGCCACCGCCGTGACCGTGCGCCCGTCGTGGGCGAGCTCCGTAGCCGGAAGAGCGGCCGGATCCCCCTGCTCCGGCCGGGAGATCCGGACCTGGTCGTGCCAGGCGCGGCACAGCAGCGGCGGACCTCCCGGTGCGCCGGCCAGGGCAAGGACCGGGCGCTCGTTGCTCGGCCGCCGCTGGATTCCGTAGCGGGCCTCCAGCGCGGGGACCACGTCGACCACCCGGATGTACGGGCCGTCGGCGACCGCGAGCAGTCCCTGACCACCCGGTTCGAACGTCATGGCGCCCTCGCGGGGGGCGTTCAGAACGAGCGTGGCCTCGCGTTCGGACCGTTCGACGGACCAGATCCGGACGTCCACTTCCTCGTATCCGGCGAGCAGCGGTTCATCGCCGTACCACCCGAAGGCCAGGCCGCGTGCGTTCGAGGGGTACGTCGCCACCCTTTCCACGACCGGCGTGGGGCCGGATATGGCCCCGCACCGCCAGACGTACACAGCGGTCCCGTCGGCCACGGCGAGGAAGCCCTCCCGGGGCGAGACCGCGAACGCCGCGGCAGCCATCGCGGGTGCAGTCAGGGACATACCGAAATCGGTCCGGCAGGCGTGCAGACCGTCGACCCCGTTGCGGGTGCGGCTCACTTCGAACAGCTCCACCCCCTCGGCGCCCGCCGCCAGGACGAACATCCGCGGGCCCAGGGTGAGGGCTGCGAGCTGCCGCACATCGGCCGTACGGACCTCCTTCAGCTGCGTGTCCAGGTGCGTGCCGATCTTCCAGGACCACACCCACACCCGGTCCCCGTCGGCCGCCAGGGCCACGCTCTCGCCCTCCACCTCGGCCACCGACAGGGCGCGCACACTGCCGCCCCACCGGTACTCCTGATCGGGCATCCGGGCACCCGCGCGCCAGAAGTACACGGTCTGATCGTCCCGGGCGACGGTGGCCCAGCGGGCTCCCGCGCCCACCTCACGCACCTCGCTGAGCGGGCGTCCGCGCTCCCCGCCGGTCCGGGGCAGCCGACGGGTGAGCAGCCGGGCGCCCGACTCCGGGTGCAGGACCTGGATCTCCCCCAGTCCGCCGGCGGTCAGGGTGTCTGCGTGGGTCAGCCCCACCGCCCCGACCCCGGCGCGCCAGCTCAGCGCCCGCGCGCCGCCCGAAGGCGCCGAGCGCCGCCACTCCGGGGGGTCCGGTGGGACATCGGTCCAGTACTCCTGCCAGGGCAGGAAGCCGTCGGCGGGCCGCAGCGTCCGGTATGTCACGTCGCGGTGGCTGACGAAGGCGGTGGCGCTGAACAGGGCCTTGCGCTCCAGCAGAACCGACGCCGACAGCGGGCTGGACGCGCGGGGGAACGAGCCCGCGACCCTGCCGTACAACACGGCGCCGTCGCAGTCCCGGGCCAGGCCCGCCGCGAGCGGCAGCATGACATCGGGGTTCGTGCGCAGCAGGAAGCCCACGTCCTCGAAGAGCTCCCGCAGGGCGTCCGGCCCCACTTGGGCGGCGTGGGCGCCCAGGTATTCGAGGGTGTACTCGTCGGCGCCGCTCCAGTCGCCGCCGGCGCGGGCGCGCAGCGTGTCGAGCACCCTGCGGTGTGCCTCCCGCGCGGTCAGTCCGGCGTCGGAGAGGAAGAACTCGCCATAGCTCGGATGGGCCAGCTGATGACGGATCCGTCCGGCCGTCTGCCGCGCGCCGTCCTTCTGGGTGGCGACGATGCCGCCGTCGGCGCTCCGGCACACCTGTCGCAGATCCTCCAGCGTGAGCTCCGGTGAGCCGGCCTCGCACAGCGCGTTGGCGAGCGTCAGCCAGGTCGCGTCCGGGGTCAGCCCGGGCCCCTGGATCACCGCCAGCGCCCGCAGCACCTCGTGGGCACGCCGTGCGCCGGGCTGCTCGCTCAGGTAGCGCGTCTCCTCCGCGAGGCGGGTGCGCAGGTCCATGCCGCCGTCACGCAGCCACGCCAGCAGCTCGGCCTCGGCGGCGACCGTGGTCCGCCGGGCGAGCCCGGTCGCGACCAACCGGGCCACCAGGAACGAGCCGTGACTCTGCGCCGCGACGATCTCGGCCGTCCAGTCGCGGTCCTCCCGCCGCGCGTCACCCCGGTACGGGGAGTGCTCGGTGTCCAGTACGGACAGCACCATGCCGGTGATGCTCGCTCGCGCCTCCTCGTCGTCCCCGAGGACCACGGGTTCGACGCTGAGTTCCAGGGTGTCCAGGAGCGACTCCTCTTCCGCGGGCGCGGTGGTACGCCGACGGGGCTGCGTCCGGGTACCGACGATCACCCGGACACCGGGCGTGGCCGCCAGGGGGTTCAGGACGTGCCGGGCGATCGCGTATGCCTGGTCCGGGAGGGCCTCGTCGAGTGCGTCGAAGAGCAGGTTCACCGAACCCGCCCGGCCGACCAGCTCCTCGAAGGCGTCGGTGAACTTCTCCGACGTCACCGGCTCCTCCGGCAGCGGCGGCGCTCCGTCGACGTCCGCCAGCACCTCCCGCAGATGCGCGGCCAGCGAATGGGCGGACTGCCCCCGGCAGCTCAGCGCCGCATGCACGGTCCCCGCCCGGGGCAGCGTCGCGGGGTCGAGGTCCGGACCGAGGGTCTCCCGCCAGCTCGGCAGGGAGGTATGGGCCAGCCGGCCGAGCAGCGCGGTCTTCCCCGTGCCCGCCACGCCCGTCACCGCCAGCAGCCCCTTCGGGTGGGTGTCCATCCAGCGCACGATCCGGCTCAGCACATCCCGTCGGCCCGCGAAGTGGCGGCTGAGATGGCTGTTTTCCTCGAGCCCGAACTGCTCGGCCTCGATCCATGGCTTCCGCCGCGTCAGCACGGCCGGCGTGTACACCGGCCGGTCGGACTGGTGGTAGTAGGGATTGTCGAGGAAGTTGTTGGGAAGCGCCCGGACCTCTCGGCAGTCCGGCCGCTGCGCCGGGTCGTCGAGACCGTCGTCCGCCGCCCGCGCGTCCACGGCACGGCAGAGATACGGCAGCGGCAGATACAGCGCGGACGGCTCGAACGGGCGGGCCTGGTCGTCCGCTACGAAGTCCGGCTTCGCCAGCGCTTCCTCCAGCCACGTCACCCAGCGGCCCGCCGGCACATGCGCGTCCGCCCCCGAGGTGCCGATGACGGCGAAGCCCTTCCGCCGGTTCTCCCGCGCCCGGATCACCGGGGGGTCCCGCTCCAGCTCCACGGCGTGCCGCACCGCCTCGCCCAGGGAGTTGTAACTCTGGGAGGAGCAGGCGTCGACGATCAGCAGGGTGTCCGTCTCGTACTCCGGCCGCAGCAGGAAACCCACCAGCTCGAGCAGGGAGACGGCCCGGGCGGGGTCGAACTCGCCCGACTGCCAGGAGTCGGCGCAGGCGAGGAAATAGCCGTCGTCCCCGCGCTGGATGCCGTGCCCCGTCCAGTAGAGGATCTTGCGCTGGGCATCAGCGGCCAGGAACTCCCCCAGCCCGGCCCACAGTTGGCGCCGGGTCGCCCCGCCTCGGTCGGCCCGGAGGGCCTCCCCGAACCCCAGCTTCTCTCGCACGGTCTCGGTGAAGCGGTCACGGACCTCATCCAGCTGCGGGCGGCGCAGCCTCTGCCGCTCCGCCGCGTCCGGGTGGAGGTACTCCGGTACGGCGATCGTGCCCACCAGAGAAGAGGACCGCCGCTCGGCTTTCAGTAACGCCAGCCGGTTGTCCGTGTCACTTCGTACCATGAGATCGACAGCACCCCCCGAGAGTGTCCACCACAGCTTATTTACCAGTGGAGTTGGAGATGCGAGACAGATTCACCGTGGTTGGCCGGGCAACGGGCTGTCATCTCTTCGAGGGTGACGGTACCCGGCCCATCGACGAGGAGAACGTCCACGTCAAGTACACGCCGAAGCGTGTGCAGTTCCCGGAGGAGATCGCCGCCTGGCGGCGGTCCATCGAGGCGGAGGAGGAGCGCAAGGAGGCCAGCGGGCTGCCGCACCGGTGGAACAATGCGCGTTTCGCGGTCGAGCGGGTCGTGGTCACCCGTACGCATCTGGCCGAGGAGCCCGTGGTGTCCCTCACCACGCGGGACGCAGACTACTTTGACTTCCTCACCACCTCGCTCAACCTGGACCGGCGGCAGAAGAACGGCCTCACGCTGCGCGAGCAGTATCTGGAGGGCGGCGACCCGATAGACGCGCCCTCCTGGATGAACTGCAGCTTCGGCATCAACGTGGCCCTGGAGACCGGCAAGGACGGCAAGATGCTGTTCTCCCGGCGGAGCGCCCAGGTCGCCGGGCCGAACAGCGCGCGGTGGAACTCCTCAGCCAACGAGGGGCTGGCCCAGCAGCACGACCTGCCCCGGGACGGCAGCCCGGTCAGCCTGCACGCGGTGGCGCGCCGCGCCCTCTTCGAGGAGCTCGCCGTGCACGACGGGGACCAGACCAGGGTGGAGTTGCTCGGGTTCGGGCTCGACCTGGTCAACCACCAGTGGGCGGCGTTCTTCCGCGCGGTGGTGCCCGAGCTTGACGAGCCGATGCTGCGTCTGCGCTGGACTCGAGGCGTCATCGACAAATGGGAGCACGACCGGTTCGAGTTCGTGGACGCGGACCCGGAGTCGGTGCTCGGCTTCATCGCGGACGAGCCGGAGGAGCGGTGGACACCCTGCGCGCCGGCCCTCTTCTATCTCGCCCTGGTACGCGGTGCCGTGGAGCGCGCCGACGGTGACCCGGCTGGCCGGTTCGCCGTGGAACAGGCCGAGCAGAAGGTCATGTCGGACCGCGGTCTGTGAGCCGGGAGGCCGGGACGAGACGTCTCAGGGGGTTGCCCGCCCACATATCCCCCGGAGGAACGTGGCCGAGGACGAGCGACCCCATGCCGACGACGGACCCCGACCCCACGCAGGCGTACTCCCTGACCTTCGCCCCGGCACCGACGTACGCGTTCTCCTCCACCACAGCATGCCGCCCGAGGAACACCTGGGCCGCGACGGTGCCGTAGTCCTGGACCACGACGTCAGCCGCCTTTTTTCTCTGGGTCTTGCGGCGCCCGCCGCCCAGACAGCGGCGACTGTTGGTACCGCTCGCTCCGGTACGACTGCCATGCCGGCTTGCCTACGCCTGGCCGTAGAGCTTTGTCAGGTCGACGAGTTGAATGCTCGGTGAGGTCTCAGTGGCGGCGTATGCCTTGTCGTTGAAGCCTGCTCCGCTGAAGCACAGCAAGCGAGTGCGGGTGGTGTCGTAGCGGCCGGCCTGGGCGATGAGCTCGCGGATGTGCTTGAGGCGTTCGATGTGGGCGACGCCCATGGTGTCGTTCCACATGGCTTCGCCGATGGCCAGAAGCGGGGGCTTGGCGTGTCCGTCAGCGATGCCCACAACGGCCACGTCGACCTCGTGGCCGGTGCGGGCTTTGGAGTCGTGGACCACTCCATGTCCGACGCGGGCGGGCAGGCCACCGAGTACATCTGCGTCGGCATGATGCAGCGCCCAGTCGCGGCAGACCTGCTCGAAGTGGGGCCCCATGACGTTGCTGACGAAACGGCGGCGGCTGGCCTGCCAGACCCGGGCAGCGCTGCCGGGGCGCTCCAACTGGTCCCATACCGGGCGCATGATGGCGTGGTAGAAGCCGATCAGTGGTTCGGCGATGCGGTAGGTGGGGCGGTTGTCGCGGAAGGCGTCGGCGTCCCGGTACAACAGACCGGCGTCCTCGAGGACGCTGATGGGGTGTGCGATGTCGGTGGCCTTGCGCTCCAGATACCCGGCCATGCCTCCACGCGTGGCGTTACCGTCGGCCACGGCCGCCAGAACGGACAGGTACAGGGCGGTGTCACGCAGGTCTGGTTCCTCCGCCAGCAGGTACCGAGCCTCGCGAAAGAGGGGCGTCTCGGGGTTGAGGACCGTACGGACGACCCAGTCGTCGAAGTCCTCCAGCCCAGCCGGACTGTCACCTCGGGCGAACTCACGCCGATAGGCGGGAGTACCGCCGACGATCGAGTTGACCTGCAGTGCAAGACGGGGATCCGTGATGTTCCAGAACTCGGCGGCGAGACGGTGGTCGAGGGGGCGCACGACAAGTTCCAGTCCCGCCCGGCCACGCAGCGGCGCGTTGCCTGACAGCAGCCGCCCCATGAAGGACAAGGCCGACCCGCACAGCAGCAACCGAGTCCGGGAGCCGGTGCGCTGCTCACGCAGAGGACGCAGGGCCTCCTGGATGATCGAGGGGAGCTCCGGGTTGGCCTTGGCGAGGTACGGAAACTCGTCGAGCACAACCGGGACGGGGCGCTCGGAGCCCAGGGCGAGCAGAGCGTCGACGGCCTCCGACCAGTTGGCGAAGTGGTACGGGCTGGCGGGGCGGACGTGGGCGGTCAGCGCGGAGCTGATCCGGCGGAGCGACTCGGCGTCGGCTGCTTCGGTCGCGCCGAAATAGAACCCACCGGCGGCACGGCAGGCGGCGTCCAACAAGAACGTCTTGCCCTGGCGGCGACGTCCGGAGATCACGCCGAGGGTCGCGCCTGGCTGCGTATCGGTGATGAACCGGCTCAGCGCTGACCACTCGTAATCCCGGTCGAACATCTCGGCAGGCTTGAGTGCTGGATCCTGCAGACGTAAGCACAGGGCAGATCGATGGGCCGCGCTCGCGGGTGTGGCCCTCGAGCCTGAGTCGCGTCCGAGGGAGCGCCGGGGCGTGCGCCGCTCCGCGTGAGAGGAACGCACTCAATGTCGGAAATGAATGAGATCAAAATTGAGACCAGGGCACGCCGAAGGCCCCGGCCGCTGAGCGGTCCGGGGCCTTCGTTTCGCCTGTTCAGGCGGCTGCGGAGGATACGAGATTCGAACTCGTGAGGGGTTGCCCCCAACACGCTTTCCAAGCGTGCGCCCTAGGCCTCTAGGCGAATCCTCCGCCGCAAACAATACAAGACGTTGAGGAGTGCTCGCGAACTCGTTCCCACCCCCTGCCATCGGGTACTGTTTGGGCAGCCCCTCACGCGGCGCTATCTGACTGAACTCCCCCAGGGCCGGAAGGCAGCAAGGGTAGGTCGGCTCTGGCGGGTGCGTGGGGGGCGCTTGCGTTCCCGCTGTGGGGTCGGGTTGTCAGTGGGCGCCTATAACCTCGTATGCGTGTCGTCTCTCGCGCTGTACCGCCGCTATCGCCCGGAGTCGTTCGCCGAGGTCATCGGGCAGGAGCATGTCACTGACCCGCTGCAGCAGGCGCTGCGGAACAACCGGGTCAACCACGCGTACCTGTTCAGCGGGCCGCGGGGCTGTGGCAAGACGACCAGTGCGCGGATTCTCGCGCGGTGTCTGAACTGCGAGCAGGGTCCTACGCCGACCCCGTGCGGCGAGTGCCAGTCCTGCCAGGACCTGGCTCGCAACGGGCCCGGTTCCATCGACGTCATCGAGATCGACGCGGCATCGCACGGTGGTGTGGACGACGCACGTGAGCTGCGGGAAAAGGCCTTCTTCGGGCCGGCGAGCAGCCGCTACAAGATCTACATCATCGACGAGGCCCACATGGTCACGTCGGCCGGCTTCAACGCGCTGCTGAAGGTCGTCGAGGAGCCGCCGGAGCATCTGAAGTTCATCTTCGCCACCACCGAGCCCGAGAAGGTCATCGGCACCATCCGGTCGCGGACCCACCACTACCCCTTCCGGCTCGTCCCGCCGGGCACTCTGCGGGACTACCTCGCCGATGTGTGCGGCCGCGAGAACATCCCCGTCGAGGAGGGTGTGCTGCCGCTCGTCGTGCGCGCGGGAGCGGGGTCCGTGCGTGACTCCATGTCCGTCATGGACCAGCTGCTCGCCGGAGCGAAGGAGGAGGGTGTGACGTATGCCATGGCCACCTCTCTGCTCGGGTACACCGACGGCTCGCTGCTCGACTCCGTCGTGGAGGCCTTCGCGACCGGTGACGGCGCGGCCGCCTTCGAGGTCGTGGACCGGATCATCGAGGGGGGCAACGATCCCCGGCGATTCGTCACCGACCTGCTGGAGCGGCTGCGGGACCTGGTGATCCTGGCCGCCGTGCCGGATGCCGTCGAGAAGGGGCTCATCGATGCCCCCGCCGACGTCCTGGAGCGCATGCAGGCCCAGGCCGGCACTTTCGGCGCCGCCGAACTGAGCCGTGCCGCCGACCTCGTCAACGAGGGGCTGACCGAGATGCGGGGGGCCACCTCGCCCCGGCTCCAGCTCGAGCTGATCTGTGCGCGGGTGATGCTGCCCGCGGCGTACGGGGACGAGCGTTCCGTGATGGCCCGGCTCGATCGGCTGGAGCGGGGCGTGAACTTCTCCGCGGCCGCGGGCGGTGGCATGCCCGCGATGGGTTACGTGCCCGGTCCTGACGCCCACGCGGGAGCGGCCGCCGCGCCGGTTCCGCCGGGCGGCGGGCCTGCCGCGGCCCGGGCGGCCGTACGGGCCTCGGGGGCGCCCGCGGCCGGGGCCGGGGCCGCGGCGCCGACAGGCGGCATGGACGGTGGCGCGGGATCCGGTGTGCCCGGTGCGGCCGCTGCCGCTCCGGCGGGGCAGGGTGCGCCAGTGGGGCAGGCCACGTCCGCGCCCTCGGCCCCCGTCCGGCCGCCGCAGAGCGATCAGCAGCCTCAGCCGCCCCAGGCCCCGCCCGCCCCGACGCCCGCACC
>NZ_LLZG01000046.1 GCF_001509475.1 Streptomyces regalis
GGTCCACCGGACGTCCCAGTCCTGTGCACCGTACGCCTTGATCCGGGCGCGGGCGTCCCGCGAACCCTGGGGGTGGGCGTCGAGCAGCCGGGCCAGCCCGTCCTGGTCCGAGGCGTTGAGGAACCCTACGTAGTCCCGCAGGAAGCGGTCCTGGTCGGCAAGGTCAGGAGACTTCGCCGTCTCGGAGCCGTCTCCGCCGCCGCACGCCGTGAGCAGTACCGCACAGAGGACGGCCATGAGCAGCCCGGCGCGACGCCGCCACGAACGGTGCCCGCCAGGCGGGCGGCAATCCGGCCGGCAGAGTGGCGCTGTGGCAGCCGATCAGCCCGCGCAGGGCGGCCCTTGTGCCTCGCTCGACTGGTCCTGGCGGTAGGCGCCGCAGGCGAGGACGGCCTCCGGATGGTTCCCCGACTGGCGCAGCAGGACGAGGGTCTTGTCGTGCGGTGGGGCGTTGGCTCCGTCGTAGGAGACGTATCCGGTGGCTCCGTTGAAGGCGATGCCGGTGCCGAGAACCAGCAGCACGGACTCGCGGTCGATGTCCGGGTCGCGCAGCCCGGCCTGGCGCACCGCCTGCGACAGGACGTGGAAGGCGTCGTACGAGACCGCGGAGTGGCCGTCCTGCCGCCAGGGATCCGTGCCTTCGGTGGTGGCCTTCACATAGGCGTCGTACTGGGCCACGAACTGGCGGGTCCGGTCACTCGCGTCCGGATCGTCGGCGGGCAGCCGGTGCGCGGAGTAGTACAGGCGCAGCCAGTTCTTGTTGGCGAAGGCGCCGGTCTGCGCCACGTTGGTCAGCTCGTTGCCGCCGAGCACCGTCACGTCACGCGCGGTGCACGTCCCGGCGGTGTCCATGGAGTTGATGAACGCGGTGAAGTCCTTGGCCCGTGCCGACCAGTACACGACCGAGTCCGGTTTGTCCTCCAGCGCGTCGCACAGCGCCTGTGCCAGTTGATCGGCGTCGGGCTGGCTGACGGCACCGCTCAGTGCTGCGGGGCCGAAGTCGCCGTCCTGGTTGAAGTCGAACGCCTGGTGCGTGCCGTTGAACTCGCTGACGAACCGGCCGGCGAGGCTGTGGCTGTACAGGTCGGCGGAGCTTTCGATCACGATGGCGTGTCCGGCCGGGGTGCAGCGGTCCTCCGCGCCGGGCTCGGCCACGATGTTCTCCGTGTACGCGAAGTCCGCCTCGATCGTTGCCTCGCGCGAGTTGAACGGTGTGGACGGCCAGTAGGTCCGTGTGGCGGGGCCGGAGAGCATCTCGTCGGCGGTCGCGGTGGTGCCGATCGAGGGGATGCCCGCCTCGCCGAGGACCCGGAGGGCGGCCTGGGTCTCCTTCCGGCTCTGCGCGAAGCCCAACACGCCGACGACCCGGTCGTGCGCCGGGACGCTCTGCTCGTCCGCCTCGTCCGCCTCGTCCGCCTCGTCCGCCATCTCCGCGACGAGCTTCTTCGCCTCGCTCTCGGCGTCACGGAAGGCGACTCCGGCCTCGCGTACGTCCACGCGCAGGGGTATCAGGGAGTTGTTGGCGGCGGCCTCACGGTTCAGCCTCTCCTGCCACATCGCAATGCCGCGCAGCTCCGGGATCGTCCCGTCGAAGCGCGTCTCGTCGTCGGTCTTCGGCGGGTCGGACACGAAGGCGACGACGGTCCGTACGGTGCGGCCCCGGTCGGCGTACTGGTCGACGCGCGCGTTCTGTTCGTCGATGGTCTTCACGGCCGCCTCGTACCAGGCGGCGGCCTCCACCGGTATCGGCTCCTTGGGGGCGGACTCCGCCACGGACCCGGTGCCGCCGAGGCAGTCGCGCGGCGGGGGGATCACGCCCGGCAGCAGGAGTCCTGCTGCGAGCAGGGCGAGCGTGGTCACCCCGCTCACGATCGAGGTCGGGACGTACCGGCTGAACCTGAACGTTCTCGGCCCGACGGGCAGGACGGGCACGCCGCGCGCCGCCAGGGCGCCTTCGGAGATGGCGACCAGGACCGGGGGTTCGTCGGCGGAGCCGTTGTCGGCGAGGCGCACGCTCGCTTCCGGGAACGTGCTCTCGACCGGATTGCCCAGGTCCCGCAGCAGGTCGTCGGAGGGCACGCCCACGGCGACGACGAGCGGGCCCGGCGGCCGGGCGGTGGCCTGGGCCCGGCGCAGGGAGCGCAGGAAACGCTCGGCGGCGCGGGCACCCGGCACTCCTGCCGGCGGCAGCTCCACGAACAGGACCGGGCGGCCGGTTCTACGGCGCCGGCCGGGCAGGATCCGCCCGATCGCGGGTCGGCGCAGGTCTTCCAGCAGGGCGCGCAGGACGAGCCAGTCGAACTCCTGGAGCGCCTCCTCATGGGCCGCGTCGTCCATGAGCTGCACGGACCGCTCGGCGGCCACCCGGTCCATCAGCCGGAAGAGGTTGTTGCTGCCCTGGGCCACCTGTTCCGCGCCGAGCCAGCCCCGCATCACCTTGCGGGAGACACGACGGGCCCACAGCCATCGCGGCAGCAGCTGAACGAACGACAGCCAGCTCAGGTTGGCCAGGAAGCCGGCGAGCCCGTCGAGAGCCGGTCCGTCCATCCTGGTGAAGGCCAACGGACCGCCGCGATGGGCCCGTCGCTCACTGGCGTGGGTCCGCAGCTCCGCTTCCTGGTTCGCATTCGTCGCCCACTCCTCCGGGTGCGACCTGATGTACTCGACCAGGTCGCACATGACGTGGAAGTGCGGGAAGCGGTCCGGGGTCATGTGCTGCGGAGCACTGCGGTACAGCTGCGTCCCGGCGCCGACGGACAGCAGCCTGGAGTCGGCTTCCGCCCTGGTCCCGGCCGGCAGATGAGCGAACGGCACCCGCTGCCGCAGCGCCCCGGCCAGGGGGGCGACGACACGGTCCACCCCACTCCGATACGACGCCTGCGGCACGCGCAGGAGGAACAGCGGCGGACTGGTCTCCAGCTTCGCCCGGTTCTCGTACTCAGGGGCAACGGTGACCCGGAACTCCCGTACGAACTCAATGGCCTGGTCGTTCGGGAATCTGGGGCCGTCAAGAGGTGCGGTCATGCGGAACTCCCCCCTGGTTCACCCTGTTCAACCTGTTCACCCTGATCAAACTGATCAACCTGATCGACCCAAGCCACGAGACGTCACTGCCCCCTGGCCAACTCAGCCTGTTGCGAACGAAGTTGAGAGAGGGAGGCCGAGAAAAGGGAGTTGAAGGTTAGCTGTGGTGTGACAGGGTCACAATGGGTCGCCGGAAGCGCTTCAACACTCTTCACGTGCGCCCCCTGTGCCCTCCATATGCGCCCCTCCCGCCCGGATCGTGCGCGGACAGCCGATCGGATCGGCATCCCGGTCACCTCACCCGTCCGCAGCGCCACAGTCGTAGGTGTCCACCGCGTCGAAGGCGGAACGGTTCTGCTCGCCATACACGGGATCCACGACATCGCGCGCCTTCGCGCCGGTCTTCAATCTGCTCGCCGAGGTCTCGATCGCTTTGAGCACCGTACGGAACTCCTCGGCGATGTCAGGCGGCGCACTCGGCTGCATCTCCGCACCGATGTCGGCGATCAAGGCGGCCTTCCTCCGCAGCTCTTTGAAGTCCAGCGGCTGCCCCTCGATCGCCGCGCCTACGTCGCCCCGGAAGGCGACGACGCCAACCTGGAAGGTCGACAGATCGAGGCAGAACGCCGAGGTTGAGGTTGCTGTGGCGGTCGGCCGTGCGGTCGGCGTGCTCGACGAGGCCGGGGCCGATGCCGGTGGCGGTGGCGCTGCCGCCGGCGTGGCGTCCGGGGAACTCGAACAGCCTGCCAGCATCAGCGCGGCGGCCATCGTGAAGATCCATCTGCGTGGAGCTGTCATGGGCGGAGAGTAGGCAGCGGGGTTCGGGAGGGGTCCCGGCTGACTGGCCGCCCTCACCGCCGCCGTTCAGGACGTCATGTACGACATGAAGGCGGCAACGAACAGGGCGGCCAACACCCCGACACCCACCCAGCCGAGCACGATTCCGGCGGTGGCCATACCCCCACCGCTTTCGTCGCGTTCCCTGATCTGGTTGCGGGCCACGTAGCCGAAGATCAGCGCGAGGATGCTACCGATCCAGTAGATCCACACGATGCCCAGCACCATGGACGCGATGGCCAACCCGTTGGTGCGACGGGGTGGTGCGTAGTAGTACGGGGGGTAGGCGGGCCAGCCGGCGTGCGTCGGCGCTTGCTGCTGCGGCGGCGTCGGCGGCACCGGGGCGTCCGGCTTGGACAGGGACGGGTTCGGGTTCGGGTTCGGGTTCGGGTTCGGGTTCGGGTTCGGGACGTTCAGAGACGGATCCGGCTCCGATGGCGTAGGCATGATGGGCCTCCTTGTGGCGCGGGCGTCACGGCACGTTGACATGCTGCGGCCGGGAGGGGTCCCGACGTGCCTGGCCCTTCAGAGGCCCTTCACCGGGATTCGCCAGACCCCTGCCTCATCAGCGGGCTAATGTACGGACGCACCGCGCCGCCCACAGCGGTCGTATGAGGAGGAATCCTGTGTCATCGCCCTGCGACCCCCAGCACGCTCCCGCCGGCGATGTGAGCGCAGCGCTCATGATGATCGACTCTCGGCTCAAAGCCGTCTACGACGGCAAGACCGAAACCGACCCCGACCAACAGGCGCTGACTGATCAGTTCGCCGCATCCCTGGGCCCCGGAGGGATCGATGACCTGCTGGACGGCGCGTGCACGCTCATCTATATGTTCATGCAGTGGCTGCGGATGGCCTACGAGGACCACGACAAGGACGTCATCGAGTACGTGGTGCCCAACCTCGTGGCCACGATGCGCATGATGCCCAAGAGTGTCCGCCCCGAGGTCATTCCCACCATGGCCGGCCTGCTCGTCGCCGCAGGCACCGGCCTGAGCCCCAACCTGTGGCGCAAACAGTACGGTTACTGGACCGAGGACGAGATGACCCCCCTGGAAGCCACCGCCTTCCTACTCGCGGAGCACATCAACCGCCTCACCGACGACCCCGACTTCGCCACCCGCATGATCACCGAAGCTCTGTCCGCGTCGGACGAAGACTGACGAAGACCGGGAGCTGGCCCCCGGCAACCGGCGCGACACCATCACTCCCCCGGGCTGTGCAGGTCCAGCGCGCCGTCGAGGCGGATGAGGGATGTGCCTTCTCGTCGCATCGCGTGCACGCGCACCCGCTCGCCCGGCAGCAGGGCGACGAGCATCAACGGGCGGCCCGTCACCTCGCGCCTGAGGGAGGGGGGCGGGGTCTGGGCGGGGTGGTCCTGGGGCATGTGCTCGATCTCGAGGAGGTCGGCCTCCTCGGTCACCAGGAGTTCCCAGAAATGGACGAGTTCGCCTTCGTCTTCCTCTTCGTCCCGGTCGCCGCTCCGGCCGCGCCCTGTGTGGACGAGTGACTCGGATTCGGTGACTACGGCCATCGGGGCCCCGGCCAGCGCTTCCGCCACGGCGGAGCGGTCCGACACCTCCAGGCCGATCAAGCCGCCGCTGAGATGGTCCGGTCGTTCCCAGGTGCCGTCCTCGGCTCGCAGGGAGTAGTACAGCTCTTCCGCCGGCAGGCCGTCGTGCCTGCGGTGCAGGAGGAGTACGAATCCGATGTCGCCGTTGATCCAGACGTCGGCGACGTCGACCGGTCCGGACGTGGTGGGGCGCCCCAGCCGGAGGGCGGTTGCGGCGATGTCGGCCAATGGCTCTCTCATGGTGCCTTGCCTTGCTTCCTCGTGGGGGCGCGATTACGGAGCCGCGGTGCGGTGCGCTCAGCTGGGCGCACCGCACCGCGGTCAGGGATTACTTGGCCATGCAGGAGTAGGACATGTCGGCTACATATCCGTTCCAGCCCGAGACCATGACCGCACCGTAGGTCCAGATCCTCGTACCCGGTTTGACCTGGATGTTGTAGTGGACGGCCCATCCGATCTTGACGGGGTTCTTCCAGGTGGCCTTGGCCTGCAGCTTGCGCATCTTGCCGCGCTTGCCCGGGGGCACACCGTGCGTCTCCGCGTACGTGGCGTTGGTGAACACCAGGTAGCGGTTGGCGAATCCCATGATCTGGACGTTGATGTAGTAGCCCATGTAGCGGTAGCCGTTCTTCGCGATACCGCCGCCGCGCCGCTGGACGATGATGCGCATGCCGTAGCCGTTCTTGATCCGGCGCTTGCCGCACTTCGGGCTCATGCCGTCGGTGTCGGTGGCGTTGCACGGGTCCGCGTTGGAGTAGTCGTACGCGTTGGCGGAACCGCCCGGCACCGGGTCGGGCTGCAGGAAACGTCCCCGGGTGGGGTCGTAGAGGCGTACGCCCATCAGCGTGAGGCCGGTCAGGGTCTCCGCCGAGCGCTGCTTCTCACCGAGCCAGCCGTACCGGGTCGCGGCCTGGCCTGCCCGGGGGTTGCCGTATTCGTCGTTGTCCAGCGCCACCGGAGCCTTGGTGGTGTCCAGCGGAAGCTGGAGGCTCACATCGCCGTGCAGGTCGGTGAGGTGCAGAACGGTGTCGCCCGCCTTGCCGGTGGTCGCCGCCAGTCCCCCGGTGACGGACTGGATGTTGCGGGTGACGGCCCCGGTGGTGGTGTCCTCGACGATCCAGCGAGGGGTGTCGTCGTCACTGTCGTAGTGGTTGACCTTGGACGCCGTCTGCGTCCAGGACGTGCCGCTGCCCTGTTCCACCGTCCAGGACCGGAACCGCAGGTTGGCGTCGAGCTGCCAGGTCTGCCGGCTGCCGCCCGAAGTCTGGCGCTGGGCCAGGTTGTTGGCGTAGTAGGCGATGGTGCCGTGCCCGGGGGCGGACGTGGTGCGGCCGAGCGTGTCGTACACCCAGCCGGAGTCGGCGATCCGGTCGGCGCTGTCGTAGGTGGTGGTCTGGGTCGTTCCTCCCGTGCTGGTGCAGTCCTGTCCGGGCGCCGAGACGGCGGTGGTCAGGGTGGTGCGGTTGCTGCGCTTGTCGAACCCGTAGGCGCGACGGGTGCAGAGCGTGTCCGCGGTGTCGTCGACCGAGGTCAGCCGGCCGGCCGCGTCGTAGGTGTAGGACTGGTCGGACCAGCCCGCGTTGGTGGTCACCTGGCCGTGTGCCGACTCCGTGGCGCGGTTGGAGTAGACGACGGCTGCGTCGCTGTCCCTGGTGTAGACGCGGGCGACGGCGGTGCCGGTCGGGTCCTTCTCCTGGTTGAGGGTGTAGCCGCCGGGCAGGGTCTCGCGGACCACCGAGCCGTCGGCATCGTAGGACGTGCGGAACACACCGGCGACGGAGTCCGTGACGGAGGTCGCGAGACCTCGGGGTTCGGTGCTGTCGTCGTAGGTGAAGGTGGTGGTCGAGGGGACGGAGTCGGTCACCTTGACCGGGCGGTCCAGCTTGTCGAACTGCATCGTGCTGACGCCGCCGTCGGCGTCGGTGTACGAGATCTGCCGGCCCAGCTTGTCGAAGGCACGCATGATGGTGCCGCCGGTGGTGGACACGGTCTTGACGGGGCGCCCGCTGTCCGGGTCGTACTCCGTCGTGATCTCCGGCAGGGCCGCGCCCAGTCCACCGGTGACCGTGGACTTGACGGGGCGTCCGGCGCCGTCATGGGTCGTAGTGGTGGTCCGGGTCACGCTGCCCGCGGTCTCGACCGCCTTCTCGGAGTTGCCCCACCAGTCGTACTCCACGGTGGACGTCACGAGCTGCGTGGGGTTGGACCCCCCGCCGGTGATCGCGCCGGCCGGGCCGGTGGAGCAGAGCAGATCGGCCCACTCCGGGCGGCCCGCACAGGCGCCGGTGCCGGTGGCGGACCAGTAGGTGGTCACCCGGGTCGCTGCGTCCGTGCCGGTCGCTCCCGGCGGTATCTCCTTGCGGACGTGGCCCTGGCTGTCGTACTCGGTGGTCGTCGTCAGGGCCAGTCCGTCCGGGTCCTGCACGCTCTTGACCGGCAGGCCTCTCACCCAGTCGTAGACGGTCTGCGTCACGCGCTTCTCGCCCTGGACCGTGGGGTGTTCCCGCACCTCCACGCCGGTGGTCGTGCGCGTGATCTGGTCCTTGACGGTGGCGGTGCCGTCGGTCGGGCGGCCCTCGTCGTAGGCGTGGACGGCCCAGGAGCGGCCGATGACGGAGGTGCCCGCGGACACCAGGGTGGTGGTGCCGGACTTGAGGTCGGCGGTGAGATCGAGCCGGTGCAGGGGCCCGAACTCCTCCAGCTTGCGGCTGCCGTCGGCGTCGTAGACCCGGCGCGTGGACAGCAGCTCCGCGCGTTCGGCGGCGGTGAGTCCGGCGATGCCGAGCTCGGCCTGGGCCGCCCGGTCGTCGGCGGTGAGGCCCAGCGCCAGGGAGCGGTTGCCCGCGCTCAGTTCGCGGACCGTGTTGCCGAAGCGGTCGTTCTCCATGGTGCCGATGTGACCGCCGGGCGACACCGAGTTGACCGCCGAGCCGGACACGCCGAGGTACTGGATGGACGCGCGCCGGTAGTCACCGGCGGCCAGGTCGGCCCCGGTGTTCGAGGCGGGTACCGAGTCGGCCGGGAACACGGCTGTGGCGTCGGTCGGGGCGTCGGTCTGGCCCCACGCCTTCACCTCGCTCGCCCCCAGCGCGTACGGGGCCTTGGTCCCGGTCAGCGGGACGTCGTAGACGATGCTGGTGACGGCGTCCCCTTCGACGACGTCGGCCGTGCCCTGCTTGAGCGCGGGACGCGACGCCTTGAGGAGCATGCCCTCACCGGCCGCGCTGCTGGAGCCGGCCTTGCCGTAGGTGAAGGTCCACGGCAGGTCGCCGGCCGCGCTGTACTTGATGACGCGGCCCGCGGTGTCGTAGTCGTACGACGTCTTCAGCGCGGGTGAGACCTGCGGGTTCCACGTCTGCCGCAGCCGTCCGGTGGGGTCGTAGGCGTACGTCTGGACCGCCTTGGACGTCGCGGCGGAGGCGCCGGGCTCGGTGGACCAGAAGCGGATCTCCTTGACCCGGCCGGTGTAGTCGCCGAAGGAGTCCAGGGTGGCGGTGGTGGCCGTGGCGTAGACGAACTCCATCACCCGGCATCCCTTGGTCGCCGGGGTGGCGGCGCAGGTGGCCGGGGCGACGGCGGAGGTCTGGGCGACGACCCGCTTGGGCCGGGCCAGCTTGGTCCCGCCGACGGTGACCGTCTCCGAGGTGATCGTCGTGGTGGAGCCGCTCTTGCCGTCCAGCTCGGTCGACGACACGTTCCACACGGGCAGGGCGCTGTCCAGCTTGCTGAACACCGTGGCCGTGCCGTCGGTGTCGGTGAGCGTGAGGTCGCCGGTCAGGCTGCCGGTGAGGGTCAGCTTCTGCGCGCCGGGCTCGGCGACCCAGGCCGTCTTGGCCGCGTTCGCGGTGAAGTGCACGACGTCGTTGTTGTTCGACACCACGTCGAGGGCGGTGTCGGAGACCTTGCGAACGTAGGCGTAGTCCGAGCCGGTGGTCTCGGCGGAGGTGCCCGCGGACCACTCCTTGCCGAAGATCGCGACCTGGCTGTCCGCCTCGGCGTTCGCGTCGGGCTCACGGGAGGAGGCGGTGCGCGAGACCGACAGGTCGAAGTACGACGCCTCCAGCTCGTTGAGCGTGAAGTCGCCCGTGAGGAGGTTCAGTGCCCCGGGGCCCACCCGTGTCGGGGCGGCTCCCTGGGCATTGCGGTCGACTACGACGGTCAGCGGCTCGGTGCTGCCCGAGGCGCTGTTCGGCCCGGTGAAGTCGGCCTTGATCTCGGCGCTGCCGTCGGGGTCGACGGTGTTGGTGGCGGTCCACACCAGCGTCGCGTTCTTGCCGCCGCTCAGCGCTACCGGCCAGGCGGTCAGAGCGGTGCCGCCGGACGTGACGTCACCGGCCGGGATCTTCGTCCAGTCATCGGCCTCGGAGCGGCGCCAGGAGAAGGAGACGCTGTCGTACTTGCTCGCGTCGGCCTCGGCGACCAGCGGCAGCCGGCGCGCGGTGCGCTCGCCGTCGGAGGGCTGTACGAATCCGCCGGGGCCGGCGTGGAAGACGTACTCGATCGCCTCGGACTTGTTGTCCGCCTTGTCCACGGCCCGCACCTGGAGCGTGTGGGTGCCGTCGTGCGGCGGGGTGACGGAGACGGCCTTGTCCGCGCTGGAACCGCCGGTGGCGACCTTGGTCCAGGTCACGCCGTCCAGCGACCACTCAAGCCAGTTGTGGCCGGAGGCGGGCGGGGTGACGGTGAAGGTGCCGGCCTGGCCGGCGCCCTTGACCCAGGCGGTCGACGGGTAGTCCGTGGAGACGACCTTCGACGGGGCGGAGGGGGCGGTGGTGTCGACGGTGAAGGTCTTCCACGCCGACCAGCCGGTGTTGTAGTGCGACCCGTCGTACGGGGACGTACGGAACTTGTACGTCTTGCCGTCGGCCAGCAGCCCGGACGGGACGGTCACCGAGGCGACCTGCCCCGAGGGCACGTACTTGGAGACGATGACGTCGCCGACCTGGGTGTTGGTGGCGTTGTCGTAGATCTGGAAGGTGCCGTTGACCTTGTCACCGTCGGCGTCGACGAAGGTGTCCCGCAGCGTCGGCGTGGTGGTGTTCACCGTGTAGGCGCCGCTGTAGGAGAAGTACGGCGGGCCGGCTTCCTGCTTGGTGCCGGTGCGCGGCCGGTAGTTGTAGTTGACGACCAGCTTCGGCGGGTTGGTGGCGGCGTTCGCGGAGTTGACGCGCTTCCACTGGGCCACCACGGTCTCGCTGGAGGCGCGCAGGCCCATGTGGCCGCGGGTGGCCTTGGCCGACGCCCACTCCTGCACCAGCGTCGACACATCGGCGTTGATCCAGCCGTCCGGCTGCGTGGAGCACCCCGAGTTACCGGTGGTCTCGGTGGAGGTGGCCTTGCTCGCCGTCCACGTCGGCTGCGAGGTCCAGCGCGAGGCGGTCGAGGCCGCGCCGGTGGACCACACCTGCCACGGGTAGGCGGCGCAGTCGGTGTTGCCGGAGTGGAAGTTCCACAGGGACAGCTTCGCGCTGGACACCAGGGCGTCCTGGATCGGCGTGGTGTTCCAGGAGATGAAGGACCGCGCCGTCCGCGCGGTGCCGTCCGCGTTCTTGGTACCCGGGTTGCCCAGGTCGAGTTCGGTGTCGGTGGACCAGTCGACGGTCTCGCCCTGCTGGACGTAGGTGTCGAAGACATTGGACAGCGAGGACGTGGACGGGTCGACGGTGACCGGATACTTCGTGTCCGGGTCGGCGAGGAAGTCCGCGTCCGGGGTGACGACCAGGTCGAAGGAGGAGCCCTTCTTCACGACCTTGAGGCCCACCTTGGCCTTGTGGGTGTGCTCCCCGGACCGCTTGTCGACGGTGGAGTCCCACATCACCGGCGCGGGCATGACAGCCCGCTTCTTGTTCTTCTTGTCGGTGAACAGCACGCTGCCGTCGGCCAGTTGCTTGGCCTTCAGCCCCTTGGCCTTCAACGGCAGGGTGTACGAGTAGCCGCGGCTCGCGCCAGGGCGCTGCTTGATCTCGACGAACTGCTCGAACCCGGTGCGCGTGGCCTCCACGACCACATCCGCGCCGGGAACGGCGTTGACGTACTCCGCCCGCGTCCCGTCGAGCGTCGGCTTCGGCAGACCACCCTTCCACCGCAGGGTGATCTGCTGGTCGCCCTCCCCGAGCGTCACCAGGTCAGTGGCCTTCGCGGTACGCGCGGCCTTCAGGGACTTCGCCGGGGTACCGGACTTGCCGGCCAGGCGCAGCCCGCCCGGGTGTGCCTTGGGTTCGATCGCCCCGTCGGCCGCCCGGACCAGGTCGAGGTCGACGGTCCGCCAGTCGCCCGTGGCATCGTCCTTGAAACGGACGGGGCCGGCGGTGAGTTCGGTGGTGAGCGAACCATCCTTGTTCGCCCAGGTCGTGGAGGTCTCCGTACGCTCGGAGAGCGCCTCGACGCGCTTGCCGGACAGACGAGCGGCCACACGGGCGGACGGAATGTCCGCCGCCTGCGTGGCCGTGGCCTTCTTCGGTGCGCCGGGGGCGCTGGAGGCGTTGGGGGCCTGTGACGGGGCGGCGAGCGCAGCCGCTGAGTACGCGCCCTCGAGCAGTGTCACGGCCAAGGTCAGAGAAAGGCCTCCCGCTATCCAGCGGGTGTTCCCCCCAGACCAGGAACGTCTGCGTCTTGGCGACGCAGGCATGCGAATCATCCAGATTCTCCGGTCATTCACTTTGTGTCAGAGGCGCCACAGCTGTGACGCCGATGTGAAAATACCGCGCGTAAAGACCAGTTAAATACGACAGATGATCACAAGGGGCGCCTACCCGGCCGAGATTCCGCAGTGATCAACATCACTGCGGCAGGGTCAGCAGTCGGCCGGTCAACCGTGATCACCGGGTCGAGCGGGCCGGCTACGACCTTGTGGCGAAGCATCGTCAAGGCGCCACGGGAACAGAACAGCCGTGGGCTTTCGCCGACCGCTCGGCAAAAGCCTTGAGCGCGGCTCGTTCGTAAGCGAAACCCGGATTGCTCGCGGTGTTCCTGCCAGTGCCGTCGTCCCGCTCGTCGGCGACATGCAGAGTGAACAGGGCACGGCCGTCGGAGCACTTGGCCGTCGCCCAGCTGACATTGCCGTCGCCATCGCGCTGGTGTGCGGGGATGTCGGGCGAGGGGGTGTCCTCCCGGCCGTACTCCTGGTAGTTGGCGAACGCCTTTTGCGCGTAGGGACCGAACTCGGCTTCGAGTACGTAACGGGTGCTGACGTCCGCGTCAGACAGTCGGCAGACCTCGTACGGGGCGCTCGCTCGGTCGGTTTCGGTGGCGATTGACACGCCCCGTGCGGTGGGAATGCCGGAGCACGTTCCTTCCGCCGTGCCCAGCGGTTCGTACGCGTCCTCGTTCACCGGCAGGTCGAGACTGCGTACGGGCCTTCCGAGCTCGGCGCCGCAGTGCCGGATCTTGGACACTTTCGTCGCGGTGGATGTGGCAATCCTGGCGTACTCGGGCCTGTTCGCCGGGTTGTCCGGTGTCTTGTCGAGCGTGGTCTCGACGGTGACGGACAGGCCCTTCACACGCCTGTCCTCGGCGCACTGGAGGAGCAGGGTCACGGTCACGTACTCGTCCTCGTCCGCGCTGAAGGAGCCGATCCGGAAATTCTCGTCCGCCCCAAAGAGCCCCGCCCATCCATGGCCGACCGGTACCGGGAGCTGCTTCGATCCGGGCGGGCCTTGGTAGAGAGGGTTCCAGCCCAGTTCGGCGTAGGCGGTATCGAGGATATCGACCTCAGCGGTTCCGCCGCCGTCGACGTTCACCATGCAGCTCACCAGGCCCGAATCAGCCCGCTCTTCGTTCCTGACCTCGACCGCTCCCGGACCGAGGACATCGCGCACCACGTTCCGATCGAGGAGGCCGTTGCAGGCGCCGTCGAGCGCCGACTCATCCTCCCAGCGCTGGAAGTCTCCGTGTACGTCCAGATAGGCGAGCACGGCAACGGTCGTAACTGCCAAGGCGGTTACCGCCCAGAGGATGATCCGCCTCACCGCCATCCCTCCACCTCTCCGAGGATCTCGGTGCCATGGCACCGCTGCTGTCGGGGCCAGCCGTCGGGGTCGGTGAGATAGCTGTCCATGAGCTCGCGGACGTTCCGGGAATACCCGGTCCGTTCTGCTTCGGTGAGCGTGCGCTCGCCGAGGTCGGAGTCCTTGCTGACCACGGTGACACGGTGGTAGGCGCCGCCTTCGGCGCACGTCGACCTGGCCCACAGGGCGAGCTCGCTCGGCTCGCCCTCCGGGATGACCTTCGTACGCCGCCCGCCACGGAAGTCGAAGCCGTCACCCGTGTCGTCGTACTGGTCGAGGGCGGATCGGCTCAGCGGACCGGCCCAACTCGCAGCAGTGACATGGACGACCGCATCGTTGTCCAGCCACGGATCGATCTCCGTCGGCTCGTCGGGGTCTACGGCGGTCGCCGTGCACACGCTCAGCAGCCGGGAGTCCTGCAGGTCACCACTGGCGGCCCAATTACCCGGGAAGCCCGCGCGTTTGCCGAGCCCACGGCACTTCTTCACGCCCAGGCCTGGCTCGTCCACCCGCACAGTCCTCCAGTTACTGCCGTCCGGATCCGAGGTGGCGTGTTCCTCATAGGTGTCGATGACCCGCGTGGGTTTTGCCAACGGGGTGCCACCGCAGTTCTGCCTCGCGGTGATCCCGTTGGCGACCTGAACGGCGGTGGTGAAGCCGGCGAGGTACTTGGCCTGCTCCCTGGCCTGTTCACCCTTGCCGGGAAAGGGCAGTTCGACATCGGCGGTGACATACATGTCGGACACCTTGCGTGCCTGGCCGTCGAGCCCGTCGGCGCACTCGGCGACAATCCACAGCTCACGATCCTCATCCGCGACACTGCCGGTGAGCCCGGGCACCTCGTAGGTCTCACGGCCGGGCACGATGTCCTCGACCTTCACCGTCATCGGCATCGGGGAGACAAGCGCAACCGCACGCACCTTCACCGACCCGTACTCCGGCCAAGTCACGGCACAGTTCACGAGGGAACGGCTTTCCTCATCGGGCTCCAGCACGGTGCCGTACTGGCTCACTTCGCCCTCGACCTCGTCGGGTACGAGGCTGCCGAGTTCCGCGTACGGCAGCATCCCGCCGCAGGCACGCTTCAACTGCGCCCGGTTCGCAGCGGCATGGCCGCCACCGCCCGAATCACCGGAGTCGCGGAAGACCCCGACTGCCCCGCTGAGGAGCAGCACGAACGGCAGCACTATGAACAGCGGCTTGCGCAACCGCTGTGGCACCTGGACCACGAAGGCAACCCCCGGTAGTTCCGGCGGGTTTGAGTCGCCGCCGGTGGATCAGGGCTTACGAGCATATCGACGTGCGCCAGAAAGCAAGGTGAGACGGCGGGCGGCGTCTGCTGCGGAAGGGAGCAGTGTCGTCATGCCTTCAGCCTTATTGACCCAACCCGGCCACGTTCCTGAACAATCCCACGCAGGCCAGTGCTCGAACGTCATTCCGGCGAAGAGTCCGGCATAACGGAAGGCGGTGGCGGAGGAGGAGGTGGGTAAGGCGGCCGGGGCGGGATCCGGGGCCGCGCGGGGCCGGCGGTGGAGGCGGCTGAGGTTCCAGCGACCTCCGAGGGCGGGGTGACGGCTGCCGGGGCGTGAGGGGTGGGGGGTGGCGGCGGAGGCGGAGGCGGCTCGACGTCCGGCAGCAGCAGGCCACCCGCACGCAGCCTTTGATTGTTCGTTGGGCCCGGCGGCGAGCATTCGGGGCGTCGTCGCGTTCATAACGGAGTCGGACACCGGCGCGGCCAAGGTTCTCGGTGGCGAGCAACCGGTAACCGAGCTCATAGGTGATCCGCTCGATCCGGCGCTCTCGCGGGGCGTCCAGGCGGCTGGGCAGCAGCTCGACACGACCCCGTCCGTCAAGGTGCCTGACGATCTCCTCGTCTGTCATCAGCTGTCCTCGTAGCGTGGCAATTCCTCGGGAAAGTCGCGGGGGCCTTGGCATTCGGCCAGTTTGTATGCGTGCTTGGCCAGTTGGTAAGCAATGTCCGTAAGGGTCTGGCGCAGTGCCGTACCAGTTGCCTTGAGGTCTCCACCGGCCTCCAGTCTGGTGATGACCGCATAGTCGCGAGAGGCGTCGTCCGGAGAGAGCGCCGGAGACACACAAGGCACGTACACTGCCGCCTGCTCGGTATCGAGTTGAGCCAGAGCCTCTATGCCGCCTACAGACGTGCGGATGACCTGGTGGTTTCCACCGCTTCCCCCATAACTTTCGAGCCAGTCAGCTTTGGAGACGGGCCGGACCCAGGATCTACCAAACAGGGACGAATCACCGCTGGTGGCGACATGGCAGGAGAACACTTGGTCGTCCCCAGGATTCCCGCGCTTGGACCCTTCTTCCGCCGATCGCGCCGATGGCAGCACCTGGATGACCATGTCCCGTTCAACAGTGTCTTCACATATCTTGGCGGGTAGCCGTTCAAGCCCCTTAGTGAGGAATTGCGCGTATGTGAACCAAACGGCGATGCCCGCAAGACCGAGGGCCGTCAGGCTCAAGAGCAGCGCTTTCGCGTTATATCGAGTCGAGGTCGATTCCCTGCTTTCAGCCATGCAGACGCCCCTTCCATACTCTGGCAGTCTTCTGAGTAATCCGAGTTCAGCCGGGCAGCTTCAAATCCGTACACCCATGCCGTGCCGCCGACCGTTCGGCGAATGCGCGCAGGGACGAGAGGAGGACGCTCTTCGTAGGCGGGGCGTATTCCGTCGCCTCGATGCTGAAGAGCGCTCTTACTTCGGTACGGGGACATGAGGCGGTCGCCCATGCCGTGTCGTCCTCGGTGCCGGCGTTGCCGTTCCAGCCGTCCGGATCGTCGGACGGGGTTCGCATTCGCTGAGCGTAGGGACCGAACCAGGCGTCCAAGCGGTACAGGTCCGCATCCGATGCCTTGGTCTCGCCCAGCACGCACGATTCCAGCGGGGCGGTGCCCGAGGCCCGTGTCTCCTGGACCCAGTCGACTTCCATCGCGTCACGCAGGGGAATGCCCTTGCAGGTGCCTGCTACGGAGTCAGGGGACGTGCGCTCTTCCGGCATGGACACCTTGGGAATCCGTCCCCCGAACCGAGCCTCACACGACCGCTGGTCCGCTGCCTTCCGGGCGGTCGCGACAGCCAGTTCCCCCATGGCGCGAGCTTCGGCCGGATTCTCATGCGACTCATCGCTGTTGATGGATACGACGAGGGAGGCGGACTTGTTCTCGCAGGGGAGCATGACGCCGGTGTTACGAAGGTCTGTGTAGCCTTGCCAGCCGCCGCCCAGAGCAATGGGAAGGTAGTCCGACGAGCCCGAGTGCATCATGTCGAATATGTTGAAGCCTGGCCGGTCGTTGACTTCGTCGTCGGCTACGAGTCCGACGGTCACGGCCATGTCGGCGACCATGCACGAATTGAAGCGGTTGTCACCCACCCCATTCTCCAGGTCGCGGGACAGGCCGACGTCCGCGTTGAGACTGGTGAACACAGCGGACTCCTCGTAGGGAATCAACCCGTCGCAGTACGATGCCAGTTTGTCCTCGTACCACCAGCCTTTCCCGGTATCGCTCCACCGAAGCCAGCCATAACCGACCGCGAGAACAACCGCGAGCGGCAGCGCAGCGAAAAGCGCCACCCGTCGTGCGATCCTCATCCCTGCCCCCCGTTGATCCCTCCGGCTCAGACCGGCATCACCTTAGCGAACAGCCACTCCTGCCGACTCAGCGCGATGCGGTCACCTCCGATTGCTCCGCAGTCAAGCGGCCGTTGCGAGCGGGACTGCTGCAGAGGATGCATCGTGCACTCCGACCGCGGATCGCAATTCCGCTCCCGCAAGGTCGCCGCCGTCCTCACCCGACACGGCCTGGTCGGCTCCATGGGCCGGGTCGGTGCGGCCGGCGACAACGCCGCAATGGAGAGCTTCTTCGCATTGCTGCAAAAGAACGTCCGCGACCGCGAAGTCTGGGCCACCCACCAGGAGTTGCGGATCGCGATCGTCACCTGGATCGAGCGCACCTACCACCGGCGCCGACGACAGAGACGTCCGGGCCGATTGACCCCCGTCGAGTACGAGACCATCATGACCCCACCCGCAGCCCTGGCTGCATAAAACCTGCTGTCACCCGATCATGCAGCAGTCCCTACCGACAATTCGCCAACCCTCTTTGCTCGCGCAAGTAAGCGCACAAGTGGGCAAGTTGGGCATAGTTGGTCGCAACCGAACGTCACGAATTCGTGACAGCCGCTCTCATCGCCGACGTCGCCGATGGCCGAAAAGCGGCGCCAATATGCGGATGGCATCGCAAGGGCCAATGGGGCCACGCGGCACCGCAGATCGACAAGACCGCCGATAGCTCAAGGGCAGGGATTGCGCCCCGGCCAGGGGGACCGCATCCCTTTCAGCCGCAGTTTCGTGATGCGAACAGCTGAGGATGTCACCGACAGCGTGTAGCGGCGGCGGCAACGCAACGCCTCAGAGCAGGTGGTCCGCCTTCCCTGCCTTGATGTCAAGGATGAGTGTGCGGAGGGCTTCGCGAGTGTCTGTGAGGTAGGTGTCTTCGTCGCCGGCTATGGCGATGTAGGCATTGCCGTCGGGGTCGGTGCCGAGGCGGAAGCAGCTGGCCCCCTCACCGCAGAACGGCTCCTCCCATGTGATCGCGTTGTCATCCATCGAGTTTCTCCTTACAGGTCGTTGGCGATCCCGCGGATGAAGTCGCGCGACTCCTGCGGCGACAGGGCGATGCGCTCCATCCAGTCCAGGTGGGCACGGTACTTGGCCAACTGAGCCTCCTCCCCCAGGAATTCCGGCCCGTGCGAACTGTCGACCTGGGCGGTGTCCAACTGGGGGACAGGACCCTCGAGATAGTTGACCGTCTGCCCGGCACCAGGAAACGTACCGGCGGCAAAAGGAATGACCATCAGACGCACCGCCGGCCTCTCGGAGACGGCCAGCAGGTGTTCCAGCTGCGCGCGTGCCACCTTGGGCCCACCGAACTGCATCCGCAGCGCCGCCTCGTGAACCACTCCGACGTACTCGGGCGGGTCCTCGCCCTCCAACACCTGCTGACGCTCCACGCGATACGCCAGACGCAGGGCGACTTCGTGCTCGGGCAATGGCGGAAGCACCGCCCGGAAGAGCTCAAGAGCATGGTCGCTGGTCTGGAACAGGCCGGGAATGTGTGCCGTGTGGGCCGTCCGCATGCGCACGGCGTACGACTCCAACTCGGCGATGTCCAGGAGGCCCGGAGACAGCGATCCTCGGTAACGCTCCCACCAGCCGCGCCCGTTCGGGCGCGCCATCTGGACCAGCGCCTCCACATACGACTGGTCCGAGCACTCGCAATTGCAGGCCAGCGTGCGGAGACGCTCGGGATTGATGGTGCGGATGCCCGTCTCGATGTTGGAGATCTTCGCCCGGTCCAGTCCGAGCAGCCCGGCGGCCTGGTCCGCCGACATCCCGGCGGCAGTCCGCATCTTGCGCAGCTCACTGCCCAGTCGCCTCTGGCGCTCCATCGGTGTCGTCCTCGGTGGCATGCCGTTCCTTCCGGGTGCGGTCGTGTGCAGTCTGCCGTCTTTGGGCGCCAGCCGAGCACGGACGGGTCAATTTCTTTGATCGAGTGGCAATGTAACCATGCCGCGCTCTACATTCAGTAACGCGTAAGCAACTCAGAGCAGTTGGAAGCGCATCGCGCGAGCCTGCCCGCACGCTCCTCCCCTGGGAGGGGTGGGCCGCGCCAGGGAGACAAGCCACCGACTGCCGTTCACCATCCCCACCCACCCGGAACGGAGACTCCGCATGCCCGACCCTCATCCCTGGGAGTGCCACCTCAAGCTCCCCAACGACCCCCGAGTCCTCTCGATCGCCCGCCACACCATCCGCACCGCACTCCTCGGATACGCCCACACACCC
>NZ_LLZG01000047.1 GCF_001509475.1 Streptomyces regalis
GCCGGGCGGGGCCTTGGGGGGTGCGGCCGCGCTGGGGGGCCAGGTCGCGGGGGGAGACGTAGTCGCCTGGGCCGAGGTGGGCGTCCAGGAAGTCGTGGTCGAGGTCCGGGATGTCGTAGGTGGGGGTGCCGTCGGGGTTGTCGTACGCGGGGGTGTTGCCTTGGTCGGCGCCAGTGGTGCCGAAGCCGTCGAGGGTGCCGTAGGTGTCGGATGCGCTGAAGTCGTCGGGGGCACCGCCGGTGTCGGGGGCGCCCGGGGCGGGCAGGCCGTCGCCTCGGTCGCGGGCGTTGGCCACCGCTCGGAGGCGGTCGACCGCGCCGTCCATCGCGAACTGGGCGGCGCCGAGCCCTTCGACCACATAGCCGCGGCGCGCCTGGCCGCTCTCCTCGAAGGCGGACAGGATGCGATACGTCGCCGAGAAGCCGCCCTCGACGCCCTCCGCGGCGACCGCTCCCCGGGTCACCACGCCGTGTCGGTCGAGGAGTGCGCGGGCCAGGGCGTGGGCGCGCACGGTGGGGTCGGGTTCGTGTGCTGGGAGCAGGGACCAGCGGCCGGCGACGGTGGGCGGGCCGGTGCGGGAGGCGGGGCGTGCGGCGGCTGTGAGGGAGCCGTAGCGGCCGCGCGGGACCGTGCGCTTGGCGCGGTGGGCGGTGGAGCCCGCGGTGCGGCCCGAGCCCAGCAGGGAGCGCATGGGGGCGAGCGTGTCGTTCGTCAGGCGCCCCGACCAGGCCAGGTCCCAGAGGATATCGGCGAGTTGGGGGTCGGTGACGTCGGGGTGGGTGGTGGCACGGACCTGGTCGGCGATCTGGCGGAAGAACAGCCCGTAGCCGCCGGACAGGGTGTCCAGGACGGACTGGTGCAGTGCCGTCAGCTCCAGGGGGTGGGGCTGTGGCAGGAGCAGGGGGGCCGCGTCCGCCATGTACAGGGAGACCCAGCCGTCCTTGCCGGGGAGCGAGCCCGCTCCGGCCCAGACGACCTCGCCGGCTGCGGTGAGTTCGTCGAGCATCGCGGGGGTGTAGTTGGCGACGCGGGACGGCAGGACGAGCTTCTCCAGGGCGGACGCGGGTACGGACGCGCCCTGCAACTGCTCGATGGCGCGGACCAGCCCGTCGATGCCGCGCAGCCCGTGGCCCTTGCCGATGTGCTGCCACTGGGGCAGGAACTGCGCGAGCGCGGCCGGTGGCACCGGCTCCAGTTCATGACGCAGGGCGGCGAGGGACCGGCGGCGCAGGCGGCGCAGCACCGCCGCGTCGCACCACTCCTGGCCGATGCCGGCCGGGTGGAACTCGCCTTGTACGACCCTCCCGTTCGCCGCCAGCCGCTGGAGGGCGCCGTCTGTGATGGCCACGCCCAAGCCGAAGCGGGCCGCCGCCGTGGCCGACGTGAACGGGCCGTGGGTGCGGGCATAGCGCGCGAGGAGGTCGCCGAGCGGGTCCTTGACCGGCTCGGTGAAGGCTTCGGGGACGCCGACCGGCAGGGCCGTGCCGAGGGCGTCGCGCAGGCGGCCCGCGTCCTCGATCGCCGCCCAGTGGTCGGTGCCGGCGATGCGGACCTTGATCGCGCGGCGGGCGGCGGCCAACTCCTGGGCCCAGTGCGGTTCGGCGCCCCGCTCGGTCAGCTCGGCGTCGGTGAGCGGGCCGAGGAGACGGAGGACATCGGCGACGCCTTCGATGTCCTTGACGCGACGGTCCTCGGTGCGCCACTGGAGTTCTTGTTCCAGCTCGGTCAGTACCTCGGCGTCGAGCAGCTCGCGCAGTTCCGCCTGGCCGAGCAGCTCGGCCAGCAGCCGCGAGTCCAGTGACAGGGCGGCGGCGCGGCGCTCGGCGAGCGGCGAGTCCCCCTCGTACAGGAACTGGGCGACGTACCCGAAGAGGAGGGAGCGGGCGAAGGGGGACGGCTCGGGGGTGGTGACCTCGACGAGGCGCACCTTGCGGGACTCGAGGTCGCCCATGAGCTCGGTCAGGCCCGGGACGTCGAAGACGTCCTGCAGGCATTCGCGGACCGCCTCCAGGACGATCGGGAACGAGCCGAACTCGCTTGCCACCTGGAGCAGTTGCGCGGCCCGCTGGCGCTGCTGCCACAGCGGGGTGCGCTTGCCGGGGTTACGGCGCGGCAGCAGCAGTGCGCGCGCGGCGCACTCGCGGAAGCGGGCCGCGAACAGGGCCGAGCCGCCCACCTGGTCGGTGACGAGCTGGTCGACGTCGCCCTTGTCGAAGACGACGTCCGCCGCGCCGACGGGTGCCTGGTCGGCGTCGTACTCCGTGCCGGCCTTGGTCGGTTCCTGGTCGAGGAGGTCCAGGCCCATGAGGTCGGCGTCGGGCAGGCGCAGCACGATGCCGTCGTCGGCGTGCATGACCTGGGCGTCCATGCCGTACCGCTCGGAGAGCTTCGCGCCGAGGGCGAGTGCCCAGGGGGCGTGGACCTGGGCGCCGAAGGGGGAGTGCACGACGACCCGCCAGTCGCCGAGTTCGTCGCGGAAGCGCTCGACGACGATGGTGCGGTCGTCCGGGACGTGGCCACAGGCCTCGCGCTGTTCGTCCAGGTAGGACAGGATGTTGTCGGCCGCCCAGGCGTCCAGGCCGGCGGTGAGGAGGCGGAGGCGGGCGTCTTCCCTGGGCAGCGAGCCGACCTCGCGCAGGAACGCGCCCACCGCGCGGCCCAGTTCGAGCGGGCGGCCCAACTGGTCGCCCTTCCAGAAGGGAAGCCTGCCCGGTACGCCCGGGGCGGGGGAGACCAGGACGCGGTCGCGCGTGATGTCCTCGATACGCCAGGAACTGGTGCCGAGCGTGAAGACGTCCCCGACGCGGGACTCGTACACCATCTCTTCGTCGAGTTCGCCGACCCTGCCGCCGCCCTTCTTGGGGTCGGCTCCGGCGAGGAAGACCCCGAAGAGGCCGCGGTCGGGGATGGTGCCCCCGGAGGTGACGGCCAGTCGCTGTGCGCCGGGGCGGCCGGTGATCGTGCCGGCCACGCGGTCCCAGACCACGCGTGGGCGAAGCTCCGCGAAGGCGTCGGACGGGTACCGGCCGGCCAGCATGTCGAGGACCGCGGTGAAGGCGGATTCGGGGAGGGACGCGAAGGGGGCGGCTCGGCGGACGCTGGCGAGGAGGTCGTCGAGCTGCCAGGTGTCCATCGCCGTCATGGCGACGAGCTGCTGGGCGAGGACGTCCAGGGGGTTGGCCGGGACCTTGAGGGACTCGATGGACCCGGTGCGCATCCGTTCGGTGACCACGGCTGCCTGGACGAGGTCGCCGCGGTACTTCGGGAAGACCACGCCGGTGGAGACGGCGCCGACCTGGTGCCCTGCGCGGCCCACGCGCTGCAGGCCGGAGGCGACGGAGGGAGGTGATTCGACCTGGACGACGAGGTCGACCGCGCCCATGTCGATGCCCAGTTCGAGGCTGGACGTGGCCACCACTGCGGGGAGGCGGCCCGCCTTGAGGTCCTCCTCGACCAGGGCGCGCTGTTCCTTGGAGACCGAGCCGTGGTGGGCACGCGCGATGACCGGCGGTGCGCCCTGGGCCGCGCCCGAACCGCCCATGAGCTCGGCCGGGGCATGGTGCTCGTCCAGGGTTTCGCCGGTGGCCCGCTCGTAGGCGATCTCGTTGAGGCGGTTGCACAGGCGCTCCGCGAGCCGGCGGGAGTTGGCGAAGACGATCGTGGAGCGGTGGGCTTGGACCAGGTCGGTGATCCGCTCCTCCACGTGCGGCCAGATCGAGGGGCGTTCCGCGCCTTCGGAGCCGTCGGCGACCGGGGAGCCGCCGAGTTCGGCGAGATCCTCGACGGGGACCACGACCGAGAGGTCGAATTCCTTGCCCGACTTCGGCTGGACGATCTCCACCTTGCGGCGCGGGGAGAGGTAACGGGCCACCTCGTCGACCGGGCGGACGGTCGCGGAGAGGCCGATGCGGCGGGCCGGCTTCGCAAGGAGCTCGTCCAGGCGCTCCAAGGAGAGCGCGAGGTGGGCGCCGCGCTTGGTGCCCGCCACCGCGTGGACCTCGTCGAGGATCACCGTCTCGATGCCGGTCAGGGCGTCGCGGGTCGCTGACGTCAGCATCAGGAAGAGGGATTCCGGGGTGGTGATCAGAATGTCCGGGGGGCGGGTCGACAGGGCCCGGCGCTCTGCGGCGGGGGTGTCGCCCGAGCGGATGCCGACCTTCACTTCGGGCTCGGGCAGGCCCAGGCGTACGGATTCCTGGCGGATGCCGGTCAGAGGGCTGCGGAGGTTGCGCTCCACGTCGACGGCGAGGGCCTTGAGAGGGGAGACGTAGAGGACGCGGCAGCGCTTCTTGGGGTCGGCGGGTGGGGGTGTGGAGGCGAGTTGGTCCAGGGCGGCGAGGAAGGCGGCCAGGGTCTTGCCGGAGCCGGTGGGGGCGACCACCAGCACGTCCGAGCCCTCGCGGATGGCCTGCCACGCGCCTGACTGGGCTGCGGTGGGCGCGGAGAACGCCCCCGTGAACCAGCCGCGGGTCGCGGGGGAGAAGCCTTGCAGGGCTCGGGCTGCTGAGCTGACCATGCGTCCATCCTGCACCCGGGGACTGACAATGGGGCTGAGCTGGGGAAATGTCTTCGGCACGCGGCTGCCGCCCACGGAGGTCCGGTGGTTGGGCCGGGGGTGCCTGCGGCGGCCCTGGGCGGCTGGGGGCCACCCGGACGACCGCCGTCGTCCCGGCGAGAATGGATGCATGGCGGGTTCAGGCGAGCGGGCGCGGCACTGGCGGTACGCCGAATTGCCCGGAGTCGATCTGCTGCGGGCCGGTACATCCGGAAGACGTTCGTGCGGCACACCCACGAGAGCTTTGTGATCGCCGCCATCGCCGATGGTGTGGAGGTCTTTCACTGCCGGGGTGCCGATCAGTACGCGGGGGCCGGTGCCCTGGCCCTGGTCAATCCGGATACGCCGCATACGGGGCGGGCGGGGGTTCCCGAGGGGTGGCAGTACGGGGCTGTGTACCCGTTGCCGGAGGTGGTGGCCGAGGTCGCGGCCGAGACCACCGTGATCCGCGGGACACCGGGGTTCATCAGGCCGGTGCTCGATGATCCGTACACCGTGGGGCTCGTGCATCAGGTGCTGCGTGCCGCTGACGAGGGCAACGCGCTGGCCGCCGACACTCTGTTCCGGGTCGCCGTGACCCGGCTGCTGCGGCTGAACGGTGGGGCTCTGCCGCAGCGGGAGGTGCGGACGGCGGGGGCCCGGATCGCGCTACGCGCGCGTGCGGTGCTGGAAGGGCGGATGGCCGAGCCGCCGAGTCTGGAGAGGCTGGCCTCGGATCTCGGCACCGGTCCGTTCGCTTTGCTGCGGGCGTTTCGGGATCTGTACGGAATGCCGCCGCATGCCTGGCTGACCGATGCGCGGGTACGGCGGGCTCGGCTGCTGTTGGAAGCGGGTGTCTCGCCGGCGGAGGCTGCCGTTGCGGTGGGATTCACTGATCAACCGCATCTGAACCGGCACTTCACCCGGATTGTCGGCGTTCCTCCGGGGGCCTACCAGCGGGAGCGCAAGAACGTACAAGACGCCGGGTGACAGTCGGCTTAGCGTCGCGGTCGTGGCAGAACAGAGAACTCTCTCAGAGCTCCGCGCGGACGGAGGCAAGCCCGATGCCGTCGTCGTACGGGATGCCCTGGGCGTCGGAGTCGCCGTCGGGCTGTCCGGGTTCGCCTTCGGGGTGACGTCGGCGGGCAGCGGGCTCACGCTCGTGCAGACCTGTGCGCTCAGCCTGCTGGTGTTCACGGGAGCGTCGCAGTTCGCGCTCGTGGGGGCGCTCGCGGCCGGCGGCGGTGCGCTGACCGCGGCTGCGGGTGCCTTCTTCCTCGGAGTGCGCAACGCCTTCTACGGGCTGCGGCTGTCGCAGTTGCTGAGCCTCACGCGCGCGGTGCGGCCGTTCGCCGCGCAATGGGTGATCGACGAGACGGCGGCTGTCGCGCTGGCCCAGCCGACGCGGCGCAGTGCGCGCATCGGCTTCGTGGTGACAGGGCTCAGCTTGTACGTGCTGTGGAACCTCACCACACTGCTCGGTGCGCTCGGGGCAGAGGCAATCGGTGACACAGATGCCTGGGGGCTCGATGCGGCCGGGCCCGCTGTGTTCCTGGCGTTGCTCGCGCCGATGCTGAAGTCCGCGACCGAACGTGCTGTCGCCGGTCTTGCCGCGCTGCTGGGGCTGGGGTTGTTGCCTGTGCTGCCCGCCGGCGTGTCTGTACTGGTGGCCGCGCTCGCAGCGCCGCTCGTGCTGTGGGCGGAAGGGCGTCGCAGGGGAGACGGCACAGACGTACGGGAGGGGGAGCGGTGAGCATCTGGGGCGCCGTCGCAGTCACCGCTCTGGGTTGTTACGCCGTCAAGCTCGTCGGGCTGCTGGTGCCCGCGGGCGCTCTTGAGAAGCCTCTCGTCCGGCGTCTTGCCGCACTGTTGCCGGTGGCCCTCCTTGCCGCCCTCACGGCCCAGCAGACGTTTGGCGACGGGCAGGCGCCGGCGCTGGACGCGCGGGCGGCCGGAGTCGCTGCGGCCGCGGTGGCGCTCGTCCTGCGGGCCCCGTTCCTGCTCGTCGTCGCGGCGGCCGTGGTGGTGACGGCGGGGGTGCGGGCCATGGGCGGGTGAGGGCGGGTCAGCCGATGTGGCGGCCGTATGCCCTGAGGGTGCGCAGCGCCGCGATCGTCACCATGGGGCGTGCCTCCAGGGCGGTGCCCGGCGCCCACTGGCGCCAGTTGATCGGCCAGCCTCCGTCCTCCTGCTGTTCGCCGGCGAGGTGGTCGAGGGAGCGGCTCATCTCGTCGTCCGTGAACCACGCGCGCGCGAGGGAGCGCGGCGTCCGCGCGTAGTCGTGCGGGAAGTGGTGCTCGCCGGGGGCGTAGCCGGGTGGGACCGGGTACGCGGCGAGGTCGTCCGGCTCCAGCGCCGCCAGGCGCTGCTCGCGCACCAGGCGGCCCAGGCGGTCGGCGGCTGCCTCCGCGCGCGTGCGGTCGGGAGCGGAGTCCAGGAAGGCCACGGCGGCCTCGATCTCGTACGGATGGGACTTCTCCAGGGATTCGACCGCCTGCCAGCAGAAGTCCGTGGCCCGGAACAGCCAGGCGTGCCACACCTCGTTGCGGTGCAGCAGACCGACCACCGGCCCGGTGGCCAGGAGTGAGCTGGGCGGGTCGTCCACGATCGGGATGAAGGGGGCCGCGGGGTAGCCGCGCTGGCTGGGGTGGATGGCCGGGAGTGCGCCGTCCGCGGTGGAGACCGAGGTGAGGTAGCGGCACACGCGGTCGACGCGCTGCCCGCCGCAGCGTTCGATGGCGTCCAGGATGTGCAATGCGTGGCCGGTGTGCAGTGGCTGGCTGACCGGGCCGCGCAGATCGGGCTCCAGCGCGTGGCCGTACCCGCCGTCCTCGTTGCGATAGGCGTCCAGCGCGGTCTCCACCGCGTCGGCGGCGCCGTTCAGGAAGTGATACGCGAAGAGGCGCTGTTCGAGCACGCGCGCGGTGAGCCAGACGAACTGCTCGGCGCGGAAGAGCGGGGAGCGCGCCGGGGGCGTCGCGGGGAGTGGGGAAGCTCCTGTTTCGGCCATGGGTCAGACCGTAGGGCGGAAAGCGGTCTCGGCAAGCGGTCCCGGCGCAGGCCCACTCTCAGGGGCGGGATACTGGACGCATGCGGTTGACGGTCTTCTGGCAGCGGAGGCGCCGCCGACCTGCGGAGATCTTCGCGAGTTAGTGCGATGACCTGCACTGTTGTGCGGAATCCAAAACCCTCCGCGTCCCGGCCCGTCCCGGGCTGAAACTCCCTGGAAACCCCCTGGGTGAGGGTGCGACCAGGGAGTTTTGTGCCGTCGGCTTGGCCTGATGGTGACGACTCTCTGTGACTGTCTGTGTGCTTTACCTTCTGGTGCTGGTCTACCGCCAGCTACCTGGATGAGGGCGTGCGGCGACGACCCGACGAGCTTCTCGGGGCGGCCGCGTACGACGCGACACCGCGGCGCCGGGCGTACGGCGCCTCTATGTCTTCCGTCAAGTGAGGCGTGGGGTTCGACTCCCCTAGGCTCCACTTGGGAATGCCCTCTGACCTGCGGAAACGTGGTTTCAGAGGGCATTTCTCGTGCCCATCGGTGGGCGCGGTGGTGCCCATCAGGGGTAGCGGAGTCCTTGATTCCCAAGGGGTTTGCAGGCTCGCGTCTCCCCCGCTGATCCCCTGGAACCTGTAGCGAAGCGAGACCTGGGTCGGTGCGAGGTGTCGCCGTCGCCGACGTGCAACGGCTCGCCGTGCCCCATCTGCTCTCCACTCCGCGGGGCGTCGTCTGGGAGATCTCCACCGCCTCCGCGGCGCAGACCCGGCGGCTGTTCGTCGCCGAGCCGGACGGCAGGGTCGTCGGCGCTGTCCGCGCGTCGCTGCTGCACGACACCAGCGTCCCGGGCCAGGCCGAGGGCCACCCCTCATGTCCATCCGGACCACCGCCGCCACGGCGCCGGCCATGCCCTGCTGGCCTCTACCGAGGCCACCGCGGATGCCCTGCACGCCACCGCTGCCTGCGCCCGTTTCCTGGTGGAGGAGAAGCAGGCGCACTACCTGCTGGTGGTCAAGGCCAACCAGCTGGCGCTGTTTGCGACGCTGCGGGCGCTGCCCTGGCGGGAGGCCACCGGCTGCGGAACAACGGCGCGGATGTCCCACAGCCGCAGGTGACTGCGTGGCTGGCACGGGAAGAGTAGGCCCGGCCTGCAAGAACAGTGAACTGATCGGCTGACCCACCAGCATGACGAGCGCCTCACAGTTTCAGCTGCGAGGCGCTTGCGCTACATCGGACCGAAACGATCAGCGCATCCGCTCAGGCGAGCCTTCCCCTGGCACGAGCTCGGGCGGCTGCGCGGGCCAGCTGCCCACGGGTTGGGTCAGACAGGGTGGCCCAGGTCGTCGTTGATACGGACGAGGAGTTCGCGGGTGCGGGGGCCGTCGTGTTCAGCCAGCATGATCGCCTGCCACTGGCCGAGGTAGAGCGCACCCTCGGTAATGGGGACATGCAGTTCGGGGTGGGTAGCGATCACGGCGCGCAGGTGGGCGTGGCCGTTGTCCCGCTCACCGTGCAGGGTCCGTTCTGCAAGGGTGCGGTCCTTGTCATGGTTGTAGGGGTGGCGGCTGCTGTGCGGGAGGAGGCGTTCGAGGGCCCGGCCGGTATCGGCCTCCAGGCCAACGTCGAGCTCATTGACTAGCAGCCCGCAGGTGGTGTGCCCGCAGTACACGTGCACTGTCCCCTCGATCACGTCGGCCTCGGACACGAGCTGGTGCAGCTGCCCAGTCAGATCCACCGTGCTCTCGGGGCCGTTGGTGGCCACCCGTAGCTGGGCCGTGAGGATGAGGCGGCTGCCCGGAGGCATGACGTGGCGGGAGGTAACGTCGATGTCGGCATGTGACACGGCGGTCATGAAATCTCCAAATGCGGCGGGTTTCAGTGTCTCCTCTGCCCAGGGTGGATGCCGCCTCGCTCACCGTCGCGAACAATGGCCCAAACAGGTGAATCATCGGTGAAGGGACCGACCGGTCGCCGTGTCACTGACGGTTGGCATGTTTGTCCGGGGGTTCGGAGAGCGCGGTGAGCCCGTCACCTGACCCTCGGACAAGCCTTGGTAATGCAGTGGGATTTCACTATTCCCGTTGGTCAGAAGCGCAGTTTCGAGCCCAGCGAGCTGACGGCCCATCAGTGTCGGCTTTCGGTAAGCCGGTCGGTTCGGCGGCCTTCAGGCACGGGTGCGTCGGAACTGGGCAGTGCGTTGAGTAAGGGCCGCGAGCTGCCGCACGGGCCTGCGGGCCGACGCGGGCGAAAGCGGTCCGCGCAGCACGGTGTGCCAGGGTGCCGACGTCCCGCACGCTCCTGTCGGGATGGGAAATCGCCCCGATTACTCTGCCGGCTCATTCCGGAGCCTCGCTCGGGGGTCGTGCGGTCCGGTCATCACTCGATCGATCGGCGTGTGTGGCGGGTACTCCTTTGCGCCTGAAAGATCTGTTTCGAGCGGATGTATACGCATCCCATCGCGGACGTCTCTGGAGGATGAGCGCATGACGCATACAGGGCGCACGGCTGGAGTCCACCACTCCAGCGTCCCCTACGGTCCGGACCACATGCCCTGGTCGCAGATCTTGATGTCGCAGGGGCTGGCGGACGGATTTCCGGCTCCGATCAGCGACCCGGTGTTCGACCCGTGCACCGTGTATCCGGCGGAGGAGGAACTACCCGACGAGAAGTACCAGCTCCCGCCGTCCGGGCTGACCAAGGAACAGCGGCGGAAGGCGCTGGACAACCTGGACGAGTATCTGATCCGCAAGCGGGAGTACATGCTCGGCTACCAGGTCAACCAGGACATGGACGGCTACAGGCTGGACCTGTCCCGGTTCATGGAGCACCACGTCAACAACGTCGGCGACCCCTTCCGCTCGGGTGGCTACAAGCCGAACACCAAGGTCATCGAGCGCGCCGTGCTCGACTACTACGCGGCGCTGTGGAACGCCAAGTGGCCGCACAAAGCCGATGACCCGGAGTCGTACTGGGGCTACATGCTCTCGATGGGGTCCACCGAGGGCAACATGTACGCCCTCTGGAACGCGCGTGACTATCTGTCGGGCAGGGCGCTGATCGTCAACCCCACCCGTCCGGCCGACGGCATGCTGTATGTACAGGGCCAGGTCACGGCCGAGACCTTCGCGGCGGAGGACAAAGAAGAGGCGGAACGCAAGCGGCGCAACGCCTTGCGGCCGGTGGTCTTCTACTCGGAGGACACCCACTACTCCTTCACCAAGGCCGTCCGTGTGCTGGGCTTCCAGACCTTCCACGAGATGGCGATGAGCGAGCCCCGGTACACGAACGCCAATCCGCTCGGCGGGGCATGGCCCACCGAGGTCCCCTCACTGACCGGCACCGAGTCCTCGGCCGACGGCCCAGGGGAGATCGACATCGACAAGCTGGCCACCCTGGTCGAGTTCTTCGCCAACAACGGCCACCCCATCATGGTCAGCCTCAACCTGGGCAGCACCTTCAAGGGCGCGCACGACAACGTCGGCGCGGTCTGCGAAAAGCTGCTCCCGATCTTCGAGGAACACCACCTGGTCGAGCGCGAGATCGAGTACGAGAAGGGCAAGAAGGACATCCGGCGCGGCTTCTGGATCCATGTCGACGGCGCGCTCGGCGCCGCGTATGCGCCGTTCCTGCGCATGGCGGAGGACAACCCGGGCTATGCGCATGTGCCGGAAGTGAAGATGACCGAGTTCGACTTCGGACTTCAGCTGCCGCGGGTGGGCGTTCCCGAGGCACCGCCCGTGGACATGATCAGTTCGATCGCGATGAGCGGGCACAAGTGGCCCGGGGCGCCATGGCCGTGCGGCATCTACATGACCAAGGTCAAGTACCAGCTCAAGCCGCCCGCCTCACCCCAGTACATCGGTGCGCCGGACACGACGTTCGCGGGCTCGCGCAACGGCTTCTCACCGGTGATCCTCTGGGACTACCTGGCCAAGCACTCCTACGACCAGCAGATCTCGGGAATCCTGCGGGCGCAGCGGCTCGCCCGCTATCTGGAGCAGCAACTCAAGCGCCTCTCCCACAACATCGGCATCGATCTCTGGGTGGCACGGACTCCGGGGACCCTCACGGTCCGCTTCCGCAAGCCCAACCCCGAGCTGGTCGCCAAGTGGTCCTTGTCCTCGCAGCAAGTGGTCATGAATCCGCAGGAGAAGAACCCGAAGAGGATCCGGCGGCGTGACTATGCGCACGTGTTCGTCATGGCGTCGACGACGGAGGAGCAGATCGACGCACTGATCAAGGATCTGCACCGGGCGGACGCGTTCCCGGAGCAGATCATTCTGCCGATCATCGAGCCCGTACCCGAACTACTGGATGAGGCAGTGTCATTGGCCCTCGTGCCGGAGGCCGGCCGAGGGTTCGAGTGACGCCTCCGTTCCACAGCTCCCCGGGCTCGGGGCAGGGCACCGCGCCCCTGCCCCGAGCACAGGACCCGCGAACGGTGCGGCGGGGTAGGCGTTCACCACGAGCGAGTCGACGGGCATGGACGCTCGTGAACCGTTCCCGAGCGGAAGGGAAGTCCTCGCCGAGTCGGCCAGCAGTCGGTCCCGAAGAGTCTGGCGATGGTCATCCGGCAGGTCCCGGTCCGGGACCAGCAGGATGGTGTTGGATACGGCTCCTGTGGCGGTGTTGATGGGGGGCGATGTGTGGGTCCGATCCGGGACCGGGGTGGCGGACAAGTGCGCCTGCGGCACGGCTGTTCACCAGGAACGGGGAGAGGACGAAGGGCACATGTGCGTCTGTGCGGAGGCCTTCAGGGCTTCGAAACGGCATCCAGGTGCTGTCGGGCACGAGTCGCCGTTGCAGGACGAGCGTGTGCTCGGCTGAGCGCTTCATCAGCAGGTCGAGCCAATGCTTCTCGGTGACCTGGTGACCGGCGACAAAGCCGGAGCCTCCGCGACCGCAAGAGGGTTTGACGACAAGATCAATCCGATGCCGGACGGCCTGTGCCGCGATGTGCCGACGCCGGGTGGCGGACTGCGCCGGTCCCAGCCACGCCGTCCATGGCACGTGGCTGAGGATCAGGTCGCGGTCCGCGGGGGCGAAGAGTTCCAGATCCGGCGGGCGAAGATGACCAAGCTCGCCGACCGCGGCTGGCTGCACAAGCGGGGCGACAGGCGGTTCACGGCACGTCCGTAGTCGCGCGGGGCGCGCCCATAACTGACGGGCCTCCGACGGCAGTTGAGTTTGTGTGACGAAAAAGAACAGCTCCATCGAGGGCCCTGACGGACTAGTCTGCACCGCCCGCCTGCCGCTGTCGAGTGCCACCCTGAACTGGCTCGCCGACCTGATACGTGGCCACCTGAAGAAGATCGGCTCCAGGTGGCGTGCCCTGCCCGCGGGGAAGATCGCCACCATCGTGCTGGCGGTGCTGCGCTGTGACCAGCGGCCCGGCGACCTGGCCGGCGGCAACGGAGTGCACCGCACCACCGTGGCCCGATGGGTCCGGGAGGTCGTCGGCCTGCTCGCCACCCGCGCCCCACGGCTAGACCGGGCCCTGAAGAAGATCGCCCGAACAAGCGGCGGCATCGTGCTGCTGGACGGATCGGTGATCCGCACCCGGCGCGGAACCGGGAAGGACAACCGGAAGAACTACTCCGGCAAGAACAAATGCCACGGCCTGCTCGTGATCGCCCTCACCGACGACCGGGGCCGACTGCTGTGGATCTCGGCGGCCCGCCCCGGGCGCACCTCGGAGATCACCGCCTGCCGGCACGACAAGCTCACCCAGAAACTACGGGAAGTCGGGCTCGGAGCCATCGCCGACCTCGGATTCGTCGGCCTCGACGGCGGCGGCCCCGACGCCGACCCGGCGGTGATCACCGGCTACAAGGCCGCCCGTAACCGGCCCCTGACGCGAGGCCAGAAGCTGTCCAACGCGGCACTGGCGGCCGTCCGGGCACCCGTCGAGCACGGCTTCGCCCACCTCAAGAACTGGCGCGTCCTTGGCAAGGTACGCACCGACCCCGCCTGGGCGACCGCCCTGGTCCGGGCCTTGCTGGTCCTCACGAACCGCGAAGTCGCCCGATGACCGACGATCTTCACCAGAGCCACCTGCCAGCGACCAGTACGAGCATCCCGAACCCCGCGCACACCAGCCCCGTGACCAGCAACTTCAGCTTCCACACCTCTCACTGGAGAGCTGCGGCTGAACGCGGCCACCATGCGCGGTTGCAATGGCCATCGCCGAGCTGCTCTGCGCGGCAAGGCAGCGAGTTGGCCACGATCCGGCGAAGGTTGCTCCCTGCCCAGTGGTCGTCATCGTCGGCTCTCCCATGCCTCAGAAGACTTGACCCGACGGAGGCTCATTCGGCTCGCTGGAAGAGAGCCCCCGAGTTACGAGCTCACCACGAGGTCATGGACGTGGAGGGCGGACGCGGGGTCGGCTTCGCCCCACCATTCGGGGTCGGCACGCTCGTGGACGGTGATGGCGGCGACGGCCTGGCCGACGCGGAAGGCGAGGTTAGCAGTCGCCCGTCTCGATCGCTTCCTCCGCGCGCCACCGACGCGGCGGGCATTGCCCCTGGTCGAGGCCCCGGTCGGCCCGCCAGCGGCTCGTCTCCAGCCACGGCCCCTCGACCTGCTCGAGTTCGGCGGGGAGAGCGACGCGTCTGTCGGAGGCCGTCACGGCGCGGGCTCCGGTCCGGCTCCGGCAAGGAAGGCCAGCGCCACGGCTGCGTGGCAGGCGATGCCCGACGCGATCGCGTTCTCGTCCATGTCCATGCGGGGCGAGTGCAGTGATGGGGCCTCGTGCGGTGCCAGGCCCGGTGGGCACACGCCGAGAAAGGCCAGGGCGCCGGGGACTGCCCGGAGGACGTAGGAGAAGTCCTCCGACGTCATCTGCGTAGCTGTCAGGACGTCCACATTCTCTGTTCCGAGCACGCCCGCGGCCGTTCGCAGGACGAAGTCGGTGAATCCGGGGTCGTTGAAGGCGGCCGGATAAACCGGCTCGACGATCGCATCGGCCTTTGCTCCGTGAGCCGCGCCCACGCCCTCGGCCACCCTGATGATCCCCTCGTGCAGCCTCTTCCGGGTCGGCTCGGACAGGGTGCGCAGGGTACCGCCCAGCTCCGCTGTGTCCGGGATGATGCCCATGGCCGTACCCGCGGTCAGGCGCGTCACGCTCAGAACGGCCTTCTCATCGGCGGACAGGCTGCGGGTGACCATCGTCTGCAACGCCAGCACGATCTCGCACGCCACGGGCACCGGGTCGCACGTCGTGTGCGGCGCGGAGGCGTGGCCGCCGCGCCCGCGCACGAGGACCCGGAACCGGTCGGAGGCCGCCAGCTGCGGGCCTGGGCGCAACCGCAGCGCGCCCGCGGGCAGGTTGGGGTGCACATGGAGGGCGAAGGCGGCGTCGGCTCTGCGTCGGGACGCCTCCAGCACACCCTCCTCGATCATGTGGCGGGCTCCCTGATGGCCCTCCTCGCCAGGCTGGAACATGAACACCACGCGTCCGGCGATTCCTTCGCGCCGCTCGGCCAGCAGCCGTGCGGCGCCCACGAGCATCGCCGTGTGAGCGTCATGGCCGCACGCGTGCATGAGCCCGGCGGTCCGCGAGGCGAACGGCAGGCTGGTCTCCTCGGCGACCGGCAAAGCGTCCATGTCGGCACGCAGGAGGATCGTCGGGCCGTCGGCCGCCCCGGTGAGGACCGCGGTGACGGAGGACAGCATGCGGCCAGTGCGGATCTCCAGGCCGAGGCCGTCGAGCGCGCCCAGCACCAGGTGTTGCGTCGCCGGCAGGTCGAGACCCAGCTCCGGATTACGGTGCACTGCGCGGCGCAGGGCAACCGCTTCGGGGGCCAAGCGGCGAGCCTCATCGAGGACAGACGGGTCTGCGGTGGACTCGACGGCCTGCCGCGCGAGAGCGGCATTCAGCGCGCGGTGCGAAGCCCGAGGCGGAGGTGTCATGCAACCGTTCTCCTTCCCGCACGCGCCCCGCGTACTGACAGGATGGCGGATTCCGTCTGCTGAACAGGCAGCGACGCGCTGACGTCCGCGTCGAGGCCGACCATGAGGTCGCCATCCACGGTTGGATCCACGAGCGCATCGAATTCGGCAAGGAAATACACTGCCACGCTCGCAGCAGAAAGGATTCCTCAACGGCGAGAACGGAGACGCGGGAACTTCTTCACCGATTGAACATCGACGAGGGCGCGCATTGGGGAATCCCGGAATGCGCCGGCCGAGGATTCTGAAAGCAATCCAACCCGCTCGCGGTATCGCCCCGGAGAGCTTTCACCGACACCGTGCAGCAGCTCAAGTACCCTTACAGTAACTGAAGTTGATCCAGCACCAGAATACCGCGAGCCCGATGAAGCAACTTAGTGCTACAACAGCGTCTGCGGTGCCTGCATTCGGGTGGCAATTACGTGCACGTGCCCGAACTCACTCTCGTAGCTGGCACGATGAGTGCACGATCGGAAGGCCTTGCCATACGGGGTGTCTTCTCCGTCGTGTGAGTGTGTCGTCATTTGGGCCGCACTCGGTACTGCTCCGCTGGAAATGGTGCGGGCGTGGGCAGGAATCTCGGACATTGCAGGAGGTTGCCCCGTGTTCCCTCGTGAGCTCTCCGCCAGCTCGGCACCGACCGTGGAGTGCGCTGCGGATTCGCCTGCCGGGGTCCTGCCGCTGACCGCAGCACAGCGCGAGATCTGGCTCGCCGACCAGCATTCCCCGAGCGCGGCCGCCGCGCTCCGCATGGGCGAGTACCTGGACATCCGCGGGCCGGTCGACCCCGCCGTGTTCGAGGCAGCGCTGCGTCAGGTCGTGGCCGAGACCGACGCGCTGCGGGTCCAGGTGGTGCCCGGCGAGGACGGCCCGGAGCAGCTTCTGAAACGCGAGCGGTGCTGGTCGCTGTCGCTCGTCGATGTCAGCGACGCATCCGACCCGGAGGCGACCGCACGCACATGGATCGCCGGGGACCTGGCCCGGCCTATGGACCTGGTGTCCGGCCCGCTCTTCAGCTTCGCGCTGCTCCAGCTGGCGCCGGACCGGTTCTGGTGGTGCCACACCTACCACCACGCGGTCATGGACGCGTTCGGCCTGTCCCTCTTGGCACGCCGGACCGCCGAGGTGTACACGGCCCTGGCCTGTGGGGAGGAGACCGGCCCCGGTACCTTCGGCCCGTTGTCGGCTCTCGTCCAGGCCGACCAGGACTACCGCGCGTCGCAGGACTGCGCCGTCGACCGGGAGTACTGGACGCGGCGGCTCTCCGGCTGGACGCAGGGGGCTGCGATTCCGCCTCGTCCGGGGTTCACGGCACCGGACCCCGGCGCCGCGGTGAAGGGGCCGTCCTCCGGGCGCCCGGTTCTCGGGCCCGCCCGCACAACCGGCGTGCGACCGCTCCCGCGCCAGAAGGCGCTGCGGGCGGCGGCTTGGCGCGCCGACGTCCCCCCGAACCGGTTCGTGGTCGCCGCGGTGGCGCTGTACGCGCACCGGCTGACGGGCGCTCGGGACGTGACGGTCGGGCTGGCCGTGGCCGGCCGCCTGGACCGAGCGTCCCGCACCACGCCGGGCATGCTGGCCAACGGGGTGCCCGTACGGCTGGTCGTACGACCCGACATGCCGCTGGAAGAGCTGTTGGCACAGGTCGACGACCGGCTGCGCGAGGCGGTGACGCACCAGCGCTACCGCGGCGAGGACCTGTTCCGCGACCTCGGTCTGCCCCGAGGCGGCGGCTCGGCATTCTCGCCGGTGGTCAACCTCATGGGGTTCAACTACGACATCACCTTCGCCGGCCACCGGTGCACCGCGCACAATGTCTCCGCCGGACTGCTCACGGACCTGATGGTCGCTGTGTGGGACCGCCGGGACGACGTCGGCCTGCACCTGGAGCTGCACGGCGCGCCCGAGGTGTACGGCGAGGCCGACCTCGCGGACCATCAGCAGCGGTTGCTGCGCCTCCTGGCGGACATGGCGGTCTTCGATCCCGGTCTACCGGTCGGCGTGCTGGATGTGTTGTCGGTCGATGAGCGGCGGCGTCTGCTCGGGGCGGGTGACACCACCACGGCCGGGGCTCCCGCCGCTCCCGTACCGGTGCTGTTCGAGGCCCAGGTGCGAGCCACTGCCGACGTGGTCGCGCTGGTGGCAGACAACACCACCCTGACGTACAGGGAGTTGAACGCGCGGGCCAACCGGCTCGCGCACGCGCTGGCCGCCCGGGGTGTCGGGGCCGAGGACGTGGTGGCCCTCGTCCTGCCACGCAGCGTGGAACTGGTGGTGGCGATCCTGGGCGTGCTCAAGGCAGGGGCCGCCTACCTGCCCGTGGACCCCGCCTATCCACCGGCGCGGATCGAATACATGCTGACCGACGCCCGCCCCGCCCTCGTCATCGACGCCCCGCACACGCTCACCACACTCACACGGGACCAGCCGGACACCGACCCGGAGATCACGATCGACCCCCGCCACCCCGCCTACGTGATCTACACCTCCGGATCCACCGGGCAGCCCAAGGGAGTCGTCGTCGCCCACACCGGCATCACCAACCTGGTCACCGCCCAGGCCGAACGGTTCGCGATCGACGCCGACAGCCGCGTCCTGCAGTTCGCCTCACCCAGCTTCGACGCCTCTGTATCCGAACTGTTCACCGCCCTGCTCACCGGAGCCGCAGTCGTCCTCGCCCCCACCGCCGACCCCCTCTCCGCCCTCACCGACCCCGACCTGCGTATCACCCACGCGACCGTGCCGCCCTCCGCACTGGCCGCGGTGACCGAGACGGACGCCGATGTGCCGACGCTGGTCGTCGCGGGAGAGGCATGCCCGCCAGGACTGCTGGAGCGGTGGGCACCGGGACGGCGGATGATCAACGCCTACGGACCCACCGAGACCACCGTATGCGCAACGATGAGCGAACCGCTGGCCCTCTCGGACACGGCACCGCCCATCGGGCAGCCGATCCCCGGCACCCGTGCGTATGTGCTGGACACGGCGTTGCGGCCAGTCCCGCCGGGTGTCGCGGGCGAGCTGTACGTCGCCGGGATCAATCTGGCCCGCGGCTACCTGCGCCGACCAGGCCTGACCGCGCAGCGGTTCGTCGCCGACCCCTACGGCCCGCCCGGCACCCGGATGTACCGCACCGGCGACCTCGCCTGCCGACGGCCCGACGGACAACTGGACTACCTCGGCCGCGCGGACCACCAGATCAAGATCCGCGGCCACCGCATCGAACCCGGCGAGATCGAAGCCACCCTCACCACCCACCCCACGGTCGCCCACGCCGCCGTCACCACGCACCAGGACCAGCTCGTCGCCTATGTGGTACCAGAGGCCGGGGAGGGTACGGACATCACCCTCCTCCGCGACCACGCGCGGGCACAGCTGCCCGCGCACATGGTGCCTTCCGCCTTCGTGGTGCTGGGGGCGCTGCCGGTGACGCCGAACGGGAAACTGGACCGGGCCGCACTGCCCGCGCCGGACTTCACCACGGCTGCGGGAAGCGGCCGCCCCCCGCGCAGCGCGCACGAGCAGGTGCTGTGTGAGCTGTTCGCCGAGGCACTGGGGCTGCCCGCTGTCGGGGTCGACGACGACTTCTTCGCCCTCGGCGGCCACTCCCTGCTCGCCACCCGCCTCACCAGCCGCATCCGGGCCGCCCTCAGCACCCACGTCGACCTGCGCACGCTGTTCGAGGCGCCCACCGTCGCCGGCCTGGCGGCCCGGCTGGACGGCGCGGACCGGGAACGGCCGGCGCTGACCACCCGTGAACGACCCGATCCCGTGCCGCTGTCGTTCGCGCAGCGGCGCCTGTGGTTCCTGCACCACATGCAGGGCCCCGACGCCACGTACAACATCCCCCTGGTACTACGTCTGAACGGCCGGCTCGACCCGGAGGCGCTGGAGCGGGCCCTGGGCGATGTCGTTGCCCGGCACGAGAGCCTGCGCACGATCTTCCCCGAAGTCGACGGTGAGCCCTGCCAGCGGGTGCTGGACGCCGCCGCGGCCCGGCCAGAGCCGCATACGGCCCTGGTCGGCCGGGCGGAACTGCCGCACCGACTGGCGGAAGCCGCCCGGTACGCGTTCGACCTGGCCGCCGAACCCCCGCTGCACACGGAGCTGTTCGCCCTGGGGCCGACCGAGCACGTGCTGCTGATCGTGATCCACCACATCGCGGCCGACGGCTGGTCGATGGCTCCCCTGGGCCGCGACCTCGCCACCGCGTACGCCGCCCGGCGCCGCGCCCCTGCCGATCCAGTACGCCGACTTCAGCCTGTGGCAGCGCGAACTGCTCGGTGCCGAAACCGGCCCCGACAGCCTTCTGGGCCGCCAGCTCGCGTACTGGACACGGGCCCTGGCCGACCTGCCCGACGAACTGAGGCTCCCCTGCGACCGGCCCCGGCCTCCAGTCGCCTCGCACCAGGGCGCGCAGGTCGTCTTCGGTATCGACGCCGAGCTGCACGCGGAGTTGGCGGCGCTGGCGCGCCGGTCGCATACGAGCCTGTTCATGGTGCTGCACGCGGGCCTGACCGCGCTGCTGACCAAACTCGGCGCGGGCACCGACATCCCCATCGGCAGCCCCATCGCCGGACGCACCGACCAAGCCCTCGACGACCTGGTCGGATTCTTTGTCAACACCCTCGTGCTGCGCACCGACACCTCCGGCGACCCCACCTTCACCCAGCTCCTCGGACGCGCTCGCGACACCGCACTCGCCGCCTACGCCCACCAGGACACGCCCTTCGAACACCTGGTGGAGGCGCTCAACCCGGTCCGGTCACCGGCCCGGCATCCGCTGTTCCAGGTCATGTTCTCCGTCGACAGGGCGGACACCGTCGGGGCCGGGCGGTTCGACCTCCCGGGCCTGGAGACCTCCGCCGCGCCGCTGTCCACCGCGACGGCCAAGTTCGATCTGGACGTCTCCGCCTGCGAACAGCGCTCCACGGGCGGGGAGTGCGCCGGGCTGGACTGCGCGATCGAGTACGCCACGGACCTGTTCGACCGCGCCACGGTCCAGGACCTGGCCGTGCGCTGGGTACGTCTGCTGGAAACGGCCGTCCAGGATCCGGACCGGCCGATCAGCCGCTTCGACGTGCTGTCCGCCGACGAGCGCCGCCGCCTCCTCAGCGGCACCGAACGGGCCGTGTCGGCGCGGCCGCCCGCGGACACGCTCACCGAGCTCTTCGCTACCCAGGTGCAGGCCACCGCGGACTCGGTCGCTGTCGTGGCCGACGACGCCACTCTCACGTACGCCGAGCTGAACGCCCGGGCCAACCGGCTCGCCCACGAACTGACAGCTCGCGGCGTCGGGCCCGAGGACGTCGTCGCCGTCGCACTGCCCCGTTCGGCGGAGTTGGTCGTGGCCCTCCTCGCCGTGCTCAAGGCAGGGGCCGCCTATCTGCCGCTGGACCCGGACTATCCGGCCGCGCGCATCGCGGCCATGGTCGAGGACGCCCGTCCGGTGCTGTTCCTGACCAACACCCCCACCGCCGCCGCGAGCGGAACCGGTCCCGAGGAACCGCGCACCACGACCGGCACGGATCCCGGTGTGCCACGCCTGGTGCTCGATGCGCCGGGGACCGCCGGGGCGCTGAGAACACGGCCGGACACCGACCCGGTGACGGGACTGCTGCCCGGCCATCCGGCGTACGTGATCTACACCTCGGGGTCGACCGGCATGCCCAAGGGCGTCGTCGCGCGGCACTCGAGCGTGGCCGACCTGGCGGACCAGTACCGACAGCAGGTGTTCGCTCCGGCGGCGCGGCGGGCCGGAGGGCGGCGCCTGCGTGTGGCGCTGACCGCGTCGGTGTCCTTCGACGCCTCCTGGGGGCAGCTGGCGGCCCTGATGGACGGCCATGAGCTGCACGTGGCCGACGGCGCCACCTGGGCGGACGCTGAGCGGTTCACCGACTGGCTGATGGACCACCGCATCGACTCCGTCGACGTGACCCCGGCGTACATGCGTGTCCTGGCCGACCGGGGCCTGTTCACCGACGAGCGGTGGCGGCCGGGCGTGGCCGTGCTCGGCGGCGAGGCCCTGCCGGACGGGCTGTGGCGGGAACTGCGGGCCGTGGACGGGCTGGTGGCCTACAACATGTACGGGCCGACCGAGTGCACGGTGGACGCGATTCGCACGCGGCTCGACGCCGCCGCGACCCCGGTCCTCGGGCAGCCGGTTCCCGGCTCCCGCGCCTATGTCCTGGACGACGCGTTGCAGCCCGTACCGCCGGGGGTGACCGGGGAACTGTACGTCGCCGGGCCGGGGCTGGCACGCGGCTATCTGCGCCGGCCAGGCCTGACCGCCCAGCGGTTCGTCGCCGACCCCTACGGCCCGCCCGGCTCCCGTATGTACCGCACCGGAGACCTGGCCCGCCGGGACACCGACGGCCAACTGCGCTTCGCCGGCCGCGCCGACGACCAGGTCAAGATCCGCGGCCACCGCATCGAACCCGGCGAGATCGAAGCCGCCCTCGCCACCCACCCGAAGGTGGCCCAGACCGTGGTGACCGCCCGTGAGGCCGGCCCCGGCGACCCGCGTCTGGTCGCCTACGCGGTGCCCGCCGCCGGAGCCGGGACGGATCCGGCCGAACTGCGCGCCTTCCTGCGCACGTGCCTGCCCGACCACATGGTGCCCTCCGCGTTCGTGATCCTCGATGCACTGCCGCTGACGCCGAACGGGAAGCCGGACCGAGCCGCGCTGCCCGCCCCGGACCTCACGACGGCCGCCGGAAACGGCCGACCCCCGCGCACCCCGCGCGAGCAGGTGCTGTGCGACCTGTTCGCCGAAGTGCTCGGCGTACCCGCCGTCGGCATCGACGACGACTTCTTCGCCCTCGGCGGCCACTCCCTGCTCGCCACCCGCCTCACCAGCCGCGTCCGGGCCGTCCTCGGCGCGGAACTCACCGTACGAGCGCTGTTCGAAGCCCCCACCGTCGCCGGGTTGGCGGCCCGGCTCCACAACGACACGGAGCCCCTACGCACCGCCCCGGTGCCCATGCCGCGTCCAGAGAGGGTGCCGCTGTCGTTCGCGCAGCGGCGTCAGTGGTTCCGGTACCGCCTGGAGGGGCCCAGCGCCCTGTACAACATCCCCCTGGTGCTGCGCCTGTCCGGCGAACTCGACCGGCAGGCTCTGGAGCGGGCGCTGGGCGACGTCGTGGCCCGGCACGAGGCCCTGCGCACCGTCTACCTCGAGACCGACGGCATCCCCTGTCAACAGATCATCGACGCGGGCGTGGCGCGTCCGTCGCTGCGGGTCGCCGAGGTGGACGAGGACGGGCTCCCGTCCCGGCTGGCCTCAGCCGCCCAGTACGTGTTCGACCTGTCGGCGGAGCCGCCGGTGCGGACGGAGTTGTTCGCGCTCGGGCCCGCTGAGTACGTGCTGCTGATCGTGATCCACCACATCGCGGCCGACGGCTGGTCGATGGCTCCCCTGGGCCGCGACCTCGCCACCGCGTACGCCGCCCGGCGCCGCGTGTGGCAACGTGAGCTTCTGGGCGACCCCGCCGACCCCGACAGCCGTATGGGCCGCCAGCTCGCGTACTGGACCCGGGCCCTGGCCGGCCTGCCCGACGAACTGACGCTTCCCTTCGACCGCCCCCGCCGTGCCGTCACCTCGCTTCGCGGCGCCGACGTGCCCGTGCGCATCGACGCGGAACTGCACGCCGGGCTGGCGGAACTGGGCCGCCGGATGGGGATGAGCCTGTTCATGGTGCTGCACGCGGGCCTGGCCGCACTGCTGACCAAGCTGGGCGCGGGGACCGACATCCCGGTCGGCAGCCCCATCGCCGCGCGCACGGACCCGGCCCTCGACGACCTGGTGGGGTGCTTCATCAACAACCTGGTGATGCGGACCGACACCTCCGGCGACCCCACCTTCACCCACCTGCTGGAACGCGTCCGCGAGACCGCACTGGCCGCCTACGCCCACCAAGACGCGCCCTTCGAGCACCTGGTGGAGGCCCTCAACCCGGTCCGGTCACCGGCGCGCCACCCCCTCTTCCAGGTCATGCTCAACCTGCAGAACAACTCCGAGGACTGCTTCGACCTACCGGGACTGCGGGTGCGCGAAGTCGTCGTATCCACGGGAACGGCCAAGTTCGACTTCGCGATCGGCCTGGAGGAACAGGTCCGTGCGGACGGCAGCCCAACCGGCCTGAAGGGCTTGATCCAGTTCAGCACCGACCTGTTCGACCGGCAGACGATCGACGGTCTCGGCGCGCGCTGGGTACGGCTGCTGGAAGCCGCAGTACAGACACCCGACCAGCCGTTGAGCCGACTGGACGTGTTGTCGGCCGATGAGCGGCGAAGCCTGCTGGGGGCGGGTGACGCCCTCGCGGCCGAGGCTGTTCCGGTGCCGGTGCTGTTCGAGGCTCAGGTGCGGGCCGCCCAGGACGCGGTCGCGGTGGTCGCCGACGACGGTACGGCCCTGACGTACCGGGAGTTGAACGCGCGGGCCAACCGGCTCGCGCACGCGCTGGCCGCCAGGGGTGTCGGGGCCGAGGACGTGGTGGCCCTCGTTCTGCCACGTGGCGTGGAGCTGGTGGTGGCGATCCTGGGGGTGCTCAAGGCCGGGGCCGGCTACCTGCCGGTGGACCCCGCGTATCCGGCGGCACGCATCGAGTACATGCTCACCGACGCGCACCCGGCCCTCGTGATCGACGACCCACACACGATGGCCACGCTGACGCAGGATCAGCCGGACACCGACCCGAACATCACGATCGACCCACGGCACACCGCCTACGTCATCTACACCTCCGGATCCACCGGGCAGCCCAAGGGAGTCGTCGTCGCCCACACCGGCGTCGCCAACCTGATCGCCGCCCAGGCCGAACGGTTCGCGATCGACGCCGACAGCCGCGTCCTGCAGTTCGCCTCACCCAGCTTCGACGCCTCCGTATCCGAACTGTTCACCGCCCTGCTCACCGGAGCCGCAGTCGTCCTCGCCCCCACCGCCGACCCCCTCTCCGCCCTCACCGACCCCGGTCTGCGTATCACCCACGCGACCGTGCCGCCCTCCGCGCTGGCCGCGGCCGACCCCGCGGGCGTGACCGTGTCCACGCTGGCGGTGGCGGGAGAGGCATGCCCGCCGGGGATGGTGGCACAGTGGGCACGCGGGCGACGGATGATCAACGCGTACGGGCCGACCGAGAACACCGTCTGCGCCACGATGAGCGGCCCGCTCGCCCCCTCGGACACGGCACCGCCCATCGGACCGCCGATCCCCGGCACCCGCACCTACGTCCTGGACGGCGTGTTGCAGCCCGTACCGCCGGGGGTGACCGGGGAGCTTTATCTGGCCGGCATCGGGCTGGCACGCGGCTACCTGCGCCGGCCGGGCCTGACCGCCCAGCGGTTCGTCGCCGACCCCTACGGCCCGCCCGGCTCCCGCATGTACCGCACCGGCGACCTGGCCCGCCGCCGGCCCGACGGACAACTGGACTACCACGGCCGCACCGACGACCAGGTCAAGGTGCGCGGCCACCGCATCGAACCCGGCGAGATCGAAGCCGCCCTCACCACCCACCCCACCGTCGCCCACGCCGCCGTCACCGTGCACCAGGACCGGCTGGTGGGCTGCGTCGTTCCGGCGTCCGACGGCACGGCCGACACCGGGACATTGCGTGAGTTCCTGGGGTCCCGGCTGCCCACGTACATGGTGCCCTCGGCGTTCGTGTTCCTGGAGGCGCTGCCGCTGACGCCGAACGGGAAACTGGACCGGGCCGCGCTGCCGGCCCCGGACCTCACGACGGCCGCCGGAAACGGCCGGCCCCCGCGCACCCCGCGCGAGCAGGTGCTGTGCGAACTGTTCGCCGAGACGCTGGGGCTGCCCGTCGTCGGCGCCGACGACGACTTCTTCGCCCTCGGTGGCCACTCCCTGCTCGCCACCCGCCTCAGCAGCCGCATCCGGGAGGTTCTGGGCGTCCCGTTGGGGCTGCGCACGCTCTTCGAGGCACCGACCCCGGCAGGGTTGGCCGAGCGCCTCGGCACGGACGACTCCGGCGACGCGTTCGACGTCGTCCTGCCGCTGCGGGCGCAGGGCGGTCGGCCGCCGCTGTGGTGCGTCCACCCCGCGACGGGGATCGGCTGGTCCTACAGCGGCCTGCTGCGCCACCTCCCCGCCGACCAGCCGGTCTACGCGCTCCAGGCCGAGACCCTGGCCCGGCCCGAGTCCCGGCCCGCCACGCTGGCGCAGATCGCGGCCGGGTACGTCGAGCACATCCGCAAGGTCCAGCCCCAGGGGCCCTACCGGCTGCTCGGCTGGTCGGTCGGGGGGCTGCTCGCACACGCCGCCGCGGAGGAACTGGCCCGGCTGGGAGAGCGGACCGACCTCGTCGCGGTCCTTGACGCCTATCCCCCTGAGCCCATCCCAGCGGGTGCCTCGTCGACGCTGACCGCGTCGCCCGTGCGCGAGATCCTCGCGGAGGCCCTCGGCTGCGACACGGACACCATGTTCCCCGGCCCCGCGGACCTGGGTCCGGAGGACGTGATCGACGTACTGCGCGCAAGCGGCCATCCGCTGGCCACTTGGCCCCCGGACCGCGTCGCCGCGGTCATCGCCACCGCCCGCGGCCTCTCGCTGCTCGGGGCCCTGCACACCCCAGGGGTGATCGAGGGCGACCTGCTGCTGTTCACCGCCGCCCAGGACGCGACCGACCAGGCGCCCTCACCGGAGGCGTGGCGCCCTCACGTACGGGGACGGCTCGAGACCCACGCGGTCGACGCGCCACACCTCGGGATGACCGAGTCCGCCGCGCTCGCCCACATCGGGCCGGTCCTGGCGAGGGAGCTCGACCGGCTCGACGCCCTCCCTACCTCGGCCAAGGCCGAGGACCGCATTCCCGGCTTCCGCGGCTGTCCCGGCCTTTGGCGGGAAGGGCCGGCATACCTTGCCCGGCCCTGGATCAGCACGTGTCTGCGGGGCATGGGCAACAAGCCGTGAGCGCGGACGCGTTCGTCGAAATGATGATGAGAACGAGAGATGGCTGACATGCTGTTGCTTGAATCCCCGCCCGCCAGAACCTCGGTGACCCCTCGTCCGGACGAGGGGAACATGCCGCGAGTCCGGTCGGTGATCCCCGGCCGGCAGCGCTGGGATGTCCCCGACGTCTGCGGCAGACCGGTCGTCGCCCGCCTGATCGAGAGTCTCCTCAGCGAGCACGAGGACGTCGTCGAGGCACACGCGAACCCGGTCACCGGGCGGGTGCTGGTCCGGCACGACCCCGCCGTCCCGCCGCAGCGCATCGCCGGGCTCGTGCGCGAGGCGGTGACACTGACCCGGCTCTACGCGCGGTCACACGCCGTCCGCACCACCGCATCGGCCGCTGCCGCCAACCGCCCGGATGCCGGGCACCCGGGCGAACCCGCCGACCCGACTCGCCCTCGGAAGCTGTCTGCGGCGCTGGTTCGCGGTGGTGCCGTCGCGGTCGCGGCCCTGGCCTGTGGCAAGTACTGCATGGCGCTCCTCGCCCGCCCCCTCGTCAGCCTCGGCCTGGCCGGCGCGGCCACGGCCGTCGTGGTCAGGAAGGCGTGGTCGCGCTCCGATCGCGCGCGGCAGCGGACGAAGGACGGAACGACCCCACGCCACCATCCGCTCCGGACCATCATCGGCCGGCACAAGCGGCAGCTGGGCATGGCGACGCTGCTGTCCGTACTCGCCCAGCTGGCGGAAATGGCGCTGTACGCCTTGGTCCCCTCAACCGTGCTGCTGCTCGCCAAGGGCGAGAGCGCGACGCTGGCCGCGCTCGGCGTGGCGGGCGCCACGGCCCAGCTGTCGGTCCTCGTCGGCGCCGCCCTGGTGGCCTGCCTCGCCATGGCCGCCCTGGGCTACGGCGCCGGCGTCGCCTGGCGCAAGCTGGGACAGACGGTGGAGGACGACTGGCGCACCCGTACCTACGCCCACGTCCAGCAACTGGCACCGGCCGACCTGGAGAGCGAGCGCACCAGCCGGGTCAGCACCGTACTGGCCGAGGACATCAGCCAGCTGGGCAACTTCGTCGGCGGCCACCTGCACGAGACGGTCCAGCTGGCGACGAGCCTCGCGGCGCTCATCCCGGTGTACCTGCTGCTGGCCCCGCAGATCGCCTGGGTCGCCTTCGCGCCCGTGCCGCTGGTCACCTGGCTCTCCTTCCGCTTCCACGAGCGCGCGGTAGCCGACCACATCGCCTCCGGTGAGCACCGGGCCCGGTTGAGCAGCGGCATGGCCGACAACCTCCAGGCCCACACCACCATCAAGGCCGCGTGCACCGAGGAGTACGAGAGCACGCGCATCGCCGAGCTGAGCCGGGAGTACCGAGAGGCCAACGTCTCCACCGACCGCAGCGCGGCGGCCCAGGCCCAGACCCTGCGGCTGGCCGGCTGCTCGGCGCTGGTCGGCACCCTGCTGCTGGGCGGCCGGGCCGTGCTGAAGGGCGAGCTGGCCTCCGCGGCGTTCGGCCCGCTGATCGAGCTGCCGGGCATCGCCCTGGTGCGGCTGACCCGGCTGGGCGGCATCACGGACCAGTACCAGCGCACCCTCGCCGCCCTGGAGCGGGTGCAGTACCTGAACGATCTGCCCGTCGAGTCCGGCACGGAGGGATGCCGACTGCCCGCCCAGCAGGTCAGCGGGGACATCGAACTGCGGAAGGTGACCTTCGCGTACCCCGGTCGCCCGCCGGCGCTCCGCGACGCCTCCCTCACCATCGCCCCGGGCCGGACCACCGGCATCGTCGGCGCGACCGGCTCGGGCAAGACCACCATCGCCAAACTGCTGCTGCGCTTCCGTCACCTAGACGAGGGGCACGTGCTGCTCGACGGAACCGATGTGCGCACCCTCGCCCTGCCCGACCTGCGCCACGCGATCGGGTACGTCTCCCAGGAGCCGTTCCTGTTCGACTCCACGATCGCGGAGAACATCCGCTACGGCACCTTCGACGCCACCGACGAGCAGCTCGTCGAGGCCGCCCGCACCGCCGGGGCACACGCCTTCGTCGACGCCCTGCCCGACGGCTACGACACCCTGGTCGGCGAACGCGGTGCGGCGCTGTCGGGAGGGCAGAAGCAGCGCATCGCACTGGCCCGCACCATCCTGCGCGACCCACCGGTCGTCGTCCTCGACGAAGCCACCTCCGCCGTCGACAACGAAACCGAGGCCGCCATCCAGCACGCTCTTCAGGCGTTCGGGACCAACCGCACGATGATCGTCATCGCCCACCGGCTGTCCACCGTCCGAAGCGCCGACCGGATCTATGTCCTGGGCTCTGGCGGCCTGGTGGCCGAATACGGGACACACGACGAGCTCGTGGCGCGGGACGGCACCTACGCCACCCTGTGGCGGCTGCAGGCCGGCCTGCGGGTACCGGCCTGAGGTCGCGGGCCCGCACCACAGGCCGGTGGGACGCCAGTGGCCCCGTTCCGACTGCGAGGCAGTCGGAACGGGGCCACTGTGCGCAGAGCCCAGGGAAGCACCGTTACGCGTCGGCGCGGGCTCAGTCCGCCTTGGCCGCACCAGTCCGTTTCTTCGGGGTCACGACCCCGTCAGTGGGCCTCTCGGACGCGGTCTCGGGAGCGTCGTTCTTCCCAGCCGCATCGACTACGACGTCACGCATCCCCTCGGCCGCCCTGAGTGAGGCATGTTTGACGTCCATGACCAACCCCACCGAGGTCTTCACCGCGCCACGTGCGATGGGCTTGGCGATCCGCTGAACCAGCGGCGCCGCGATCACGCCCACGATGAAGGGGGCGACAGGAACAGGTGACATGGTGATCTCTCTTCTTTCGGTCTCTACGCCGTACCCGCATCTACGCCTTCCCCGCGTCGGCGGCGGAGAGACGGGTGCCGGGCGCAGGACGAGCCACACGGACCAGGACATTCACCCCAGCGGACGCTGTCAGTGCCGCTGGAGATCAAGCTTGGAGAGGTACAGGGGAATCTTCGCCACTGTTCTGCCGGGGACCGTCGTCGTCTGCAGGGTGCCGCGCACCAGGTCCCGCACGATGAGCGTGAAGATGCCACGGTCGTGTACGAGGTCGGCCCTGTACAGAAGGTTCGCGGTCGCGCCCTCCTCTCCTGCCTCGATCACGAGATCACGGCCTTCAGCCATGCGTTCCACTCCTTTACAGCCTTGTCCGGGTTGACGTAGGTGGCTCACACAAGGAACTGGGGGACCACATCGCAAGGGCGGGTCGCCTGCTGCGGTGCGGTCCCCCAGACTCTCGTGACCTGGGCGCGCAGTTGTCGCGCCCGCTCTACCGACCGCCGTCCTTGGCCTCGGCAAGGCTGCGCGGCCGCATGTCGGTCCAGGTGCGCTCGATGTACTCCAGGCACGCCTGTCGGCTGTTCTCCGGCTGGGCCACGGTCCAGCCGTCGGGCACATCGGCGAAGGCCGGCCACAGGGAGTACTGGTGCTCGTCGTTGACCAGCACGAGAAAGCGGGCGTCCTCGTCCTCGAACGGGTTGGTCATCAGTCGCCCCTGCCGCTCGCGGCACCCGCGGTGGCCGCGGCGGGCCGAGGCTTCACGGTCCTTTCCACAGGCTTCGCGTCATCCCGCAGCTCGGCGTTGATCATCTCGGCGGTCACCTCCGCGGCGATGTCCTGGAACTCCTCGCCGGCCTGGTGCGCGGCCTTTTTCATCTCCATGGCCAGGCTCACGGTCGTTTTGATGGTGCCGTGCACCAGCGGCTTGGCGAGGCGCTTCGCCAACGGCGCCAGGACGAGACCGAGCAGGAAGGAGGGGATGACAGGGGGCATGGTCGGGCTCTCTCTGCGCGTGAGGGACGGTACGGGCCGCAGCCTTACAGCCTGGATGGGTAGTCAGGCCCTGAATGAAATAGTGGCGCCCCGACGCCACCAATTCCTACGCGCACATCCAGCTTCACCCTTGCGGGCGAAAAATATCTATCATCCATTGAGCTCGATCGAAATACAATTCACAGACACGCGGGGACTCGCCCATTCGTGTGCGCAGGCAGCAGGGTGCTGGACGTTTGAGATAACGTCGCTCGGGCGCCCGGTTCCGGGCCACGAAAAAAGAGAGGAGATCGGCGCGTGGATTTCGCGCTGACCGCCGAGCAGGAGCTGATGCGCAAGGAAACTCTGCGCTTCACTCAGACCCGACTCGCCGCCGATTCACCGAGTGGCGACCGCCCCTTTTCCCGCGAGCTGTGGCAGCACTGCGCCGAATTCGGCGTCCAGGGCATGCCCTTTCCTCATGAGTACGGCGGCCAGGGCGCCGACCTGCTCACCACCGTTCTGATGTTGGAAGAGCTGGGGTACGGCTGCGACGACAACGGACTGCTTTTCTCGCTGGGCGCTCATATGTGGTCCTGTGCGCTGCCAATATGGCGTTTCGGTGACGCCGGGCAGCGAGAACGCTATCTGCCGTCGCTGTGCGACGGTTCGATGATCGGCGTCCAGGCGGTGACGGAGGTCGGGTCCGGGTCCGACGCGCTCACGGTCGGTACCACCGCCCGGCAGATCGGTGACGGCTACGTCCTCGACGGGGTCAAGACGTTCATCACCAACGCACCGGTGGCCGACGTCTTCGTGGTGCTCGCCCGGTCCGGCGAGCCCAAGGACGTGGGCGGACTGTCCGCGTTCATCGTCGAGCGGGACCAACCGGGCGTCTCCGTGGGAAAGCCCGTCGAGAAGATGGGGCTGTCCTCCTCCCCGATGGGCGAAGTGGTTCTGGACGGCTGCCGGGTGCCGGCATCGGCCCTGCTGGGCGGCCCCGGCGCGGGCATGACCGTGTTCAACACCACCATCGAGTGGGAGCGCAGCTTCATCCTGGCCACCGCCGTCGGCACCATGCGCCGCCAACTGGAGGAGTCGGTCGCCCACGCACGGACCCACACACGGTTCGGTGAGCCCATCGGCCGGAAGCAGTCGGTCGCCGGCCGCATCGTCGACATGCGGGTGCGACTGGATGCCGCCCAGTTGATGCTGTACCGCCTGGCCTGGCTCAAGGACCAGGGCAGGCGCACGAGCCTGGAGTCCTCCATCGTGAAGTTGTATCTGAGTGAGGCGCTGTGCGAGTCCAGCATGTCGGCCTTCGCGACCCACGGTGCGTACGCCTACATGTCCGGCACCTCGCAGGAGCGCGATGTCCGCGACGCACTGGCGAGCCGCATCTACTCGGGCACGTCCGACCTCCAACGCGTCGTCATCGCGCGGATGCTGGGGCTGTGAACTCATGACCGAACTGCTGCACCACCTGCTGCGCCGAAGCTCCGCCCGTGCCCCGCACGCCACCGCGGTGATCGACGACGGCGGTCACATGACCTACGCCGAACTGGACCGGCGTGCCAACCAACTGGCCCGACTGCTGCTGTCGCTGGGCGTCCGGCCCGGTGACCGGGTGGGACTGCACCTGCCTCGCACCGCCGACGCCCTGGTCGGGGTGTACGGGGTGCTCGCCGCCGGTGCTGCCTATGTGCCGCTGCCCCTCGGCGTTCCGGTGTCCCGGCTGCGCACCATCGCGACCGACGCCGGGATCCGTGTTGTGGTGGCGGCGCGAGAGGAGGCCGACCGGGTGCGGGCGGACCTTGGCGGGCCCGGCTCCCCGGTCGCCGAGGTGGTCGCCCCGCACGAGGCGGCCGAATGGCCCGGTACGGCGCCGGAGATCGCCGTGCAGCCGGACGACCTGGCGTACGTCCTGTACACCTCGGGCTCCACCGGCAATCCCAAGGGCGTGATGATCTCGCACCGCAACGCGGTGTCGTTCGTGGCCTGGGCGGCACGGGAGTTCGAGGTGACCGAGGCGGACCGGCTGGCGAACCACGCGCCGCTCCACTTCGACCTGTCGGTGTTCGACGTCTTCGCCGCCGCGTGGGCGGGTGCGGCCGTGGTGCCGGTGCCCACGACCATCGCCGCCTTTCCCAGTGTGCTGGCCGAGTTCGTCCGTGACCGGCGGATCACCGTCTGGTACTCGGTGCCCTCCGCGCTCAACCTGCTGGTGTCACGCAGCGGCCTGAACGCCGGTGACCTGCCCGATCTACGCCTGGCCCTCTTCGCCGGCGAGGTGTATCCCGTACCGCTGCTCAGGCGGGCGATGGAGCTGCTTCCCGACACGCGTTTCTACAACCTCTACGGGCCGACGGAGACGAACGTCTGCACCTACTACCCGGTGCCGCGGCCTCTCCCGGAGGACTGCGCGGCTCTTCCCATCGGGCTCCCGCTGCCCGGGGTCGAACTCTGCGCGGAGAGCGACGACGGCCGCCCGGCCGGGGTGGGTGAGACGGGCGAACTGTGCGTCCGCGGCGCGACGGTCATGCGCGGCTACCTCGGCGACGCGCCCCGCACCGCGCAGGCCCTGCGCCCCGCCCCCGACCAGCCGGACATCCCCGCCTACCACACCGGCGACCTGGTCACCCAGGACGCCGAGGGCCACTGGCACTTTCTCGGCCGGCGCGACTCCCAGATCAAGACCCGCGGCTACCGGGTCGAACTCGGTGAGGTGGAACGGGCGCTGGCGACCCACCCGGCCGTGCTGGAGTGCGCCGCCGTCGCGGTCCCTGACGACGAGTTCGGCCACCTCATCGCGGCCTTCGTTGTGCCGCGCGAGGAGGTGGCGGCCGCCCGGCTGACCGCCCACTGCCGCTCCGTCCTGCCCAGCTACATGGTCCCGTGGCGGCTCCGGACAGTGGCGGCCCTGCCCAGAACCACCACAGACAAGATCGACTACCGCCGCCTCAAGGCGGACATGGAGGTAAGCGCTCATGCGCAACACCGCTGAACAGGTGCGGAAGTTCATCGTGGAGGACCTCGGCTGGGGTGGTTCCCCGTCCGAGCTCACGGACAACCTGCCGCTGATTGAGAAGGGCATCCTCGACTCCCTGGGCCTCCTCTCACTGGTCACCCACCTAGAGAACAGCCTCGGGATCCAGGTCGACGACCGCGACATCGTCCCCGAGAACCTGGGCACGCTCAGGACCATCGATCAGTACGTCGCCCGCAAGCTGGAAGAGGCACGGTCGCAGAAGGCAGCCTCAGCGCCGATGTAGTTCTGTGACGGATCAACCCCCACGGGGGACTTCGCGGCCACGGACCGGGGGTTCGTGGCCGCGCACATCCGTCCCCGTGGCGGCAGAGTCGGCTCGTGGCGCGGCATAGGCTGTATGAGGTGGACGGCGGAGTCCATCAGGTGCGCGGGCTCGAACTCTCCGACATCACCTTCGTCCAGCGCGAGCGCGATGTCGTCACGGACCCGATCGCGTTGAGGCAGCTGCGCAGTGCAGGCGCCGCGCCAGCCCGAACGACCGACGATCCTCTCTTGCCGAACTCACCCCTGCTCACGACTTCTCCGCACGCCTCTCCGGCGGGGTCTGCGGCATCGCCGGCGTCTTCACCGTCCTCGACGACCTCGTGGACTTCCTGCGCTGCATGCTCGATACCGCCGCCTCCCGCCACACCAGTGCCGACTTCGGGGCCCAGTGGAGCACCTGTTCCCTGACTACCCAGACCGGTGAATCCAGCCCGCCCGTGGCCTGTTCTGGCGCCCCGCCCCCGGTACGCCACCGGACAGGACGCGTGGGTCCACTACTGCTTCACCAGTACCGGCATGCGGGTTTCACCCCAGGTCGCGCGGTTCACCGTTCTGGCCGAACTTTTCGTCACTGCGTCAGATACCCGGGCATCAATCGAAGATCGACACACCGCACTACGGCGTCTGCGAGGTCTTCCATGGCAGAACTGATGAACATCACCGGTCCGGCCGCCCCGGCCGCCCTCGTCACCTTCCCGCAGGACCGCACCTGCCCCTACCGCCCGCCCACCGGATACGAGCCGCTGCGCGACGGGCGAGCCCTGTCCCGCGCCACCCTCTTCGACGGCCGGGAGGTCTGGATGGTCACCGGGCACTCCACCGCCCGGGCGCTGCTGGCCGACCCCCGCCTGTCCAGCGACCGCCGGCAACCCGGCTTCCCCGCGCCCACCGCCCGCTTCGCGGCCGTCAAGGACCGGCGGCTGGCCCTGCTCGACTTCGACGGCCCCGAGCACCACCAGCAGCGGCAGATGATGGTCCCGTCCTTCACCCGCAAACGCGCCACCGAGATGCGGCCCGGGATCCAGCGGGTCGTCGACGGGCTGCTGGACGCGGTGATCGAGCAGGGCCCGCCCGTCGAGCTGGTCTCCGCCTTCGCCCTGCCCATGTCGTCCATGGTGATCTGCGGCCTGCTCGGTGTGCCGTACAGCGACCACGATTTCTTCGAGGCGCAGTCCCGCCGGGTGCTGCGTGGCCCGTCGGCCGCCGACGCCCAGGGTGCGAACGACCGGCTGGAGGCCTACCTCGGCGACCTCATCGACCGCAAGGCCGCGCAGCGCGAACCCGGCGACGGTGTCCTCGACGCCCTGGTCCACCACCAGCTGCGCGATGGCACCCTGACCCGCCCCGAAGTGCTCTCGCTGGCCGTCATCCTGCTGGTCTCGGGCCACGAGAGCACCGCCAACATGATCTCCCTGGGCACCTACACGCTGCTCCAGCACCCCGAGAGGCTGGCCGAGCTGCGGGCCGACCCGGCCCTGCTGCCCGACGCCGTCGAGGAGCTGATGCGCATGCTGTCGATCGCGGACGGCCTGCTGCGCGTGGCCCTGGAGGACATCGAGGTCGACCGCACCGTGATCCGGGCCGGCGAGGGCGTGCTCTTCACGACCTCGGTGATCAACCGCGACGCGTCCGTGTACGACGACCCCGACGCCCTGGACTGGCACCGCCCCGCCCGCCACCACGTCGCCTTCGGCTTCGGCATTCACCAGTGCCTGGGACAGAACCTGGCCCGCGCGGAACTGGAGATCGCCCTCGGTACCCTGTTCACCCGGCTGCCCGCCCTGCGGCTCGCCGCCCCGGCCCAGGAGATCCCCTTCAAACCCGGCGACACGATCCAGGGAATGCTGGAACTCCCCGTGACCTGGTAAGGGCCCCTGCGCGTGGACATCGACATCGACAGGAACGTCTGTATCGGCCGGGCCGGTGCGCCCCGCGAATCACCGGGGCTCACGCCTGGGTCGAGTGCGGCATCACCCAGGAACTCGCCGGCGGCGACCACGTCATCGTCGTCGCCCGCGTGCTGCGGATGGACGTCGGATCGGGTGATCCCCTCGTCTTCCACAAGGGGCGTCTCGGCAGCCACCAGGAACCCAGCGGGGCCTGAGCCGCGAGGAGGCTGGGCCGAGCCCCGTTATGTTTTTCGCGGTCCTGCAAGGGGGCCGCTGGCCTCCGGGCCCGGCACATCGTGCTCGCGGTGCTGCGCTGTGACCAGCGGCCGGGCGACCTGGCCGGCGGCAACGGGATACACCGCACCACGGTGACCCGGTGGGTTCGGGAAGCCGTCGGCCTGCTGGCCGCCCGCGCCCCGCGCCTTGACCGGGCCCTGAAGAAGATCGCCCGAACGGGCGGCGGAATCGTCCTGCTGGACGGCACGCTGATCCGCACCCGCAGGCGCACCGGAAGGGAGAACCGGAAGAACTACTCAGGCTGTGAGGATGATGGTCGTGTCGTTCCGGCCGTGGCTTGACTCGTCCTCTGGCTGGCTGCTTGTGCCTTGTGTTTGATCTGTCGGCGACTGTCCTGGTCAGGTCCCTGCTGGTCCTCACAAACCGCGAAAACTCCCGGTGACCGGTGATCTACGCCGAAGTCATCCGCCCGCGACCAGCCCGAGCATCCCGAACCCCGCGCACACCAGACCCGTGACCAGCAACTTCACGATGCACACCGCTCAATGGATCCGCCGACGGGCGGGTCGTGATCGCGGACGAGTCCATAGCCAAGAACTTCGGCGAGATCGGCGACGGAAGCTTCAGCGGCATGGCTACCAGCGTGGTGAACAAGACCAAGCGCACCCTGGAGTTGTTCGAGCACCCCGATCTGAAAGGTGAATGCCTCAAGGTGCCGCCGGGCGGCCCCTACGAACTGCGGGACATCAAGAACGAGCGCGGCGCAAGCCTCAACGACCACGTCTACTCCGCGCGCCTCGGCGACCTGCCGTTTCAGGGGCTGATCAACCGGTTCCGCAACACCGGCTATCAGGCGTTCGGTGGCAAGGTCGACAAGGAATCGGGCAAGGCCGAGGGCGCCTCCGGCGGCGTGATCGGAGCCGTCGCGAACCTTGGCTACGTGGCCACTGGCGGCAAGATGGCCGGCAAGGACCAGCAGTCCGAACTGATTGCTGCGCAGGAGAGGGCTGCAGCCGCAGCGGTGAAGCCGCTCAGGTACGTGGTCCGTGTCATCACCCGGAAGTTGGACCGGTCCGGTACCGACGATGACGTCTTCTGCCAGTTCGCCAGAGGCGACAGAAAGTCGGGATGGGTGAAGCTGGACACGCCCCGCTACAACGACTTCGAGAAGGGTGACGACGACGAGTACGAGGTCACCACCCCAGGCCACTTCGGCGACCCCCAGCGCGTCGAGTTCAAGATCAGCGGCGATGACAAGTGGCTGCTCCAGTGGGTCAACATGCGCAACTGGGGCAACAAAGACTCCACCCGGCATTGCCCGCTACTCAACGTGACAAAAGTGTGGCTGAGTACAGCGCACTTCGAGCTGGGTGAGGGAGCAGGCGGCATACACCCCGGGGCCGAAATCAGCCTTTTCCTCGCACTCGGTGCGGATGCAGTGCAAAACGAACCCAACCCGGACGCGGAGAAGTGGGCCAGGGCGATGACCAAGGGGATGGTGCGACGACGCTAGGCGGCTGCCCAACCCAGCGCTCCCACCATCAGCGTGAGCCGCAGAGCGGCGACGGGCACCCTGCCCGTCGCCGCGTTTGTGACGTCCGCCGGGCCGCGCCGCACATCGCGGGACGATCGCGCCCGGGGCCGTCGGAAAAGGGCCTGGTCACAGGCACCTCGCTGGCGGTATCCGCTGTGACTCCGGCGGCGGGACGCACGAGTTCGTCGACTGGCTGTCCGCAGGCGGGAGGTGGCTGTCGTAGTCGGTCGGGATGACCATCACCGACGTCATCCACGCCGCCGTCCTGAAGAACCCCGCCTCGGCCTGGACGGCTGCCGTCGAACCAGGTGGTGAAATCCGCGACGGGGCCTGGGTGGCCGAGCTCGGCGGCGACGTGCTGGACGGCTGGCCGACGGGGATGCGGCTGATCGTCCGCAACGAACGGCCGTACCCCGGCGCCCAGTTGCGCTTCACCGACGCCGAGGGAATGCGCCTGACCAGGGCCGCAGTGCCGGCCCTCCGGCGGGGGGCATCGATGGGCCTCCCGCCCGGTCCTCGCCGGAAGCCGGATAGGCCACGTCCCCGGGAGTTCGCAGACGCGACCTCGCCCACAGCAGACAAACCGGCCCGGCGACTTTTACCACAACCGGCATACGCCACCACGCGTGACTCTCCTGGCCCCGCCACGCGCCGACGACGAGCGTGGCGAACCCTGGCGAGTCAAGCCCGCTGGAGGCTCAACTGGGTGACAGGCCGCGCCGGACAGGTGACCCGCCCTGCCAAAGGCATATGACGCTGGCTACCCGGGTCATCCATAGAGTCATGGACCTTCCCCACCCTCCCCGCCTCGCGCGCCCTCGGCGCGCTTCACGGTCGCCCCGGGCAGCCGGCCTCACCCCACAGCCTCGCCCGCTCACCGCCGACGTGGCCGCCCCGGGAGGCGACCATGTCCGGTGAGCAGCCGGTCGTCATGCTGGTGCACTCCGACCCCTGGAAACGACTCGAGCTGTCCAGGGAGCTGGAGACGTGGTACGGCGGCGGCCTGGAGATCGTGGCGGCCTCCGACGGCGAGGACGCCCGGGCAGCACTGAAGAGGGTCAAAGACTCCCGACAGCGCCTCGCCATCGTGGTCAGCGCGGACAAGCTGACCGACGGCGACGGAAGCACATTCTTGGGCGAGGTGCACGACTCCTTTCCGGATGCCGAGCTGGCGTTGCTGTCAGCGAAAGGAAAGGCGGCCAAGGACGGAATTTCCTTTGTTCCGGAGGCGCTTGTCCCCTTCCTGAAATCCATTGAAGAGTTGTTCTTCGACTGGCATCCGGCCCTCCCCGAGGTCGAGGTGACCGGCGACGCGACCACCGAGCGGGCCTACCAGCTCAGACGATTCCTCCTCCTCAATGGCGTCCTTTACCGCTGGGACGACCAGAAGGTCGCCGACATCACGGTGAAGGTCTCCGGAAAAACACTGGTCAATCCGACGCTGAGCCGGTTGTCCCGGGAACTGAAACTCATTCCGGAAGCCCGACACCGCCTCGACCACCCCTATGATCTCGTGGTCGTGGGCGGGGGGCCGGCAGGGATGTCCGCGGCGGTGAATGCCGCTGCGATCGGTCTGACCGTTCTGGTCATCGAGAACGAGGCACCCGGCGGCGAGGCGGTGACCAGTATCAATGTCATCGAGAACTATCTTGGATTCCCCGAGGGAATCCTCGGGTCCCGGCTCGCGCAATCGGCGCTGCACCAGACGAACCGCCTCATGGTCGACTGGCAGCCCACCCTGACCGCCGGCCAGCTGCTCATCGACGAGGAAATGGAAGGCCCGGGACACGACGGTCAGCGCGTAAAACTGAATCGCTACAAGATTAAGGTACTGGAAGACAAAGAATACAAGGGTGCCGTTTCGGCAGGCATGGTGCTGTTGGCGGGTGGTCAGCGGCCCAATGTGCAGGGCGGGGAGAACGAGGGGTCCTTCCGCAACAGGGGCGTGTACTACACCGTACTGCCGAACGATGCGCCGCGTGAAAAGGGAAAGAACGTGGTCATCGTCGGCGGCGGGGATTCGGCCGGTCAGGCCGCCTTGCTTCTCGACAAGCACGGGGCACACGTGACCATGGTCATCCGGAAGAAGCTGAGAGACAGGATGGCCGGTGCGCTGGCTGACCAGATCTGTTTCACCAAATCTATCGCGGTCCTGGAGAATTCCAAGGTGATCAAGTACGTCGGCGCCCAGGGCGACGAGAAGCGGCTAGCGCAAGTGGACATCGCGGACACGGGGAAGAAAGTGCTGCGGGCAACAGTCAACGCGACCTCCGTCTACGTTCTGATCGGGGGCAGTCCGAACACGGAATGGCTGGATCGCATCGGATTCACACAGAAGAAGATCGACAAAGACAAGGGTGGATACATCAAGACCGATGTCTACCTGGACGCCAAGAAACTGGAGAGAAACCCGCTGTCCTTCGAGACCAGCCTGCCCGGCGTCTTCGCGGCCGGCGACACCCGGATCGGATCGCTGCGGCGGGTGGGACAGGCGGTCGGGCAGGGCGCCGCGGCGGTGGCCTCCATGGACAGCTACCTGAAGAAGAACGCGGTCAAGGTACTGGCCGACCAAGCCAGCCCGGCGTGGTGGCACTACCGAAACATGGCCTACCTCTGGCTGGGCCCGACCGCCGAGCACTGAGAACACACAGCACCGGAAGGAGTGTTTTGCCATGGCCGAGTACAAGGGCTTTGACACCCTGATCATCGGTTCCGGCCCAGTAGGGTGTGCCTTTGCCCGCAAGCTGGTGAAGGCGGGCAAGAAGGTCCTGATGATCGAAGCCGGGGCCCAGCTGTCCCAGAACTACGGGGAGCACCTGAAGAACAGCTTCTTGTACCAGCGGAATGTCGACCTCTTCGCCTCGGTGATCCGCGGCCATCTGCACCCGCTCTCGGTCTCCACCCGCAATGACCCCATGGTCACCCTGGACGCTTCGTCCTACCGTTATGACCCGGAGGACTACCCGGGCTTCATCCTCAACAACCAGAACCCGGAACAGCGGGAGAGGGACAACCTCGGGGCGGCGGCGACCACTTACGCGGTGGGTGGCATGGCGACCCACTGGACCTGCGCCCTGCCGGAATTCCATCCGTCCCTGGAGCGGAGCTGGGATGACGGGAAGACCGTCCACGATTATCCCATCAACGACACCAGGATGAAGACTCTGTACGCCGAGTCCACGGCCCTGTTCAATCGCAAAACCAGCGTTTTCCAGGGGTCGACGCGTCACCAGCTGGTGAAGAAGATCCTGCGGGACGCGGGATTTCCGATCGAAGAGCTTCCGCTCTCGGTCGAGAGCCGGGCCGACGACTCGAGGATGGTCAAGTGGGGTGCCGCCAACACCGTCCTGGGCGATCTCGCCAAGCCCGGGGCCTCCGAGAACTTCAAGCTCCTTCCGGACCACCAGTGCACGCGGCTTGTGCTCAATGCCGAGAAAACGAAGGTGGAGGGCGTCAAGGTGCGCAACCTGCGCAACCTGAATGAGACGGTGTCCATCCCCGACATCAAGCGGTACATCGTGGCCTGTGGCGCGGTGCTCACCCCGCAGTTGCTGCACGTCTCCGGACTGAGCGAGAAACTTCCCGCCCTCGGGCGGTACTTGACCGAACAGCCGATGGCCTTCTGCCAGGTGGTGCTCAGGCAGGAGTACATCGACAATCTGGAGAAGCTGCTGCGAGAGGTGACCGGAACCGACAAGGAACACGCCGAGAAGGCGGCAAAGCGGGTGGAGGACTACCGAAAAAAGCAGTTGGAGATCGTCAAGAGGAATCAGAGCAAGTCCGTCCGGGACCCTGCGGACCCCCTCCCGATCCCCAAGTACGAGCTGGAGCCCAACCTCACCATCGCCGCTTCACCGACCAGGCCTTGGCACTGCCAGATCCACCGCGACGCCTTCAGCTATGGCGCCGTTCCGCCGAGCGTCGACACCCGTCTCATCGTGGACCTGCGCTGGTTCGGCATGTCCCGCCCCCGGGAGAGCAACTGGGTGGAGTTCAGCAAGACCGTCAAGGACACCTTTGACATGCCGCAGCCGACCTTCCACTTCCAGCTCGACGACCAGGAGCGCCAGTGGGCCGGCGAGATGATGGCCGACATGATGCGGGTCGCCTCCTATCTGGGCGGCTTCATGCCCGGATCGGAACCGCAATTCCTCGCTCCCGGGCTTCCGCTGCACATCGGCGGGACCACGCGCATGGGCACATCCAAAGACACCAGCGTGGTCAACCCTGAGTCGCAGGTGTGGGGCATCGAGAACCTCTGGCTCGGCGGCAACGGGCTGCACCCGTTCGGCAATGCCGGAAACCCCACGCACACCAGCGTGGCCATGGCCATTCACGCGGTCGAGAAGATGCCGAAGAACTAGGAAGAACAAGGAGAGAGTCATGGTGGATCAGGTGAAGCTGAACGTCAAAATCGGGATCACTCCCACCTGTTGGCGGAACGCGGACTTCGAGGAGATCGGGAAGTCCATCAAGCCGCAACAGATCGTCAAGGAAATCAAGGAGGCCGGGTATCTGGGGTGCAGTCTGGCCCCTTATTTTCCGGGGAACAAAGCCAAATTGGACGAGCTTCTGGGGCAAAACCTGGTCATCACCGAGCCTTGGGTAGGAACCCTGTTCACCCAGGACGGCGGGCTGAAGAAGACCATCGACGAGTTCCGGAAGAACCTGGAATTCTGGAAGCAGATGGGCGTACGCCGGATCGGCGCCGCGGAGATGGGAGGCGCAGTCCATCTCCGTGAGATTGGCATCAACAAGCGGCCGAAGTTCTCCGCGGGGCAGTGGGACAGCCTGATCACCGGACTCAATACGCTGGGTGCCGAGGCCACCGAGAGGGGCATCCAGCTCTGCTATCACCCGCATATGGGCACCGGAGTGCAGACCCAGCAGGAGATGGACCGCGTCATGTGCGCCACCAATGCCAAAGACGTCCATCTGCTGCTGGACACCGGCCACCTCACCTGGGCCGGAGGCGACCCGGTCGAAGCGGTCCGCCGACACGGGCAGCGCATCAAGCATGTGCACCTGAAGAACGTCCGTAAGACGGTGCTGGAGAATAAGGCACTTGATCCGGCGAAGACCAGCTTCCAGACATACATCAAGGAAGGAATCTTCACCGTCCCCGGAGACGGGGAAGGAGTGGTCCCTTTCGACGCCTTCCTCAAGGAGCTGGAGGCGATCAAGTACAACGGGGACTGGCTGGTGGTCGAGGCCGAGCAGGATCCCGACCGGCTGAATAAATTCAACAAGACGCCGAAGTGGTACGCGGATAAGGCTCGCAAGTTTCTGTCCACCCGCCTGGAGAAGGCAGAGGTGTGATGATCCAGGTGAAGCAGCCTGCGTTCTCGGACCCGCAGGTGATCGACGCCAAGCCCGAGGACGGGTACTGGGTCCATGCCATGGACATCGACGGGGACGGGAACACCGATCTCGTGGCATCCGGACTGACCAAGGGAAGTGTCGTCTGGTACAAGAACCCGGGCAAGAAGGACCGCACCACTGCCTGGACGAAGCACGAGATCTCGGTCCAGGACAAGGGCGGCGTCAAAAAGCCCGTGGCCATGGACATCGCCGTCCTGGACGGCAACAGTCATCCTGACATCGCCCTGTGCCATGACTACGGCCAGTGCATGTTCAACTGCGGCAAGGAAGACGGGAAGATCTCCTGGCTGACCAACCCCGGTAATTCCGGCGGGGCTTGGCAGCGGGAGAAGATCGGAACCCTGGTCGCCACCCACCGGCTCCGGCTCGGCCACTTCACACCGACAGGAAAGCTGCAGCTCGCGGCCTTCCCGGTGGTCGGTCCGACCGGGGGCAAAAAGGGTGTCGGGGATCCCGCGTTGATCAAGCTGTACGAGAACTCCTCAGACGGCGAGTGGACTTCGACCGTCATCGACGACCAGAAATTCCGTATCGTCCATGCGATCGTGGCCAGGAAGTTCCCTGGCACCCCACGCCCCGATCTCGACTCCTTTATCGTGGCCGGAAAGGAAGGGCTCGCCTGGCTGGGCTACGGCTCCGACGGAAAGTGGGTGCGCAAGCCGATCGGCTCGGGTGCTACCCCGGCGCAGCAGTCGAGCGAGATCCCTTACGAGTTCCAGGGTACCGGAAACGTCGCCATCGGACGGGTCGGCGGCCAAGAGTACGCCTGCATGCTGACGGTAGAGCCCTTCCACGGCAATATCCTGGCGGCCTACACCCGGCCCTGGGGGGTCAAGCCCTTCGACCGTCCCTGGAACCGTACCGTGGTCAGGCAGTTCAAACAGCCGGTGTACGGGAAGGACGGACAGCCCAAGGACGCGGTGGGGCACCATGTGGTCGCGGCCGACTTCGACGGCGATGGCGATGACGAGTTCCTTGTCGCGATGCGCGGCCCGGACCCGCAGGGCGTCTTCTACTACAAGTTCAGCCCGGCCGGAAAGGTGTTGATCGAGCAGCAGATCAGCACCGACTCTGCGGCGCGCATCGCTGTGGCCGACTTCGACCGTGACGGGCGCCTCGACTTCGCCACCACCACCTATGAGACAGAGGGCTACTACAAGGCCGGAAACCCCAAGGTGCGGGTCTTCTACAACGACATCACCGGTGCGCACAAGGACGATCCCAAGGCCCCGCCCGGCGCCGACGGCTGATCTTCAGTCGACGGCCGGACCGGTCGTACGAGCCGTTCGCCCCGGGCGCCCCTACGAGGAGCGCACTCGGCGCACTTCGCCTGCCCGTGCGCTCCGGAACGCCTCCCCGTTCCAGTGGGGAGGGCACCTTATACCTCCTACGCTTCCCCTCCAGGAAGTCGCGACCTCCACCCGTGACGCAACCAGCGACCATCGAGCGTCCTTCGCGATAAGGCGGCTAAATCAGGTCATTTTCGCGGGACCTGCACGGGACCGCGCGCCTAACTTCGCGCTCTCGCGGAGTGGACCGTCCGACAGGTGATCAGGTAAGCGAAAAGTTTCCCTGACCATCGGCAATGAGGATTGTCGAGATCCTTGTTCCCGCCGTCGCCGGACACCACGTTCGCCGGATCGCACAATGGCTTCTCGCCGCTGGTGTTCTGGGACCACCTGGCCAGGCATTCGCACCAGGAGCATTTCAACAAGATCAAGGAGGCACAGCGCCTCACCGAGTTGCTGCTGAGGCAGCTTCAGAACCTGGAGAGCACCCACGGTCTCGATCTGTGGCCCGCCGGCAGCCCCGGTGTCCTCACCGTCCGGTTCCGCAGACCCAGCGACACTCTGGTCGCCAAGTGGTCGCTGTCCTGCGAGGACGTTCTGATGAACCCGAAGGATCCCACGAAGCCGGAGAGCTGGCGCAGTGAGGAACCTGCCCGAGGAGTGGACGAGCAGGTGGCAGCCGGCGTCCTTGTCCCGCGTCCGGGTGAACAGGCCTGACCTCGGGTATGGCTGTCATCGTTCTGCCGCTGTTGTGGCTTGAGGGGATTGGCAGCCCGGGGTGACGCGACGACTCGGCCACTCATTGGGGTGCGCGAACTGAATCGCTTCGTATGGACACGTCGGCGAGGTTGTCTGCTGGGACACGTACACGCACGACACCTCGGAGGTGACCGTGCCCGAACTGTGGGCCGGTACAGACGCTGGCAAGGCCGAGCATCACTGCACGCTGATCGACAAGGACGCCCTCCACCCGCAGCTGCGCGGTCGGCTCCCGTTCCTCCAACAACTCCACGACCCAAGGCACTTCGGCTCTAGGGACGAGACGACACCGTGTCCCGCCTCTGCCGCACCGCTGCGGGGGTCATGCCTGGTCGGCGGAAACGCAGCGATCATGTTCGGTAGGACAACGGCTGCTCAGCGGAGTTCGCCTGCTCCCGCAGCCGTTGTTTGTCCGGCTTGCCCTGGGGGGTCAGGGGGATCTCCGCGCACCAGAACACGGTCGTCGGACGGTGGGCCGGTGCGAGGGCCTGCTCCACCAGGTCACAGGCCTCGGCTGCCACCGCCGCGGCGTCGGGGGCGCTGCCGGGCGCCGGGACTAGGAAGGCGCAGACCTCCTCACCGGTCGATGCACTTACCCGGCCCACCACCGCGGCCTGGGCGACCGCAGGATGCCGGGTCAGGGCCGCCTCCACCGGCAGGCAGTAGACGTTGTTCCCATTGACCATCACCACGTCGACGAGCCGGTCGTCGAGGTGGAGGTAGCCGTCCGCGTCGATGTGCCCCACATCGCCGGTACGCAGCCAGCCGTCCCGGATCGCGGCAGCGGTCAGGTCGGGGCGTCTCCAGTAGCCGGTCATCATCGCCGCTGATCGCGTCCAGACCTCGCCCGTCCGCCCGGCGATCAGCGGCCGCCCGGCCGCTTCGCGCACCTCGACCTCTACCCCGGGGGCCGGCCGCCCGGCCGAGGAGAGCAGGCTTGGCCGGCCGGCGACGGCGGCCTCGTGGTCCGAGGGGGTGAGGCGGCAGATCACCGCGGACTCGTTCGTCCCGTATCCTTGCTGCCAGCGGCCTCCCCAGCGGGTCACGGCCTGCCGCAGCCGCTCCGGCAGGATCGGCGCGGCGCCGTACGAGATCACGCTCAGCCCCGGAATCCCGGCGGCTGTTTCGGGATCGTCCAGCAGGCGGTAGACCATCCCCGGCATCAGGTACGTCGATACGGGCCTCAGCCGCCGACAGGCGGCCGCGAACTCCCGCGGCTCGAAGGCGGCCAGTACCTCCGTACGGCCGCCGCAGCGCAGCTGCTCCAGGGTGCGTCCGCCGGCGCGCTGGGCCAGCGAGGTGACGGAAACGTATGTCAACGGCTCCCCGGATTCGCGGCTGCCGCGGCCGTCGGCCCGGGCGGCGAGCGCCCGGTACGTGGACGCAATGCCCTTGGGTACGCCGGTAGTACCGCCGGTGTAGGTCACCCGGGCCACGTCGTCCTCCCGCGCCGCCACGGGCAGCGCCACCGCCTCCCGGCTGGCGGCCGCCCCCAGCAGCTCGTCCAGTCCGAGCCTGGCCGCCCCGGTGTCCGGGACCGGCATGTCGTGCACCACGAGGCGGGGCTGGCAGTCCCGCAGCACGAAGTCCACCCCGTAGGTGTACGGATGGACGACGATCTGGGTCAGCCGGGCCCCCAGCAGATGTGCCGCCAGCCGCACCTGGAGCACCTCCGGCCGGTTGCCGCCGAAGACGCAGGCGAGCCCGGCCCCCCGGCAGACCCCGCGCTCGGCCAGCTCGCCGGCCAGCCGGTACACGAGGTCCAACAGCTCGGAGAAGTCCAGCACGCGGTCCCCGGCACCGAGCGCCGGTCGGCCCGCGTACCGCTCCAACGCCCCGACCAGATCGGCGACATACCGTGCGACCGTTTCCATCATCTCCTCGCGAGTGGAGGCGACCGTACAAGCTCAGCCCTTGTTCCGCCCGTCGGCTGGCCGGCCAGCCGGTGCACCGCACGCTGTTGCAGCGGCACGGTGTTGACGCGTCCTGTACCCGGCCGACCATGGGCGGCATGAGGGACGTATCCCGAGCACTCTCGTTCAGCTCCATGGCCGCTGGGCCCGGGCGGGATCAGCGGCCGTCCCCGCCCGGGCTACTGCCATCGATCGAGTGCGTCAGTCCAGCTCGGTCTCCGCGAGGACTCTGCGGAGCACGTTCCAGGAGAGGTCCGAGTAGGTCTTGAACTCCTCCTTCTTGTGGGTGATCTCGTCGATGTACTCGAACACGTCGCGGCCCAGGTCCGCTGCGGCGAGCGAGTCCATGGAGAGTTCGTCCTCGTTCAGGTAGACGTGGAAACTGGCCGCGAACTCCGAGGTGGCGTTGAGGTATTCGGGGCCTGTGGGCCCGTTGTCGCCGTCCATCGGGCAGTAGACCTTGTGCACCGCGAACTTGTCACCGGACAACCAGGCACACTGCCCCGGGGTCAGGGTGACCAGGCCCTGCTTCCGGGCGTCCCAGGCCAGCTCTCCGTAGGCCATCACGTCGAGTTGACCGGCCAGGCAGTAGACGATTCCGGTGGTGTGGCCGTGCGAGTGGATGGGCGAGTAGTGCTGGGCCGGCCAGATCTCGAGGACGACCGGTGAGCCGTAGTCGCCCGGTTCGACACCCAGGTCCCGTGTGTAGCCGTACTTCGTGGCCCAGTCGTCGTAGACCCCGGTACCGGTGCAGGCCACCCGGATGTACGGCGGGTGGGTGCGGTCCTTGTCCGCCTTGTCGAGCAGGATCCTGCGCAGCAGTCCCAGCTTCGTGCCGGGCTCGTCAGCCGTGAGGGGACCGGGTTCGAGGTGCTTGCGCATGGCCTCGACCTCCCAGGCTGCCAAACGGATGTTGGCGGCCTTGCGGGCCAGGTCCATGATCGCGGGAGGCACCATCAACTGCTGGACGTACTCGTCGAACGACGACGGCTGGGCGATGACCAGCGCCGGAGTCAGCCGGTCGGCCTGGATGCGCAGCTGCCGTTCCTCCTCCTTGGTCACGTGGAACGGATGCCGCGCACCGTTCGAGTCGGTCGGCGTGGTCCTCGATACCGAGTTCTGGACTGCCAAGGATGCCTCCATCTGCCAGATGCCGCCACATCGGCGTGCGATGTGCGACGGCTGTGCGTACAGGGGTGCGTGTGCCCGGGTGGGTGGCATCCTCCCAGCCCGGCGGTACCGGGAGCAGCAGCGGCTGAGCCGAACGGAGCAGCTGCGAGGGGAGTGCAGAAACCCTCCTGCTCGTGTGCCCCGGACAGCGCTGCCGGTGTCTCCGGCCAATCGGAAGATCCCCCGGTGGAGTGCCCTACTCGTAACCCTGGACCGGCCCTCGTCGCCGAAGCCGACCCTGGACCGCAGGACTCGGCGGACGCCAGCACCCGCCGCTGGCGTCCCGCCGGGGGCACCGTTGGCGATTTCGGCGGCTGCCTGTGTCGGGGCGGAGCAGGATGAGGGTCGCCGGGGAGCCGCCCGGACTGTCCCCGGGCCGCGGGCTCTCCCGCTCTATCTCGGCTCCCGATCTCCTACTGGAACAGCACGAGCTCGCCGCTCGCCATCGAGTCGACGGACTGCGTGAGGAAGCCGACCGCATCCAGGCCGAGCCGGCCGCGGCCGAGCAGGAATGGCAGGAGTGGGCGATCGCCCGCAGGCGGGTCGACACGATGCTGACCCCGGACGATGGCATCACCGCCGAGACGGAGGTCACCGAAGATCGCGGGATACGGACCCGCAGTCGGGGCCCCGGGATGTGGCCCACAGGTGCCGGTGTGGCGCCAGGGCCTCGTCCCAGTCAGGCCAAATCACCGGGCTCACCTTCCACGTCCATCAACCCCCGAACGCTGGCCCGGGCTGAGTCGCTTCGGTCGGGGGCGCAGTGACTATGCAGGCAGCAACGGTTCGAGATCCCGGTCGATGCGCTGCCATCCCCGAGCCGCCGCTGTCCAGGCATGTTCGTCACCCAGCCGTTGGGTAAAGGTGGCCACGACCCGGTCCCGCAGTCGGCCGGCTTCCACCGTGCGGCCGAGCGAGTGCAGGGTGACCGCCAGGCCCAGCTCGGCGATCAGGGTGTCCGGGTGCTTGTCCCCCACACGGTCACGCAGAGCCTTTGCGCAGGTCCGTGACAGCTGCTCCGCTTTGTCGAACTGCTCCAGATCACCAAGGGCGTTGGCCAGTGTCAGCCTGCCGCACAGCGTGTACGGATGAGCGTCGCCGAGGTGCTCGCCGAGCGACTGCACTGTCCGGGTGGCCGACGCCAGAGCCTTGTCCGTCTCCCCGGCCGCGCGCAAACAGACCGCATAGTTGTGCTCGCAGACAGCGGTGTCCGGGTGCTCGGCACCACAGACCCGAGCGAAGCGGTGCTGGAGAGCACTGATGGCGGTGCATGCGCTGGGTAGGTCACCCGCCCAGGCCGTCACGAGCGCGAGGTTGATTTCGCAGGCCAGCCGATGGGGATCGTCCCCTTCCCAGGCGGCACGGTATCCCTTGTCGGCGGCCAGGGCGAGCGCGTGGGCTTCGTCCCGCTCGCCCATGCGGCGCAGGGACACCGAGAGGCTGACGGTCGCACGCAGCGCGCCGGGCTTGCCCCCCCGCGTATCCTCCAGGGCGGAACGCAGCACGGGAACGGAACCCGCGTAGTCGCCCACCTCACGCAGGTCGCGGGCGAGGCCCAGCGCTGACACCAGAGCCGACGTGTGCCCGTGCGCCGATACTCCGCGCTGCATCTGCAGGGTGGCCAGGCGGCGCTCCCGCGCGGCCGCATAGTCTCCCACTAGACGCAAGGACCGCGCCAGGGCTTCGGAGGCCGTCAGCGCCTGCGGATGCTCCTCACCGAACGACTCCCGGAATCCGGCGGCAACCTCCCGTGCCAGTTCCAGCGCCTCGGCGAACCGGCCCAGCGTCCGCAGGTCCTCCGCAAGGCCCGCCGCGGTCATCAGCGTGTGCGCGTGGCCCGCCGGCAGCAGCTTGCGCTGTCGCCTGAGCGTGTCGGAGTCCAGGTCGTATGCCTGGGTGTACGCACCCAGGTCCCGCAGTGCCGCAGCCTGGTGACCGCGCAGCAACAGCACCTGGTGGTCGACGTCGTTGCCGCCCCGGGTCCAGCTCCGGTCGAGACGACGCCCCAGTTCAAGAGCTTGCTCCGGCATGCCGCACTGAACGGTGCGGCGCAGCCGCTCGATGAGGATGGCCCGGGTGTCATCGTCCTGACACTTCTCGGCCTCGGAGTGGTCGAGGTGGGGCCACAGCTTTTCGAAGGCCCGGTCGACCGCGTCGGTGCCGGAGCCGTCGCGCCGCGGCCCGGCGGCGCTGAGCAACTGGTGCGCCTCGTGCCGGACCTCGTCGACCTCATGGGCGGGGAGAGCAGCCAACACCAGGCTCTGCACCGCGGGGTGCACTTTGAGGGTGTGACCTGCCTGGTCGACCTCGACCAGGCCGAGTCTGCTGATCTCCTGCACCACTCGGCCCAGCAGCATCGGCTCGTGCAGCGTGCCGTCGTGCGGTCGCAGGACGCGCAGGGCCGCGTCGCTGTACACCATGGGCAGCGGCACTGGCAGCGGTGCGAGGTGGCTGCACAGGGCGAGCAGTCGCAGGGACGCGGGAGCGCGTTCACCCAAGGTGGCCAGCGCCACCCGTGTACTGACGGCGACCGTGGGGTGAGCGCGGCCCTCCGGAGGGGCCGCGGTGGAGCCGTCGCTTTGCTCGGCCAGTTTCGACAGATACTGCTCGGCCGACGCCGTCTGTGCCAGCCACGCCCCGGCCTGCGCGACCGCGAGTGGCATGTCCTCCACCGCTGCCGCGATCCGGTCGGCGTCGTCGACCGTCAGCTCCGGAAGCCGTCTGCGAAGCAGCTCGATGCTCTGCTCCCGGGTGAACGCGTCGACCTCCACGGTGTCCATCGTTGTGCTCCATCCCCGGTCCCGGGAGGTCACCAGCACATGCCCGTGGACGCTGGAGGGCAGCAGTCCGGAAAGGCTTTCCGGGCCGCGCGCATTGCCGTAGATCAGCAGCCACCTCCCGTGCGGTGTGCCCCTGTCCAGCACGTCGAGGGCCCGGCGCGCGGCCTCGGGCACGCCGGTGCCGTCGCGCAGTCGCAGGCGGTCGGCCAGCTGCGCCAGTGACAGCAGGACCGACTCGCGGCTCTCCGCACGGATCCACCACACCAGGTCGTACGAGGCCTGGAACCTGTAGGCGTATTCCACCGCGAGCTGAGTGCGCCCGGCGGCACCGAGCCCGTCACGGGGGAGGACCACGGCCCGGTGGCCGCTCACGTCGAGTGTGGCGTGCAACCGGTCCAGCAGCCGATCGCGGCCCACGAACAGCGGATTGCGCGGCGGGGCCTCCCAGACGGCCGGCGTGTGTCCGGGGAAGCGGGGCCGCGCAGGCGGCAGTGGTCGGGAGACCGTCTCACCGGGCAGTCCGAGGCTACGCAGGACGGCTTCGGCCGTTCGCGGCTCGTCGAGGGAGGTCAGGTCGACGGGGTCGTAGTCGCTGAACGGCGCTGTCAGGGCGACGGATTCGACGCGAAAGGGGATCAACGGTCGCGGAGCGCCGGGGTCTGCGTCGCCGATGCTCTCCCACAGCGTGCGGGACTGCGGTGAGCGGAGGAAGGACGACGACAGCAGCGCCACCGTGCGGGGTGCCCTGCCCGGGGTGGACGGCTCGGCGCCGACGGCTGGAGCGAGTACCTCGAAGCCGGAGTGCGTGAGCAGTGAGTTGATCCACTCTGCCCACATCCGGTCCTGAGGCGCATACGACAGCCTCAAGGGAGTCGCGACGGGAGACATCGGGCGGACGTACGAGGCGAGGTGACGTCGGCGCAGATCGTCGTCGAGGGCCGGGAAACGTCGCACGCGTCCTTCGGTGATCCGGTCCGTCAGCCGCTCGAAGGCGGTCAGCAGACTGTTCGGGTCACCCGATGGATCCCCAAACGTGGCGAGCGTCTCCTCGTAGGCATATTCCGGCTGGTGTGGGATCTCCATTCCGGCCCAGTAGTCGGCAGGCAGACGCGGGAAGGAGGAGCGGACCAGCTCCCGCGCGGCGGCCAGGCGCGTGCCCCGGCCGTCGCCGACCCGCATGGCGACCGGCAGCATGCGCAGCGAGCGCGGATGGGCCTCCCGGGCGATGGACCGGGCCATGACGGCGGCACCCTCGATACTCTGCGAGCTCAGCGTAAAGCAGTTCACCAGTACGTCCGGCAGGTCAATCGTGCACAAGCCCACGAGATCGCTCACCCCGCACCGGCTGTCTATGAGCGTGTAGTCGTAACGGCTCTTCATGTCGTGACGCAGCGCGTCCAGGAATCGGGTGCCGCCGAACAAGTCGGTGAACTCCCGCCAGCTGAAGTCCATCAGATGGGTCAGGTACTCCCCGTCCTGCCGCCCCGCGGGCATGTAGTCGAGGGTCCCGCCGCTGGGGAAGATCCAGTCGACCGAAACCGCGTGCGGCAGCACTCGGGCATGACGCTGCCTCAGGTCGGCTTCTGGCTCGGTGCTGGTGTGCCAGTCCGCGACGTATTGGGCGAACAGGTTGAGCACGCCTGTGGTGGCGCCGGAGGTCGTGGCGTCGAGGAACGGATGGAAGTAGCGGTGCAGGCCGGGCGCCTCGATGTCCCAGTCCGAGGCAAGTACTCGGTAGCCGTTGGAGGCCAGGATCCAGGCGATGTTCGCCACGGCCATGGTCCGACCGGTGCCGCCCTTCTGGGAGTAGAAGGTGATGATCTGCCCGTCACGCCCGGCGGTCATCGGTCGCCTCCTCCAGGGGCCCCCTCAGCCGGGGCCGGGCGATCGCTGGGCCCTTGGGCGGATGGACCGGGGCGTACCGGATGAACTGCGCCGCCGCCCACTGGATCACGGTCGGCAGGATGGCGGCGAACGCCTCCAGCGACGGCACCCCGCCCGTGGCCGCCCGGGAGACGCTTCGGCCACGTTGGATGGTGCGCGGGAGGGTCTTCTCCAGGACGGTCTGCAACTCGTACGCCGCGGATGTGTTGTCCGGGTCGGATCGGTTCCACGGCACGATCACACTGACCCACGGTTGCGCTGCCAGGTCCACCCGGGCCAGCAGTTCTCGCTGCCCGGGGTCTGCCAGAGCCCACCTGTCGAGCAGCACCAGCGTCGGCCCGTCCGGCGGCCGGTCGGTGAGCAGACCGTCGGCCGCCTCGCTGAGCGGCTGGATCGCCGTCCGGTAGTCGAGTCGGCGCACCTCCTCGGCGGCGAACTCGGCGAGCGGACGGGTGGCGTCCGCATCGCTGACCCGGTACGGATTCCAGTCGACGGCGGAGGGCCCGTAGCAGTGGGGCGAGCGTCCCCGCGGCAGCTCCTGCATGCTGGGCGCCGCCACGACGATGCGCAGGCGCCGCGAGCCGGACCGTCGCCCGAAGGCATTGGGCAGATCGGCGAAGTCGAGTGGTTCCCCGGTGGGGATCGGATTCTGCTCGGCCGTGACGACGATCGCCCTGGCCAGCTGGTAGACCGCACGCTCGTACTCGTCGCGGAACATCCGCAGTTTCATCAGGCCGTACAGGCCTTCGGTGGCGTAGTCCCGGCCGAACTTCTCGTGATCGTATTGCAGGGCTTCCGCCGCGTCGGGAAGCTGTTCGGACTGCACCGGTACCCAGAGCGCGGGCACGATCGCCGGGTCGGCAGTGGCGCCCCTAGACCTCCGGTGTTCTTGGCGCTGGGAGAAGGCCCACCATTCCTTGCCGCACACGTCGCTGACGAAATAGCGCGGCGAGTAGAGCGGGACGAACACCCGGCAGGTCGCGAGCGCCTCCGACAAGCGATCGCTCCAACGTTCGCCGATACGCATCTCTCTTGCCATGAAGCCGATCGGCTGGCCCGGCGGATGGTCCGTCAGCGCCATGATGTAGTCGCACAGGTCCCGGAACAACTGGTGGACCCAGTGGTCGGGGTCCGCGGATGCGTCGAACCGCGGCGTGTGCGCGTAGCTCAGAAAGAAATACGGCGCCTGCCGGTCCGACCGATCCGGTTGCTGCCTCACACGAAGCCTCCCAACGGGCCGGCGGTCACAGCGTCCGCAGGAACGCGGCCAGCTCCAGCATGTCGACGCGCTCATAGTCACCCGGGTGGACCACGATCGTCAGCTCCTTGCACACGACCGACTGCCGTGACCTGGTGACGAATGACAGCAGGATCAGCTTGACCAGGCCAGCGTGGTCCATGCTGTCGATCCGGGCCAGGTCGGATCCGATGACCGGCATGGCCACGGCCTCCCGTCGTGCGTGCAGATGCACCGCCCGCCACAGTTCTCCCAGACTAAGCCAGAGCTGGTCCGGCCCCGAACTGACCGTCAGGTCGTTGCACATGGCGCCGTAGGCGGTGAGGAAGTACCGCTGTCCTGGCGAGCCAAGCAAGGCGACCGTGCCGACGGGGTAGCGAACGAGCTTTCCAGCACGTTTCGATGTCCGCTCCTCCACCCGAGTCGGCTGTGTGCCGAACAGAGCAGTATTGAGTTCATCGTCCAGCCGGGCGACGTCGCCCGCGTAGACCCTCTGCAGAAACTGGCCCTGCACACTGCGGCGCACGATCAGTAGATCGTCCTGGGTGTCCGTGTCGAATACGTCGTTGCTGCCGATGACGAGATGGCACGGCTGGTCGAACAAGTCGCCCACCGCAATGGTGACCCGGAAACCCGGACGGACGAACTCGTGGCTGATGCGATCCCGGGGCCAGGACCGCAGAGTGCCGCCGACCAAGGCCAGACAGGCAATGGCAAGAAAGGTCGCACCGCGAGGCAGAGAACTGTCCGGCCAGAAGGTGAGATACAGCTGAGCGGCACCCGACAACAAGCCGAACTGCACGGCGCAGGCTCGGCCCGCCGTGGACAGACCGAGCCGGGTACCGAACAGCATCCGCAACCGGTGTCTGATCGCCGGACTCATTCCGTCTCGCCCAAGCCCGACGTGTCGGTCGCCGGATCGGCGATGCGGACCGACTCGTCGTAGACGCCCGTGAACCTGGTCCGCTTCCTAGGAGGGTTGGCCTGGCCGTTGCGCAGCGCGTCCACGGCCCGCTCCAGGTCGGTGATCCGGTTGATCTGCTCATGAACCAACGAACTCAGCTCTTCCAGGATCTCTTCCGGCGACCTGCGCGGCGGCCCCTGCTCGTCGCTGTCCGCCGTCAGGTCGATCGTGGCCAGGCCGTCTCGCAGTTCGGGCCACACCTTACGGAACAGGTTCTTGACCCGGGTGTCGTCCGGGTGGCGGTTGGCGGACTCACGCAGGACCGCGTTGATGGTCTTGACCATCTTCAGCACATCCGCCTCGTCGTGCGCCCGCGTCGACTGGAATTGGCGCAGCGGGCTGCCCGCCACCTCCAAGTCCTTGTGGCTGCCCTCCAGCAGGAACGGCACGACTTGGCCCTTCCGCTCGTCGACCTCCTTCGACAGTGCTCCCGATTCGAAGGTGATCCAGGGAGCATCGATGTTGGCCCGGGTGATGCAGGCGATTCCAAAGGAGCTCTCGTCAAGCTGTTCCTTGAGCTCCGTCAGCCCGCGTGCCCCTTTCCTGATGCTGTCCGAGGAGACGAAGGGTTCAAGCTCGTCACTGAAGTAGGGCAACCACGAGGCAAGCAGTTCGGCACACGCCTGGGAGGCCGAACCGGACCAGCTCAGAAAGATCTTCATGAAGTCCCCCGGACCGCGACCTTGCATCGAGGATAGTGCCAACAGGGATCAACTGCCCCTGAAACAAGGCCTGTAGGTGTTCCGGCGGCTAGGCTGTAAGGCCCGGGAGCGCTCCGATCCCGGGCTGCGCTGCGAATCCGATACTGCATGGCAGGGAGCGGCAATGACCGATGGCCGTGACGGACGCGTCGTCACGTTCTACTCCTACAAGGGTGGTACGGGCCGCACGATGGCGCTGACCAACACCGCCTGGATTCTCGCCGCCAACGGCAAGCGAGTCCTCGTGGTGGACTGGGATCTGGAGGCGCCGGGCCTGCACCGCTTCTTCCACCCCTTCCTTGACCCCGCGGTGCTGGGCGCCACCACCGGCGTGATCGACATGATCACCGACTACGCGTGGGCCGCCACCGAGCAGCCGACCACAGTTGCCGACTCCTGGCATCTGCCCTACACCCGGATCCGGACCCATGCCGTCTCCCTGAACTGGGAATTCCCTGAGGGCGGGACCCTCGACTTCGTCTCGGCGGGTCGGCAGAGTCGAGAGTACTCGGCTCTGGTCAGCGCCTTCGACTGGGACAACTTCTATGAGCGGCTCGCGGGCGGTCTCTTCCTGGACGCCATGCGCGAGGAGATGAAGCGGCACTACGACTACGTTCTCCTCGACAGCCGCACCGGCCTCAGCGACACCGCGGACATCTGCACGGTGCACCTGCCCGACATGCTGGTCGTCTGCTTCACCCTCAGCGACCAGAGCATAGATGGCGCAGCTTCCGTCGCCCGCGAGATCAGTGAGCGCTACGGCGACCGTGGGATCCGGATCCTGCCCGTGCCGATGCGCATCGACGAGGGCGACAAGGAGAGGGCCGACGCCGGCCGAGCCCTCGCCCGGCGGAAATTCGAGGGTCACCCCGAGGGGTTCACGGCGTCCGGTCTGGCTTCCTACTGGGCTTCAGTGGAGATCCCATACCGGCCCTTCTACGCATACGAGGAGATACTGGCGACCTTCGGCGATGAGCCCGGTGTCGCCAACTCGTTGCTCAGCGCCTTTGAACGTCTCACCGCCTTTGTCTCCGACGGCGAGGTCACCACCCTGCCACCGATCGCGGAGACCGCGCGCCGGCGCACGTTTGGCATGTTCGTGCGCCCTCGCGCCCCCCTGCTCACGGATCTCTGGCTCGCGCACGTCCCCGAGGACCGGATGTGGGCGGACTGGACGGAGAGTGTCCTGCTCAGGTCGGGCTTCCTCGTTCGAGCTGTGGGGGTCGCGCCACCACCGGACAGGGAAATGGGGAGGGTGGTTGTTCTGCTGTCCGCGGCGTATATGCGCTCCACGTCGGGTCGCGCTCAGTGGGAGGCGTTGAAGGGCCTGGACGGCACCGGTGCATGGCGTGAACCCGTCCTGATTCGCGTCGGCGACGGCCCGCTGTCGGGCAGCGACCCGGTGGACCTGACAGGGCTGGACGAGGACACTGCGGCTGCGGCACTGTTGCGCGCTCTGGACCGCCCCGCTCTGCCGAACCATGATGCGGTGCCGACTCCCCGCTTTCCCGGCACAGTGCCCGCGGTGCAGAACGCTCCCGTACGCAACCATTTCTTCACCGGCCGCCAGGTGATCCTGGATGCCTTGCGCGATCAACTCGTAACAGCGTCGGCGCCATTGGTGGTGCAGGGGCCGACTGGTGTCGGCAAGTCACAGGTCGCACTGGAGTATGCGCACCGCTTCTTGGCCGACTACGACCTGGTGTGGTGGGTACCTGCCGCCGAGGCCGAGCAGGTGGTCGCCTCACTGGCCGAACTCGCCGACCGCCTGGACGTCCCGAGCGCCCCCGACGCCTGGTCCGCCGCCCGACAAGCCCTGGACGCGCTGAACAGGGGGAGGCCGTATGCCCGATGGCTCCTGGTGTACGACGGCGCGGAGGACCCTCAACAGATGACCCCGTACGTCCCCGAAGGCGGCCATACCCTGATCACCACGCGGAACCCGCACTGGGGTCGGCTCGCCGCCACTCTCGATCTGGATACCTTTCTGCGGGAAGAGTCCGTGGAGCACCTACGGCGCCGCGTCCGGGATCTGTCGCTCGAAGGCGCCCAGCACGTGGCCGACGCAGTGGGCGACCTGCCGTCGGCGGTCGATCAAGCCGCCGTCTGGCTGGACGAAACGGCGATGTCAGCCGACGCCTACCTTGAGCAGTTGCAGGAATAGGCCCAGCCAGTACGGCCGCAGCCACCCGAAAATCAATGCCGGCCGGAACCGGGTGAAGCCAGCGACTGTCAATCCCCTCCGAACGTGGAGACCTTCCAAGAAGTCGGTGATCCAGGTGGCGATCCTGATCTGGGCCTCGGCGCGGGTGGCGAAGGTGTGCCGGTGGACGTATTCGACCTTGAGCACGCTGTTGAACGCCTCGCTGACGCCATTGTCGAAGCATGATCCGACACGGCCCATGGACGGGAAGACGTCCAGCCTGCGGCAGGCCCGCCGGAACCTGCGGCAGCCGTACTCGCTTCCGCGATCACTATGAAGAATGACGCCGCGCACGTCACCGCCGCGGGTGGCTGCGGTCATGTTGAGGGCGGCGACTACCAGGCAGGCGTCGTGACGCTCTCCCATTGCATAGCCGAGCAGGCGGCGGGAGAACAGGTCGATGACCGTGGCCAGATACAACTTGCCCTCGCCGGTCTCGATCTCCGTCATGTCCCCGCACCAGACGAGATCGGGCCCCTCTGCGGTGAAGTCCCGCTTCACGTAGTCCGGTGCGGCGGGCCGTTTGCCCGGCCGGGTCAGCCCCCTGCGTCTGCGGACCTCCGGGCAACCAGGCCGAGTTCGGCCATGAGTTTGGCGATGGTGTTGACCGACACCCGCCAGCCCTGCCGCATCAGCGTGATCCAGATCTTCGGCGAGCCGTAGGTGCCGCCGGACTGGGTAAACACCTCTTTCACCGCCTCGGCCAGCTGCTGCCGGCGGACCTCACGGCCGGTGGGCCGGCGGCTGCGGTGCTTGTAGAACCACGACTCGCTCACGCCCAGGGCGCGGCAGGAGACGCGGTGCGGGATGCCGCGCATGGTCCTTTGGCCGCCGATCGCCCCGATGACGGACGTCGGGTCCGCCACGGCTACTTCACCCACAGGACCATGCAGCGTTTGAGGACATCACGCTCCATCGCGAGTTCCTTGTTGTCCCGTTTGAGCTGGGCGTTCTCCCGCTGCAGCCGCTCCAGCTCGTCATTCCCGCCGCCCGGAGCGTGCCCGCGCGACCGGCCCGCGATATCCAACTGGCTAGCGTGGTCTCGTTGATCCCCAGATCCTTCGCGACCTCGGCGACAGTCTTGCAGGGAGAAGGCGGTGGTCTGTGGCGGATCCGGAAGAGGGCGTCAACATCGGGCAGTTGCTGCTTGCTGTGTACCAGAGCGTCAAGGACGAGCAAGGGCGGGTATCCGGTTCCGCGGCAACCTTCTTTACGCGACGCTCGCGGTCACCGCGACGATCACCACGGTCGCGGCGCAGTCCGATCCGGCATCGATGCTGGCCGCCCTGCCGCCGGTGTGCATCGTCCTGGGGCGGACGCACCTGGTCAACGACGAGAAGATCTCCGCGATCGGACGTCCGCAACGAACTGGGCCCCCGTCTGTCACAACTGGCGGGGTCCAGCGGTGACTTCGCGGCATTCGGATGGCAGAGGGCCCATCGCAGCGACGCGCGCCGCCGCTCTCGCAAAGCCTTCCAGTGCGTGGTGGACTTGGCGGTGTTCTACGTGCTGCCGCTGGTGGTGTTCTGGGCTGGCGGACCGGGCGGCGGGCTGCTCGTCGCCCTGTCGGTGCTGGAGGCGCTGGCGGTGGCCGGCCTCGCCGTGCAGGTCGTGCTGTACGCCAGGCCAGCGCGCGGTGCGGCCTGAACCTCTACCGTTGACCTACGGCTCCGAGCGGGCCGGTTGTGTCGAGCGGGGGAAGGGGCAGATGGACGAGTCGTTGCCGACGTCGTTGCTGGCGGCGTTGGCCGAAGGCGCCGGCGGGGAGGCCGGGCGCCGGCTGGTGGAGGAACTGGCGCGGGCGCTGGCACAGGACCCGAGTGCCTCCGCACAAGTGCTTGCCGAGGCGGCTGCCCAGCCCGCCCGGCAGGAAGCGGTGCGGTCCTGGGTCGACCGGTTGGCAGCCCTGTTCGTCGCCGATCCGCAGATCGCGCAAGCGGTTGCGGAGGCTATGCAGCGGCATACGCCGGGGAGCGCGGAGACCTGGTATCTAGGGGACCACATCGACTTCCGGGGCGGAGTCTTCCTGGGCGATGTGGTCGGCACGCAGGTCGTGATCCAGCAGAACGGGCCCGCGGAGTCGGATCCCTGGATGAAACCCGACGACTACCTCCGCCAGGTGAACCAGGGCTCGGTCTACACGCACCGCTGGCGACTCGTCGGACGTACTCAGACCATGGACAGCCTCGTACCGTTCGCCACGAACGAGCAAGGAGGCGTCGCGCTCCTCATCGGTAGGGGCGGAGTCGGGAAGACGAAGATCGTGACAGCTCTGTGCGAAGCGCTGCGCGAGGCAGAGCCCGCCGTCGAAGTACGGGTGCTCGGCCCCGACTCCGCCATCGGCCCGGGCTCGTTCAGGGAACTGCCGAGCACAGGCAGTCTTCTGGTGATCGTCGACGACGCACACGACAACACCCTCCCCCTGGAAAAGGTTGTTTCCGCGGTCCGGAGCGCCAACGGCTCCGCCAACGTACTGCTCTCCCTACGGCCCTACGGCGTGGCCCACGCCCGTCGCGCACTGGCCCAGGCCGGCCTGCACGCGAGCGAGGCCACCATGGTCGAGATCGGGGACCTGGACTTCGACGACGCCCTCTCCTTGGCCAGCGAGATCCTGGACGAAGTAGTACGGTTTCACGCACCGAGGCTCGCCACCGCGGCACGGGATTGCCCGCTGCTGATCGTCACCGGCGCATCGCTGATCAACAGCGGAGCCCTGGACCCCAGGAGATTCGAGGGCGACGAGCAACTCCACCTGGAACTCACGGACCGGCTTGCCGAGGCGCTGACCGCCGATCCGGCATCCGGGCAGGTACCCCAGGACCTGCTTTTTGCCCTCGCCGCGTTCCAGCCTGTGCGGCTTGCGGAACCGGAGGTCCGCACGTCGCTGGAAGCCCTGATCGGCTTGCCGTTCGACGTCTGCGCCCGGCACTTGGCGACCCTGGAGGGTGCCGGGGTGGTGCTGAGCCACGGCACCACCGTGCGTCTGGTGCCGGACCTGCTGGGTGACGCCCTGCTCGTCAAGGCAGCGCTTCACAGCAGCACAGGGCTGCCCACGGGCTACCTCGCCAGAGCCATGGAAGCCGGCCAGGGGAGTGCGCTGGCCCACTTGGTGGTGAACACCGGCCGTGTGGAGTGGCAACAGGGCACCGGAACCGGCGGGCTGATCCAGCCCCTGTGGGAGCAGATCACGGCAGCGTTCCGCGCTGCGGACGCACGGGAGCGGGTGAGTCTGTTGGAGGTCGTGGTGAAGGTCGCCTTCTTCCAACCACGGCGGGCTATCGACCTGGCCACGTGGGCGGTGGACAACCCCTGCGACCCCGTCACCGCGGAAGTCGGGTTCGGATTGACCCACACCTGGACCGACACGGATGTGCGCTATGCCCTGGCCCCTGTCCTCCAGGCTGCCGCTCATTCTCTGGAGTTCCTGCCGCAGGCGGCCTCCCTTCTCTGGTGCCTGGGCCGCGACGACCAGCGCCCCCTGCCTCAATACCCCTTGCACCCCTTGCGGATTCTGGCGGAACTGGCCGGCTACACCCGCTGGGGCCCCACCGAGTACCAGCAGATCCTCGTCAGCCAGGTCGAGCGCTGGCTGGCCCGCGCACCCGCCACTCCGTCCGTCCACCAGCCGCTGAGCGTGCTCGCCCCTGTGCTGACCACGGAAGACCATGACGAGCTGTGGACACCCACGACCTGGACCCTGACCTTCCGCCCCTACGTGCTGGACCCCACCAGGGAGGTCCTGGACATGCGCGGCGCGGCGCTGGACCTGGCGTTCGAGGAGCTGGGACACCCGCAGCTCGAACGCGCCTCCGCGGCCCGCTCCCTCATCGGCAACGCAATCAGCCTGCCACTTGGCGGTTTCGGGCTGACGGTGACGGACGCCATGTGCCAGCCGTGGATCCCACACCTCGCGAGCACCATCGACCGGCTGCACCGATACATCGTTGAGCACCCCCTGCCGCCGGCAATCCTGCTCGCCGTGCGCACTGAGCTGCGCTGGCACGCACAGCACGGCCCCGACGGCCTCCGTCGCCTCGCCGAAGACCTGTTGAGCGCAATCCCCACCTCACCGGACAACGAACTCGCCCGGGCGCTACACGGCGGACCGGCCGACCCGGCCGTCTACTCCGACGTCTCGGACTCGCGTGCGGCGCAAGACGCGCTGTTCAGCGACGCGATGGCCGCTCTCGCCGACTGGACAGACGAAACGATCGCCGCGCGCGTCGATGTCTTGCTCAGCGAGAACGACAGGGTCTTCGGCACCGACAGCGGACGAGCCCGGTCCTTCATCCGGACGCTGGTCACCCACCGCCCGTCCGTCGGCGAAGCCATCTGCGAGCAAGCCATGGCCGCGCCCGAGTGCTCGCTGGCATCGCTGGTGTCGGTCACTCTCGCTGCAATGGGACACTCCGCCGGCGACCGCGCGGTCCACTGGGGTCGAACGCTCATGGGCTCGGAGAACACCGAACTCACCCGGGAAGTGGCACAGGCGTTTGGTAACCAGCGCGGTCGCGGCGATCTGCTGGACGGCGAGGCGGACCTGCTGCGCGAACTCGCCATCCACGGGGACAACATCGTGCGCAGGGCCACTCTCGGCGCCGTGCACGTCATCGCCGCGCAGCACAAGGACCTGGCCGTCGAACTGCTCACCGCATCGCCCGCCATGGAGACAGCGGACTTTGAGGCGTTCGCCATGGCTGTGGCCGGTGCCCCATACAGACCGATGTCCTGGTCGGATCTCTCCAATGACCAGCAGGAGGCATTCCTCACCGCCCTGACCGCAGCACCGTCCATCGACGGCTACGAGATCGGCCGGTTCCTCGCAGAACTTGCCAGCGCCGAACCCCTTACCGTCATCGAACTGCTCGAAGCAAGGGCGGAGTCCTCACCAGGCCAAGCGACTGGCATGCACTCCGCCCTGCCCTTCCGCTGGCATGTGACACCGCCGTTCCTCGATCACGACGACTTCCCGGACCTGCTGCGACAGATCCGCGACTGGATCGCCGCCGACCCGGAGTCCGCCCGCAGGCGCTACCTGGGAGCCCACCTCTTCGAGCTTGTCGCCGGGTCTTATGACGCCCGGGTCACTGATGTGATCGGCGAGTATCTCGACGACAGCGACCCCGTGAAGATCACGGTCGCCGCGGCAATGCTGTCCAAGGCACCCCGGACGCTCGTCTGGGACGTCGGGTTCGTACGCTGCTGCCTGCGTGCCGCGGACCGCCACGGAGACGACAGCCTGAAGAGAATGAGGGGCGCCCTGTACGACGCTTGCATGGGCGGGATGCGTTGGGGGACGCCTGGCGAGCCCCACCCCGAGGATATAGAGCAGCAGGCGAAGGCCACTGAGTTGGCCGACGGATGTGTCCGGGGTAGCGTCGAGGAACAGTTCTACCGCGATCTCGCGCACGCCGCCCTGGACCGTATGCGGGATGAAACGGACGAGCTCCCCCCGGACGGCCGAGACTGGTGAGGTCGAAGAGATGCCATTGGGGGATTTCCTCATAGAGGGCGGTTACCTGATCGGCATGCCCCTGCACGCATGACGGCAAGGAAGTCGAGCTCTAAACCACTCTAATAGGACTCCGTTAGGTCTTCCTGTCGGGCCTGCTCCGGAGCATGTTGGGTGTGTGGACGCACATGAAGTGAACCGTGTACGGGCGAAGTTGGCGTTATACGTGGCGGATGTGTTCGCCTCGGTGCCGCGCAAAGACCAGCGGGCCAAGGGCGACTGCTATCTGCGCGGACTGATGCTGGACGGTCGCCGCAAGTCCATCCAGGCCATTCGCCGACCGGTGCCGGTGCGTCCGCAGGGCGGCGGGCCGACTCTTCATACGCCCAGCCTGCCCACAGGCGGAGGCCCGTGTGCGGGCCCGCCGCAGGAGGGGACGTGGCCCCGGCAACCCGTTGGGCGGACATCGAGCGCTACGGACGACAGATCACCACCACGCTGCTCCTCGCACTTGCAGGACCGCGGGCATGAGGAGGGGGTCAGCGAAGGACAGGTGATTCCCGGCGACGATCGCCGCTGCGCCGGAACATGCTCGTGCCCCTCGACCCGCGGCCGGAACAGCAGCCGCAGCAGCGGCCCGAGAAGGACGTACTTGAGCACGTGATAGAACACGGCTCCCCACTGCCGAATCAGGTGCTGTGGTTGGCCCGCGTGGCCCTCATCTCTCCTACGCCCGCCGTCCAGCTCGCCCCGCCTGTGCCCGTGACCCGGATCGTCTCCCCAGGGCGACGTCGTCACCGGCTACCTCATGCAGTCGGCCGACGCCTGTAAGACGCCAGACCGCGGTACGGGCCGTCACTGAGTCAGCGGGCGCAGCCGACGTCCAGCACTACGACCACGTCACCATGGCGGGTGTATACGAGCCAGCACCATTCACCGAACGCTGCGGCCAGGTCCGAGACCTTTGTCGTCGGGTCCACGGCCACAGCGGTGATGAGCGCGATGATCTCCGCATGCACGTCGTCCGGGACGTCGAAGAGCACGTCGGCCGCCGGTTGGATCAGTTCGACTTTCATGGTGACTCCCGCGGACAGCAGGAGCGGCACGGTAGGGAGCCGTTCATTGCGCCCGGGACTGTGGGCGACTACCACCAGAATCCCTCCGGACACGAGTGCTTGGCCACTCCCCGGCGGGGTGGGTCCGGCCGTCGGCCGTGTCGGCCCCGCTCTGCACCCGCCGATGGGCCAGAAGTCGCGCCCCGCCGCCGGCCCGCGACCCGCCGCCGGCCGTTCGCCCGCAATGCCCTTTGTCCTCAGGCCAGCAGCCCGCCTCGGCGTCAGCAGCGGGACATGGCGCGGGTCGCCGTCAGGCTCTGACACGACCAGCAGCCTTGGCTTGTGCACTTCTGCCCATTCACCATCTGAAGTGCGCGTCGGGCCCCGGTAGCACACTGGAAGGAAGGGGGTGAGGGCATGTACGACCACACCCTGGCGGCGGAAAACGCTGCGGCTGCCGTGGACGCGCGGGGCGTCGTCGCGGCGTGGAGCCGGGGTGCCCGGTTGCTTCTCGGGTACGAGCCGGTCGAAGTGATCGGACGTCCGGCGACTGATCTTCTTGCCGCGCGCCTTCCGGATTCGGCGTGGCGGAGCCTGTCACAGCAGGAGCCGTGGGCCGGACGGGTCGCGCTGCGGGACCGGGACGGTCACACGATCGAGGCGGATGTGCGGGCCTACCCGCTGGTAGGTGCCGATGACCACGTCGGATGGTTCATCCACGCCGCCCCACCGGAGACCGACGGTGCGGACCTGGCCCTGCAGCGTCGCCTGCTTCTGTATCACCGGCCCGCGCAGCCGGCGGTGGACGCGGCGATGCGTTACCTGCCCGCGGATCCGCGGGCAGGTGTGGGTGGCGACTGGTTCGATGCCATCCCTCTGTCCGGTGCCCGGGTGGCTCTCGTCGTCGGCGATGTCGTCGGTCACGGCATCCATGCTTCCGCCACCATGGGCCAGCTGCGCAGTGAGATCCGCGCCCTGGCGGATGTCGATCTTCCTCCCGACGAACTGCTGACCCACCTCGACGACCTCGTCCTCGAAGAGATCGAGGAGGGCATCGAATCCTCCGGGGAGGTCGGCGCGACCTGCCTGTACGCGGTCTACGACCCGGTCTCCCGCCACTGCACCCTGGCCAGCGCCGGCCACCCCGCCCCGGCCGCCGTCATGCCGGATGGCTCCGTGGACTTCATCCAGCTGGCACCAGGGCCCCCTCTGGGGGTGGGCGGCCTGCCCTTCGAGGCCACCGACGTCCGCCTGCCCGAAGGCAGCCTGCTCGTCCTGTACACGGATGGACTGGTCGAGGCCCACGGCCGGGACATCGACAGCGGAATGCAGGAACTCGCGCACGTCCTGGCCGGACCCGCCCCCTCGCTGGAGGCCGTCTGCGACAACCTGATCACGGCACTCCTGCCCGAGCACCCGGACGACGACGTCGCCTTGGTCGTCGCCCGGACCAACGCGCTGGGTCCCTCGCACGTGGTCACCTGGGACCTGCCCGCGGCGCCCGTCATCGTGGCCGACGCGCGCCGACGGGTTGCCGACCAGCTCACGACCTGGGGCATGCACGACGCCGTCCCGATCACCGAGCTGATCGTCAGTGAGCTGGTCACCAACGCCATCCGGTACGCCGAGGCCCCCATCCAGCTGCGGCTCATCCGCGACACGGCGCTGATCTGCGAGGTCTCCGACGCCAGCAGTACCTCTCCCCACGCGCGCCGTGCCCGTGTCCTGGACGAGGGCGGCCGTGGCCTGTTCCTGGTCGGCCAGCTCGCCGAACGCTGGGGCACCCGTCATACGCCGACAGGAAAGACCATCTGGGCGGAGCAGCTCAGACCACTCTCTCGCCCCCGGCCTCAACGCCTGCCCGCCGGGAGACCACATGCAGCGGATCACGTGGTGGGATCACGACAACCAGCGTGAGGACCCCGCGTGGCCGACCGACAGGTTCGACCTGCCCACCAGGGATGGCGGCGATCGGGAGTGCCGGAAGTCTTGATCGTGTCGTTGCGCGGGAGGCGCGCATACTGATCTCACTCGGTCCGAGGCTCGCGTCAAGGCGAGCCCGGTGGGCCCCGTATGGCGGTGGACCGAGTCTCGCCTTGCCTGACGGCTGTTGTGGGGCGCGGGCCGGCGGCTCAGCCCCTTGCGGCGCCCTTCACGTACGCCTCGTAGCCCTCTTCTTCCAGCCGCTCGGCGAGCTCCGGGCCGCCGGAGTCGGCGATCCGGCCCTCGGCGAAGACGTGGACGTAGTCGGGGTGGATGTAGCGCAGGATGCGCGTGTAGTGGGTGATCAGCAGGGTGGCAACCTGGCCGGTGGCGCGGACGCGGTTGACCCCCTCGGAGACGATGCGCAGCGCGTCGACGTCCAGGCCGGAGTCGGTCTCGTCGAGGATGGCGATCTTCGGTTTGAGCAGTTCCAGCTGGAGGATCTCGTGGCGCTTCTTCTCGCCGCCGGAGAAGCCCTCGTTGACGTTGCGCTCCGCGAAGGACGGGTCGATCTGGAGTCGCTCCATCGCCTCTTGGACCTCCTTCAGCCAGAGGCGCAACCTTGGGGCCTCGCCGCGTACGGCGGTGGCGGCGGTGCGCAGGAAATTGGACATCGACACGCCGGGGACCTCCACCGGGTACTGCATGGCGAGGAACATCCCGGCCCGGGCCCGTTCGTCGACCTTCATGGCGAGCACGTCCTCGCCGTCCAGGGTGACGGTGCCGGAGGTGACGTGGTACTTGGGGTGCCCGGCGAGTGCGTAGGCGAGGGTGGTCTTGCCGGAGCCGTTGGGGCCCATGACGGCATGCGTCTCGCCCTGTCGTACTGTCAGGTCGACTCCGTGGAGGATTTCACGCGGCCCGCTGTCGGTGCCGACCGAACAACGCAGGTCGCGGACAGTAAGCGTCGCCATGGGTCTCACCTCTTTTGTAGGTGGGCGGGGTAACGGGTCACGGTTCGTGCGCGGGTTACAGGTACTGCATCTTCAGCATGCGCCTCGCGCACCCATCGGTTGGCCCTGGACGGCGAGTGGCAGTGGTGCCGGCACCCGCGGGGCCCTACGTGTTGCCTCTCTGCCAGGGAGCATCGGTGTGGGAGACGTACCCGGTGTCGCTGAATCTGATGGGGCTATTTGAGCGCCTCCGTTACACCCAGCACGCCGAGCCCGGCCAGCGGTTCACCCCCGACGCCTTCGATGGCCAGGTCAGCAACACCGTCGCCATGAGCATTGAAGGCCGCCCCGTCGAGGGCGGCTGTACTGTCGTCGAAGCGGAGGGCTCCGCAAGCCTGAAGAGCGTTCCCTGCCACCCGCCCCTCTGAGAAGGCCAGGGCGCCGGGACGTGTGACCTACTGTGCGGTCTTGTCCATGTCCGGACTCGGGGTGTCGCCGACGTAGTGCACCTGGATGCCCGGCTCGAAGCCGGCCTGCTCGATCTTCGCGTCAGTGCTGTTCGTCCGATGGCGGCAGTGCACACCCTCCTTCGCAGGGTGCGGAATCCGGATCTCGCCCTCCACGAGCCTCAACGTGCCGCTAACGCCCTGGTGCGGGCCCCATGACGTAGTAGCGCATGCCCGCACCCTGCCTGTACTCCACAGGGAGCTCAACAGGCCCATCGGCGCGAGCTGGGACCAGTCCTGCCACGGGGACTGAAGGCCCGGGGCGCCGCCTCAGTGGCCGTCGTGATGCCGTGCAGTGGCGCGGCTGCCAACCGGTTCGGGCCGCCCTAGCATGGAGCTACGGGAGGACACAGAAGCCACCGCGCGCACCTTGTGCCGCGCATGCGGTACGGCACCGGGCAGGTGCCGCCCGACCCGCGCCACTACTGCATGCGCTGACCGTTCGCAGAGCCGAACACCGCCCACGCGGAGGCGCGGCAACCCCGGACGCGCAAAGGCGCCACGGAAAACCGGAAGGGGAAAACCGATGCCCCCAACACATCCACCTGACTTCGAGCACGCCATCCACACCGCCAACATCTGGCTGAAAGCGGTGTCCGAGGCTCTGGAAACCGAGGACCGCCACCTCGCCCACCGGCTGCTACGCACCTGGCTGCACACGCTCCGCGACCGGGTCACCATCGACGTGGCCGCCCACTTCGCCGCGCAGCTGCCCGAGCTGCTGCGGGGCGCCTACTACGACGGCTGGGACCCCAGCACCGTACCGATCAAATACGACCGCGAAGGCTACGTGAACCGCTTCGTCCAGGAAGCAAGGGTCACTGCCGAAGAGGTGCCCCGGATCGTTCCCGCAGTCACCGCCGTCGTACGCGAGCACGTCTCGCCCGGGCAACTGGAGGCGGCACTGGAGCAACTTCCGCACGACATCCGCGCACTCCTCCTCCAGCCGACGGCCTGACCGAGCCCTTCGCACACGGTAGCCAACAGCATGGCGTCACTGCCCGATCGCCCAACACCACTTCTTGGCCTTGGGGCACGGACGTCGCTCCTGCACCGAGTTCGACCGACAGATGCACGACGGCCTGATCACCCCTGCGGAGTAACGGCCAGGCCCGTCACCGCCTCGCAAAGGAGCACGACATGACGCAGCACCCCTCCCCCGAGCCCGACGCCGCACCCGGGCCGGAAGCGCGGCTGAGCCGGCTGGAGGCACAGGTCGCGACCCTGGCCGAGGCCATCCGGGCACTCGCCCGTGGGCTGGAGAACATCCCGTCACAGGACGTTCCGCCCGAGGAAGCGGCACGCGGCGCACGACTCGCCCACGAGCTCCTGCTTTCCCAGGGCCTGTAGACGCAGCGTCGCTGCTGTGGCCGGCACCAGCACCGGGACCGACGGGCCGGTCGAAGAGATCACTGGGATTCGGCGATGACACATACAGAAGGACGTAGACCAATCGTGGCCGGCGTCGACCCCGATCCGGGGAAACGCACGGCACTCGCTTGGGCCGCCGACGAGGCGGCCCGACGGCGCCTGCCACTGCTGCTGGTCCTCGCGCAGAACGTGCCGACCCCCGGATACCGGCCGACAGGCGGTCGACCGTCCTGGGAGGAGTGGAACGAGGCGCTGCACGCGACGGGGAATCGCGTGCTGGAAGATGCGGTGGCCTTCGTGGAATCCCGGCATCCGCAAGTGCGGGTGTCCGGGCTGCTGGCGGAGGGACATCCGGCATGGATACTGCGCGAGCAGGCGCAGAACGCCACTCAGGTCGTGCTCGGTTCCTGGCATCTGAGTGCCGTCCAGGAGCTTTTCACCTCCGCCTCGGTCGCCCTGCCGGTCATCGCCCACGCGCCCTGCCCGGTGGTGGTCGTACCGGAGCCGGAACACATCCCCCAGCAGCAGCCGTACTACGTGGTCGGGGCCGACGGCAGCCCTCAGTCCGCCGCCGCCGTCGACTTCGCGTTCGAGGAGGCCGCCCTGCGCGGTGCCGCCCTGCGGGCCCTGTACGTGTGGCAGCCTCCGCGGCTCGGAGCCCTGGACGAGGACGCGGCCGTCCAGGAGTGCCGCAGGCTGCTGTCGGAGACGGTTGCCGGGCGTAGCGCCGCCCATCCGGAGGTGGAGCTGCACCACGAGGTCGTCAGAGGCCACCCGGTACAGGTCCTCACCAAGAGGTCCGAACACGCCCTCGGGCTGGTCGTGGGCACACGCGGGCACGGCGGCTTCACCGGCATGCTGCTGGGCTCCGTCGGTCAGGGCGTACTGCACCACGCACGCTGCCCGGTCATCACCGTCCCGCACACGCACAACCAGTAGCCGGCTTTTCACCGGCTGTGGCTCCTCGCTACAAGGCGCCGGGCCGCGAGCCGGGGCCGGTGCCAGTCGGCGGAAGTGACAGAGCACGGGTGTCGTCCGCCCGCCTCGAACGCCCAGGACGCGGGGACAGTACGGGAGCTCTCCCAGGGGCGGACGGTGGAAAGATCACCGGCCTGAACGAGCCCAGCGCCCACCTGCACGGCAAGCTCAGCGGGGAACTCGCCGCCAGCCACTGACCGCCGCCGACGGGCCGGCACCCACCTCACCGTGTGGACGCCGGCCCGTCGGCGTGCTGTGCCGCGTCGTCGCGTAGGCGTTCTGCGAGGAACGGGCGAGCTTCCGACTCCAGGCCAGGGGCTGGTCTCCCGCAACGCACGAGACTTCTGTGCTGTTGAGAAAGGTGTTCGACGTCTCAACTCATCAGCTCAGGAGCCTCGTTGGTTCCCTGTCGTGCCGCACTCGATCTGCCGCATGCTCTGGTTGAGTGGGTAACCATGAGTGGGTAACCATGCTCATCGTTACCCGTGAGGGTGACCGCCGCTGCAAGCTCCCGCCTCACCAGCGCGCTCTCGTCGGCCTGGTCTACCTGCGCCGGCACGACACGCTCGCGCAGATCGCCGCCGGTTTCGGCATATCCGTCGGCACTGCCCACGCCTACGCGACGGCCCTCGTCGGTCACCTGTCCCGGCGGGCGCCGGGGCTGCTGTGTGCCCTGCGGGAGAGCGATCCCGAGTACGTCCTGCTCGACGGAACCCTCGCCGAGTGCGACCGTGTCGGTGACGGCCGGGCCGACTTCTCGCAGAAGCACCGCCGCCACGGCGTGAACGTGCAGGTCGTCGCCGATCCCGCGGGCAACCTGCTGTGGATCTCACCCGCACTGTCCGGCCGCACCCACGACCTGACCGCGGCCCGCACACACCGAGTCATCCGGATCTGCGAGCGCCAGGGCATTCCGGTCCTTGCCGATCGCGCCTACATCGGGGCCGGCCCCTGGGTGACCACGCCGATCAGGCGACTTCCGCACCAGGACCTCAGCCCGACCCAGCGGACGGTCAACCGGGCCCTGCCAGCGGCGCGAGCACCCGTCGAACGAAGCGTTGCGAGACTGAAGTCCTGGCACGTCTTCCGCAAAGCCCGCGTCAGTTGGGACTGACGCGGGATCTTTTGTTTCACGACCAGACGAGTCGCCCTTCGGCGACCTCACAGACCGGATAGTTTCCATCGGCGATCTTCGTCAGCATCTCCGCCACGGAGTCGAAATAGTGAGCCAGCGATTCGTACTCGCCCGTGATCGTGATCTCACCCACGAACCACCTGCCGACACGCCCGTCCCGCACGTCGATGAACTTTCCCATCCAGCCGTCCTGGTCCGACAGGAACGGGATCCACTCATTACGCCAGAACGGATTGTCCGGCCGGTCCGGAGGGTCGAATCCACCGGGCATGAAGCGGTTCGCGTAGAGCTTCTCCATCGCCCGGATGCCCAGAAAGAAGCTTCCCTCATCCGGGAACCCGGCGAAGCCGCAACAGACCACATCGTCGTCCACTTCTTCCTCAGGAAGATCCAGATTGTTCTGCAGCAGCCACGCCCGCAGATCCTGAGGGAAGGGGATACCCATCCGTTCCTCGGCGGCCGCGAGCATCTGTTCCGTAGCGGGCCCAGGCAGATCCGCGTGATCGGCCGGGGCGTGCTGCCGAAGAAGATTCATCACGCGGGACCAGCTCTCCGCCACACTCATTCCCCTCTGCCCTCTCTACACGGATGCCCCCATACGACTGCGCCACTGCGGGGGTTGCGGAGCGTCGACCCAAGAACCTCGCAGGGATGGTACTCCGAGCAGGCTTCCTGCCCCCGAGGTGACCGCCCGCCAACTCCTCACAAAGAAGGCCGTTGTGCCCGGCGGGCCCAGCCGAGGAACCTCCATGGCACCAGCGAGGACGACATCCGCCGTGGCGTCCTGCACGAGGAACTACACCGGCCGCCTGGCGAGCCGGTCGAATACACAGACCGAACCGCCCTGCTCCTGCGCTTCCTTGTCGAATTCCTCTCGTGCCCCCCGACCAGCTGGCCGGAGCCGCATCAGCCCCTACCGCATGACGTCAGTCGCCAAGGCCGTCCTCACCCTGGAGTGGCGAAGCTGAAAACGCTCATTGAACTCTTCAACCGGTGGGCCGAGATGAGGCGCAGTCTTCAGTCCTCATCAGGCTTTGTCTGTGAATGAGGAGTTCGCGGTGTCCGCGACGGTCAACGAAGCAGCGGCGAGCGGCGAGCGGCGAGCTACGACTACGACCGGTTCGGCCGGCTGGAATCGGTCACCGGCGGCGGAAAGGTCGTGGAGCGTAACACCTACGACGGTTTCGACCACGTGGTGGCGCACTCGACGCTGCAAGCCGACGGCTCCCAGTCGGTCTCTAGTGCGCGAACACGACGTCGCTGACGTATGACGTCAACGGCAACATCGACTCGACCACGCCCGACGTCACCTGGTCGTCGTTCGAGTACGACGTCCGCGACATTGATTGGTCAACCCTTCCGGCTCGGCGGTCGTCGCGGCCGAGAAGAATCGGAAAGGCACCGGCAGGACGCAGAAGGTGACCTTGACCGCCGCACCCGCCATGCTCGACCTCGGCGGCGGGGTCATGGCCAAGAGCTGGGCCTTCAGTGGCCAGGTCCCGGGCAAGGAGATCCGGCTGTCCGTCGGAGGCACCCTGGTAGCCGAACTCTCCAACCGGCTGCCGAACAAGACCACCACATCCATCCATTGGCACGGCATCGCCATGCGCAACGACATGGACGGTGTACCCCCGGTGACGCAGCAGGCCGTACGCGCGGGTGCCAACTTCACCTACCGCTTCGTCACCGACGCACCGGGCACGTACTTCTTCCACCCCACGTCGGCGTCCAGCTCGATCGAGGCCTGCCCGCGCCGCTGATCGTGGAGGACCCCAAGGAACCGCTGTCGTATGACGACGAATGGGTCGTCGTCCTGGACGACTGGGTCGACGGAGTCACCGGCACCCCGGACGAGGTTCTCGCCGAGCTGCGGCAGGGCATGGGCGGCATGGACATGGGGGAGGGCTCCTCGTCCCCGTCCGCCTCTGCCTCGTCCGGCGGGATGTCGATGAGGTTCATGATGATGGGCGCGGAGAGCGAGCTGCTCGGCGGCGACGCCGGCGACGTGAAGTACCCCCACCACCTGGTCAACGGTCTTGTTGCCGCCGCCCCTGACGTCTACCAGGGCAAGCCTGGCCGGTGGGTCCGGTTGCGCATCATCAATGCGGGCGGTGACACGGCCTACCGAGTGGCGCTCGGCGGCCACAAACTGACCATCACCCACACTGACGGGTTCCCCGTCGAGCAGCAGCAGGTCGACGCCCTGCTGATCGGCATGGGGGAGCGTTACGACGTCCTGGTCACCCTCGGCGACGGCGTCTTCTCTGCGCGCGGCCGACGACGTCCGCCTGCCGTCCAAGAAGGTGGACCGGGTGCACCGCGTCGAGCTGACCGGCGGCATGGACAAGTACAACTGGGCCATCAACGGTGAGGCGTTCACCATGGGATGCCGGAGCGGAGGCCTGGCGGGTTCTGGACGTCCTTGCCGGGGAGCCCGCCCCTGGGCTGATCCGACCGGCCGTTACGTTTCGTCGCCTGAGCCCAAGGGCCATACGGCATCGCTACGAACACCGGGCAAGCTTCTCTGCCGCGGCCGTGGTCAGGGGGTTTCGGTCGCCAGGCGATTTTCGACGACGGTCATGAGCTTGTCCCGCTGTTCCTCGTCCGCGAGTGCGATCAGCCTGTTCTCGACATGCGGTGGCAGGTCTTTGACGCCGAGCTCGACGCCGGACTTGTGCGAGTGGTCGATGAAGGTCAGCAACGCCTTCGCCCCGGACATGTCGATGTAGTTCACGTTCTTCAGGTTCAGCGACAGGTTCGACCGGTCGTCGCGCAGTGTGGAGAAGACGCGGTCGACGGACAGGAACGACAGCGGTCCCTCGACGAGGTAGGTGCCGGTGCCGTCGTGGACGACCGAGGCTTTGTGCCGACGGGACTGTACGGCATGAACGACGAGTGCCAGGGCGACGCCAACGGCGACCGCCACGGTCAGGTCGATGAGTACGGTGATGATCATCGTTGCGAACATCACGACGACGTCACCTCTCGGAGAGACATGCGCTTTGCGCAGGCTCTCCCAGTCGAACATGCCGAACGCGGTCACAAGCAAGATCCCTGACAGCACGGCGAGGGGAATGTACTGGACGACGGCCCCGAAGCCGGTCACGAGAACGAGGAGGATGACGCTGTGCGTGGCCGCCGACAGTGCAGTGCGGCCGCCGCTTCTGACATTGACCACGGACCTGACCGTCGCGCCGGCGCCGGCCAGACCTCCGAACAGTCCGCTGACGGCGTTGCCGAGCCCCTGGCCGATCAGTTCCTTGTTGCTGCGATGCCGGTTGCCGGTGATGTTGTCCATGACGACCGAGGTCAGCAGGGAATCGATGGAGCCCAGCAGTGCGATGCTGAGGGCGGGCAGGACAAGGGTGAGGATCAAAGACCCGCTGAACTCAGGGATGGCGATCGAGGGAATCGACTCCGGGATCTGGCCGATGTAGTCGATCGTTGCGTTGAGCGAGACCGGTCCGACGCGCACGTCCTGCAGCAGAGAGTCCCCGAACCGCAAGGTCACGGTCATGATCACGAGCGCGATCAGGCTCGCCGGAATCGACTTGATCACTCGCGTGGACACGAGCATGAGCACAATCGTTCCCGCTGCCACCAGGAAACTTCTCTGCACCTTGTCCAGTTCGCCCAGGATGATGATCAGCGCGATCCCGCCCATGAAACCCGACACCACCGGGTGGGGTATGTAGCGGATGAGCGATCCGAGGCGGCACAGTCCGAACAGGATCTGGAACACGCCGGCCATGACGAACGCAATGAACGCGGCGTCGAGTCCGTGCGTGGCGATGACCCCGGTGGCGACGACGGTGATGGGGCCTGTGGGGCCGGTCACTTGGCCGGGCGTACCGCCGAACAGTGCCGCGAAGAATCCGGCGAAGATCGCGCCGTACAGTCCGACGAGCGCGCCCTCGGAGGTGCCGGTCGCTGTGATGCCGAAGGCTATGGCCAGCGGCAACGCCACGATCGCCACAGTCAGGCCGGAGAGAACCTCTTTCGCGACACGCTGGAACATCGGCTCCCACTTTGGTCGACAGCATTCTGAACTCGGCCCACGGCGGACCGAGCTGCCGACCAGGCTTCCCGGCACTCCGCGAGTAAAGATGCCATATGGATTGCGTCAAGGAAAGGCCAAAGATCGCCATCTGGGATTTGCAGACGTGCGCCATCAGCAACCGATGTCGGTGCCCTCTGGGGAGCTTTGTTGCGCGATCACTGGCTGTCGACGTCACCTACTGGCTGCGGCCCGACGCCCACACGTCACCGGAGCCGGTCCCGCGCCACACCTTCGGCCAGGGCAACGAATTGGCCTGCCCGCGCCCACCAACTCACCACACGAGCTCCCACACGTCGTAGCGGGGCCCGGCTGAATGTCCTCAGCGGCCACTCGGTCGGGCCTGCTCACGAGGGAGGCCCACTGAGACGCCGAGCGCCTCGGAGCGTGCCCCTGCAGCGTCGGTGCTCATGCCCGCCTGCCTGGTTGCACTGAGGTGGACCTCGGTTAAGGTAGCCCGCTGGATCTTGACTGAATGCTGGTGGATCCTTGATGGAACATTGGCGGGCAGGAAGGCCGGGTAGTGGCAGGACGCGCGGTGCGGATGTGGCAGTCGCTGTTGATGGCGCATCCCGCTCGTACGGTGGTCATGGGCTTCGCCGCCGTGATCCTGCTGGGGACGGTACTGCTGATGCTGCCCGTCGCCGCCGAGGACGGCCGAAGTGCCGATGCGGTGACGGCGCTGTTCACTTCCACGTCCGCGGTGTGCGTGACGGGTCTGGTGGTGGTGGACACCGGCACCTACTGGAGCGGCTTCGGCGAGGGCGTGATCCTCGTGCTGTTCCAGATCGGCGGCTTCGGCATCATGACGATGGCCTCGCTGCTGGGTCTGCTGATCTCCGGGAAACTGCGGCTTCGGATGCAGCTGACCGCGCAGGCGGAGACCAAGAGCCTGGACATCGGCGATGTGCGGCGGGTGCTGCTCGGGGTCGCCGGATGCACGCTCGCGGTGGAACTGGCGGTGGGCGCGCTGCTGGCGCTGCGGCTGCGTTTCGGCTACGGCGAGTCCATCTGGGATGCCTCGTATCTGGGGTTCTTCCATGCCGTGTCGGCGTTCAACAACGCCGGGTTCGGGCTGCACGCCGACAGCCTCACGAGGTATGCGCAGGATCCGTGGGTGACGCTGCCCATCGCCGTGGCCGTCATTCTCGGCGGAATCGGTTTTCCTGTGCTGCTGGAATTGCTGCGGCACCGCAATCGAGCCCGCGTCACGGGCCGGCGTCGCTGGTCGCTGCACTTGCGGCTGACGGTGTTCACCACGGCCGTGCTGCTCTTCGCGGGGACGCTGCTGACGTGTGTGCTGGAGTGGACGAACGAGGGCACCCTGGGCCCGTTCGACTGGCACAAGAAGATCCTTGCGGGGTTCTTCCACTCGGCGATGTCCCGGACAGCGGGGTTCAACAGTGTCGACATCGGGGCGATGACGGATGCGACCCTGTTGTTGACCTGCATGCTGATGTTCATCGGTGGCGGCAGCGCGGGCACCGCGGGCGGCATCAAGGTCAGCACCTTCGCGGTGCTGGGTGCGGCGATGCTCGCCGAGGTGCGCGGTGAGCCCACGTCCGCGGTGATGGGCCGCAGGCTCGCACCGCACGTGCTGCGGCAGGCGCTGACCGTGGCGCTGGCCGGCGTGGGCTTCGTGATGACGGCGACCCTCGCCCTGCTCGCCGTGGTGGACAAGCCCTTCGAGGAGGTGCTGTTCGAGTCGGTCTCGGCCTTCGGCACGGTCGGGCTGTCCACCGGCATCACCGCCGACCTGCCGACCGTCGGCCGGCTGATCGTCATCCTGCTCATGTTCGTCGGCCGGCTCGGCCCGGTCACCCTGGTCTCGGCGCTTGCCCTGCGCGAGCGGAAGCGCCGCTACGAGCTACCCGAGGAGCGACCCGTCATTGGCTAACTTTCTGCACTCCCTGCACCGTCGCCGCCGCAAGCGCCTCGCCGACCACGCCGCCGACTCCGGTCACGGGGACCAGCGCGTGGCCGTGATCGGGCTCGGCCGCTTCGGCAACTCGTTGGCTCATGAGCTGATGCGGCGTGGCTGGGACGTTCTCGGCGTCGACACCGACCCGCACCTCGTCCAGCGGATCAGCGACGATCTCACCCATGCGGTGGTCGCCGACTGCACTGACCCCGAGACGCTGCGCCAGCTCGGCGTGCACGAGTTCAGCAGCGCCGTGGTCGGCATCGGCACCGACATCGAGGCCAGCATTCTGATCGCCTCCAACCTGCTGGAGGCGGAGGTGCCCAACATTTGGGCGAAGGCCATCAGCCGTCAGCACGGCCAGATTCTCGAACGTCTGGGAGTGCATCATGTCGTCCTGCCCGAGCACGAGATGGGCGAGCGCGTCGCCCACCTGGTCACCGGGCGGATGCTGGACTTCATCGAGTTCGACGACGACTACGCGCTGGTGAAGACCGTCGCCCCGGCCATCGCCACGGGCATGCCGCTCGGCGAGAGCCAGGTGCGCAGCAGATACGGGGTGACAGTCGTCGGCATCAAGCGGCCGGGCGAGGGGTTCACCTACGCCACCGCCGAGACGGTCATAGAGAAGGGCGACGTCATCGTCGTCACCGGCAAGATCCACGATGTGGAGTCCTTCGCCGAACTCAGCTGAGTGCAGAGGCCGCATCACTGCCCCCCGCTCCATCGCCGCCGCTCACGAGTCCAGGGAACCTGCCCGTACGGAGTTCGTTAAAAGGGCGGTCTGACGGTAGGGGTGCTCAGCGTGGCGAACGGGCTCTCCGACCCGCTGCATGCCCTGCTGGTGCTGTGTGCCCTGGCGGCGCTGCTGGGAGTGTGCGCCCGATTCGTCGCGGCGCCGGGCACCGCCGCGGTGTGCTGGTTCTTCCTCAATGGCTTCGCGGTGCCCCCGCAGGGGGAGCTCACCTGGCAGGGGTATCCGGATGCGGGGCGGCTCGTCTTCCTGATGGTCGCGGCGCTGCTCGGCACGGTGATCGCCCGCCTCGTCAACGCCCGAAGCGCGTACCGGCGGATCACGCCGGACGGGGACCGCGACGCTGGCTCCTGAGCGGCCGCTGAGGCCGCTACGAGGTGAAGTGGGCAGGCAGGTCGGGTGGCACGGGTGGGCGGCCCGCGGTGCCCTTGAGGGTGAGGACCATGGTCATGCCGCCGCCAGGGGTGTCTTCGGCGATGAGGGTGCCGCCCATGGCCTCGGCGAAGCCGCGGGCGACCGCGAGGCCGAGACCGACGCCGGCGCCGCGAGGGACGTCGCCGTACCGTTGGAACGGCTCGAAGATCCTCTCCTTGGCCTCGTCGGGCACACCGGGGCCGCGGTCGACGACCCGCAGCTCGACCCGGTCGCCGAGCGTGCTGGCGGAGACCAGCACGACTTCGTTCTCCGGGCCGTACTTGACGGCGTTCTCCACGACATTGGCGACGGCCCGCTCGAGCAGGCCGGGGTCGGCCGTGATCATGGGCAGGGTTTCGGGAATCTCCAGGGCGACGGAGCCTTCGGGAACGCCGCCGAGGGCCATCGGCACCACTTCGTCCAGGTCCACTTCGCGGATCAGCGGGGTGACGGTGCCGGTCTGAAGGCGGGACATGTCGAGGAGGTTGCCCACGAGGTGGTCGAGACGGTCGGCGCCTTCCTCGATGCTCGCCAGGAGTTCCGCCTGGTCCTCTTCGGACCATTCGACGTCGTCGGAGCGCAGCGAGGTGACCGCGGCCTTGATGGTGGCCAGCGGGGTTCGAAGATCATGGCTGACGGCGGCGAGCAGCGCGGTGCGGATGCGGTTGCCCTCGGCCAGCTCGCGGGCCTGTCCGGCTTGCTGCTGGAGCCGCTGGCGGTCGAGGACGACGGCGGCGTGGGCGGCGAAGGCGGCCAGCACCCGGCGGTCCTCGGCGGGCAGCACCCGACCGGACAGGGCGAGTACGAGACGGTCGCCGACCGGCATGTCGACGTCGGCGTCCTCGGGGCGTTCGATCGGACGGGCCGTCCCGGCGCGGCCTGCGCAGGTCCAGGGCTCGATCTCGCTGCCCCGCTCCAGCAGCGCCACCGACTCCATGCCGAAGGTCTCCCGCACCCGCTCCAGCAGAGACTCCAGACCGTCCTCGCCCCGCAGCACACTGCCCGCCAGGAACGACAGCGTCTCGGACTCGGCGCGCAGCCGGGCCGCCTGGTGGGTGCGACGGGCGGCCAGGTCCACCACCGACGCGACCGACACCCCGACCCCGAAGAAGACGATGATGGCGAGGACGTTCGCCGGGTCGGCGATGATCCAGGTGTGGGTGGGCGGGGTGAAGAAGTAGTTCAGCAGCAGCGAGCCGGCCGTGGCCGCGGCCAGCGCGGGCAGTAGTCCGCCGAGCAGTGCGGCGCCCACGGTCAGGGTCAGGAAGAGCAGGACCTCGTTGGCGAAGCCGGGTCCCTCGTCGGCGGGCCGGGTGTTCCACACCGAGGTGAGAAGCAGGGTGAGCAGTACCGGACCGACCACGCCGACCAGCCATCCGGCGATGATGCGGGGGCGGCCGAGCCTGCCGCGCCGCGCGACCGGCAGTCCGCGGCCTTTGGCGGCCTCCTCGTGGGTGACGATGTGGACGTCGAGGTCCGGTCCGGACTCGCGGGCCACCGTGGCGCTCACCCCGGGCCCGAGGGCGTACTGCCAGGTGCGCCGACGGCTGACGCCGAGCACGATCTGGGTGGCGTTGACGCTGCGGGCGAAGTCCAGCAGGGCCTGGGGGATGTCGTCGCCGACGACATGGTGGAAGGTGCCACCCAGGTCTTCGACGAGGGTGCGCTGCACGGCGAGTTCCTTGGGCGAGGCGGAGGTCAGCCCGTCGCTGCGGGAGATGTACACGGCCAGTACCTCACCGCCGGCGCCCTTCTCCGCCAGCCGGGCCGCTCGCCGGATCAGCGTCCGGCCCTCGGGGCCGCCGGTCAGCCCGACCACGATCCGCTCGCGCGCCTGCCAGGTGGAGCGGATGTCGTGTTCCCCGCGGTACTGCTGCAGATACTCGTCGACCCTGTCCGCAGTCCACAGCAGCGCCAGTTCCCGCAGTGCGGTGAGATTGCCCGGACGGAAGTAGTTCGAGAGCGCCGCGTCGACCTTGTCGGGCTTGTAGATGTTGCCGTGCGCCATCCGGCGGCGCAGGGCCTGCGGTGACATGTCGACCAGCTCTATCTGGTCCGCCCGGCGCACCACCTCGTCGGGTACGGTCTCCCGCTGTCGTACGCCGGTTATCGACTCGACGACGTCGCCGAGCGACTCCAGGTGCTGGATGTTGACGGTCGTGATGACGTCGATGCCGGCGTCCAGCAGCTCCTCGACGTCCTGACATCGCTTGGGGTTCCGGGAGCCCGGCACATTGGTGTGGGCCAGCTCGTCCACCAGAGCGACGGCCGGCCGGCGCTTCAGTACGGCGTCCACGTCCATCTCGGTGAACACCGCACCCCGGTACTCCAGCTCCCGGCGCGGGATCTGCTCCAGGCCGTGCAGCATCACCTCGGTGCGTGGCCGGTCGTGGTGCTCCAGGAAGGCCACCACACAGTCGGTGCCGCGCTCCACGCGGCGGTGCGCCTCGGACAGCATGGCGTACGTCTTGCCGACGCCCGGCGCCGCACCGAGATAGATCCGAAGCTTGCCGCGTGCCATGGTTCAGGGTTCCGATCGTTCTGCGCTTGCCAGGCCGGTACGGGACCGCAAGGAGATCACACCTCGAAGCGGTACCCCATGCCCGGCTCGGTGATGAGATGTCGTGGTTCGAGGGGGTGCGTCTCCAGTTTGCGCCGCAGATGTGCCGGCCCGAGGGTGAGCACCACCACATGCGGCGGCACGGCGGCGGTCAGCCGGAGGGCCGTGGTGCCGTGCTCAGAACCTATTCGGGAAGATCAGCGCGAGGACCAGATAGCCCGGCAGGGCCACGGCCACGATCAGCCCGACGACGTTCTCGGCGCTTACAGCCGACCCACCCCTCGGGCGATGAGTGCCACCAGGGCGAACAGCGCGACCGTGGCACATACGAAGGCCACATCGGCCATCGCGAGCTCCTAGACGAGATTTGGAAGGGACGGACCTCTGGAAGTAACCCCACTGCAACGCCAATTAACCCCTCGTTGACGCCGTTCCTACGTCCGCGGCCGCTTCTTTGACGCGTTTCTAACGCGGTCGCGCCCGATCTGCGAAGTTAAAAGGGTTCGTCATCCCGCCCCCGGACGCGAGGGAGACTGTCAGTAGGGGGACACACACCGTCCGCGGGAGATGGTGATGAAGGGCTCGGTACGGATGGGACGCGTTCTCGGGGTGCCGTTGCGCCTCCACTGGACGGTGCCCCTGCTCGTGGTGCTCTTCGGGTACGGCCTGGGCAGCCGGACACTCCCGGCCGGGGTTCCGGACCAGTCGAACGCCACCTATACGCTCGCCGGTCTGGCCGGTGCCCTGCTGCTTCTTGCGAGCCTTCTGGCTCACGAGGCCGCCCACGCGGTCACGGCCCGCAGGAAGGGCATCCCGGTCAAGAGCATCACGCTGTGGGCGTTGGGCGGGATGACGGAGATGGACAGGCCGCGTGCCGCCGATGCTGCCTTTCTGGTGGCCGTGAGCGGTCCGCTCACCAGCCTGATCGTCGGTGCGGCGGCGTTCGGGGCGGGCATCGGGCTGGACGCCATCTCCAGCTGGCAGGTTCCTGCAGCGGTCCTGCTGTGGCTCGGCTGGGTGAACGGCCTCCTGGCCGTGTTCAATCTGCTGCCGGCCGCGCCGCTCGACGGAGGACGCGTCGTACAGGCGGTGATGTGGTGGCGTACCGGAGACCGGGACCGGGCCGAGCGGGCAGCCGCCCGCAGCGGGCAGGTCCTCGGCATGCTGCTGATCGCCGTCGGCTGGATCTCCGTCCTGTACGGCGTCTGGAGCGGTCTGTGGCTGGCAGTCATAGGCTTCTTCGTCCTGATCGTCGCCGGGGCGGAACGTCAGCGCGCCCGGATGGCCCCGGCCCTGCGCGGAGTACGAGCGGCCGATGCCATGTCGACTCCCGTGGAGACCTGCCAGGACTGGCTGACCGTGGAACGCTGCATCGAGGATGTGGCCCTTCGGGCCCACCACTCGATGCTGCCCGTGATCGACTTCGGAGGACACCCCAGCGGCCTGCTGCACCTGCCGCGGCTCGCGAGGATCCCCGCACAGCAGCGGGAGACACTGCGTGCGCGTGACGTCGCGACCCCGCTGTCGCAAGGGGCCACGTGCGCGCCGGACGACCTGCTGGAAGACGTACTGGAAAAGCTCTCCCCGGGCAGCGGCATGCGCATCCTCGTCATCGAAGGACAGCGTCTGGTGGGCATCATCACCGCGCGTGACATCTCCCGGATCGTCCAGCGTCACGCGCTTCGCGGCACGGAGGGCCGGTGATCTCCGGCATGATCCGCCGGGCAGTTCCACCTCCGCTCCCGCGAGCCCTCCGATGTGAAGAGCACGGCATCAAAGCCGTATAAAGATTGCCGGAACAAGGCAATGTCCTTGGTGGAGCCTTCGTGCGAGCATGCGGTCACTGGCCAGGTGACGGCGACGAGAGGCGGTGAACGCGGATGGCCTGGTTTCTCGGACTGGGCATCGCGGGGGTCGCACTCCTCGTGCTGTCGCTCGTCTTCGACGGTGTCCTCGAGGGACTCTTCGACGGTGTCGACGTACTGGACGGACTGTTCGACGGGTGGCTGTCGCTTCCGGTCATCGCCGGATTCGTCTCCATGCTCGGCTTCTCCGGTGCGATCGCCATGGGCACCACCGGGCTGGGCGCCGTGGGCGCCACCGTGATCGGCGTACCTGCCGGAGTCGGCACAGGTTGGCTCGCGTATCGCCTCAGCCGTGCACTGATGAGCGACCGGTCCGGTGCCGCCCCTCGCGACGACGACCTGATCGGCATCCCGGGATCGGTGGTCACCGCCATTCCGGCCGACGGCTACGGCGAGGTGCTGGTCCGCCTGGCCGGGCAACCGGTGAAGCTCGCGGCGAAGAGTCCGATCCCCGTGGCGCGCGGCGCGGAGGTCTGGGTGGAGGAGGCGCTGTCGCAGACAGCGGTCTCCGTACGCCTGGTGGAACGCTGATTCACCGCGCCGCCGCGCATGCCCGGTATCGAACCAACGGTGCCGATCTATCCACATGAATCATCCACACGTACCCATATCGATCTGCCGTCCCCTGGGAGGGCTGAGGGGAATTCGTCATGAGCCCAGTCGTGATCGCCGTCATTGGCGTCGTCGTACTCCTGGTCCTGCTCGGCCTGGTTGTCGTCACCCGCTACAAGGTGGCGGGGCCGAGCGAGGCGTTCATCGTCACCGGACGGCGCGGCAAGAAGGCGACCGACCCGGAGACCGGCCGGGTCTTCACCGACAACAGCGGCCAGAAGGTCGTGGTCGGCGGCGGTGTCTTCGTCGTGCCGTTCGTGCAGCAGAAGTTCACCCTCGACCTGTCCTCGCGGCACATCCCGGTCGCGGTGCGTGGCGCCGTCACGCTGCGCGGGGTCAAGGCCCACCTCGAAGGCGTCGCCATCGTCAAGGTCGGCGGCAGCGAGGACTCCATCCGCGCTGCGGCCCAGCGGTTCCTGATGCAGCAGGACGGCATCGTCGGCTTCACCCAGGAAGTGCTCTCGGGTGCGCTGCGCGCCATCGTGGGCCGGATGTCGGTGGAGGACATCATCCGCGACCGGGCCGCGTTCGCGGGCCAGGTCGCCGAGGAGGCCGAGGCGAGCCTGTCCGGGCAGGGCCTGGTGCTGGACGCCTTCCAGATCCAGGACATCACCACCGAGGGCTCCTACCTGGAGGACCTCGGCCGTCCGGAGGCCGCTCGCGCCAAGCAGGAGGCCGACATCGCCGAGGCGGTGGCCCGGCGTGCCGCCGAGCAGGCGCGGCTGAAGGCCGAGGAGGAAATCGCCATCGCGCAGCGGACGTTCGCGCTCAAGCAGGCCGAGATCAAGGCCGAGACCGACGAGGCCGCCGCGCGCGCCGCTGCCGCGGGTCCGCTGGCCGAGGCCGCCCGGTCGCAGGAGGTGCTGAGCGAGCAGGAGAAGGTCGCCGAGCGGCAGGCCGCGCTGACCGACCGTGAGTTGGACACCAAGGTCCGCAAGCCCGCCGACGCCGCGCGCTACCAGGCCGAGCAGGAGGCCGAGGCCCGCCGGATCGCCCTGGTCAAGCAGGCCGAGGCGGATGCGCAGCGGTCCCGGCTGACCGGTGAGGGCGAGAAGGCGCACCGCGCCGCGCTCGCCGACGCGGTCCGTATCGAGGGCGAGGCCGAGGCCGCCGCCATCGGCGCCAAGGGTGCCGCCGAGGCCGAGGCGATGCAGAAGAAGGCCGACGCGTTCGCCCAGTACGGCGACGCGGCCGTGCTGCAGATGCTGGTCGAGGTGCTGCCGCAGGTCGTCGCCAAGGCGTCCGAGCCGCTCAGCGCCATCGACAAGATGACGGTCATCTCGACGGACGGGGCGAGCCAGCTGTCGCGCACCGTCGCCGACAACGTCGCCCAGGGCGTCGAACTCCTCAGCTCCACCACCGGAGTCGACCTCGCCGGGCTCCTGAAGAACATCACCCAGCGGGCCGGCGGTTCACAGCCCGCGACCACGGCACCCGCCGAGGTCAACGGGAAGGTCGAAATCACCGGCTGACATCAGTACTGAGCAGCGGAGCGAGCCCGGGCGGCCCTTGAGCCGCCCGGGCCTGTGGTCGCTGGGTGGTTTCCCGGAAGTGGAGTGTGAGTGGTGTTCCTGTGGCTTTGGCTGATCGGCTGGTCGGCGTTCGTCCTGCCCCTGGCGTTCGCCTCGTTGCGCGGCTGGGCGCCCAAGTCGGTCCGGCGCCGGACCACTCCGTGGGGCATACGGGTACGGGGAGTCGCTCTGCTGGTCTTTTGGGCCGGCGGGCTGATGGTTCCGCTGCTGCGGCAGAGTGGCTTGGACACCGAGGACGCCGCGTTCCTCGGGTCCATCGTGCAGGCCGGCTTCTTGATGTTCGGAGCCGGGCTGATGGTCGGCTCGCAGTTGGGGGAGTGGTTCTACCGAAGGGCTGTTCAGCCGAAGGCACTAGACGAGACGCCGGGCAGCGGTGGGCGGCCATGACGCACACGACGACCGGGATCGCGCATCCCGCGACGGCGTTCGCTCTCGCCGGGTTCCGTCGGCGCGCCTGGAGCTGGCTCGGGGGCGGACTCGGGGCCATGGTTGTCGGGCTGATGGTCGGTCCGCCCGCCGACGAAGCCGGAATCGGCTGGCTGAACGACATCGCCGTCTTCTGTGTGGGAGGCGGCCCGGTCGCTGCCGTCGTCGGCGTGGCGGCCCTCGTCAACTACCGCCGTATGCGGCGCGCCTTGTCCGCCCACCCATGGATCGCCTGCTCCGCCGTGGGCATCCCACCCCGACAGGGCAATCCCCGCACGGTACTGCGCCACCCATTGACAGGTGACGTGATCCCGCTGTCGGTCCGTACGCTGCCGCAGCGGTATCACCTGGCCAACCCGGATCCCGGAGGCGTGCTGTGGTGGTGCGGCGACGCGCGCACCGGTGGAGTCCTCGCGCAGCCCGGCGGCGTCGACCTGCTGTGGGCAGGCCGCACCCGAACCGGGCGGCGACGCCGCAGGGATGCGTCGACGGCGGAACGAGAGGGTCTTCTGAACAGGCCGCGGCCCCGGCAGCCGCAGACGATCGGGGGCGACCAACTCACCCAGGGCCGGGAGCCGGATCTGTCGTACGCGGCCATGGCCGAAGCGGCCCGCCGACTGGCAATCGCGGACGAGGACGGAACCGCCCCGCACCGCGAACCCGACATCCGTGGCGTGCCCTGGTGGCGCGTGCCCGCCCTGCTGGAGATCTCGTACGTCTGGCCGACCGTGGTCAACGCGGCTTTCGCGATCGCGATGGCGCTGACGTGGTGGCTGCTGGGCAAGGACCGGGACATCGCGGTGCCGCTGATCCTCGCGGTTCTGTCCGGCTTCAACGCACTCCGGTTCGGGCACCGGATGATTCGGGGGATGCCCGGGGTGAAGGCCTTGGTGCGGGCCGCCCGGGTGCCCGTTCCCGTACCCAAACGCTACGTTCTGCTGTCCGGCCCCGACGACGGACTGGTCCTGGTGCTCTTCGCCGCACATGGTGGCCCGGACGATCCGCCGGAAGCCGCCATGGAAGTCAACCCGCCGGGCCCGCGCAGGCATCCCAGGCGCGGTATGCCCCCGGTGGTCGGCACGGTCGATCTGCACGGCTGGCTCGACGCCGGCCCCGTCGTCGTCCCGTGGATCGAGGGCCGACCCCTATGGCCACGGCACGCGTACGAATCGGTGAACCTCAATGACCGGCAGGACCGGGACTACTTCGCAGCCCTGGTCGGAGGCGTGGGTGCGAAGGCGACATGAGTCGGACGGGTCCGGATGCTCTCGTTCGTGAGGGTGAAGGGCGTTGCATGGCGGGCGCCGGCCGATGCGCGCAGCTCGATCTCGCCAGGGGGGCCAGCCGTCCCGGTCGAGGTCCCAGTGCGTTCGTCCCACGGTCACCTGACCGTCCTGCTCCAGACGGGGTGGCCGGCTGCCGTCGCACCTGGTCGACCACCGCGTCCGTCGGGCGCAACGTGCGAGGCCATGTCCGGCACCCAGGGGCGAAGGCTCAGCCGGTCTTGCGCCCAAACCGTGTGCCGACGCGTTCCCACTCCGCGGCCCACTGCTGCATACGGCACCGGTTCAGGTACAGCCGCGAACCCCACGCCACGCCCCACACGGCCCCACTCGCGCCCGCAGCGGCCAGGACGCCTCCGAAGGCCGCGCGGAGCCGCGCCTCCCCGTCGGTCAGGGGCTCGGACGTGAGATTGCCGCTCTTGTCGGTCCACACGGTGACGGCGCTTCCGGCCCGGGCACCGGGAGGCACCCTGGCCTCGTCCGTGCGGGTCGAACCGTCCGGCGCGGACCAACGGACGGTGGCCCACACCCGGTGGTCGCTCACCGTTCTGTCGGGAACCCTGTCCTCCGCGTCTTCGGCGAGTACAGCCGAGACCGCGCGGTTCTCGGCCCGCCCCCGATCGGCGGCCCGCTCCACCGCATCCGCCGCGCCCAGACCCGCCAAGAGACCGACCACCTCCCCGGCGCTCTTCGGAGGGCGAACGCGCTCGGTAATCAGAGTGGAGCGATCCGTGTTCATCCAGGTCGCCGCGCATGTTTCGCATCAATGGCCTGGCCGGAGCCCCCGCGGGTGTACGACGCTGAGGGCAGGAACATTTCCAGTAGATGAGGAGCCCGCCGTGCGCGCTCGTGACCTGGCGGTCGAATACGAAACGGTGAGCGTCGACAGTGACGCCATGGACGCGGCCCGGCTGATGGCCGAGCACAAGCTGCCGGGCTTGTTGGTGCTCGACGAGCGGGGTGAGCCGAAGGCGATCCTGCCCGCCTCCCAGATGATCAAGGTGCTGGTGCCCGAGTACGTGATCGAAGACCCCACACTCGCCGCTGTCGTCGACGAGAAGCACGCCGACCGGCTCTGCCAGGTGCTGGCCGGCCGCCGCGTGGGGGACTGTCTGTCCAGCAAGGCGGCCCCGCCGCCGGTCGCCGACCCTGACGACACCGCCCTGGAAGTGGCCGCGCTGATGGCGCAGGTGCGCAGCCCGCTGGTGGCGGTCGCCGAGAAGGCGAAGGCCGGGCGGGGTGGGCGGGACGAGGGGGGCACGCATTTGCTGGGCGTGATCACCGCCTCGCACCTGCTGCACGAACTCCTCGGCGCCGCAGGGGCGGTGAGCCCCAAGTAAGCACCTCCGGGCCCGTCGTCGCGCAGGGCTACTCCAGGGCGGAGTTCCGGAGGATCCCGCGGCACATCTCGACGTCGATCCGCCGCCCCAACTGCTCCAGTACCGGGATGCCACACCGCAGGGTCCCCTGCTCAGCGGACTGGCGTGCGCCCTGATCCAGTTGGTGCCACAGCAGCGGATTGGCGACCAGGCAGCGTGGGTCCAGGATGAGCCGCGCGCCGGACGTGTCCGTGAGGATCAGCCGCGGGCTGACCCCCTGGGACACGCGTACGGTGACCAGGCGGTCGGTGCGCACCCAGGAGTGGGTCACGAGCCCGCGTGAGTCGAGGCCGCCGTTGGCGGCGCTCACCCGCGGCGGCGTCAGGATGATCAAGAGCAGCACGGCGAGCGCGGCCCACCACCCGGCGCGCACGACGGTGAGACGAAGAAGCCCCCAGTCGAGCAGCACCAGTGCCCCGAAGAGCAGCACGCCGCAGAACACCGCGCTGCGTACTTCCTGCGCCCAGTAACGGTCTTCGACCCTCCGAAGGGCATCCGCACGGGGAGGACCGTCCACTGGGGCGCGCTTCTCACTGCGCCGTCCCATGCGGGCCAGACTAGACACGGCACCGGCTTGTGTCTCCGGGTGTGACAAGCCCGGTCTCGGGTCGCCTGGTCAGCCGATTCCGCCCACCTCGAGCAGCGCCACGAGGTAGGCGCAGATGGCCCCCACCTGAGCGAGGAACACAAGCACGGTGTGGACGGCGAGATGGCCGGGCCGCCCCGTCCCGAGGCAAGCACGAGCTGCCCTGCTCACGCGCGGACGCCGCAGTGTCGTGTCCCCTGTCTGCCGTTCGAGCGCCCTGCACAGGGCACGACGCCCGGCGGCCGAGGTGACGCCGAGCCGTACCCCGTGTCCGTCGCGGACGACAACGGTGCGGTAGGTGCTGCCGTACGAGAACGTCGTCAACAGCCGGACGCTGGTGATGTGGTTCAGGTCGACGGAGCGCACACCGGTCAGGGTCCGTGCGGTCATCCTGTTCGTGCTGTGGCGCGCCGGAGGGCGTTCCTCGCAGAGCTCGCCGAACAGGAGGAAGGCGAGAGGGCAGGTCAGCAGGCCCAGTGCCGCAGCCGCCTCGGCCAAGCCGCCGGCGGCGAAGGGCAGTACGAGCAGCCCCACTGCCAGGCCCGCACCCGCACGTGCCCGACGGCGGACCGTGCCGACGTCGGGCAGTTCCCGGGGCAGCGGTGCCGGACGGGTGCGCGGCACCTCAGTGCTCCTCGTGGCCCGGGTCGGGGCGGGCCGCGTGTCGGGCGGTGGGGTTGGCGATGAGGTGGCGTGGGTCGGCGGCGCGGTTGATCGCCGTCTCGACGGCCGCGATCCGGTCGGCGAGCAGGCCGAGGGTGGCGACCGCGCGGGTGAGGGGGTCGTCGTCCGGTCCGCCCAGGGCCTGGGTGCGGACGTACGCTGTCTTCAACTCGGCCCAGCGCATTGCCTGTTCGGCCGTGAGCGTGCCGCGCAGCTCCGCCAGTTTCAGCAGGTTGGACTCGGCGCCGGTGGTGAGGGTCTGGGCCTCGGCGGTGTAGTGGTCGTCGATCAGCGCGGCGAGCTCGGTGTCGTTCATGACCGGCTGGATGCGCTGGACGATCTTGTTCATGTTGCGGTAGGAGCCCTGGAGTTGGAAGGGCGGTTCGGTGCGGGTGGCGTCGGACTGGGCGGCGGAGGCGATGTAGGCGGCGTTGACCGCGAGGACCGTTTCGCGGGCCGTCAGCAGGTGGCGCAGTACGGCCAGGATCCGCTCCAGCTCGGCGGGCGCGTACGAGTGCGTCAGCCGGTCGGCACGGGCCGTCGTGTCACCCTCGGCGAGGCGGATCAGCAGGTCGAGGTCGGTGCGGTCGCGCCCGGCGAGCGGGGCGAGGACCGGGTTGGCGGTGAGCGCGTTCTCGATGAAGCTGAGCGCGAAGGCGTCCTCCTTGCCGGTCAGGACGTCGCCGAGGTTCCACACGTCGGCGCGGTTGGAGAGCATGTCGGGCACGCGGAAGCGGCTGCCGGACTCGGTGTAGGGATTGCCGGCCATGCAGACGGCGAACCGCTTGCCCCGCAGGTCGTACGTGCGCGGCTGCCCGTCCCACACGCCCTCGATGCGGCGGGTGGCATCACACAGCGGGATGAACTTCTGCAGCAGCTCGGGCGAGGTGTGCTGGATGTCGTCGAGGTAGAGGAGGGTGTTGTTGCCTGTCTCCAGCGCGAAGTTGATCTTCTCGATCTCCTGGCGGGCCGTGGCGTTCGGGGCCTCGGCCGGGTCGAGTGAGGTGACGGCGTGCCCCAGCGCCGGACCGTTGACCTTCACCAGCATCAGGCCGAGACGGTCGGCGACGTACTCCATGAGCGTCGTCTTGCCGTAGCCCGGCGGTGAGACGAGCAGCAGCAGGCCGCCGGTGTCGGTGCGCTTGGACTCACCCGTGGTGCCGAGCTGTTTGGCGAGGCTGTCGCCGACCAGCGGGAGGTACACCTCGTCGATGAGCCTGCTGCGGACGAACGCCGACATCACGCGCGGCCGGTACTCGTCCAGGCGGATCCGCGTGCGCTCGGCAGTCACCAATGCGGTACGCCGGTGCTGGTAGGCGCGGTGACCGGTCACCTCATGGGTGCGGAACACGTGTGTCCGGGAGAGGAGTTCGTCGATACGGACAGCGAGCGTGCGGCCGGTGATGTGCGGATGGGCACCGAGCAGCCCCTGGACGGTCTCGGTCAGCGGCGCGTCGGACTCATGGCGGGGCAGGTCCGGGCAGAGCTCGGCGGCCACCGCCTCGGCCAGGTCGCCGGCGGCGATGTCCGTGCCGGTGGCGGACGTGTACGAGGAGAGCCAGGCCTCGACGAGCTGCTTGCGTTCGGCCAGGTCGCCGAGTGCGGCGAGGTCGTCGTCGTATGCCGAAGTGCCCACCGTACGGCGGAACTTGTCGAGCAGCGTGCGGGCGCCGACGCTGATGACGAAACCGTCGGGGCCGCTGGTCAACTCCTCGAAGAGGTATGCGGCGGCGGCATCCGCGACCTCTCCGGTGATCGCTTCTGCCAACTCCTTCTGCAGGTCGGCGATCGCAGGCGCCAGACCGAACGTGTCCCGGGCGCGTGCGAGCGACACCGCGCGCCGGGTCCAGCTGTCGCGGTCTCCCTCCGTCGTGCCGTGCGCCCAGAACAGCTGGGCGGTGGCGCGGGCCGCGGGCTCGTGGCGCAGCATGCCCGCGCCGTCGTGCAGGCGCAGGAGTGCGGCGAGGATCAAGGTGGCGTCGTGGTCGTGGACGCCGCGCTCGTAGCCCTCGTCGTACGCCGCCTCTGCCGCCTGCCTTACGAGCGCGGGTAGGTCGGCCTCTGCCAGGGCCGCCGGGCCGTGTTCGTCCAGCAGGCGGGCGGCGAGGTGCTCGGCGCGGTAGACCTGCGGGGACTCCGAGGGCAGCGGGCGGTCCCAGTAGGGGCGGGTGGCCGTGAAGTCGGGGTCCGCGATCGGAGCGCGGTAGTCGGTGCCGGTGAGTGCGAAGGCGAGGGTGTCGCCGTGCGGGACCAGGGTCAGGTCGAGGGGCTGGGTGTTGACGGCGAAACGGTGGGTGCCGAGGCGCAGGGTACGACCGTCGTCGGTGTACAGGTCGGTGCGGTCGCGCAGGGCACGCAGGGCCTCCTGGCGGGCGGACTTGAGGCGGCCGTCGAGTTCCTCCGCCCTTACCTGGTCGCCGAGTTCGCGCAGCTCGTCGGCGAGGCGGCGGACCTTGGTGGGCATCGGGTCGGAGGTGAAGTACGTGGCGACGGCGTCCGCGTCGGGAAGAGTGGCGGCGCGACGGGTGACCGTCTGCAGGACGCGGGTTGCCGAGTCGGCGAGGCGTTCGGCGCGGCGGGAGCGCGCGTCGGCGAGGGTCTGCTTGCGGGCGGTGAACGCCTCGTGGACCTCGTCACGCTTGTCGGCGAGGTCGCCGAGGAAGTCGTCGAACTCGGCGAACCGGGACTCCAGGTTCTCCAGCTGCACCAGCACGCGGGCGAGTTGCTCGTCGCACGCCTCGGGGCTGTCGGCGGCCGCGAGCGCGCCGGTGACGGACTGGCCGAGCAGCGCGAACTCGGCGGCGAACTCGGCGCGTCCCTCGTGGTCGAGGAGCTCGCGGCGGCGGCCGTCGAGGGTGGCGCGGGCGCGGTTGACGCCGCCGAGGACCTCGGCGATGCGTTCCAGGATGGACGTACGGACGGTGGCGTCGCCGATGTCCAGGCCGGCGACGACCTCGGTCACCGTGGCCAGCCCGTCGGCGAGCTCATCGAGACGGGCGGCGACGGGCGCGGCCTCGGCAACGGTGGCGATCGTTTCGGCGTCGGCGACGAGTTGCTCGATGTCGGCCTGGTGGTCGGCGAAGGCGTCCTCGCGGGCGAGGTGGGTGACCGCCCGCTGACCGAAGGTGGCGAGGTCGGCCTCGACGTCGTCGGCGAGCTCGTCGATGCGGGCGGTGTCGGCGTACCGCATGTCTTTGAGCGTGAGCAGATGCCCCTGGGCGTGCCGGAGTTCGGTCAGGCCGAAGACCCAGGCGGCGGCAGTGCGCGGGGCCTCGCCGCGCAGGCGTCGTACGACCGTGGCGACCCGCGCGGCGGCCTCCGCGAGTGCTTCGGCGGCGCTGCGGGTGAGGGCCTGGACGGTCTCGAACTCGGACAGCACCTGCTCGGCGGTCGTCCGCACCTGCGCGAGCGGCGCCAGCAGGTCGCCGAGTTCGGGCTCGCCCAGCCAGTGGTAGGAATCGGCGGCCCGGACACACGCGGCGGCCAGTGCCTCGTACACCTCGCTCGTCGGGGTGGTCTCGGCGACCGCGCGCGTGATGGACAGGCAGTCGGAGATGCCGCGCACGAGGTCGGCGTTGCCGACGCGGCCGAGCGGGCCGGTGCCGACCGGCTGGGCGGCGGCATGGGTGTCCGAGACGTACGGGGAGTTCCACAGCTGGAGCGGGTGCACGCGCTGCGGCTCGTCGGTGATTCCCGCAGGGTCCGCACGCAGCACCATCAGCGTGCCGTCGCCGAAGAGCGCCCAGCCGTGGCAGGACAGCGGGGTGGCGACCTCCTTGCGGATCACGTTGTACGGCAGCAGCAGGCTGCGGCCCTCCACGCGCGCGTGGAAGGCGTACAGCACGTCCTCGCCGTTCGGTGAGCGGACCTCGCGCTCGAACTCCAGCCCAGCCGTGTCGAGTTCGTACGTCTTGTGGTGGCCCGTGGCCAGGCAGTAGCCGCCGGGGAAGACGATGCCCTGGTCCTCGGGGAGGCGGCGGCAGGCCTGGCCGATGCCGTCGAGGCGGACGACGGTCCTGGTGAGGGTGTTGAAGACCAGGTAGCGGTCGGTCTCCTCCTTGTAGGGGCGGATGCGCAGCAGGATCAGGGCGCCCACGCGCGCGTGGGCGATGTCGGCGTCGGCGAGGGACTGGAGGGGCTCGGCGACGGGCTCGGCGTAGATTCCCTCGCCGGTCTCGGTGTTGTTCTCGACCTTGACGGTGAGGGTGCCGCCGACGGTCTCGACGAAGACCTCGCCGACGATGGAGACGTGGGGGTGGCGGCCGAGGACGTGGTCCTCACGGGTCGCCGGAGTCCACTCGAAGTCATGGGAGGACGGGAAGACGTGGTCGCGGTCGCCACGCGCGTCAAGGAAGTCGGCCTGTCCGTCGTCGGTGAGCGCCCAGCGCAGCACGCGGATGTCGCCCGCCTTCTCGCCGGTCTGGAAGACGGCCAGCAACTTGCCTTCGACGCGGCGGAGCTGGAGCAGGTGAGCCTGCCGGTAGTAGCGGTAGAGGGCGGCGAACTCGCGCCGGAACGACGGGTCGTCGAGGAGGCCGGGCACGGCGTCGTCGGGCAGCCGGTTCAGGTCACGGTCGTGCAGTGCGAAGACGTCGCCGACGGTCGTCTCGGGCTTCAGGCCCAGGAAGACGTTGTGGCCGAACAGCAGCGCGTCGCCGATGGAGACGATGTCGCGGGGCACGCAGGTGTGCTCGGTGCGCAACCGCTCGGTGCCGGCGAGTTCGAGCCGCATCGAGCCGAACTCCTCGGTGCGGCGGGCGTTGAGCGCCTCGGCGCGGCGCGCGAGTTCGGCGGCCTGCGCGGCGAGCCGGTCGCGCAGCACCTCGTACGTGCCGGTGTCCAGACCGGTGGTCATGGCATCCCTCTCAGGAAGTCGGAAAAAGCGCGGTCCGGAGCTGCCGTCCCCTGTGCGGCAGCTCCGGACCGCGGGTCGGTCAGCCCTTGGCGCTGCCGTTCAGGGCGGTGAGGGAGGTGTCTGCGAGGCCCAGCTCGCCTGCCTTCTCCAGCAGTTGCCGGAACTGTCCGGCGTTGTCTCCGCCGGACTTCATCAGCTTCATCAGCAGGGCGGAGACGGTCAGATTCTGCACGTCGGCTGTCGAGACCGAGCCGAGGACACGGCTCAGGTCGTCGGTGAAGCTGGAGGTGCCGTCCAGCCAGGGCCCCGCGAGGGCCTGCGCGGTCTCGGAGTGCTGGACGAATCCGTCGACGCTCTTGCCGAGCGCGATGGAGGACATCAGCCGGTCGAAGAAGACCGACTCGCCGCCGACGATGTTGATGTCGGCGTTCTCCAGCCCGGTGGCGAGCACCGTGGCCTGTGCCTCGGCGACCTGCCGCTGCACGTCCAGCCCCGCGAGACGGATGTCCTTCTCGGCCTCCAGCCGCAGCCGGTACTCCTCGTGCCCGCGGGACGCCTCGTCCAGCGCGGCCATCGCGGCGGCCTTCTCGGTCAGACCGGCTGCCTCGGCCTTCAGCTTCTCGCCGATGCCCTCCGCCTCCGCGAGCGCCTTCGCCCGGGAGCCCTCCGCCTCGGCCCGCATCCGCGCCTCGGCTGCCTCCGCCTCCGCACGGCCGGCCTTCTCGATGACCTCGGCCTCCTTGTCGCGGACCTGCACGGCGGCCAGGCCCTCGGCGGCGGACTCCGCCTGGATGCCCTCGGCGAGTCGCAGCTTGGCCTGCGCGTCGAGGTCAGCGCTCTTCAACCGGGCCTCGGCCAGGGTCAGTTCCTCCGCCGCGCGGTGCACGGCGGCCTGCTCGGCGGCCTCGGCGGCCTTGATGTCCTTGACCAGCTTCTCCTGCGCCTCGGCCTCGGCGGCGATGATCACGGTCTGGCGGCCACGCTCGGCTTCCTCCACGGCGCGCAGCTTCTTGATGGACTCCTCCTGCTCGGCGACCGTACGGTCCACCGCCACCCGCTCCCGGATGACCTCGGCGATCTCCCGCTTCTCCGCCTCGACTTCCTTCGAAGCGGCGATCCGGGTCAGCTCGGTCTCCCGTTCCCGTGCGATGACTTCGAGGAGCCGGTCCTTCTCGATGCGCTCGTTCTCGATGGCGATGACCCGCTCGCGGTTCTTCTGCGCGACGGCGACCTCGCGGGCCTGGTTCTCGCGCTGGATGCCGAGCTGCTCCTCGGTCTTCAGGAAGGCGCCCTGCGAGCGCAGTCGCTCCTCCTCGACGACCCGCGCGGTCTCGGCCTCCTCGCGGGCCCGTACGGTGTCGATCTCCCGCCTCTGCTTGATCTCCGCGTCTGCCTGGCGGCGCTCCAGTTCCAGGATGGCCTCGCGGGCGTCGACGTTCTGCCGGGTGATCTCCTTCTCCTCGGTGCGCTGGGCCTCGTTGGTGCGCACGTGCTCCACGGCCGTCAGCTCGGTGATCTTGCGGATGCCCTGGGCGTCCAGGACATTGGCCGGGTCGAGCTGGGACAGAGGCGTCTGCTCCAGGTAGTCGATCGCCGCGTCCTCCAGGTGGTAGCCGTTCAGGTCGACGCCGATGACCTCGATGATCCGGTACCGCAGTTCCTCGCGCTTGGTGTACAGGTCGGTGAAGTCCAGCTGCTTGCCGACGGTCTTGAGGGCCTCGGAGAACTTCGCGTGGAACAGCTCCTGCAGCGTGTCCCGGTCACTCGCCCGCGCCGTACCGACGGCCTGCGCGACCCTGATGACGTCCTCCACGGTCTTGTTGACCTTCACGAAGAACGAGATACGGATGTCGGCCCGGATATTGTCCTGACAGATCAGCCCGTCCCGGCCGGCCCGCGTGATCTCGATGGTCTTCACCGAGATGTCCATCACCTCGGCCTTGTGCAGCACCGGCAGCACGACCTGCCCGGTGAAGGTCACATCGACCTTCCGAAGCTTGGAGACGATCAGCGCCTTGCCCTGCTCCACCTTGCGGAACAGGCGGGAGACGACGAACAGCACGGCGACCGTGACGAGCAGGGCGGCGGCGACGGTCACGCCGATGCCCACAGTGGTGGCATCCATAGGAAATCCTTGAAGTCTGCGATGAGTTGACGCCTCGACGGCGAGGCGAAGCGGCCCGCACGGCCGCGGACAAGTGCGTCACAGGCGTGGCCCAGCGGTTCCACCGCGGGCAGACCCGTCAGCTGCGAGCGCTGCGACTGCCAGGGTCGAACGGAGTGCCGTTCGCCAAGTCCCGTTGTCGCGGCCTGTGTTCGGCGGAGAACTGCCTGGAGAGCGGAGCCGCGAGGCCATGTGTCACCGACCAGGCGACGAGCGCGGACAGCGCGAGCAGAGCGACGCGGGCCACGGCGGCGCCGAACCCTGTCACGTCGGCCCGGTCCATCACGACCAGCCCGGTGAGGCTGACGAGCCAGCCGCACACCGTGACGACGAAGGCGGCGACGGCGACCGGTACTCCTCCGAGCGCATTGGCCAGCGCTGGGGCGTCGGCATCGAAGTCGCGTACGCGGGCGCGGCCCAGCAGGACCAGAAACCAGAAGCCGAGTGCGACCACCAGGGCAGAGGTGAAGATGACGGTGGGGAACTGTGCGGCGGCGCCGATGATCTCCTGCATTCCGCACCCCCAAGTCTCGCTGTAGCGTCCAGGTATCCAGGTACGTTGCCGGAGCTGGGCACCGGAACATCCCCGCTTTTGAGCCAAGACCATTGTGAAGTGGCGCCGTTCCCACCGCATTGCCGCGTTCCGGCAGTCTTGACGTCTCGTTGATGCCGGACTGCGATACCCGGACGGTCGACCGAGCCGGCGGTGGCTACGCGGCTCATACGCCATGATCAGTTCCGGTGGCGACGGCGTGCACTCTGCTGTCGCCGTCGTTCACGCCGGCATCGGGGGAGGGAGAAAAGGTGGGTCAACACGCAAACGGCGCCGCAGTAAGCGGCTGTCGTACGGAACTCCGTCGGGTGGAGGGAGATCCGGCTCGCAGCCAGGGACGACAGGCGGGCCCCGGCGGAAGGAGGTGCGCACCATGAGGCGCGTGCCCTCGCTTCCCGACCAGGCCCGGCACCCGGCGCTGCCGGGCCACATGGTGGTGTGCGGCGACGACGCCCTCGCCGAGCGCCTGGCGGCTGAACTGCGCGAGCTGTACCGCATGCGGGTCACCGTCGTCGTACCGTCGCTGCCCGGTAGCGCCGACACCGGGACCGGTACGGCGGGAGGGGCGCGGGCCGCCTCGCTGCTCGCCCGGATGCAGGCGGTCGTCAACCGGGCCGCCGACGCGGAGTCGACACCGGCCGTGCGTGTCCTTCAGGCGCCGCTCCTCGACGAGGAGAGGCTGGCCGAGGCCGGTGTCGCGCGCGCCGACGCACTCGCCCTCGTCCATGACGACGACGAGACCAACATCCGCGCCGCGCTCGCGGCCCGCCGCCTCAACCCCCGCCTGCGCCTGGTCATCCGGCTCTACGACCGCAAGCTCGGCCAGCACCTGGCCCACCTGCTGGACCAGGCCGCCGCGGTCGCGTCACCCGGTCTCGATCCGGCCGCCCTGGACACCTCCACCACCGTCCTCTCGGATGCCGACACCGCGGCCCCCGCCCTCGCGGCCACGGCCGTAGCGGGCACCAGCAAGGTCGTGCAGGCGGACGGTCTGCTGCTGCGGGCCGTCGAGCGCACCCCGCCGGGGCGCGGCGAGGTCGCCGACCCCGGCCTGTGCACGCTGGCCCTGCTCTCCGCCACCGCCAACGACCCGGCGGGAGCGGAGGGTTCGGACGCCAGCGGCCAGGACGGACCGCTGCTGCTGCCGGACGACCGAACCGTCGCCGCCGCCACCGGTCGCGGCACCGTTGTCCTGGAGACGGTCACGCACGACGGCCCCGAGCGCGTCCCGGGCCGCGGCCTGCCGATCGGCTCGCTCTTCTCGCGCCGTCTGCGCTGGTCCCTCGCCGGGCTCGTGCTGAGCGTCCTCGGCCTGGCGGTGGCCTCCTGGCTGACCAGTGACGACGAGCATCCACTGCACGCCGCCTATCTCACCCTCCTCGACCTTTTCGCCATCGGGGACCCCGCCCTCGGCGAGCCCGCCTCCCGCCAAGTCCTCCAGCTCCTGTCCGGGCTGACCGGACTGCTCCTGCTGCCCGTGCTCCTCGCCGCCGTACTGGAAGGGCTCGGCACCTTCCGCACCGCCTCCGCGCTGCGCCGCCCGCCCCGCGGTCTGTCCGGCCATGTCGTCCTGCTCGGCCTCGGCAAGGTCGGCACCCGCGTCCTGGCCCGGCTGTGCGAACTCGGCATCCCCGTGGTGTGCGTGGAGGAAGACCCCGAGGCACGAGGCATCCCGCTGGCGCGCCGACTGCACGTGCCCACCGTGATCGGCGACGTCACCCAGGAAGGCGTCCTGGAGGCCGCGAAGGTCCATCGCGCCCACGCGCTGCTCGCCGTCACCAGCAGTGACACCACCAACCTCGAAGCCGCCCTGTACGCCCGGTCCATCGAACCCCGCGTACGCGTGGCGCTGCGCCTGTACGACGACGCGTTCGCCGCCGCCGTCTACCGCACCCTGCGCGCCGCTCACCCCCACGCTCTCACCCGCAGCCGCAGCGTCTCCACCCTCGCAGCGCCCGCGTTCGCAGGGGCGATGATGGGCCGCCGGATCCTCGGCGCCATCCCCGTGGAGCGCAGAGTCCTCGTGTTCGCCGCGCTCGACGTGGCGGGCCATCCGCAGCTGGAGGGCCGCACGGTCGCCGAGTCGTTCCGCCCCGGTGCCTGGCGCGTCCTGGCCATCGACTCCGCCGCCCCCGGCGAACGCCTGCCCGACCTCGCGGCCTCACCGTCCGACGACGGCACCGGGCACCCCAGCGGCCTCCTCTGGGACCCGCACCCGGGCTACGTGCTGCGCCCGCAGGACCGCGTGGTGCTGGCCGCCACTCGCCAGGGCCTGGCCGAACTGCTGGGCGCCGGCTCGCGGACCCGCCCACCCGCCACGGGCGCGTCGTCCTCTTGACCCCTGCCACACGCCGCCTGTTCGGGGTGGACGTTTTTTAAGAGGGGAGGATGCTGCCGCCCACAGCAACCGGTCTTCGGCAGGGACGCGCCTCGTTGTGCCCCGAAGGCGCCGCCGCACCGCGTTACCGTGACGACCTGCTATGTCCTGATCGTCAGTACTGCCCTCGTGGCCGTGCCCCTGTGCAGGACTTGTAGACGTGGTTCGTGGTTCGTGGTTCGTATCGAGCGGCTGCCAGTGAGGAGGGGCCCGTGACCGGCGAAAAGGTCTCCCCTCTCGCTGCCCGCGGCAGAGCCGAGCTGCGGCAGCGGCGCCGGTCCCGGCGGAGACGGCCGGGTCCGGGATCGATCCACAGCGGTTGTGCTGTTCGTACGGCAGTCGTCCGCCCCGGCGGCTCAGCGAGTTGCCGACGCGCCGGTCTTGACGTGGGGGCAGTCCTGTGATGTTGCAGGACCTCTACCTGACCCTGCTCATCGGCGGCACCGTTCTGCTCGCCAGTGTCGCCGCCGCCCGCACCGCCCACCGGGCCGGTCTGCCCAGCCTGCTGCTGTTTCTGGCCGTCGGCGTGGTCGTCGGGGAGGACGTGCTCGGCCTGCACTTCGACGACGCCCAGCTGGCACAGGCCCTGGGCACGGCGGCTCTGGCCGTCATCCTGGTCGAGGGCGGTCTGACATCGAACTGGCCCGATGTCCGGCGCCTGTTGTTGCCGGCCGGCGTGCTGGCCACCGCAGGGGTCGCCGTCTCCATCACGGTCACGGCGGCCGGCGCCCACTGGATGCTGGGCATGAACTGGCAACTGGCGCTGCTGCTGGGCGCGATCGTCTCCTCCACCGACGCCGCCGCGGTGTTCGCCGTACTGAGGTCCCTGCCGCTGCCGCAGAAAGTCACCAGCCTGCTGGAGGCCGAGTCCGGATTCAACGACGCCCCGACCGTCATCCTGGTACTGGCCTTGAGCACCGCCACCGCCGACGTGCCCGGTCCGGCGGACATCGCCGGTCATCTCGTCTACGAGCTGGCAGTGGGCAGCGTGCTCGGGCTGGCGATCGGGCGCCTGGGAGCCGCCGCCCTGCGGAACATCGCCCTGCCCGCCACCGGCCTGTATCCGCTGGCCACCGTCGGTTTCGGCATCGTGGCCTTCGCCGCCGCCGGAGCGGCGCATGCCAGCGGCTTCATCGCCGCATACCTGGCCGGGCTCGTCCTGGGGAACGCCCAGCTGCCACACCGCGCCGCCACGCGCTCCTTCGCCGAAGGCGTCGGCTGGCTCGCCCAGATCGGTCTGTTCGTCATGCTCGGCCTGCTCGTGGACCCCAGCGAACTGCCCGCCACGATCGGCCCTGCCGTCACCGTCGGCCTGGTCCTGCTGCTGGCTGCCCGGCCCTTGTCCGTGCTGGCCTGTCTGCTGCCGTTCCGCGTCCCCTGGCGCGAACAGGGCTTCATCTCCTGGGCGGGCCTGCGCGGCGCCGTGCCGATCGTGCTCGCCACCTACCCCATCGTCGAAGGGGTGAGTGGCGCCCGGGACCTGCTGAACATCGTGTTCGTGCTGGTGGTCATCTTCACCGTCGTCCAGGGCCCCAGCCTGCCCGCCGCCGCCCGGCTGCTGCGCCTGACCAGACCGGGCGCCCTGCGCGACATCGAGGTGGAGGCCGCTCCGCTGGACGCCCTGGACGCGGACCTGCTCACCGTGAGCATTCCCGCCGGGTCACGCCTGCACGGTGTGGCCGTCTTCGAACTGCGCCTGCCGTCGCCGACCGTGGTCACGCTGATCGTCCGTGACGGCGCCACCACCGTCCCCGGCCACGACACCGTGCTGCGCGTGGGCGACGAACTCCTCCTGATCACCACCCCGAAGGTGCGGCAGGCCGCGGAACGCCGCCTGCGCGCGGTCGGCCGCCGCGGCAAGCTCGCCCGCTGGCTCGGTGAGCACGGCGACCCGGAGATCACAGAACAGAACAGCTCCTGATGACCGGGAACACCGAGCGGAGCGCCCGGAACCCGGCAGCCAAACCGAGCCAGTCACTGCCTGACCGCCCCACTGACCCAGCACCCGTAGAACAGTGACCCTTGGCACATGGCTCGCTTTCAGCACACCGTGACGCTCGCCCCCGTGCCCCGCCGCTGGTTCGAGTCGTGCGTCGTCACGCTCCACGACCTCGCGGAAAGCATCGAAGCCGAAGGTGCACTGCTACGGCTGCCCGACGGACGGAGGCTGCCCGAACTACTCCTGGCGGAGGGAACACACCTGCGACCGGGCGCCCGCTACCACCCCGAGAACGACGACGGCAGCGGACCGGACATCGACCAGACGCTCACGATCCTGGCCTGGGAGCGGAAGCGGGAGACAGCCCTGGAACTCGTCACGCTCGACGACGATCCCGGCGGCCCCGGCCACATGGCCTGCACACTCCGGCTCACGAGCGCCGAACGGCCGCGCGAGGCAAGCCTCTCGATGAAGGCGCAGGCAGGCGGCGGCTCATGGACGAGGTACGCCGGCGGCAGCGGACGCCTGCACCTCGACCTCGGCAAGTGGTGGCCGTCGGCAGCAGGTCGCGGCCGCCCGAGGGCCACACCCCTGACCGGCAGACTCGACCACGCGCTCGTCCGCGCCACGGTGACGGCCGTGCCGCGCCCAGCCGGCGACGGACGCTGGCGCGTCACCGTCACGGTACGAGTCAGGGGCCGCTCCTTCGCCCGCCTGCTGCTCCCCCTCGCCATGACGTTCATGGGACGGCGGGCACGCGGGGCCTTCTCCGCAGCGCTGGACGACGCGGCGAAACAGTGGAACGACCAGGTACCGGAGCTGGTCCGCAAGGACATGCAGCAACTGTCCCTGGAACTCGTCGAGTCGCTGTTCGCCACCGATGAGCAACGGACAGGCCCCTCGCTCGGCACGTGAAGGAGATCCGGGCAGCCTCCGGAGGTCTGACCGGGATGACGGGGACGAACGAACGAACAGTTCGTGGACTCGTTGCCGAAGACAGCCCTGCAGCGAGCACATCGGGACGGGCGAGCCATTGGGTCCGAGGCCGACGCGAGGAACTCGTCCGGCCGGCCACGGCCGGTCGCGCGCGCTCTACGACTCGGGCCGCCTGAATCCGGCTACACCGACGCGCGCGGCGGGGACCTGATGCCGGATTTCCGTAGCCCGGCACCGGACTCGCCCCCGTATCCGCCAAGAGCATCGTGGCAGCGACACCGCCCATTCCGCATTGCCCAACACCGGCAACGTGGACGCCTGCTTCATGCCGGGCTCTCTCACCCTCCGTGGGTCTGCCACTCTTGTCCCTCGTGCGTTAGGAATACGCCAGCAGCGCGTCAAGAACAGAGGAGACCTGGGTGACGGGGCGTGAGGTACCCGAGCAGTATCTGGAGGGCTATGCCCAGATACTGGCGGAGGCGTGTGGGACAGGCCGTCGCCTCACGCGGGACGAGTTGGAGTCCCTACGGGCCCGGGGAGAGCGCGCCGCCGAGGCCGGCCTTGGGCTGCGCGTCCTCGTCCGCCGGCATCTGTCCGTGACCCGGGAGAGCTGGCCCACCCTTTCCTCTACGGACACCGATCGCGTGCTGGCCGTCGTCGAGCAGGCGATCGATGCCTTCGCCGAGGGCCATGAACGGGCGCAGAGGCTAGCCGTACGCCAAGAGGAAGGCGTGCGCCGGGAGTTCATCGACGATCTGCTCTACGGCCGCAGCGACCTGGGCCGCCTGGCCGAGCGTGCCGAGCGCTTCGGGCTGCTCCTCTCCCGGGCCCATGCGGTCGCCGTCGCTCAGGGCGGGAAGCCGGTGGAGGACATGCATCCGGCCACCCGGCAGGTGGAGAGCGCCGTGATCAGCAGGTTTGGTGAGCGACGCATCCTGCTCACGACGAAGGACGGGCGGCTGGTCTGTATCGCCCCCGGAGAGCAGGACGAGGTCCTGGCGTTCTTCGCCAAGCAGGCATACGCGGCCACCGACGGAGGCCAGGTCGCCATCGGACGCCCTCATCCGGGCGCCGGGGGAGTCGTCCACTCCTACGAAGAGGCCCTCAACGCCCTCGATCTGGCCCACCGGCTGGACATCACGGAACCGGTGCTGCGCGCCGCCGACCTCCTTGTCTATCCGGTGCTGACCCGCGACCGGCAAGCCATGGCCGACCTCGTGCGCAACACTCTGGGCCCGCTGCAGTCCGCACGCGGCGGCGCCCAGCCGCTCGTCGACACGCTGACCGCATACTTCGACTCGGGTTGTGTGGCGGCCGAGGCGGCCCGCCGCCTGAGTTTGAGTGTGCGTGCCTTCACCTACCGCCTGGAGCGGATCCAGAAGCTCACTGGTGCCAACCCGGCGGACTCCGTCCACCGTTACACCCTGCAGACCGCGGTGATCGGCGCCCGGCTCCTGGGCTGGCCGGACAACGAGGTGTGACCTGGCGGCCTGCGCCGCCATCCTGCGGGGACGCCGGGTACGGCGCCGGCGTGCGGGGCCCCCGCTCCACCAGAGTGATGGTCCGGGGCCTCTCCGTCGCTTCTGGCCGTACCCACATGGCCAGGTCGCACAGGGCGGTGTCCATCAGCGGCCTCCGGCCGCGGGGGCCTCCCGGGCCCGGACCACGCACAGGATGCGTGTCGCCGCCCCGGGGTCGAGTACGCCGGGGACCAGCTCGCCCAAGACCGTTCGGGGCGCGCGGCTGAACGGGACTCACTCCTGCTCAGTCTTGAGGAACGGTCTGTTGCGCACGGTGGTCGGGCTGGCGGCCGGCCCGCTCGCTCTCCTACCGGTCGGCGAGTGTGAACGGTCAAGGCGTTCGGTCAGTTGTCCAGTGTGGCCGGGGTCTCCAGCGTCTGCTTGATCACGCGTGCTCCCTGGTCGACCATTTCGGCGATGGGGCCCGCGAGGTCATCCGGCGTCACATCGGTGATCCAGACGAACCGACTGTGTTCCGTGCCGTCGGCGAAGACCTGCATGGACGCATGGTGGTGCTTGGGGGTCAGTGACCCGCCGACCACCGCATAAGCGACCCGGCGGGCTTCGTCGTCGATGTCGACGAGGAGCTCGTGCACCACGACGCCGTTGGCGAAAGTCACCACTCTGGTATCCGCCTCAAGACGCGTGTCCGTGACGAACCCGGGTGCCAGGCGCCGGTGCACCGCGCTGACGTCGCGGACTGCCGCCCAGACGTGGTCGGGAGCGCTGTCGATCAGGAATTCCTTGTGGATGTGAGCCATGTGATCTTCTCCTGTCGGGTGACGTGTCAGGCGCCGGTGGTGAGGCAGAACGGGTGCCCCTCGGGATCGGTGAGGACGACCCACTGGCCCTTGCCGGGCTGGAACTCGGGCCTCGACGCTCCAAGGGCGAGGATCCGGCCGGCCGCCTCCTCCAGGTCGGTGACCGTGAAGTCGAGGTGGGCGTGCTTGCCGTCGTCGGGCCAGCCGGGGGCCCGATAGCCCTCGATGCGTACGAAAGCCAGGCCGGGGTGCTCCCCGCTGCCCACGGAGGCGTAATCCCCGCCGCTGTGGGTGATCTCCCAACCGGTGACCTTGCTGTAGAACTCGGCGAGCCGGACCGGGTCACCACAATCGATGACGACGGTGCTGATCTTCGCGGGAGCGGACATGACGGCGACTCCTTGAGCGCGGTACGGGGTTGAGTACGACGCCGCTGAGCTTGCCTGCCCTGCCCCACCCCGGTCTTGAAGATCCTTGCGCGGAGCCGATGTCCGACCCCCGGCGTAGCGTTCAAGAGTGCTCACCTCCACCGCTCTCGCTACCCGCCCCGACTTCAGCATCACCGCTGTGACGTGCCAGGACGACCACACCCGCTGGTCGGAGGCCGAAGTACGCGACGACTACCGGGTGGTGCTCGTGCGCCGTGGCCGGTTCCGCAGGCGCGCAGCCGGCACCCACGCCGATATCGACCCGACGATGGCCTACGTCGGCGTGCCGGGCGAGGAAGAGCACTTCGCCCATCCCGCCGGAGGCGACGACTGCACATCGATCAGCCTGACGCCGGCGCTGTGGCAGGACATGACCGGCGATGCCACGCGCCTGGCCAGGCAGAGCGTGTACGTCGATGCCCGCCTCGACCTCACCCATCGCCGGCTCCTCGCGACCGCCAGGACGGAGGACATCGACTACGCACTGACGGAAGAGTTGCTCAACCTGCTCGCCACCACCGTCGGTCAAGTCGTCTCCGGGCCCACACCGCTCGGCGCACCAGCCCCCAGAACCGAAGCGGCTCTCGTCGCGTCAGCCCGCCAGGCGATCAACGACGGCCACCCAGCCTCGGACGGACTGCTTCCGCTCGCAGAGCTGCTCGGGGTCTCGCCGTACCGCTTGAGCCGGTCCTTCACCCGCGAACTGGGGGTGTCCGTGACCCGCTACCGCAATCGCATCCGCATCGGCCGGGCCCTGGACCGCTTGGAGGAGGGCGAGACCAGCCTCGGCGTCCTCGCCGCAGACCTCGGCTTCGCCGACCAGGCACACCTGAGCCGACCATGCGCCAGTACCTGGGCCGTACCCCGACGGCACTCCGGCGCCTGCTCGCCCCTCGGACACCTTGACGATCTCCGTTGCTCGACAACGACTTCGCCCGGGGAATTACGTGACGCGTAAGCCATCGAACGCGGGGAATTACTTGACCGTCGACAATCCTCGCCCTGCGCAGCAACTGCCGGTTCTGGAGCGTCAACTCGGCAAGAAGAAGGGGCCGTCCCATCAGAGCCCCGGATCAGCTGCTTCCACTCTGCTGAGAAAGGACTCGAGGACCTGACGGAAGCGTTCCGGCTCCTCGGCCGAGGGCAGATGTGCGCTCTGCTCGAAGACCACCCACTCGGCGCCCCGGATGCCGTCGGCCAGCGGGCGGACCACTGCGGGAGTCGTCACGTCGTAGCGCCCGGAGGCGATAAGAACGGGCACGTCCAGCTCGCCCAGCCGGGCGGTGACGTCCCAGTCCTTGAGGTGGTGATCGGGCCACGGATCCAGCCGGCAGAGCCACCGCTTGTAGAACTCCATGGCGGCACCCTCATAGGCGTCGTCACCGGTGGTGCCCTCCGCTTCGTGCCGGTCGATGATCTCTTGCACCTCGGGGGGAAGGGATTCCTTCAGCCGGCGGGCCTCTGCTTCGTAAACGGGAGCGCTGGCCAGCGGACCGGCGAGAACCAGACCGGCCAGCCCGGCCGGTCGGCCGAGGGCGTACTCGAGGGCCACCTGGCTTCCCCATGAATGGCCGAGGAGATGCACCCGGTCGAGCCCGAGCCCCTCCCGCACGGCGGCGACCTCCTCGACGAAGGTGGCCATGACCCACAGGGCCGGGTCGTCCGGGTGGTCGGACCGGCCGCAACCGAGCTGGTCGTAGAAGACGACCGCGCGCCCGCTCTCACCGGCCAGCGCCGCCAGGTCCTCCAGGTAGTCGTGGGGGCAGCCGGGCCCGCCGTTGACCACGAGCAGCGGCAATTTCCCGTCGGGCGCGGGCAACTCGCCCACGACCTGATACCAAGTGCGGTACCCGCGGAACGGCAGAGTCTCTTCGGCCGCCGCCATGGCACGCCTCCTGGTGGCTTCGGCACGTTCCATCATGGAGAGACCGGGCATTCTCTGCCATTCGGCTCGCTCGTCACCGTTCCCTTCTCGCCGGATCAGCCATGGCGTTCAAGCTGATCGAGGCCGACCAGGCTCGCTGACGCGCGGTCCCCCCGAACTCGTCGCATGCGTCTGCGCCGGCGCCCGCTTCAGCACGCCGCGGCTCGCCACCGTCGGCTTCTTGGCAATCATGCCCGGCGTCGGCCGATGGTGTTGTGGGCGTCCGGTCGTTGTCACCCGCTGTCAGTGAGGCGGTGGGACGGGAGGACGTCGGGGGTGGCGCGATCGGCCTTGGCTGCCTCGGTGAGGGCCGCGGCGGCGGCTTCTGCGGCCTGCGCCGCGTCGTCGGCGGCCTGGGCGGCGCTGTCGTCCGACGGTTTCTCGCGGGTGGCCGGCGACTGCGGCAGCACCTCGGTGAAGGCGCGGGACACGCCCTGGAGTGCGGAGGTGATCTCGCTGGGGATCACCCAGAAGTTGTTGCCCGAGCCTTGTGCGAGTTGGGGCAGTGTCTGGAGGTACTGGTAGGCCAGCAGTTTGGGGTCGGGGTCGTTGCGATGCACGGCCTGGAAGACCTCGTCGATGGCCCGGGACTGGCCCTCGGCCTGGAGGATCGCAGCAGTGCGGTTGCCCTCCGCGCGAAGGACAGCGGCCTGCTTGTCGCCTTCGGCGGTGAGAATCTGCGACTGGCGTTGCCCCTCGGCCCCGAGAATCGCGGCCCGCTTGTCCCGCTCGGCTCGCATCTGCTTCTGCATCGCGTCCTTGATGGACTGCGGAGGGTCGATGGCCTTGATCTCCACCCGATTGACCCTCAGCCCCCATTTGCCCGTGGCCTCGTCCAGCACGCCACGGAGCTGGCTGTTGATGGTGTCCCGTGAGGTAAGCGTCTTTTCCAGGTCCATGGATCCCACAACGTTGCGCAGGGTGGTGACGGTGAGCTGCTCGACCGCCTGAAGAAAATTCGCGATCTCGTAGAAAGCCGCTCGTGGGTCGGTGACCTGGAAGTACAGGACGGTGTCGATCTCGACGACCAGATTGTCCTCGGTGATGACCGGCTGCGGTTTGAAGGAGACGACCTGTTCCCGCAGGTCGATCACCGGATGGACGCGGTCGATGTAAGGGATGACGAGGCTGAGGCCGGGAGTCAGAGTCCGGTGGTAGCGGCCGAGTCGCTCGACATTGCGAGCGCGTGCCTGGGGAACGATACGGACCGCCCGCACCACGGTGAAAACCGCGATCAATGCGACGATCAGGCCGGCAATGAGGAACGCCGAGGTTTCCATGGTTTCAGTCCCGGGGGTAGACGATCGCGGTGGCGCCGCTGATCTCCATGACGTCGACGGTCTTTCCAGGAGGAATCACCAGCGTCTCGTCGTAGGCGCGGGCCGTCCACTCCTCCCCGTCGATACGGACCCTGCCGCCCAGGCCCGTCACCTCCGAGGTGACATAGGCAGCCCTGCCGACCAGCGCATCCACTCCGAATCGCTCCACTTGGGGCTGGAGCACATGGCGTACCGCAATGGGGCGCACGAATATCACGGTGATTGTGGCGACGATGGTGAACACCAAGAACTGGAAGGGCAGCGGCAGCCCGACCGCAGCTGTTCCCGCCGTGACCAACGCGGCCGCACTCAGCATTCCGAGCGCAGCAGTAAGGGTGAAGATCTCCGCCACAGCCAATACAGCTGCGATGATCAACCAGATCAGCCATAGATCCATTGCATGCCTCTTCTGACCGGCGCGGGTGCGGAAGGGCTTTGACTCTCACCATTGGACCCCGATACGGGTCAGCCGCGATACCCCTGGGAAGGGAAACCCTGCCGAACGATCGGAGGTGTCCTCGTGCACCGCACCCCGAGCGACTGGTTCGCGCCTTTTCAAAAATTTTACCCGGACGGAGAATGCCTGGGTGATCGGCGGCCTCGACGACCGAGATGTGCATGATCGCCCGCACCGAAACGTCACTGGGCGCCCGGTCGGCGGGACGGCGGCCAGTGGTCCAGCAGACCTCGCCATGTTCGCCGGATCGAACCCATGAGGTGGCGGCACAAGGGGCGACCATGGGGTAAAGCCACCGTGGTCTCCTGGGCCATCGCCAGGAAGAAGACCCGCCCCGCCCGGGTTTGCAACGTCGTGCTCCACCGGTAGCCCGGGCGACGGGCGAGAAGGGAATGAACGAGCTCGCGTCCCAGCCCCTGACGCTGCCAGGCGTCGTAGACCCAGATCTCCAGGATCCGCCCTGTACGGCACGTCGGGCAGACGCGGAAGCGCAGCCGCCCAATGAGGTGGTCGTCGTGATCGAACAGGACGATCTCGGTAGGTGTTCTCGCGGAGGGAGCGACAGGGCCGTTCCACCACACGGACGGACCCATCCGGACCACCTCTCCCGGTGTCTTCGGCGCCTCATCTTCGGGGTAACGATGCGGAGCACCATGGAGCACCTGTGGGCAACTGCTGAAGGACGGGTTCGGCGGGGGCGCGCCCAGGCCCTGCCCGCGGCTTCAACGACGTTCGCCGTTCTGGTCCCCTGTCCTTTCCGCTTCCGGTGTGGTGGACAGATGGACGAGGTGGGCGACGAGTGCCCCGGCCGGCACCGCCCACGCGACGGAGGCGATGCCGGCTGCCCAGCGCGGTTCGGATCACCAGCATGGCGACGACAGCCACCGGTGCCAGCAGCGATGCGTCCATGCGCATACCTCCTTCCGGCCCGGGCGGCCGTTCCTGTGGCGGTTCGGCAGACGACAGGTCAGGCGAGCGCGAAGTAGCGCAGCCACACATAGCCGAGGGCGATGACCACGGTGACGAAGGTGACGACCAGCCCGTACTTGGTGAACTGCCAGAAGGAGATGGGCTGGCGGTTGCGTTCGGCGATCCCGAGGACGACGACGTTGGCGCTGGCGCCGATGGCGGTGGCGTTGCCGCCCAGGTCGGCGCCGAGGGCGAGGGCCCACCACATGACGTGGTCGCTGCCGCCGGCCATGTTCTGCACCAGGTCGCTGGTGATGGGGGCCATCGTGGCGACGTACGGGATGTTGTCGACGATGCCGGAGAGGACGGCGGAGGCGCTCAGCAGGATCATGGAGCCGCCGAGTTCGTTGTCGCCGATCGCGTCGGCCAGGGATTTGGAGACCTCGCTGATCACGCCGGTCTCGATCAGGCCGCCGATCATGATGAAGAGCCCGGCGAAGAAGGCCAGCGTGGGCCACTCCACCTCCTTCAGCACGTCACCGGTCTCCGCCGAGGAGACGGCAATGAGCAGTCCGGCGCCGAGCAGGGCGACGACACTCGGCTCGTAGTGCAGCACCGGATGCAGGACGAAGCCCGCAACGACCAGCGCGAGCACGATCAGGCCCTGAACGAGGAGCCGGGGATCGCGAATGGCCTCGCGCTCCTCCAGCTCCATGATCTCGGCGGCGCGGTCCTCGTCGTAGAGGAAGGCCTTGCGGAACATCACGCGGCACATCAGGACGAAGACGACGACCAGGATCGCCGAGATCGGGGCGAGATGGACCAGGAAGTCGTTGAAGGTGAGGCCGGCGCGGCTGGCGATGATGATGTTGGGCGGGTCGCCGACCAGGGTCGCGGTGCCGCCGATGTTCGAGGCCATGACCTCGGCGATGAGGAAGGGGGCGGCGGGCAGGGCCAGGCGCTCGCAGACCAGCAGTGTCACGGGTGCGATGAGCAGGACCGTGGTGACGTTGTCCAGCAGTGCCGAAGCGACCGCCGTGATGACGACGAGCATGGCCATGACCCGGAAGGGTTTGGCTCGTGCTCGCTTCACGGACCAGATCGCCAGGTACTCGAACATGCCGGTCTTCTTCAGCACACCGACGATCATCATCATGCCCATGAGTAGGAAGATGACGTTCCAGTCGACGCCGCTGTGCTCGGAGTAGAAGGCCGACTTGTCGTCGGTCGCCCTGATGGCCAGCATCAGACCCGCGCCGCCGAGCGCTACGGCGACCCGGTGGATCTTCTCACTGATGATCAGGGCGTACGCGCCGACGAAGACGACGATTGCTGCCCAGCTGTGCCAGTCGTTCACGATCCTCCGATGAAGTGTTCCAGAAGGGCGGCCGCGGTGATCGCGCCGATCAATGTGGCTTTGTCGCCGTTGCGCTCGACGACCGCGACGAGGGGGGTGTCCTTACGGGCCATCAGCGCGGCGATCTGCGAAGGCGCAGCGTCCGGGCCGACGACCGGGGGTGTGATGCGGCCGCGCGGCAGCCACTCTGCCACCGACGTTCCGGCCATCGCCTCCCTGGCCTCGTCCTCGGAGTGATCGTCGACTTCGGCGGCGAGGATCGGCCCTTCCCGCAGGTACCAGGGCAGCAGAGCGCTGACCACACGGGCGGACGGCACGGCTGCGTACGGGTAGTCGTCGCGGTCGAGGACCAGCAGCGCGGGCAACTGGTCCCGTACGAGCAGGCGGGCCGCGGCGAGCGCGTCGTCGTCGGCGGACACGGTGGGGTAGGTGCTGGCCAGTTCACGTGCGCGCATCGGCCCGGGGCACCTTGGCGTGTGGGTCGGCGTCCTCGCGCCCGGACGGGATTCCGGCCAGCTCGTCGACATCGAACGCGCGAGCGATCGGTACGTCCGTCGAGCTGTGCGCGATGATCGAGAAGGCGATGCACACCGCGATCAGCGTGAACGCCTCCTCCGCCTGCGGGATGCCGGACTGCAGCACCAGCAGGCCGTAGACCACGGATGCGAAGCCCTTCGGACCGAACCAGGCCGCCACCAGCTTCTCCTTGCGGGAGAGACTCGTGCCGATCAGCGAGAGCAGCAGCGAGGCCGGCCGGATCAGGACGATCGCCAGGACCACCGCCACGTAGCCGCCGAACGACAGGTCACCGAACAGCTGCGGAGTCAGCAACGCGCCGAACACCAGCAGCGCCGCGAACTTCGCCAGCTCCGCCAGCGCCTCGCCCAGCGGCTCGAAGGACTCCTTCGCCTCCGGGGACACATGCACCAGCGCCGCGCCCGCCGAGAACGCCGCCAGGTACGGGTTGGCGTGGGTGAGGTGGCACACCGCGTACAGGATGATGCCGGTCGCCAGTGGCAGCAGCGGCTGCAGCTTCGGCTCGGCGCCCAGAAGGCGGAAGCGTACGAGGCCGTTGACCAGCAGCGGCAGCGCGACACCGAAGACCAGGCCGAGCAGCAGTTCCAGTGCGATCTTCCCCGCCGACGCCTCTGCGCTGTCGGCCGTCGGACCCGCGGCCGCGATGAGGATGAGTACGACCGGCAGGGCGAGTCCGTCGTTGATGCCGCTTTCCACGTTCAGCAACTGCCGCAGCTTCGCCGGCACTTCCCTGCGCCCGACGATCGCCGAGGCGAACACCGGGTCGGTCGGAGCCAGGACGGCTCCGACAAGGAACGAGGTCGTCCAGTCCAGGCCCACCAGGAAGTGCGTGATCAGGGCCATGAAGACGAAGGCCAGCGGCATGCCCAAGCCCAGGGCGCGGGCGGGGTTCCTCCAGTTGGCCCGCAGCTTGGGCAGCGATACGTGCATGCCGTCGGTGAACAGCACCGCGAAGAGCGCCAGATCGGCCGTCACGGCGACGATCTCGCTGTCCGGAGTGATGTGGATCAGGCCGAGGAACCCGTCACTGACCAGGGCTCCGCCGACCAGGAAGAGGAAGGACGTGGAGAGCACCGTGCGTGCCGCCAGACCTGACAACAGCACCGCCACCAGCAGTGCAGCACCGAACACGGCCACGAGCACCATGACGGAGACCCCCGATCGGAAGAGAGATTGATCCCTTACTCGCCGACCAGGCTTCCCGGCACACCGAGGGGAACCATACCTGCCCTTGACGCGTTTTTGACAGATCGCTAATCGGCACAATGGGCTGTGCACCATTGCCGGATCCCGGCAATGGTGGTGGCAGGGCTGGATTCGAGACCCGCTGACACCGTTCGGCTCAGTAGTCGGCCGGCTTCCGCGGCGGGCACGGTGACCTGCGCCTACGCTGACCCTCAGGTGCGCCGGGAAGCCTGGTCGGCAGTTGGCCGCCCTCTGCTTTGGAGCCCCCGATGCCAGACCTTTCAGGGGCACGGCAACACCACGGGCACCGGAGACCGCTGAGTGCGGGAAGTCTGCTGCGCCCGTTCCGCAGTCGTCCGTTCAGGGTCGAATCCACCCCGCTGTGCCTGTCGTCATGTGTCCTGCGCCGGCGTCATCCCTGGTACTGCTTGCGCCAGCTCTCGATCTGGGCGGGCAGCTCGCGGGCCATGAAGGTGTAGAAGTCCTGCATCTCGCGGAGACGGCGAGCGGTGGGCGTGCCGTCTCCCGTGGCGTCGATGCCTTCCTGGGCCGCGTGGAGCATCACGTTCAGCATGGTGTTCTGCTGGGACATCAGGGTGGCCCAGGCGCCTTCGCGGAAGCGGTAGTGGTCGCGGCGGCTGCCAGGGGCGGGGACGCGTTCGACCAGTCCGACGGGGATGAGCTGCTTGATCGCGGTGGAGACGGCACCCGAGCTGATCGACAGCTCCTCGCACAGGTCGGCCGCGGTCATGGTGTCCTGCTCGGTGTAGAGCAGGGCGGTCATCACCCGGGCCGTGGTCTTCTGCATGCCGCCCTGGGCCAGCGTCAAGGCCAGCCTCTCCGCTGCGTCGCGCAGCTGCTCCTTTGCGTCCATGGCTCTCAGGATAGCGAACATTGCGAAGTCTCAGTATGTTTACAGATCTCTGAAAGCTCGATACGTTCTGAGGTATGGAGAATGCCATCGAGCTCCGTGAGCTCACCAAGACGTATGGCTCCCGCCGCGGCCTGGCCGGGCTGACCCTCGACGTCCGCGTCGGCGAAGTCTTCGGCTACCTCGGCCCGAACGGCGCCGGCAAGTCCACCACCATCCGGCTGCTGCTCGACCTGATCCGCCCCACGGTCGGCCGGGCCACCGTCCTCGGCCTGGATCCGCGCGCCGATGGTGTGGAACTGCGCTGCCGCCTCGGCTACCTGGCCGGCGATTTCGTGGTCGACGGACGCCAGCGGGTGCGTGACTGCCTGCGCTTCCTCGCCGACCTGCGCGGAGGCGTGCCGCAACAGCGCATCGACGATCTGACCGACCGGCTCGGCCTCGACCAGAACGCCCACATCAAGAAGCTCTCCAAGGGCAACCGGCAGAAGATCGGCCTCGTTCAGGCCTTCATGCACACCCCCGAACTGCTGATCCTCGACGAGCCCACCTCCGGACTCGACCCGCTGGTCCAGCAGACCTTCCTGGACCTGGTCACGGAAGCCGCCGCGAACGGCCAGACCGTCTTCATGTCCAGCCACATCATGGACGAGGTCGAGGCGGTCGCCGACCGGGTCGGCATCCTGCGCGACGGGCGCCTGGTCGCCCTGGACAGCGTCGCCCAGTTGCGTGCCGGAGCGGTCCGGGAGATCGAGATCACCTTCGCCGAACCGGTGCGGGCCGAGGAGTTCGCCCGCCTGCCCGGCGTACGCACCCTCGTGCTCGACCCCGCGGGAACCACCCTGCGCGGACAGCTCACCGGAGAGCCCGACGCGCTCGTGAAGGCCGCTGCCCGCCACCACGTCACCGCGCTGCGCGCGAGCGAACCCACCCTGGACGGCCTCTTCCACGCCTACTACGCGGACGCCGAGGCGGCGCCGCGCTCTACCGCCGCCGTCTGACCGGCCGTGCCGTCACCCACTTCACCTTCGTCGAAGGAGTCAACTCGCCATGCGTGCCACCGTGTTCACCAAGACGCTCCGCGACAACCGCCGCTCGCTGATCGGCTGGACAGCCGGCACCACGCTGGCCGCCGCCATGTACGCGAGTTTCTATCCCCAGATGGCCACCGGCGGTGCCGAGTCCGTGCAGAACTTCCCGGAGGCGATGCGTGAGGCGTTCCACCTCGACGACCTGACCTCGGCCGCCGGATACCTGCAGTCCTCCGTCTTCGGCCTCATCCTGCCGCTGCTTGCCCTCTTCTACGGGGCGGCAACCGGAGCACGTGCCACAGCGGGCGACGAGGAGTCCGGCACGCTCGACCTCCTCCTCGCTCACCCCGTCACCCGGACCCGCCTGATCCTGCAGCGGTTCGGCGCACTGACCGCCGGAGCCTGCGGCATCGCCGCGGCGGTGTGGATCGCGATGCTCGGCATCCGGGAGAGCGCCGACCTGACCTCCATCAGCCCGCTCGAGTTCCTGGCCCAATGCCTCAACCTGGCCCTGCTGGCCGTGGCGTTCGGCGCGCTCGCCATGGGCATCGGCGCCGCCACCGGCCGCCGGGCCCTGGTCTTCGCCGCTACCGCCGGCATCGGCATCCTCACCTACGCCGCGCACACCTTCGCCGGCCGGCTCGGCGCCGAGTGGGCCGCGTACTTCTCGCCGTTCCACTACTACATCGGCGGCGAGCCGCTCAAGCACGGCATCCAGTGGGGCGACGCGGGCGTTCTCGCCGCGGCGTCCGCGGCGTTGGTGGTCGCCGGGACGTACCGCTTCAACCACCGCGACCTCAACGCCTGACGAACGGGCGGATCTGCGGCCTCCTCTCGCACAAGTCAGGGGGAGCGATCTGTTCCGGGAACGGGGCGTGCTGCTGAACAGCGTCGGCCTGGAGTTCATGAAGATGGCGTGGGCGGACGAGACGGCGACCGGGCTGATCTGCTGGCGATGCGGATTCCGCGATGGACTCCTCCTGTGCTGACCGACTCACCCCGTGCGGGGCAGGCGGGGCACCACTCCCAGAAGCAGGACGAAGGCGGCCATGGTGCCGAGGACTCGGCAGGCTCGGCGGCGTCTGGCTCGAGCATCCATGTCGCGCCATGCCGGGCCGCTCCAGGGGGCCTCCGGTGTGCTCATGGACGGGCCCTGTCCAGGCGCCTCGCTGTTACGAGAACTCACCGCGACCGTCGCCCTCCAGCAGTCGGTGAAGATCGTCGGTCACCGGGAGACTCCGCGGTTCGTCAGGACCAGCAGGTCCCCCCGCGGCGGCGGGGCTGGGTGGGGAAGTCCCAGGACATTTCCCAGAGTTGAAGGTGTTACGTTCATGAACATGCCGATGGGATACGTGGCGACGACCACGCTCTTAACCTGGTGCACATTCTTCGCCGTTGTCGCGCCCCGCCGGCCCCGCCCACTGGCGACCATGAGCTTCTGGTTCGGGATGGTCCTCAACGAGGTGCCATTCCTGGGCATGTTCGCCGTAGTGGCCTCCACGGCATTGGCCGCTGCCCAAGGCGATCTGGGGTCACCGGCCAGCAAGGTGACGGCCGCGGTGGCCTTCGCCACCATCCCCGGGATGGCCGTGTCCGCCTGGCGGGGCCTGCGGACGGACCAGGCGGTCGGGCACGCCCTCGAGCAGGGCCTCGGCACCGGCTGGCGGAATCATGTGCACAAACCGCTGCGCCGCCACCGGCCCTGGGCCCGCATCTTGCTGCTGCCGGGCCTGATGCGGCAGCGCGACGTGCAGCGGATCCCCAACATCAGCTACGGGGACGCCGGCCGCCGGAACCTGCTCGACATCTACCGTCGCCGCGACACACCGCAGAACGGGCCGGTCCTGATCTACTTCCACGGCGGCGGGTACACAAGCGGAGCGAAGAACCGCGAGGCACGGCCCCTGCTCTACCGGCTCGCCGGCCAGGGGTGGGTGTGCATCAGCGCCAACTACCGGCTGCGGCCCCAGACCACTTTCCCCGGCCACCAGATCGACGCCAAGAAGGTCATCGCCTGGGTCCGCGAGCACGCCCCCGAGTACGGCGCCGATCCGTCGAAGCTGTTCGTGGCGGGCAGCTCCGCCGGCTCCAACCTGGCGGCCCTGTGCGCGCTCACGCCGAACGACCCGCTGTTCCAGCCCGGATTCGAGTCGGCCGACACCTCGGTCACCGCGGCGATCTGCCTCTATGGCTACTACGGCCACTTCTTCGGCGAGGAACCCGACGAAACGCCGTCCCCGAACCAACCGTATGCGTACCTCAACCCCGGTGCGCCACCGTTCCTCATCGCCCACGGCACCAAGGATGCGCTGGCGACCGTCGAGGGCGCCCGGAACTTCGTCGCCCAACTGCGCCGCGTCTCGGACAGCACCGTGGTCTACGCCGAACTGCCCGGCGGACAGCACGCCTTCGACCTGTTCCACTCCCCGCGCTTCGAGGCAGTCGTGGACGGCGTCGAAGCCTTCGCCGCCTGGGTCCTGACTGCTCCGGAGCGCACTCCCGACTCGGCCCGTTAGGTCGTTTCTGATGGCTCTCGCTGGGTGGCTGGATCAGGGTCGGGGCTGGGCATGTGGGGCGTATAGTGCGGCGACGCGAGTGCCCGACCCGCCACCCGGGCGGGAGTCGGGGCGACGGCAGCGGCATCCCGGATTCCGCACCGCAACCGCACCGCAGTGAGGCTGAGGACGAGGCCGCGCTGCCCGACGCCTACCGCACGATCCTGGCGATCGCGCGGGACGCAGATGGCCCGGTGCAGGTCAGGGCGGTCGGTGAGCGGCTGAGCCTGGACACCTCGGCGCGCGGCAAGACGGAGCCGCTGCGGGCGAAGATGACCAAGCCCGTCGAGCAGGCTTCCCGGGACACCGCGGGGAACGCTACCTGTTCTTGATGCGCAAGCATTCGCCCCTCTCCCCGGAGCCACGGATGTCGGAGCCTTCGTCCTCCGGATCCGATGCGCTTGGCGAAGGATGGGACGGGCTCCGGGCCGCGTGGAGCCCGAAGGTGGCGCAGGTCGGCATCGACTGCCACTGCGCCACCTGCTTGCCGACAGGGCGCCGTATGCCCACCGCCTACCCGCACTCCGCGGGGTGTCTGGTGCACCGCAGTGCTTTCCCGGCATCCACGAGACTGGTGCCCGCGTCGTTCGCGGTCTTCTGTTTCAGGGCGTGCACCTTCGTGGAGTAGATGTCTTCACCCCGTGCGGCGGCCCAGATGTTGATGATCCGGGAGCTGTCGTCCTGGAGGAACAGATCCTGGCCTGCGTCGACCTGCTCGATGACCGCCTGTTGCCAGCTGCCCGCGATATAGCGTGCGCGGTTCACCTTGTAGGGCGGAGGGCTGCCGGCAGTGCGAGTGAGGCGTTGCAGTACGTCCGAGCGCCATTGTTCGGCCTGCGACTTGGGGATGTCGTCGGCGATGCTGTCGTAGTAGCCGAGGCCGGCGGCGCAACTGCGCGCCGGCCAGGTGTAGTAGGGGCCGGTGGCGTGAGCAGGGACCTCCGCGAGGCGTGTGGCGCACTGACGGACGTGTGCGGCTCGCAGGTCGGCGTACGCAGCGGGGTCCTGGGACACGGCGTGCAATACGGTGACGAGGTCGTCGGTACGAGCCGACATGCGGACGGTGCTGCCGTCCTGCCACGGGGTGCTGTCTTCTCGGTGCGTGTACTCGTCGTTGACGCCGCTCAGTATCTCCTGCGTGTCCTGGGCATAGTCCACCAGAGCCCCCGCGAGCGGGGCGCGCAACTCCGGGGCGATGGTGGGCTCCCGGCGTCGTTCGATGGCCTCGCTGACCGCGGTGACGGTGGCCTGCATCGCACGGGCTTCAGCGAGCGTATGCCGTCCGGGAGTTGAGCCGGTCGCGGCATCCTTTATCGCGGTGCCGAGGGCGCGGCAGTCCATGCCCTCCTTGTATGCGGCGCCGAGGGAGCGTCGCAGGGCCGTGTCGGACAGCAGGCTGTCACAGTTCGGCGTGTCCTCGCGCGCGACAAGGGCATAGCCGACCGCTCCGCCGCCGATCAGGATGAAGGCGGCTGCTGTCGCGGCGAAGAAGCGTGCGCGCCGTGGGCGTGCTGTCTGCAGTGGCGTGTTGTTTTTCATCTTCCTGGTCCTTCTGCGGCGTCGCCAGCCGGTTGACGACTGTCACCGTGCCCATTCGCACCTGTCGCCGCCGCAGGTTCGGCGTGTGGTGGGCGGGCATCAGCGCGTCGATGAGGGTAGCCGCCTCTTCCGCGGTCAGCCGCGCGGACAGGGAGCAGGCGTCCGGGTCGTCCTTCTGGTACGCGTTGATCGTGCGCTGCCCGTCGTGGTGGGCGACCACCGACAGGTGGCGGTTCTCCCGTGTCGTCAGGTCGTAGCGGACTCCGATGCCCGGCATGGTGTGCTGCTCAGGCGTGGCGCGCCCATGACTGTCCCCCTTTTTGTCGGCGTGAGCGATCGATCGTGCGGCTCGCCTGCGGGGGCCGTCCGGACACGTGCCCAGGTCCAGCCTGTGAGGCTCATCCGAGGTGGGAGGGAGGGGCGGGGCGCCTGGAGCGGGGCTCGCCAGCCTGGTGGAGGCACCACGTGAGCCCTCGCCAACCCTCATAACAGGGCCTCGACGCCGCGGAGTTCCTTGCGCGCGAGATCTGGATGCGCGCGCTCGCGGTCGAGGACGAGGAGGAGGCAGAGCCCTTCGTGGGTCCGGCGGGTCAGCGGGCGGATGAGGTGGAGTTCGCCGACAAAGGTGACCAGGATGTCCTCGATCTGCTCCGGCTTGTAGCCGGAAAGATTCAGCGCGGAGAGATGGGCGCGCACGATGTCGGTACAGCCGTGGGCGGCCCGGTTCAGGTCGAGGTTCTTCCGGCGGCTCATCGCGCCGAGCGGCATGCGGCTGACGTAGTCGACGAGGACGGCGCCGAGGGCCCCCTCGACGCGCATTGCGCGGTTGAGCGCGACCTGGACGGTGGACACGGCCGCCCCCCTCTCGGCATAGGGTCTTCCTCCGTGCCGACCAGGCTTCCCGGCGCTCCAGCCCTGCCGCGGCCCATCGAAGGCAGCGTGCGGCGGGGCACTTTTGCATCGAGCCATGGTTCGCTGCCGTCCGCCCCGCTCATGCGGAGTCTTGGTGTCAACAACTCCGCGGGCGAGGTGCCCTTCGCGATCACCTTCGACAAGACCGGCCGCATGCTGGTCGCCGAGGCTGCCAAGTCAACGGTCAGGACACGCTGTGCTGGCTGGAGCGCGCCGGTGACTTCTTCTACGGCGGCAACACCGGCGACTCCACCGTCACGGATTACCGCGCCGATGCCCGCGGCAGGCTGGCCCTCACCAACGACGTCGGCATCGCCAGGCCCCCGTCGGCCAAGTCCCAGGGGGTCATCGACCTGGCGGTGACGCAGGACGAGAGGTTCCTGTACGTGCAGAACGCCGTCTCCGGCACGGTCGACGGCTTCCGTATCGGCAGGAACGGATCCCTCACCAAGGTCACCACCGTCACCGGACTGCCCGCCTTCGCCGAGTCCGGCATGGAGGGCATCGCCGCGGTGTAAGGAAAGCGGCCGCCGCGGCCCGGCGCCCCGGACACACCGTCCGGGGCGTCACGTGCGTCCGCGTCCGTACCGGCGGTGTCCGCCGGCACAGGTGAGCCGGACGAACGGAATGGCTCGGCCCGCCTCGCGGAACGACGCCACACGGCCGTCGACGGGAAAGCCCATGAATCCGCACAGGCGGCGAGCCGTTCGAGGGTGCCGCCGGGCGTAGTCCACCATGATCTCGGCGCCCTCGTCGGGTGAGAGGAAGTGGGCGGTGACGGCGTGGGGGCGATTGCCGATCTGAATGACGGTCTTCGGCTGGTGGCACAGATTTTGGTACCAGTCCGCCTTCGGCCCGAAGCCGGCGGCGACGATCCAGCTGTCGACGCCCGGATCGTGGGACACCACCTCCAGGACGACCCGGTGGTCGAGGTCGGTGACGCGGCCGACGTGGTGCAGCAGAAGCAGCCGGTTCCCGAGCAGCGGCCCCAGTCCCGCGCGGAAGAGGAGGATCGGTGCCCGTAGGGCCAAGCGCCGCCATCCGGTGGGGAGTCGAGGGCGGCTTGGGGCGGTGTCTCTACGCGCCATGGTTGCCTTCCACAGATGGTCGGGAATGTCGGCTCTTGGACTCGATTGGGTAAAGGACCCGAGGCAAGAGCCGTCTCGCGCGGCCTACCTTTGCATAGTCTAAACGTGAGGGGGAGGCGTGCCCGCGGAGGTGAGGGGCGACTCTCGAGCGCCTCGACACCGCTGGAGTACGCCATGACCGACACGAAGCCGCCGTCGACGCCGACGGTGCTGTCCTCCATGCCCGTTGTGGTGATGGCGGTGGTGGCGGTCGCGGACGTCGTCGCCGGGCCGGGGGTGGGGTTCCTCCCGCTCGTGTCGCTCGGACCCGCGTTCTCCGGCCTGGTCGGAGGGTGGCGGCGTACGGCGGGCTTCGGACTGGTGGCGCTGGTGCTGTGTGTGGCACTCGGGCTCTACGACGGGCTGTTCGAAGAGCGTCGGGGATACACCGCGCTGGCCGCGGTGGCGGGTGTCACCGGCATCGGCATCACAGCGGCCGTGATGCGCTCGCGCCGGGAGGTGGAACTGGCCAGCGTGCGGTCGATCGCCGAGGTTGCCCAGCGGGTGCTGCTGCGGCCGGTTCCGCTGACCGCGGGCCCGCTGCAGGCGGCGGTGTCGTACACCTCGGCGGTCGCCGAGGCCCGGATCGGCGGCGACCTGTACGAGGTGGTGGCCTCGCCGCACGGAATCCGGGTGATCGTGGGGGACGTGCAGGGCAAGGGGCTGGCCGCGGTGGAGACGGCGGCGGTCGTCCTCGGCGCGTTCCGGGAGGCGGCGCACGACGAGCCGGGCCTGGTGGGTCTGGGCGAGCGCTTGGAGCGCAGTGTGGCCCGGGAGCTGGAGGGGGAGAAGTTCGTCACCGCGATCCTGGCCGAGATCGGCTCGGACCACGAGGCGGTCCTTCTGAACTACGGCCATCCGGCCCCGATGCTGGTACGCCGGGACGGCACCGTCGACTTCCCGCAGCCGCCCGCATTCGCCCTGCCTCTGGGGCTGGGCGCCCACGGGGGCGACGGCCCGAAGCCGTACCGGGTGGACTTCGCTCCCGGCGAGCAGCTGCTGCTGTACACCGACGGCGTCACCGAGGCCCGCGACGAGCAGGGGAGTTTCTACCCGCTCGGCGATCGGGCGTACTTGCTGAAGGAGTTCGACGCGCACCGCGCCCTGGAGGCGCTGCGTGCGGACCTGGCCCAGCATGCCGCCGGGCCGCCTCGCGACGATGCCGCGATGCTCCTGCTGCGTTACCACGGTCATGGGGAAGGAAAATCTGTTCCCATGGGGTGAGTGAGCAGTGCGTTCGGCGCGGTAGAAAGGACGCATGGCGGAGCGCGCGATCCCCGAGGGGGCCATGGATGATGTCGATGCGGTGACCCGGGCGGTGCTGACCGCGTCCCGGTTGCTGGTGGCGGTCTCCGCCCGCTCCCTTGCCGAGGTCGAGGAGAGAGTGACGCTTCCGCAGTTCCGGATGCTGGTGGTCCTGCACACGCGGGGTGCCACCAAGCTGGTCGGGCTCGCCGATCTGCTCGGCGTGGCACCGTCCACCGCGATGCGCATGGTCGACCGGCTGATCGCGGCCGGGCTCGCCGACCGGCAGACCAACCCCGCCAACCGCCGCGAGACGCTGCTGCGGCTGACCGAGGAGGGGCGCCACACCGTCGAGAACGTCACCGCCCGGCGCCGGGCCGAGATCGCCGCGATCGTCGAACGGCTCACCCCGACGCAGCGGCTGGCGCTGATCGAGGCGCTGACCGCCTTCAACGAGGCGGGCGGGGAACCCTTGGCCACGGTGCTGGACGATACGGAGCCGCATCCTCTGGGCTGGGCGGTGGATGTGGCGGCGGCGCGCGACGCCTGAACCGCCTCTTGGCCGACGTCGGGTTCGGCCCGAACTTTTCCAGCCCAGACGCGTTTTGCATAATGCAAGGGAAAGGTGGAGGTGCGGTCCGGCTGCCGGATCCCGGCAAGGCGGGCCGCGTATGTGTGTCCGGCCGGGGGCAGTGCTGATCGCTCGCCCGTGACGCCAGGATGTCGTGGACGGACAGGGACCAGGGCTGGAGGTGGGGACGCGCATGCACCGGGCGAGCCGACCCCTGCCCACCGTAGAACCGCACCTGATGGCCCACCTGCGCACCTCGGTGTGGGGGCCGGCGGAATTCGTCGGCCTGCCACCGTGGTGGCTGGTCGGGGAAGGGCTCCTCGCCGGAAGTCTCGGGGCTGTGGCCATCGTCGGCACCGCCGTCGTCGGCGCCTGGTACGGGCTGCCCGCGCTGGCGGCCGGCGAGGCAGGGCTGGTCTGCGCCGTCGCACTCGTCCTCTATCTGGGCATGGTGCGTGCAGGCCGGGCACTGGTCGGCCTCGTCGCCGTACTTGCCGTGTGCCTCGCGCTCCAGGTCCCACAGGCGGCCGCGGGCGTGGTGCTGGCGGAGCGTGGGCGCGTGGAATCCGTGGTGGTGACGTCCGTCGAGGGTGGAGCGACGGCCGCAGCCAGCCGCGGCCGTTACCTGTGCTCGGTAGCCGACCAGGGCGGCATCCCGCTCAGGGTCCGCATCTGGCGCGGCTGCGGACAGACCACCCGGCCGGGCGACGTGCTCGCCGTGGTGTACGACCCGAAGGGGCACGTGCCGACACGCGGTGTGGAGGCGGAGGTGACAGCGGTGGGACCGCTGCGCGACGTGGCCGGCTGGGCCGCCGCGCTGGTCGCCGCGTGCCTGCTGGCAGTCGTCCGCTCCTACCGCCTGACCCACACCGCAGCCGCCCCTGCGCACGGCACTGATGCGGCCACACCCTGATGCTCAGCCGGCCGACGGGGAAGGCGACGGCGAGGCGGTGTTCACATCCAGGTCCGGGCGCGGAGTGAGAACCACGACCGGGGCACCCGGCTGGGGCGCGGGCGCCAGGGCCGTGGCCTGCAGGATCACGATGCCACCAAGTATCAGGCGGAGGGGCTGAGGCGGCGGATGCTGAGGCCGGGAGCCCAGCCCGACTGCGCGGCTGCCAGCCGCGGTTCGAGTCGTAGCCCCACCGAGTCCGGCCGTCTTTGCCCATGAAGCATTTTGCCGGGCCGGCCATCTTCGGCGGTACCGAACGAGGGCGAACGCGATGCCGAGTGCGGGCAGGACGTACCTCTTGCGCGCCCATCCGGCGGCCGAACGATTGAGCCTGAAACCCCATCCGCCTATCCCTGACCAGCCGATCAGCACCTCCTAAATGTGGCCGTGGCACATAAGGACAGGGGCCCTCCGTGCCGGAGGACCCCTATCGGCGTGCTGGTATGCGGTGGCGGGTTACGGGGTGAGCGTCTGGCCGAGGTGGGCGCCCGTCGGGGTGCCCAAGGCGCTCTTGCTGTAGTAGACGCCGCCGCTCGTGTCGATGCCGGAGCTGCCGCTGTCCAGCTGGAGGATGACGCCGTTGTAGCTGTCCTCGCCCTCGACGCCGATGGCGAGGTCGGCGCGGCCCCAGCCGGAGAGGTCCTGCAGGACCACGGCGGAGCCGAACTTGTCGTTGGGCTCGGTCACGCCGGCGATGCCGCTGCGGTCCTGGCTGTACCACTGGGCGCCGGAGCCGGTCAGGCCGGAGGAGGTGCCCTTGAGCAGCAGGGCCATGCCGGCGTTGGACTGGTTGGTGCCGCTGCGGGTGATGTCCTCGCCCGGCATGCCGGTCAGGACGTCGGCGTAGCCGTCGTCGTTGTAGTCGCCGACGGAGACGGAGGCGCCCATGGCGTCGCCGGCTTCGGCGGTACCCGGGACACCGCTGGTGTCCTGGTGGACGGTGCGCATGCCGGTGGTGGTGAAGCCGGTCGAGGTGCCCGGGACGACGGTGACCTGGCCGCCCTTGAAGGCGCCGGACTCGGCGGTGAAGGGCTGGCCGATGGCGATGTCGTCGTAGCCGTTGCCGTTGACGTCGCCCACGGCGATGGAGCGGCCGCCCTTGACGGACAGGACGCTCACCTTGACCAGGCCGGAGGAGGTGCCCTTGAACCAGGTGACGCGGCCGGTGCCGGACTGGTCGCGGTAGTTGAGGGCCACGTCCGCGTAGCCGTCGCGGTTGAAGTCGCCGGTGGCGGAGTCGAGGGCGGCGAGCGAGCCGGTGGCGCCGGTGAGCTTGCCGTACTGGGTGGCGCCGCCGGTCAGGCGGGCGTTCCAACTGCCGCTGTTGCCGGTGCCGGCGGAGAAGACGTCGGCCTTGCCGTCGGCGTTGAAGTCGCCGACCGTGACGGTCGTGCCAAGTTTGGCGCCGGTCTGGGTCACCCCGCTGGTGCTGTACATGAACCCGGAGTTCAGGCCGGGACCGTACAGGACGGTGACCGCGCCCCGGTCCTTCGCGGTGCCGAGGTCCTCGCCGGGGGAGCCGATGGCGAGGTCGGCGTAGCCGTCGCCGTTGACGTCGCCCCACGCGGTGGCGGCGCCGAAGTTGTCGCCGGACTCGTGGCCGCCGGGGACACCGGGGCTGTTCTGCGTGAAGGAGCGTTTGAACGCGGCGTCCGGCCCGCCCGTGCCACCCGGCACGACCGTCAGCGTGCCGCCGCTGCTCAGCGCCCGGGGCGTGCCGGCGACCAGGTCGCCCACGCCGTCGCGGTTGAAGTCGGCCGTCGGGATCGCGGAGTTCGCGCCGGCGCTCGCGGCGAAGCGGCGGATCTCACCGAGCTTGGCGTACATGGTCTGGCCCGGGCACTCGGTGGCGTAGCCGTCGCGGTGGCCGGAGATGGTGTTGAGGGTGGCCTCCTCGCCCTGCTGCCACACCCCGGTGTTGCCCCCGGCGGTCAGCGTGACCTTGCCGGTCGGATTGCCGCCGTACTGGCCCAGCTTCCACGCGGCGACGCGGGCGACCGACTCCAGCGTGGCCCGGGTCGGACGAGCCGGCGCGATGCCCTTGGCGGCATCGCCCTGGAAGTCGCCGAGGACGGCGATGCCGGTGGAGTAGCTGTTGAAGCCGTAGGTGTGCGCGCCCATCACGGGCAGGTCGGCGCCGCCCGCGCGGCCCTCGAATATCTGGCCGCACTTGTCGACCAGGAAGTTGTAGCCGAGGTCGTTCCAGCCGTTGACGTCGATGTGGTACGCCATGATGCCGCGCACCAGCGAAGCCGATTGGGCGCAGCTGTAGCTGTTGGAGCCGACGGTGTGGTGCACGAACACCGCCTGCACCTTGTCGAGGTACGAGGGCGGGTCGGCCACCTTCGACTCGTCCGCGCCCCACTGCGCCCGGGTGGTGATGGGCGGCTGGGTGACGGTGGACGGCGGGGCGCTCGGCACGGTCTCGGTCGGCGTCGGGGACGCGGAGGCCGAGTCCGTCGGGGTCGCGGTGTCAGTGGGCGACGCCGTGTCCGTCGGCGTCGTGGCCGGGGCCGACGTGGCCGGATCCGACGTCGGCGTCTCGGTCGTGGTGCCCGTGGGGGTGACCGTGTCGGTAGGAGCGACGGAGTCGGTCGGCGTTGCGGCGGGGTCGGTCTCGGCGGCGAACGCGGCCGGCTCGAACTCGGTGGCGATGGACTTGGTCTCGGCGGAGGTCACGCCTGGGTCGACCAGGTTGACCTGGAGCCCGGTAGGCAGCCCGGCACTCGCCGTGCCGTCCTCGCGCACGACCTGGACCTCGACACCGTCGGACGGGCCGACCCACAGCGGCTCCGAGGCCCCGCGCATGCCCGGCTCGACACCCTCCGGCGGATCGGCGCCGAGTTCCAGGTCCTGCCAGGCGCTCCACTCACCGGTGTCCAGGCTGCGGGTGCGCACCTGGGCGGTACCGTCGATCTGCTTCCTGGGCCCGGTCCAGGAGACGCCCAGCAGCGAGAACTGCTTCGTATTGGTACGCGGCAGCTCCCGCTCCTGGCTGCCGGTGCCCTTCAGCGCGAGGTCGTAGACCTTCACTGGCCGTTTGGCCCGGTCGGCGTTGCCCGGATCCTCGGACGGGCCGGCCAGCGCGTACGTCGCCACGCCCCCACCCCCCAGGACTACCGCACCGAGCGTCAGCCAGGCTCTGCGCTTCAGGCTCAGCGGTCTGTACGCGTGCGACGTACGACGCGCACGTCGAGTACGACGGCTCAAGATGAATCCCCACCCCGAAGAAGGCCGTAGAAGGCCGGAAATAGGTAAGTCACGCGAGGCACATCCGTCACATGGAGGGCCCGCTGCACTCAGCGTTTTGCACTGTACAAACGTCACAGCACGGCTGGTGGGGTGATGTAGATCACTCGGCCGCGTGACGCGCAGAGGGGTGCAGGACCGGACCTTTGCCGGAGCCCGGCAGGGAATCGCACATCGATGCTGCCGAGATGACGCAGTGCGCCAGCTGCAAGCGGATCGGACTATTCAAGTCATGATCAGGGTGCTCGTCGTGGAGGATATGCACATTGTTCGGGCCGGCCTGGTCGCTCTTCTCGACGGCGAGTTCGGCATGGAGGTCGTGGGTCAGGCTGCCGACGCACATGAGGCCTTGGGTATGGCGGGGCGCATTGAACCCGACGTAGCGCTCCTGGACATTGATCTACCCGGCATGGACGGGCTGGCGTTGGCTGGTGAGCTGCCCCAGCACGTGCCGGCCTGCCGGGTTGTGATGTTGACCGCTATGGACAGGGTCGGTTACGTCCGCCGCGCCATCGATGCCGGAGCGTCGGGGTACTTGCTGAAGACCATCTCTTCGAAGGAACTCGCACAAGCCGTGCGCGCGGTCAGTGCCGGCGGGCGTGTGATTGAGCCGTCAGATCTCGCTGACGCGGCAGGGGAGGTGACTCCGCTGACCCCGCGTGAGGCGGAGGTTCTCAGACTCGCCGCGAGTGGGGCGGACACGCGGGCGATAGCCACTGACCTCTTCCTGAGCGTGGGGACGATTCGCAATCGCCTGTCGGCCGCCGTGGGGAAGCTACACGCGCGCTCGCTTGTGGATGCGATTCGCATCGCCGAGCGCCACGGGTGGATTTAGAGGCAGCTCGGCGGTCATGACGAAATGCCCACCATGAGATGTGGTGTCGAGCATGCCGCCCAGCGACAGGACTCGGAAGCGTAGGTTCGCCAGCCCGTTGCCTGGCCCAGCGCCCTCCGTGCTGGGTGGCACACCGTCGTTGTCGATGGACAGCCGTAGGTGGGACGAGCGGACCGTCACCTCGATTTCGCAACGGGACGCCTGGCTGTGCTGCAGCACGTTTCCTATGCCCTCGCGCAGAACGGCACGCAGGCAGTTGGCCGTGGGCCCGCCGAGATCGAATTGGGGCGGCAGGGTCATGCGTGTGACGATGCCGGCGCAGGCCAACAGGTTTTGCGCATGCGCGAGCTCCGCGTGCAGTTGGGCAGCCGTCCCGTGCCCGGTGATGTCCCGGATCTCCTGGTGCGTGTGTCGTGCCAGCGCCGCGATGTCGCTGAGCGTCTGGTGAGCAGGTGTAGTGCTCGGAGTGCCCATGAGAGCCCTCTCGCTCTGCACGGCGATGGAGACGAGCGAGGAACCGACCAGGTCGTGCAGGTCCTGCGCGATGCGGGCCCGTTCGCGGTGCTCGGCCAGTCGCGCGGCCTGGCTGTGTGAGGCTTGAAGGCGTGCTGCGAGCAGGGCCAGGTGGACGACCGCATACACACTGCTGGCGGTGATGACCGTGGACACCAGCACGTTGATGCCGCTGCGCTGAGTGGTCACCAGACTGCTGTTCACGAGAAGGGGGCCGCTTGCTGCCACGGCTGCCACGATGACGATCGAAACCGGGCGCGGCACCGTCAGCAGCACGGCTCCGGCGAGGAAGCCCAACAGGCTCAGCCATGCGTACTCGAAAACGAGGACCGGCAGATAGGTGAGCACCGCCTGCACGCCGAGCAGCCCCCAGCGCCACCGGTAGGGGAGACGGTACGGAGGAGTGGCGTACTGGCCGAGGAGCACAGCGGGCAGCACGATCATCAGGATGACCCCGGTGATCAGCGTTCCCTTGCTGAGAGGCTGGGCCAGTAGGTCTGTGGCCAGCAAGGTGAGCGAGCCCGTGACCAGGACCGTGAGGGACAGTGACGCGATTCCGGCGGCCTGAGTCATCCGCGTGCGACGTCCCACACCCTGCCCCGTTCCATGACCTGTGCTCTCGGCTCTGCGGGTGTGTCCGTTGACGGGCGCACCTCGCCGTCATCGTGCGACCGCTCAGGCCGGCAAAGGGTTGTACACGGGATCGGTGAAGATCTCACTTCTTTCGCGATCGCAGAAGTGGTCGGATCGGGCGCCCCCCATGTCCTGATCGCAAGGGATGCCATTCGATGAGACATGCCCTGCCCCGAATACGGGGCTCTGTGCTCGCCTTCCACCGCCGCAGACGGGCTTTGCCCCGGATCGCCGCGGCCGCCGCCATGCTGATGGCCGCCGAATCAGCCCTTCTGGTCGCCAACACAGGCGACGCCGTGGCCCTCAGCCTGTCCGGCCCGCGCCAGGAGGCGAAGGCCGCAAAGCCGAAGAAGCCCGCCGTCAAGCAGGCCGACGACATCCCGTCGGCCCGCGTCGCCGCCCGGCTCTACGGGCACCGCGTGGAGGCCCTCAGCGAGCGCACCGAGACGTCGACCACCTGGGCCAACAAGGACGGCAGCCTGACCACTGAGATGGCGCCAGGGCCGATCCGGTTCCAGCGGGACGGTCAGTGGACCGACGTCGACGTGGAGCTCAAGGAGGTCACCGGCGGCGTCGAACCGAAAGCACACCCCGACGGGCTGCGCCTGGCCGGCCGGAGCGGAACCCCCGCCACGTCGCTGAAGGCCGCGCGTAAGGCCAAGGCGACCGACCTGGTCACACTCGGCGAGGGCGAACAGAAGATCACCCTGCAGTGGAAGGGCGGACTGCCGAAACCGAAGCTGGAGGGGACGCGCGCCGAGTACGTCAACGCCGTGCCGGGCGCGGATGTGGTCGTGGAGGCCACGCGGACCGGCTTCGAGCAGTTCGTCGAGATCAAGCAGCGGCCTGATGAGGGCGGCTACTCCTACACGCTGCCGCTCAAGGCCAAGGGGCTGAAGGCAAAGCAACTGTCCGACGGCAGTGTGCTGTTCACCGACAAGAGGAACAAGAAGCGGGCCGTCATGCCGGCCCCGGTGATGTGGGACGCCACCGTCGACAAACGGTCCGGTGAGCACACCAACCGAGCCCGCGTCGGCCTGAAGGTCGTGAAGAAGGGCTCGTCCTTCGACCTGGTGATCACCCCGGACGCGAAGTTCCTCGCCGACCCGGACACCCAGTATCCGGTCACCGTCGACCCGTCCACGTCCTCGCTGTCCAACGTCTTCGACACCTACGTCCAGCAGGGCGAGACCGTCGACTGGTCAGCCGACACCGAACTGGACCTGGGCAACCCGGGCACCAAGAACGCTGACGGCACCCCGCGTACCGCCCGGTCCTTCATCTCCTGGAACACCACGCCGATCCAGGACGCGCTGGTCCTGGACGCCAAGCTGAGCCTGTGGAACTTCCACTCGGCCAACACCGACTGCCTCGCCTACCCGTGGGAGGTGTGGTCGACCGGAGCGGCATCCACGTCCTCGCGCTGGACCGCGCAGCCGACGTGGACGGCGAAGAAGGCCACCTCCACCGAGACGACCGGTAACCCCGGGTGCTCCACCCAGCCGGACGGCTGGATCAACGCCGACGTGAGCACGCTTGTGCAGGAGTGGGCCTCGGCCAAGGCCACCCGCGGTCACATGGGCCTGCGCGCCTCCAGCGAGACCGTGGTCGCCCAGTGGAAGCGGGTCAACTCCGCCAACGCGGCCTCCAATCCGCCGAAGCTCGTAGTGAACTACAACTATCGGCCGCGCACGGGCACCAAGCAGGAGGCCGGACCGCCGTACTTCTCGTACGACGGCGCCTATGTCGTCGACACCACGACCCCGACACTGCGCGATACCTTCGTCGACGCCAACGGTGACAAGGTCAACGGCACCTTCGAGGTGCGGGACGTGGCGACCGACACCAAGGTCGGCGAGTACCTCGTCTCACCCTGGGTGCCCTCCGGTCAGGTCGCCGAAGTCAGGGTCGCGTCCGGCGTGCTGAGCGACGGCAAGACGTACAAGTTCCGCACCTCGCCGTACGACGGGACGCATTACAACCTCGGTTGGTCGGCGTGGAAGACGTTCACCGTCGACACCAAGGCGCCATCCGCACCCACCAGCATCACGTCGACGGACTATCCGACGGGGCAGTGGGTCAAGGGCGCGGGGCAGACCGGCACGTTCACCGTCACGCCTCCCGCCGCGGATCACAACTGGCTGGAGTGGTCGCTGGACGGGGTGACCTGGACCAAGGTGGCCACCGGCGGCTCCACCGCGAACAAGGCCATCTCGATCACCCCGCCGAAGGACGGTACCCAGACCCTGCAGGTGCGGGCAGTCGACAAGGCCGACAACAAGTCCGAACCCGTCGAGTACACCTTCCATGCCGGCCCGGGCGGCTTCCTCCAGCCGGCCGACGGTGAGCGCACCGCGCGGCGCCTGCCGCTGGTCGCCGAGGCGGAGGCGGGCAAGTACGACGCCGTGTCCTTCTCCTGGCGTCGTTCGGAAGCCGACGACTGGTCACAGATCCCCGCCGGTGACGTCACCTCCGGCGGTACGGCGCTGACAGCCTGGCCGGTACCACTGTCGGGCGGCAAGAACGCCGCGCTCGTGTGGAACACCACGGACACCGTCGACCCGGACGGCTCGATCCAGATCAAGGCCGACTTCACCGGTCCCGACGGAGCGTCCGGTGCCACGCAGCCGCTGGCCGTCGTGGTGGACCGGAATGCCGACGGCGCCGCCGCCAGTGAGGTCGGGCCCGGTTCGCTGAACCTCCTCACCGGCGACTACACGCTCTCCGGCACCGATGTGTCCGTGCTCGAAATGACGGTGACCCGCAGTGCGTCCTCCCGTACCCCGCAGGCCGGGGCGGCGCAGGACGGACAGGCCGCCATCTTCGGCAAGGAGTGGGTGGCCGGTACCACCGCGCAGGCCGTCAAGTCCGACTACTCCGAGCTGCGGAAGACCTCGGATACCTCGCTCGACGTCGTCACCGCCGACGGGGAGACGTTCGCCTTCTCCGCCAACTCGGCCAAAACCGGCTGGATTCCGGAACCGGGTTCCGAGGACCTCACGTTGAAGGGGTCCTTCACCAGCGGTGACTTCACTCTGTCGGACACCGAGGGCAACGTCACCACGTTCAGCCGGGTCGACGCCTCCGCCGCTGCCTGGACCGTGTCCCGGTCCCTGGTCGACGGCCAGGCCCACTCGACGACCGAGGTGATCTCCGAGGCCGTCACCGTCGGCGGCCAGGTCCTCGCCCGCCCCAAGCGCGTGATCGCCGCCACCAGTGCGGTGACCGTCGGGACATGCGAAGCCGATCCGACGACCCGGGGATGCCGCGTCCTGGAATTCGTCTACGCGACCTCGACCACGGCCACCGCCACCACCTTCGGGAACGTCAAGGACCAGGTGTCCGAGATCCGGGCTTGGGCGACCACTCCCGGCAACACCGCGTCCACCGCGACCAGCGTGGCGAAGTACTCCTACGACGACGCCGGACGGCTGCGCGAGACCTGGGACCCCAGAGTCTCTCCGGCACTGAAGACCACGTACGCGTACGACTCCGCGGGCCGCGTCACCCAGTTCACGCCGCCAGGCCAGCTGGCCTGGACGTTCGCCTACGGCAAGGTTGGCACCGACCCCGTGTCCGGCGACGGCATGCTACTCAAGGCGTCCCGCCCGACACTCAAGGCCGGCTCCGCCGACGAACTCGATGGCGGCACGGCCCAGACGTCGGTCGTCTACGGCGTACCGCTCACCGGTACCACGGCGCCCGAGGCCATGGGCACCGGCGACGTGGCGGCCTGGGGCCAGCTCGACGCGCCCTCGGACGCCACCGCCGTCTTCCCGACCGGCTCGGTTCCGGCCTCGCACAGCGGTGCCTCCCTCGCGGCAGGCGACTACGGGCGGGCCATGGTGCACTACCTCAACGCCTCCGGCCGTGAGGTCAACACCCTGGATGCCGCCAAGAACATCACCACCACCGAGTACGACCGGTTCGGCAACGCGGTCCGGGAACTGTCCGCAGCCAACCGCGCGCTGGCGATGGGCATCACCGACGCCGACAAGGCCCAGCTGGCCGACCTCGGTATCGCCGGCCTGCCGGCGGCAGAGCGTGCCGAAATGCTGTCCAACCGCGGTATCTACAACGCCGATGGCTCCCGTGAGGTGGAGACTCTCGGGCCGCTGCACCGGGTCGTCCTGGACACCGAGCTGAAGGACGGCACCACCACCGTGCTGGCCGCGGGCGACCAGGCGATCGTGCGCCACCGCACCGTGAGCGAGTACGACGACGGCCGTCCCACCGACGGCACGGCGAGCATCTCGGACAAGGTCACCAAGCGCACCGAGGGGGGCCAGCCCCGCAACTGGCCGACGCTCATGGCCGATGCCAGGGTCACCCAGACGGTGTACGACTGGGTGGTGGGCCAGCCCACCAGCACCATCCAGGACCCGGGCGGCCTGGCCATCACCGAGAAGGCCACCTACGACACCGCCGGGCGGCAGATCTCCCGCAGCCTGCCCGCCTCGAGCGGATCCGACGCGGGAACGCTGATCACGGACTACTACACCGGCGACGGCACCGGCGCCTGCGGCAGCCGTCCCGAGTGGGCCGACGAGGTGTGCCGTACCCGGCCGGCTGCAGCGATCACCGGTGGAGGCTCCAACCCGACCCAGCTGGCGACCACGACCGCCGAGTACGACCGGTGGGGCGAGACCTCCAAGCTCACGGAGACCGCCAACAGCACTACCCGGGTCAAGACCACCGAGTACGACGACGCCGGCCGTACCAAGACGGTGACGATCACCGGGGGCACCGGCACCGCCGTCCCCGCGGTCACTACGACGTACGACCCGGTCAGCGGCAAGGTCGCCGAGATCACCTCCACGGGAGGCGGAACGATCAAGAAGGCGTACGACAAGCTCGGCCGCCTCATCTCCTACACCGACGCCGACGGAGGTGTGACCACCAGCCAGTACGACGCCGAGGGCCACGCGGTCCTGGTCAGCGACAACGTGCCGTCCAGCACGAGTTACGCGTACGACGCGAGCGTCGACCCTCGCGGTCTGCCCACGTCGATCACGGACTCGGTGGCGGGCACGTTCAGCGTCCGCTACGACGCCGACGGACAGGTGCGGTCGCAGAAGCTGCCGGGCGGCTACACCATGAGCCAGAGCACCAACCCGGCCGGAATGGCGATGGAGCGGACGTACACCCGCGACAGTGACGGCGAGGTGCTTTTCTCCGAGGCCCTCATTCCCACCGTTCACGGTCAGCGGTCCTCCTACACCGGCTCCGCGGGTCAGACGTCCAGCCAGACCTACCGGTACGACAAGGCGGGCAGGCTGGTCCGGGCGGAGGACGACACCGTCGATGGTGTCTGCGTCACCCGCAGCTACACCCTCGACAAGAACGCCAACCGCAGGACCCTGGCCACTTCGCCCGCCGAGCCCGGCCTGGCCTGCACCACCACGGGCGCGACGAGCACCAGCCACACCTACGACAGCGCCGACCGTCTCGTCGACTCCGGCTACAGCTACGACGCCTTCGGCCGGACCACAGCGGCACCCGGCACCACGCTGGCCTACTACACCAACGACCTGGTGCGCCAGCAGACCGCAGGCACCCAGCGGCAGACCTGGACCCTCGACTCTCAGCTGCGCTTCCGCGGCTGGACCGTGGAATCCAACGCCTCCGGCACCTGGACGCAGACCCAGTCCAAGGTGAGCCACTACAGCTCCGACGCGGACACCCCGCGCTGGACCGTGGAGGACACCGCCACCGGCGCGGTCACCCGCAACGTCAACGGATTCGACGGCCAGTTGGTGGCCACCACCGCCAAGACCGGATCGACCGTCCTGCAACTGGTCAACCTGCACGGCGACGTGGTGATGCAACTGCCCACCGCCGCCGGACAGGCCCCCACCGTGCTCACCACCGACGAATACGGCAACCGCACGAACACCTCTGCTGCGGTCCGCTACGGCTGGCACGGGGGCATGCACCGGTCCGGGGAGACGCTCACCGGACTCACCCTGATGGGAGTCCGGCTGTACAACCCGGCGACGGGCCGCTTCCTGTCCGCCGACCCGCTGCCCGGCGGCAGCTGCAACGCCTACGACTACGCGTGCGCCGACCCCGTCAACAACGAGGACGTCACCGGTTGCGCGACCTGCCGCGTGCCCAAGCACGCCTGGACCGGCCGCAGCTTCACCACGGTCCTGCGCACCACGCGCTGGAGCTACAGCGGATGGCAGAACGTCAACTGGCACTGGTACATGGACGTCCTGAGCGGTGACTACGGCCCGGTGCCCATCAGCGCGTGGAAGCGGCAGTACCGCTACCGCAAGCAGTACATCTTCAAGTGCAAGGTCGTGGCCTGGTACGGCTGGGGCCGGCAGAAGATCCTCGCGACCTTCGAAACGCACTGGCAGTACTCCTACCGCGACCGCACCACGTACCGCATCAAGTGGACGGGAATCAAGTGGACGCGGACCGGAGGCTGGAGCTGGACGAGAACATCATGGCGCTACGTGTCCAGCTACCGCATCGTCTACACAAAGGGTTGAGCCCGGCCTGATGACGTGCGCCTAGTGTGGTGCTCCGCGACGCCGGTCGCGGAGCACCACCTCCTTGCCCCCAACTCCAAAGCCGCAGGCCACCTCGTCCCCGGGGCCGGCCTCGGCTCCCCTCGTGGAGATACACATGCTTCCCGCAGTCGCTGCTTTCGGGATCGCTTTCTTCTGCCTCACCCTGTGGTGCTCCGTCACTGTTGCCCGGATGCGCGAACTACCCACGTGGCGCAGGTTCCTGCCGCTTGCCCTCTTCCTGATCGCCGCCGGAGCGAGCCTGCTGCGCGCCTTCGACATCCCGGAGGTGGCGAACGCAATCGCCTTCCCCATGAACCTGGCGGTCGTCCTTCTGGCGCTCAGGGAAATACGCGGCAGACGGCACCGACACGAGGCCAAACGCGCCGCACAGTAGAGGTTCACATTCCGTTTGTGCATCCGGGGTTCACATAGGCTGGATTCGATCCAAGTGTCCTTACGGCGCGCGCTGGCGCACCTCATCCACACGGCCGGGAGACCCCGGCGGACACGAGGATCGAGAGTCACGTGAACATTCCCACTACGTTGCGCCGGGCCAAGGCTCCCTTGGCTCCGACGGCGGCTGTGATGCCGGCTGTGAGTGCGTGCGGCGGTTCCGACGCGGGCTCTGGCGGCAGTGGCGACGGCGAGCAGCTGTCGGGTTCGGTCAAGGCGGATGGCTCCAGCACGGTGGCCCCGCTCCGACATCTCGGATGCCTCCCGTCCGATCAAGGACGAGGAGAAGGCGGCGTGTGAGTCGAAGGGCGTCACCTACGAGGAGTTCGCGGTCGCCAACGACGCGCTGACCGTCGTGGTGCCCAAGGAGAACGACTTCGTCGACTGCCCTGGAACCAGGTCGATGCGAAGTTCCCGGATGAGCCGCTGAAGCTGTTCGGTCCGGGCACCGACTCGGGCACCTTCGACTACTTCACCGACGAGATCAATGGTGAGGAGGGTGCCTCCCGCACGGACTACAGCCCGAGCGAGGACGACAACGTGATCGTCCAGGGTGTCGCCGGGTCCAAGGGCGGGCTGGGCTACTTCGGCTTCTCGTACTTCGAGGAGAACACCGACAAGCTCAAGGCCCTGAAGATCGACGGCGGTGAGGGCTGTGTCGCGCCGAGCGTGGAGGCGGCGCAGAACGGCACGTACACCCCGCTCGCGCGCCCGCTGTTCATCTACCCGTCGGCCAAGGCGCTGCAGCGGGAAGAGGTGCTCGCGTTCGTCGAGTACTACGTTGAGAACCACAAGGCCATCGCCGAAGACGCCCAGTTCATTCCGCTCAACTCCGAGCAGGAGACGACGCTCAAGGCACCCTCGACAAGCTCAAGGAATCGGCGAAGTGACCTCGTCGGCATCGTGGTCTCGCTGATCCCGCCCACGGTCGACTTCTTCGAACGGGTGAGCCTGGCTGAGTTCCTCGGCGGCACGGAGTGGACGGCGCTGTTCAGCTCGCCGGAGTACGGTGTGCTGCCTTTGCTGAGCGCCACGATGCTGATCACCGTGATCGCGCTGGCCGTGGCGGTCCCGGTGGGTCTCGGTTCCGCGATCTACCTGAGTGAGTACGCCAACCGACGTATCCGCAAGGCGCTCAAGCCCATCCTGGAGGTGCTGGCCGGGGTGCCGACGGTGGTCTACGGCTTCTTCGCGCTCAGCTTCGTCACCCCGCGCCTGCGGGAGTGGCTGCCGAGCGGGATGCAGCCGGACTTCCAGAACGCGTTGGCGGCCGGGCTGGTGATGGGCGTCATGATCATCCCGATGATCGCGTCGCTGTCCGAGGACGCCATGTCCGCCGTACCGGACGCGTTGCGGGACGTGGCGTACGCACTCGGCTCAGGCAAGCGCGTGGTGTCCGTGCGCGTCGTCGTGCCGGCCGCGCTGTCGGGCATTGTCGCGGCCTGTGTGCTGGGCATCTCCCGCGCCATCGGCGAGACGATGATCGTCGCGATCGCCTCCGGCAACCAGGCCGTGTTCAGCTGGGACCCCCTGAAGGCGATGCAGACCATGACGGGATTCATCGCGCAGGCCGGCTCCGGGGACGTGCCGGTGGCGTCGTTCGAGTACAAGACCATCTTCGCCGTCGGCGCGCTGCTGTTCGTCATCACCTTCGTGATGAACATGATCAGCATCCGCCTGGTGCGCAAGTACCGGGAGGTGTGCGAATGACCGACATCCGGGTCACCGAACCGCCTGCCCCTGCCCAGCCGCGCAAGCTGGCCGGACCCCGCTTCAGGCCCGGCGAGAGCGCCTTCCGCCTCCTGCTCCTGTGCTGCCTCGCCGTGGGGATCATCTTCCTCGGCGTGCTGATCACGTACATCCTGGTCGAGGCGTGGCCGCGGCTGGACTCGCGGCTGTGGAACAACTTCCCCTCCGTGCGCCGCCCCGAGCGCGCCGGCGCCCAGTCGGCGATCTTCGGCACGATCTGGGTGATCGCGTTCACCGCCCTGTTCTGCTTGCCCACCGGCATCATGGCGGCGATCTACCTGGAGGAGTACGCCGACCCGGGCCGCTGGTACAACCGGATGATCGAGCTGAACATCCAGAACCTGGCGGCCGTGCCCTCGATCATCTACGGCATCCTGGGACTTGGCCTGCTGGCCCGCCAACTCGCCCTGGGAACGACGGTGTTGACGGCCTCGCTGACTCTGTCCCTGCTCGTCCTGCCGGTCGTCATCATCGCCTCGCGCGAGGCGATCAGAGCCGTACCGCAGTCGATCCGACAGGCGTCGCTCGCCCTGGGGGCGACGCAGTGGCAGACGATCTGGCGCCAGGTTCTCCCGGCCGCTGTCCCCGGCATCGCGACCGGCTCGATCCTCGCCCTGTCCCGGGCGATCGGCGAGGCAGCGCCGCTGCTGCTGCTCGGCGCGGTGACCTATGTGGCGTTCAACCCTGAGGGCCTGGAGAGCGCGTACACCGTGCTCCCGATCCAGATCTTCAACTGGATCAGCCAGTCCCGCGAGGAGTTCCACCACCTCGCCGCCGCCGGGATCGTCATCCTCCTGGCCATCCTCCTGCTCATGAACGCGGCCGCGATCTGGCTGCGCAACCGCTTCAGTAAGCGCTGGTGATCCCCATGACCGAAGACGCCGTTCCCGCCACCCCGGCCGAGGAGAACGAGGCCCTGTCCCTGCGGATCGGCGGCCGCCGCCGCAACCGGCCCGAACCCTCCCTGGACGACCCGGTGTTCCACGTCTCCGACCTCGACGTCTGGTATGGCGATCACCAGGCCGTCCGCGACGTGACGATGACCATCGGGCGCCGGCAGATCACCGCGATGATCGGCCCGTCCGGCTGCGGCAAGTCCACGGTGATCCGCTGCTTCAACCGTATGAACGACCTGATCCCCGGCGCCCGCGTCACCGGCAAGGTCGCCTACCACGGAGAGAACCTCTACGACCCCGAGGTCGACCCCATCGAGGTGCGCCGCCGCATCGGCATGGTCTTCCAGAAGCCGAACCCGTTCCCCAAGTCGATCTACGACAACATCGCCTACGGCCCGCGCGTGAACGGCTTCAAGGGCGCCATGGACGACCTCGTCGAGGAGGCGCTCACCGGGGCCGCACTGTGGGACGAGGTCAAGGACAAACTCAAGTCGAACGCCCTCGCCCTGTCCGGCGGCCAGCAGCAGCGGCTGTGCATCGCCCGCGCCATCGCGGTCCGGCCCGAGGTGATCCTGATGGACGAGCCCTGCTCGGCGCTCGACCCCATCGCCACCGCCCGCATCGAGGACCTGATGGCGGACCTGGCGATGGACTACACCATCGTCATCGTCACCCACAACATGCAGCAGGCCGCCCGTATCTCCGACTACACCGCCTTCTTCACCGCCGACGTCGACGACAAGGGCGTCGGCACGGGCGGCTCGTCGAGTACGACACCACCGAGAAGATCTTCGAGAACCCGTCCGACCAGCGCACCGAGGACTACATCACCGGCCGCCTCGGCTGACCGATGCCGTATCCGATGTGCGCCCCCTTTGCGCGCTACACGTAAAGGAGTACTACGGGTGACACCCGAGGCACACCGGCCACCGGAGACCGCGCCCGACAGCGGTCCCGGCGGCCCCGACGACGGCAGCGCCCCCGACCTGCTGCTGGCCGAACCCGACCCCGACATCGCCAAGCGGGCCCTGGCCCGCTTCACGGCGTCGGGCGTGCGGACCCTGGTCTGCCACGACGGCGCCGAGGCCCTGCTCCAGGTCGGCGCCCGCGGCCCCAAGGCGGTCCTGCTCGGCGCCCCGCTTCCGGTGGTGGGGGTCGTGCAGGTCACCGAGCTGATCGCCAAACTCCACCCGGTCCCGGTCCCGGTCCCGGTCCCGGTCCCGGTCATCGTCGGCGCCGGACCGGAAGGCGCGGCGGAGGCCACCGCGGCCTTGGAGGCCGGAGCCGTGGCCTTCGTGGCCCGGCCCTACCGCACCGAGGAGATCGTCCCGCTGCTCAGGGGCACCCGTCCCACGGACGATGCGGCGCAGACGCTGGTGGCCGGCGACATCGAGCTCGACATCGCCGGTTTCCACGTCTATGTACGGGGACGCTCCATCCAGCTGCCGGTCCGTGAGTTCCTGCTGCTGCGCTACCTCATGGAGCGCCCCAACAAGGTCATCAGCCGAAGCGAGCTGACTCAGGCCCTGTGGGGGACGGACACGCTGGACAGCAACACCCTGACCGTGCACGTCCGGAGGGTACGCAACAAGCTGCGCGACGAGGCGGGAAGCCGCTGCACCATCGACGCCATCCGCGGCATGGGCTACCGCCTGGAGTGCGGACGCGAGGACGGTGTCCCGGCACAGATCCTGTCCACCCGTCCGGCGCAGACGCCGACGTAGCGGTTGGGGCCTTCCGTGCCGGAGATGCCGGAGGAGGAGTCCTTCATCGATCTGCCGATCTGGGCCGGCACCATCTAGGGGCGCCACCACCACTGGTACTCGACGAAGGTCTGCGTGCGGTTTCTGGCGGCCGGCCAGACGAGGTGGCGGAGGTTCGACACCGACTGGATCACCATGATGGAGATCATCACCGCTCGCACCGCGGCGGAGGCACGGACGCTGATCTCCTGGTGCCTCACAGAAGCGGACCCTTGAGCGTCGGCGGACTGCCGCCGTCTCAGCCCGTCGTGGCCGAGGCCGACGGCCGTGCGTCGACCAGCTCCTGCACCAGCACTCCGATACGGTCCTGCAGCGCATCGCGCACGGAGCGGGCGCTCTCGATGTCCAGGCCCGACAGCTCCGGCAGATCCCAGCTGAGGTAGCGCCGGCCTGGCCGCACCGGGCACGCATCCCCGCACCCCAGCGTCACGACCACGTCGGCCGCGTCCACCACCTCGCACGTCAAGGGCTTGGGAAACTCCTCCCCCGGATCGAGGCCCTGCTCGGCCAGGAGTTGCCGCACGATCGGCGCGATCGCACCTGAAGGGGCGGAGCCCGCGGTCAGCACCTCGACGGAACCGGCCGCCCGATGGCGCATCAGCGCGGCGGCCAGCTGCGAGCGCCCGGAGTTCTCCGTACACACGAACAGCACATGCGGGACCGGCCCGGGACACAGCCCCGACGCCTTGGTCAGGGCCCGCAGCCTCTGGTCTGCGAACCGCTCCACCAGTACGGGCAGGTAGTGGGAAGTGCGAGCACGCGCACCGAGGAGTTCCGCACACTCCTCGACGTACGCAGCGATGGTCTCCCGGGAGAAGGCCCGGCCGTGTCGTGCCGCGAGGCGCCGGGCGATGCGCTCCAGGATCGCCCCGCTGTTTCGCAGCGGGGGAGTGGCAGGACCGAACCGGCTTTGCTCATCCATGGAGGCACCTCTTCCGGTCGCGCCGGGAAACTCTCCCCGGTCTTGGAGTGTCAGGGGAACGTGTGAGCGACGCTTATTCTGTATAGATGGCTATCTCTACGTATGGCGAAGGGTCGGGGGCGGTGGCGGAGGAAGCGGAGACGTGCTCCCCATCCCTGGCGTGCCACCTCATCGACCGTGACGAAGCCGGACGGCTCGCCGCCATGCTCAAAGCCATCGCCGACCCGACCCGGCTGCAGCTGTTCCGCCTCATCGAGCGCGCGCCGACGGGCGAGGCGTGTGTGTGCGACCTGACCGAGTGCCTCGGTCTGCGGCAGCCGACCGTCAGTCATCACCTGAAGGTCATGACCGAGGCCGGCCTGCTCGACCGCGAGCCGCGCGGCACCTGGGTCTGGTACTCCGTGAACCTCGACGGTCTGCGCCGAATACGGGCGATTCTGGAACCCGTGCCGGAGGGCGAGCCTGCCGCGGCTGCCTGACTCTTTCCCGGTCAGGGAGTACGCAGCATCCGGCGCTGGACGTCGAGCTGGTGCTCGCTCATCCACGCCTGCGCCGCGACCTGGACCGCGTCCCACGGGGAGCCCAGCGGCGGCGTGTAAGAGAGATCGAGTTCATTGAGGCCGTCCACCGGCATGCCATGGAAGAGCGCGGTGGCGTATGTGTCGACGCGCTTGGAGATCTCCGCACCGAGCCGTCCGACGAGCTGCGCGCCGAGGAGGAGACCGCTGGAGGTGTCGCCGGTGACGCGGATCGAGATCGGGGTGGCACCCGGGTAGTACGCCTTGTGGTCGTCGGGACGGCTGCCTGTCGTGGCCGGGGCCCAGTCCCTTGCGGCGGCGCGTGCCTCGTGGTCACGCAGACCGGTGCGGGCGGCGACGAGATCGAAGACCTTCACGACCTGGGTGCCCAGGCTGCCCGCGAACCAGCGGTAGCCACCCAGCGCGTTCTCCCCGGCGATCCTTCCCTGCTTGTGGGCGGTCGTGCCCAGCGGCAGCCAGGTCTTGCCGAGGAGGCGGTGGTGGGTGACGGCGCAGTCCCCGGCCGCGTAGACGTCGGGCAGTGAGGTGCGCATGTGCTCGTCGACGTCGATCGCGCCCTTGGCACCGAGCTTGGCCCCGGCGGTCGTGACGAGCTTGGTGTCGGGGTGTACGCCCACGACGACAAGGACGAGGTCGGCAGTCTGCGTGAATGTCGTCCCGTCCGGTCCGGCGGCTCGGACATGGGGTGTCTCGCCGGAGTGGCTCCGCGCGATCTCGGTGACCTGGGTACCGGTCATGACCTCGACACCGTGCGAGGTGAGTTCCGCGTGCACGAGCGCGCCGAGCTCCGGGTCGACGGTGGGCAGCACTTCGGGCAGAGCCTCGATCTGGGTGACCCGCAGACCACGTGTGGTCAGGGCCTCCGCCATCTCCAGGCCGATGTAGCCCGCGCCAATCACGACAGCCGACCTGGGGCGGCGCTCCGCGATGCTCTGCATGACCTCGAAGGTGTCGCCCATGCTGTGCAACAGGTGCACACCGTCCTGCGGGCCCAGTGCGCCGGGCCCGGTCAGGCCCTCGATGGGCGGGCGGACGCTGACGGCTCCCGTACCGATGATCAGTGCGTCGTACGGCAATTCCTCCGTGCGGCCGTCCGCGTCACGCACCGCCAGCCGCTTGCTTGCCACGTCAATGCCGGTGGCAAGGGTGTCGGTGCGCACCTGCATGCCTGTGGCCTTGAGGTCAGCCAGGGTGCGGTGGGCCAGATCGCTCCAGTGGCCGACCTCGCCGGAGACGTAGTACGGGATGCCGCAGATGGAGAAGTTCGGGTAGGCGTCGGCCACGACCACGGTGACCTCGCTGTCCGGATCCAGCTCGCGGGCGCGCAGGGCGGCGCTGATGCCGGCGTCGCTGCCGCCGATGGCGACGATGCGCTTCCTGGCCACCGGAGTACCTCCGTGGGAGAAGAGTGCTCGGTGGGGGCGCTGGGGGCGCCCCCACTGGCGTCGTGTGTCAGGCGAGGTGGTCGGCGAGCTCGCGTTCCAGGGCAGCCTTGGGCTTGGCACCCACGATGCTCTGCACGACCTCACCGCCCTTGTAGACGTTCATCGTCGGGATGGACATCACGCCGTACCGCGCGGCGGTTTCTGGGTTCTCGTCGATGTTGAGCTTCACGATTTCGATCTTGTCGCCGTGCTCGCGGCGATCGCCTCCAGGGAGGGTCCTCCTACGTCGATGAGGGCGGAGCCGTCAGACGGTGACGGCTTCGGCCTCGGCGGTCGCGGGCGCGTCGGCGAGGGCCGCCAGATACCGCTCGGCGTCCAAGGCGGCCGCGCAGCCCGATCCGGCCGCGGTGATCGCCTGCCGGTAAGTGTGGTCGACCACGTCACCGGCGCCGAAGACGCCGGGGATGTTCGTGCGCGTGGTGGGGGCGGCGACCTTGAGGTAGCCCTCGTCGTCCAGGTCCAGCTGGCCGGTGACCAGTTCGGTGCGCGGATCGTGGCCGATGGCGACGAACAGGCCGGTGGCGGCGAGTTCGGAGGTCTCGCCGGTGACGGTGTCGCGCAGGGTGAGCCCGGCGAGCTTGCCGGCCTCCTCGTGGATCTCGCCGACCTCGCGGTTCCAGGCGAAGGAGATCTTCGGGTCGGCGAAGGCGCGGTCCTGCATCGACTTGGAGGCCCGAAGGGCGTCGCGGCGGTGGACGACCGTCACGGAGCGGGCGAAGCGGGAGAGGAAAGTGGCTTCCTCCATCGCGGTGTCGCCGCCGCCGACCACGACGATGTCGTGCTCGCGGAAAAAGAACCCGTCGCAGGTCGCGCAGTACGACACGCCGCGGCCGGACAGCGCGTCCTCGCCCGGGAGATTGAGCTTGCGGTGCTGCGAGCCGGTCGCCACGATGACGGCCTTCGCCCGGTGGACCGTACCCGCGGCGTCAGTCACCGTCTTCACCTCGCCGGTGAGGTCGACGGCGACGATGTCGTCGGGGACGAGTTCGGCGCCGAAGCGTTCGGCCTGGGCGCGCATGTTGTCCATGAGGTCCGGACCCATGATGCCGTCGCGGAATCCGGGGAAGTTCTCCACCTCGGTCGTCTGCACCAGCGCGCCCCCGGCCGTGACCGCGCCCTCGAAGACCAGCGGCTTCAGCGAGGCGCGGGCGGTGTAGAGGGCGGCCGTGTAGCCGGCCGGACCCGAGCCGATGACGATGACATTGCGGATGTCTGTCGCTGTGCTCATGCCTGGGGCTCCGGCGCGATCTCCTTGATCAGTCCCTCGATCAGTACCTTGATCTCGTCACGGATCGGACGCACGGCCTCGACGCCCTGGCCCGCCGGGTCCTCCAGCTGCCAGTCCAGGTACCGCTTGCCGGGGAAGACGGGGCAGGTGTCGCCGCAGCCCATGGTGATGCAGACGTCGGACTCCTTGACGGCGTCCACGGTGAGCATCTTCGGCACCTCGGCGGAGATGTCGATACCGACCTCCGCCATGGCCTCGACGGCGGCCGGGTTGACGTGGGCGCCCGGGTTGGAGCCGGCGGAGCGGACCTCGACGCGGTCTCCGGCCAGGTGGGTCAGCCACGCGGC
>NZ_LLZG01000048.1 GCF_001509475.1 Streptomyces regalis
GTGGCACCCGGGCCGGCCGGCCTGCCCCCGGGCATGCCGCTCCCCCCGCAGGCACCGGCCCCGCCCCCCGGTTACGGCCAGCCGACCCCGCCTCCGGGCTACGGCCAGCAGCCTCCCTACGGGCAGGCCCCGGGCCAGCAGGCCCCCTATGGAGCCCCGCAGAGCGCACCTCAAGGTGCTCCTCAAGGCGCACCTCAGGGCCCCGGCGTGGCCGCGGCGCTCCAGCAGTTCAAGGAGACGCCCACCGGCCAGCGCTGGACGCAGCAGAACAAGAAGATGGTCCGCGTCGACCTTGGCATCGGCGGCCACCCCGTGCTGGCCCGGCAGGGCAGCATGGTGCTCTACCAGGGCAAGGTCGACTTCAGCTACAAGGGCGCCGGGTTCGCCGGCCGGATCGCGGGCAACGCGACCGGCCAGGAGATGCAGCTGATGCGCTGTACCGGCCAGGGCCAGGTGTTCCTCGCCGAGAACTCCACGATGCTGCACCCCATCGAGCTCCAGGGCGACGGCATCTGCGTCTCCGCCGAGAACGTCCTAGCCTTCGACGAGAGCCTCCAGTACGAGATCCGCCGCATCGAGGGCCACGGCATTCCCGGCGGCGCGCTGTTCACGATGCAGTTCACCGGCACCGGCACGATCGTCGTGAAGACGCACGGCACGCCCGTGGTCCTCCCGGTCACGCCCACGACGTTCGCCGACGCCAACGCCGTGGTCGCCTGGTCGTCCGCCGCCCAGGTGGTCGTCTCCAGCCAGGTGCGCATGCGCCGCAACGCCTACCCCGGCGCCACCGGAGAGAGCGTCAACCTCCAGTTCCGGGCCGCTCCCGGCAACTTCATCGTCGTCCAGCCCTACGAGATCTGAGGGAGCCCGTCATGAACCAGCCGCTCGCGGGCTACGCCCCCGCACCCGTCACCGCCCGCATGGAGAACCACGGCAACCACATGCTGAAGGTCGCCATGCAGACCGGGAACGACCTCTTCGCGCGCGTGGGGTCGATGGTCGCCTACGAGGGCTTCGTGCAGTACGAGCCCAACCCGTCGGCCGTACGCCAGATCGCCAAGGACTGGATGACCGGCGAGGGCGCGCCCCTGATGAAGTGCACGGGGGACGGACTGCTCTACCTCGCCGACTACGGCGCCAATGTCGTCGTCATCAACCTCAACGGCGACGGCATCTCCGTCAACGCCACCAACCTGCTCGCCTTCGACGCCCACCTGACGTGGGGCGTCGAGCGGGTGAAGGGCCTGGCGAAGTTCGCCGGACAGGGCCTGTGGAACACCAAGATCTCCGGGCAGGGCTGGGTCGCGCTGACCTCCCGGGGCAAGCCGATCGTCGTCGACTGCGGCGGCGGCGAGGACGAGACGTACGTCGACCCGGACGCGCTCGTCGCCTGGTCGCCGAACCTCAAGGTGAAGGGCAAGCGCAGCTTCAAGGCGCAGTCGCTCATCGGCCGGGGCAGCGGCGAGGCCTACCAGATGGCCTTCTCCGGCCAGGGCATCGTCGTCGTCCAGCCCAGCGAGGACAGCACCGACCGTCTCCGGATCCGGGGCTGAGGGGGAGCCAGAAACGCCATGCAGAGCCCGATTTTCGCCTACAACGAGCAGCAGACCCAGGATCGCTGGAGCCTGCAGAACAAGCAGATGCTCCGCGTCACCCTGGAGGGCCACGACGACATCCTCGCCCGCAAGGGCACCATGGTCGCCTACCAGGGCATGGTCGAGTTCGACGCCGAGTACCAGAGCAACCAGCAGGGACGCGCGCGTGCGCACACCGGCGAGGGCCTCGACCTCATGCGCTGCCACGGGCAGGGCACGGTCTACCTCGCCAACCTCAAGCAGCACGTCCACGTGGTGGAGGTGGAGCAGGACGGGCTGACCGTCGACAGCAGCTATGTGCTGGCGATGGACTCCTCGCTGCACCACGACGTCATCGCCGTGGACAGCCTCTACGGCATCTCCGGCTCCGGGAAGTACCAGCTCAACATCACCGGCCGTGGCAAGGTCGCCCTGATGACCTCGGGCATGCCGCTGATGATGCAGGTGACGCCCGACAAGTACGTCAACTGCGACGCCGACGCGATCATCGCCTGGTCGACGAGTCTGCGCGTGCAGATGCAGGCCCAGACGCACTCCTCCGGGGTGTGGCGGCGCCGCGGCAACACCGGTGAGGGCTGGGAGCTCAGCTTCATGGGCAGCGGTTACGCGATCGTCCAGCCCAGCGAGCTGCTGCCGCCGCAGAACGCCCAGATCGGCTCGGGCCTCGCCGCGCAGTACGGCATGGGGCAGCAGGGGGCTCGGGGGCAGAACCAGGGCAACGTCTGGAGCTGAGTCGGCGTGACGACCGGTAAGGGGTGACCACAAAGGTGGTCACCCCTTACACGTTCACAGCCTGGCGCGCGTGCCCTCCAGCAGTCGTACGACCGACTCGTCGGCCACCTCCGGCACCTCGTCGTAGGCGAACCAGCGCACGTCCAGCGACTCCTCGCTGATCGCGTGCTCGGCGTCCCGCGGCGCCAGGACCGCGTACTGGACGTCGAAGTGGCAGTGGCACGGGGGCGGGATCGGGTGCCGGTCGAGGCGCACCGGGCCGCCCGGCAGCAGCGACAGGCCGTTGATGCCGGACTCCTCTGTGGCCTCTCGCAGCGCCGCGGCCGCCAGGGAGGCATCCTGCGCCTCGCAGTGGCCGCCCATCTGCAGCCACATGCGCAGCTTCTTGTGCAGGGTCAGCAGCACGCGCCCGCGCACCGGGTCGATCACCAGCGCGCTCGCCGTGATGTGTCCGTCCCCGCAGGCCTTCCACATGCCGTCCGGGTGCTCAGCGAGATGGTCCAGGTAGGCCTGGCGCAACTCCTCCTGGTCCTCGTATCCCTTGAGCACGAGGACCGCGTCGTCGTACAGGCTCACTCGGTGCCGTCGCCCTTGTCATCGTCGTTGGACTTGTCGTCCTTCTTCAGGTCCGCCTTCCCGGTGGAGCCGCCCGCCGCCTCGCCGAGCATCTTGTCCAGCTCGGAGAAGTCGATCTGCTCGCGGTGCACGAACCCGTCCGGGTCGTCGAGGTCGGTGGCCGTCGGCAGCATGTCCGGGTGGGCCCACAGGGCGTCCCGGCCGTCGACACCGCGCGCGTCGGTGAGCGAGGCCCACAGACGGGAGGCGTCGCGCAGGCGCCGCGGGCGCAGCTCGAGGCCGATCAGCGTGGCGAACGTCTGCTCCGCCGGGCCGCCCGAGGCGCGGCGGCGGCGCAGCGTTTCGCGCAGCGCGTCCGCGGACGACAGACGGGGCTTGGCGGCGGCGTGCACCACCGCGTCCACCCAGCCCTCGACGAGCGCCAGAGCCGTCTCCAGACGGGCCAGAGCCGCCTTCTGCTCCGGCGTGTCCTCCGGCTGGAACATGCCCTGCTGCAGCGCGTCCTGCAGTTGCTCCGGGTTCTGCGGGTCGAACTGGCCGACCACGTCCTCCAGCTTGGCCGTGTCGACCTTGATCCCGCGCGCGTAGCCTTCGACCGCACCGAACAGGTGCGAGCGCAGCCACGGCACGTGTGCGAACAGTCGCTGGTGGGCCGCCTCGCGCAGGGCGAGATACAGCCGCACCTCCTCCTTCGGCACGCCCAGGTCCTTGCCGAACGTCTCGATGTTCACCGGCAGCAGCGCGGCCTTGCCGGCCGGGCCGAGCGGCAGGCCGATGTCGGTGGAGCCGACGACCTCGCCCGCGAGCACGCCCACGGCCTGCCCGATCTGCGTGCCGAACATGGCGCCGCCCATCGAGCGCATCATGCCGATCAGCGGGCCGGCCATGGCCTGCATCTCCTCCGGTAGGACGTCGCCCATCGCGGTGCCGACCCGCTCGGCGACCGGGTCGACGAGCTCCTTCCAGGCCGGCAGGGTCGCCTCGACCCACTCCGCGCGGGACCACGCCACCGCGGAGCCCGCGCCGGACGGCAGGGACGTCGCGTCGTCGAGCCACAGGTCGGCCAGGCGTACGGCCTCCTCGACGGCGGTGCGCTCGGCAGGACCGACGCTCGCGTCCTTCGTGCCGTCCGCGGTGCCCTGGGAGACCGTCTGGCGGGCGATCTGCTTGGCCATGTCCCAGTTCACCGGGCCGCCCTCGTAGGAGAGCATCTGCCCCAGCTGCTGGAACGCGGCACCCAGGTCGGTGGGGTTCAGCGAGCCGAACATGGCAGCGAACGGATTGTCCGCGCCGGGGCCGCCAAAGCCCCCGGCACCGGGCAGCCCGCCGAAACCGAACGGGTTGGCCGGTCCCTGACCCCCGCCGCTCTGCTGGTCCTTCTTCTTGCCCTCGTCGCCGTCGTCCGGCTCCTCCGGCGGAAGGCCGAATCCGAATGGGGTGTCACTCACGGGATTCCTCGGCTGGTAAGGCCACCGGTTGCACCGGCGGCGCGGCTGCCCGATAACACCACCCAGCGTAGACACCACGAGCCGATCGGGCCTCGGTGCTTCGCCGACTCTTGGCCTGCGGCAGGATGGATGCCACCTGGTACGTACGCGTCACTCGCGTTCGTACTGAAGACAACCGCTGGAGACGCCCGGTGAGTTCCCCTGATCCGCAGGTTCGCGCAGCGCGAAACCAGTCAACCCCTCCTGCGCGCGGTGTGCGCGGGCCCGTCGTCGCGGTGACCGGTGCCGCGTCCGGCATCGGCGCGCTGCTGACCGAGCGGCTGGTCGCGTCGGACGAGGTCAAGCAGGTCATCGCCATCGACGAGCGGCGCGGTGAGTGCGCGGCGGCACAGTGGCACATCCTGGACGTGCGGGACCCGGCCATCGCGGACAAGCTACGGGGCGCCGACGTGGTCGTTCACCTGGCGCTCGATCTGGATCTGGAGACGGATCCCGCCGCCCGGACGGCCTACAACGTTCGGGGGACGCAGACCGTGCTGACGGCCGCGGCGGCGGCCGGCATCCACCGGGTCGTGCTGTGCACCTCCGCGATGGTCTACGGGGCGCTGCCGGACAACGAGCTGCCGTTGTCCGAGGACGCGGAGCTGCGGGCGACGGCGGAGGCCACCGGGGTCGGGGATCTGCTGGAGATCGAGCGCCTCGCGCGCAGGGCCCCTCGGGCCCACCCGGGACTTAATGTCACCGTGGTCCGGCCCGCGGTGCTCGTGGGCGGCACGGACACCGCGCTGACCAGGTACTTCGAGTCACCTCGGCTGCTTGTCGTCGCCGGGTCGCGGCCTGCCTGGCAGTTCTGTCATGTCGAGGATCTGTGCAGCGCCCTGGAGTACGCCGTCCTGGAGAAGGTCGAGGGGGAACTCGCCGTCGGATGTGACGGCTGGCTGGAACAGGAGGAGGTCGAGGAGCTCAGCGGGATCCGGCGGATGGAGCTGCCGTCCGCGGTCGCGCTGGGCGCGGCGGCCCGGCTGCACCGGATCGGGCTGACGCCCTCACCGGCCGGGGACCTGGCGTACACGATGTATCCCTGGGTGGTGAGCGGGAGCCGGCTCCATGACGCGGGATGGCGGCCGCAGTGGACCAACGAGGAAGTGCTCGCGGAACTGCTGGAGGAGGTCTCCGGACGGCACACGGTCGCGGGGCGTCGGTTGGGCCGGAAGGACGCGACTGCGGCGGGTGCTGCGGGGGCCACGGTGGCTCTGTTGGGCGCGGCTGCTGTGGTGCGGCGGGCCCGGAAGGCTCGGCGGCGGATCTGAGGGGTGCCGTGTGCCGGGTGGGCATCGGGGTTTCTCGCCCCCGCCGCCCTTACCCGTCCCCTCCCTGGGGGCTGCGCCCCAGACCCCCGCTCCGGGCCTCGTCCGCAAACGCCGGACGGGCTGACAGGCGAGAGGCAAGCAGCGATACCAGCGATGGGGCGGCCCTGTAGGAGGCTCCAAAACGTCACGCACGCGTGCCGGGCGATAACGCTATTCCCCCTGGTTCCGCGCGTGAGGCACGATGGACGCATGGCTACCACGAACGACCACCCCGGCGAGCAGGCCGCGCAGGATCCCATCAAGCTGATCGGCATCCGCGAGACGCCGCTCTCCGTGGACGAGGTCTTCGGGGCCGTCGGGGACGACGCCGCCGGCGGCATCGCGCTCTTCGTGGGGACCGTGCGGAACCACGACGGCGGTGCCGATGTCGACGAGCTCGGGTACTCGTGCCACCCCAGTGCCGAGGCCGAGATGCGGCGGATCGCCGAGAAGGTCGTCGCCGACCATCCGGTGCGTGCTCTCGCGGCCGTACATCGGGTCGGGGACCTCAAGGTCGGGGATCTGGCAGTCGTCGTCGCCGTCTCCTGTCCCCATCGCGGCGAAGCATTCGAGGCATGTCGGAAGCTGATCGACGATCTCAAGCACGAGGTGCCCATCTGGAAGCACCAGAAGTTCTCGGACGGAACCGAGGAGTGGGTCGGCGCCTGCTGAACCGGTCCCCCCGAACCCGTCCGTCCCACTCCGGTTGCGTAACCGCACCCCTGGCGTGAGCGTTGTCAGTGCCAGTGGTTAATCTGCTGATCAGTCAGTTTGCGGTCACTCATTGGGGATGGGAGGACGGCATGGCGGCGCTCGCCTGGTTGCTGATTCCGCTTGTGGTTGCGATCGGCGCCGGTCTGTGGGGCAGTTGGGCCAACCGGACCCGGAAGGCACGGAGCGACGGGCCGGAGCTCGACGGATATGCCCGGTTTCGCGCGGCCATGGAGAAGCCCCCCTCCCGCACCTGATCGCGGGGGCGGGTTCGCGGCCCTGAAGGGCATGGCCTCGGGCGGTGCGCTGTCGGACGGCCCTGACGGGGCGCTGACAGTGGTGTCACGTACTGTCTTGGCATGCCACGCCGCACCGCGACGATGCTCGCCTCCACCCTGATGCTGATCGCGCTTCTGTGCGCGGGAGTCTTCATCCCCGTGCCGTACTCGGAGATGTCCCCGGGGCCGACGGTGAACACCCTCGGGGAGCACGACGGCGAGCCGGTGCTGCAGATCTCCGGGCGCAAGACCTACGCGACGTCCGGGCATCTCAACATGACCACCGTCCGGGTCACCAGCGCCGACTACAGGATGAACCTCGTGGAGGCCGTTTACGGATGGCTCGCGCATGACAACAAGGTCGTGCCGCACGACACCCTCTATCCGGACGGCAAGACCGAGGAGCAGTCCACCCAGGAGAACGCCGAGGAGTTCAGCCAGTCCCAGGAGAGCGCCAAGGTCGCCGCCCTGAAGGAGCTGGACATCCCGGTGCAGAGCTGGGTGATCGTCTCGACCGTCGTCAAGGGAACCCCGGCCGAGGGCAAGCTGCACGCCGGTGACGTGATCAAGGCCGTCGACAGTACGATCGTGAAGGAACCGGCGGACGTCGCCAAGCTGGTCACCAAGCACAAGCCCGGTCAGGACGTCGTCTTCACCATCGTGCCGGCCAAGGAGCAGGCCGCCGCGGAGAAGGAGCGCAGGACGCCGACCAAGACCGAGAAGGTGACGATCAGGACCGCCGAGTCCGACGACAGCGCCGCGAAGCGCGCGATCGTCGGGATCTCCGCAGGAACCGACCACACCTTCCCGTTCACCATCGACATCAAGCTCGCCGACGTCGGCGGCCCCAGCGCGGGCCTCATGTTCGCGCTCGGGCTCTACGACAAGCTCACCCCCGGCAGCCTCACCGGTGGCAAGTTCGTCGCCGGCACCGGCACCATCGACGACGACGGCAAGGTCGGCCCCATCGGCGGCATCGAGATGAAGACCGTCGGCGCGCGCGAGAAGGGCGCCCAGTACTTCCTCACGCCCGCCGACAACTGCGCGACCGCCGCCAGGGACGTCCCCGAGGGACTCACCCTCGTCAAGGTCGACACCATCGGCGACGCCCTCGACGCCCTGAAGGACATCCGCTCCGGCGACACGGCCGACCTGCCGAAGTGCACGACCAAGGAGTGACAGAACAGACTCCGGTACGGCAGTGGTGCGCCCTTCACCTCAAGGGCGCACCACTGCCGTACAAGTCCTCGTCGCTCGTCGTCGGACCGGAAGACCTCAGTCCGCGAACGTCGCCGCCAGCGCCTCCGCCAGACCCGGGACCAGGTCCGGGCCGGTGAGGACCTCCGTCGGAGTGTCCTTCTCGCGCAGGCGCAGGGCCGACTCGCGGGCACCGTCACGCAGGACCGCGACCGTCATGCGGACCTCCTGACGGTCGGGGTGCTCCGCCACCCACTGCGTGAGCTTGGCCTCGCTCAGGCCCTGCGGAACCTGGGCCTCGGCGGACGGGGGCAGCATCAGCCGCTCGACGGTGAGCGCGCAGCCGACCACCGCGTCGGGCCAGGCGATCGTGCCGAGGAACTCGTCGAGCGCCTTGCCCGTTGGAAGTTCGTCCTGCTCGATCGGGGTCAGGCCGGAGGACTCCTGCTCGTCCCCCAGGCCGAGCTGGGCGGCGAGGCCGGGTTCCTGGGCCCGCAGCCGTGCGGTGTCTACGAGGGCGAAAAGGCGGGCGGGCTGGTCCCAGCCGAGGCCGGAGGCGTACTCGTCGATCTCGAGAACGGCCCGGGTGAGCGGGCTCGCCGCCATGGGAGTGTTGGACATGGTCACAATCCTGCCTCGTTCCTGGGCTGAATCGGGAACTGAGTAAACGGTGAGTAAGTTGCATAGATGTGGGCCCACGATCACGGGGGGCCACGGAGGGCCCACGAAGACGCGGGCCTGACGGACCTACAGCGAACCTCGGGGTGCGAACCTTGGCTTTCCAGATGCCGGACCGCGGCGGAGGCCCGACCGGGCCACGGATCAGAGTGGGCCGCCCGTCCCGGCGTGTCCGGACGCTGCTCATGACACTGGGCGTCCTCGCCGTCCTCGGCATGGTGTTCACCATGTTCGCGGGCTTCTGGACGGACTGGCTCTGGTACCGGTCGGTGAACTACTCGTCGGTGTTCACGACCACGCTGTGGACGAAAGTCGGGCTCTTCTTCGTCTTCGGTCTGCTGATGGCCCTCGCGGTCGGCTTCAACATCTGGCTGGCGCACCGGCTGCGCCCGCCGCTGAGCGCCATGTCGATGGAGCAGCAGAGCCTCGACCGCTACCGCATGGGCATCGCGCCGTACAAGAAGTGGCTGCTGCTGGCGATCACCGCCCTGGTCGGCCTGATCGCCGGTGCCTCCGCCTCCAGCCAGTGGCGGACCTGGCTCATGTGGGTCAACGGCGTGCCCTTCGGTGAGAAGGACCCGCAGTTCCACCTCGACGTCGGCTTCTACGCCTTCGACCTGCCCTGGTACCGGTTCCTGCTCGGCTTCGGCTTCGCCGCCGCGATCCTCTCCGTGATCGCTGCCGCGCTCACCCACTACCTGTACGGCGGGCTGCGTATCACCAGCCCGGGCGCGCGCGCCACGGCCGCGGCCACCGGCCATCTGTCGGTCCTCATCGGCATCTTCGTCGCCCTGAAGGCGGTCGCGTACTGGCTCGACCGGTACGGACTCGCGGTGAAGTCCAGCGACTTCAAGGCGACCGACAACTGGACCGGCCTGAGGTACGTCGACGCCAACGCCTACCTGCCGGCCAAGACGATCCTGTTCTGCATCGCCGTCATCTGCGCGCTGCTGTTCTTCGCCACCCTGTGGCGGCGCACCTGGCAGCTGCCCGTCATCGGCTTCGGCCTGATGGTGCTCTCGGCGATCCTCATCGGCGGCCTGTACCCCGCGATCGTCCAGAAGTTCCAGGTCCAGCCCAACGAGCAGGCCAAGGAAGCGCCGTACGTCGCGAAGAACCTCAAGGCGACGCGCGAGGCGTACGGCATCGACGGCACGCAGGTCACCGAGTACCCGGGCACGAGCCAGACCGAGGACAAGACCAAGCTGCGCGACGACGTGGACTCCGCGGCGAGCATCCGGATCCTGGACCCGAACATCGTCTCGCCGACGTTCCAGCAGCTCCAGCAGATCAGGAACTACTACGCGTTCCCGACCAACCTGGATGTCGACCGGTACACCAAGGACGGCAAGGACCAGGACACGGTCATCGGTCTGCGCGAGATCAACCTCAACGGCATTCCGAAGCGGAACTGGATCAACGACCACTTCCGCTACACCCACGGCTACGGCGTGGTCGCAGCCGAGGGCACCAACGCCGACTCCCAGGGCCGACCGGAATTCACCGAGTCCGACCTGCCGTCCAAGGGCGACCTCGGGACGTACGAGCAGCGGGTCTACTACGGCGAGAAGACCTCCATGTACTCGATCGTCGGCGGTCCCCAGAAGGAGATCGACTACTCCGACGACAGCGGCGAGAAGACCTACAGCTACAAGGCCGACAGCGGGGTCAGCCTCTCCAACGCGGTCAACCGGGCCGCGTACGCGGTGGCGTTCGGTGAGCCGCAGATCCTGTACTCCGGTGCGATCGGCGACGGTTCGCGCATCCTGTACAACCGCACGCCCAAGGAGCGCGTCGAGGCGGTCGCCCCGTGGCTGACCATCGACGGCGACGCCTACCCGGCGGTGGTGAACCACCGCATCCAGTGGATCGTCGACGCGTACACGACGACCAACGGATACCCGTACTCCTCGCGTACGACCCTCGGTGACACGACGGCCGACTCGCTGACCGCCAGCAACAACCAGCGGGCGGTAGTGGCCCAGCAGAACCAGGTCAACTACATCCGCAACTCGGTGAAGGCGACCGTCGACGCCTACACCGGCGAGGTCAAGCTCTACCAGTGGGACACCCAGGACCCGGTCCTGAAGACCTGGATGAAGGCCTTCCCGGGCACGGTGGAGTCCAAGAGCAAGATCTCCAAGGATCTGATGGCCCATCTGCGCTACCCGCAGGACCTGTTCAAGGTCCAGCGCGAGCTGCTCACCCGCTACCACGTGAAGGACGCCACGACGTTCCTCAGCGGCAGCGAGGTCTGGCAGGTGCCGGACGACCCGACCAACAAGTCGGGCAACGCGGTGCCGCCGTACTACCTGAGCATGAAGATGCCCGATCAGAAGGCGCAGGCGTTCTCGCTGACGACGACCCTCACACCGAGCGGCCGTGACAACCTCAGCGCGTTCATGGCCGTCGACGCCGAGGCGGGCACCAGTGACTACGGCAAGATCAGAATTCTGAAACTGCCGACCAACACCACCGTCAATGGACCCAGTCAGGTCCAGAGCCAGTTCAACTCCGAACAGAACATCGCCGAGACCATCAGGCTGCTGAGAGGCGGCGACTCGGAGGTCGAGTACGGCAACCTGCTGGCGGTCCCGCTCGACGGCGGACTGCTCTATGTGGAGCCGGTCTACGTACGCGGTGGCGGACTCAAGTACCCGCTGCTGCGGAAGGTGTTGGTGTCCTACGGCGGCACGACCGCCTTCGAGGACACGCTCGGCGAGGCCCTCAGCAAGGTCTTCGGAGCGGAGGGCCCGACCACCGAGCCACCGGACGAGGGCGACGAGGAGGGCGGCGGTACGACACCTCCGCCGACGTCCACCAACCCGACGGTCCAGGACGCGCTCAACGACGCCCAGAAGGCCTTCGAGGCCGGCCAGGAAGCCCTGAAGAAGGGCGACTGGGAGGCGTACGGCAAGTCGCAGGAGGACCTCGAGGAGGCGCTGCAGCGGGCCGAGGACGCGCAGGCTCAGGCGGACAAGACCGGCGGCGGTGACAGCGGTGGCAAGGGCGGCAGCAGTCCGAGCCCCAGTTCGAGTCCGAGCCCGTCCAGCAGTCCCACCAGCTCGTAGGGACGGCGACTGATCGAATAGCCCACCCCGCGCCGTGATACGGTTGCAGAACAACGGCGCGGGGTGGAGCAGCTCGGTAGCTCGCTGGGCTCATAACCCAGAGGTCGCAGGTTCAAATCCTGTCCCCGCTACTGAAGTCGACGAGTATTTCGTACGACAGCGAAGGCCCGGATCCTCCAAGGGATCCGGGCCTTTGTGGTGTGCGAACGCATGTGCCCGGGGGTGGGGCCGCCGCGCCGCCGTGGGGAGTTGGGAGAACTGTGTTTGACTTGTCTCTCTGTGGGCATGTCGACAAAACGCTGAAGTGACCTCACTGGCTGCGGTATACGAGGTGTACCCAGGTTGCAGGTGGTGCGACGATGGACGTTATGGGGGACAAGGCAACTCTGTTGGAGACAGGGCGGTTTGTGCAGCCTGCCGACTTTGTGCAGCCGACGGGCGATTTCGTGCAGCCGACGGACAGTGCCTCGCTGCCGGTGAGTGACCTCGCGCAGCAGGAGGGCGACTTCGCCTTCGACCGGCCGACCGACCGGGACGAGGCCCAGGACGCCGCCGAGGAGGCGCGGCAGCGGCTCGCCGCCGAGGCCGGTGACGCCGAGGCGATGAGCGTCCTCGGCGCCATGCTGCTGCGGCGCGGCGACCTCGACGGAGCCGAGCCCCATCTGCGTGCCGCCACCGCCGCCGGGGACCGGGCCGCCGCCAACAACCTGGGAGTCCTTCTTCACCAGCGTGGGTACGCCGACGAAGCTGCCGGATGGTGGCGGATCGCCGCCGTCGCGGGGTCGGCCGCGGCCGCGCACGCGCTGGGGCGCCATCACCGTGAGCGGGGCGACGAGCCCGCCGCCGAGTACTGGCTGCGGCAGTCCGCCGAGCAGGGACACGCGCTGGGCACATACGCGCTCGCCGACCTGCTGGAGCACCGCAGCGACAACGGGGCCGAGCAGTGGATGCGGGCCGCGGCCGAGCGCGGGCACCGGGAGGCGGCGTACCGGCTGGCGCGTGCGCTCGACCGGCAGGCGGGGCGTACGGGCGAGGACGGGCCCGACAGTGGTGTCGCGGCCGGCGAGCCGCTGCTGGACGAGGCCGAGCAGTGGTACCGGCAGGCCGCCGCGCGCGGCCACCGGCGAGCCGCGCTGCACCTCGGGGCGATCCTCGAGAGGCGCGGGGAGCTCAAGGAGGCCGGGCGCTGGTACCTGACGTCCGCCAAGGACGGAGAGGCCCGGGCCGCCTGCGCACTCGGGTTCCTGCTGCGGGACGCCGGGGACAGTGAGAGCGCCGCCGTGTGGTGGCTGCGGGCCGCGCAGGACGGCGACGGCAACGCAGCGAACGCGCTGGGCGCGCTGCATGCCGAGCGCGGAGAGACGCAGACCGCCGAGCGGTGGTACCGGGCCGCGATGGACGCCGGTGATGTGAACGGCGCGTACAACCTCGGACTGCTCTGCGCCGAGCAGGGGCGTACCGCACAGGCCGAGCAGTGGTACCGGCGGGCCGCGTACGCCGGGCACCGCGAGGCGGCCAACGCGCTGGCGATCCTGCTGCTGCAGGGCGGGGACACGACGGGTGCCGAGCCGTGGTTCTCCAAGGCCGCCGAGGCCGGGAGCGTGGACGCCGCGTTCAACCTGGGGATCCTGTACGCCGGGCGGGGCGAGGAGCGGGCCGCGTTGCGGTGGTACGAGCGTGCCGCTGCCGCCGGGCACACGGAGGCGGCACTGCAGGTCGGGATCGCTCGGCTGCGGGACGGGGACGAGCTCGCGGCGGAGCGGCATCTGCGGTGCGCGGCCGGGGCCGGCAGTGCGGAGGCCGCGTATCGGCTGGCGACCGTGCTGGACGCCCGGCGGCCGCCGGAGCCCGCGCATGAGCTCGGGGAGCCGGCGCACGAGAAGACCGAGTGCGAGGAGTGGTACGAGCGGGCGGCTTCCCAGGGGCACCGGCGCGCGCAGGTGCGGGTGGGGATGCTTGCCGCTGCCCGCGGGGACGTGGTGGAGGCGGCCCGGTGGTACCGGGAGGCCGCCGAGGCCGGATCGCGGAACGGGGCGTTCAATCTGGGGCTGCTGCTCGCCCGGGAGGGGAGTGAGCCGGAGGCGGCGGTGTGGTGGACGCGGGCGGCTGACGCCGGGCATGGGCGGTCGGCGCTGCGGCTGGCCCTGGTCTACGCGCGTCGCGGGGAGCTGGCGGAGGGACAGCGGTGGGCTGATCGGGCGGTGCGCCTGGGGCCGGCGGAGGTAGCGGAGCGGGCTGCGCGGTTGCGGGATGCCCTGCGGGAGGAGCTTTCGGCGTGACGTTGCGGTGAGGGCGTTTCTGGGTGCCGGGCGCTGCGGCCGGCACCGCGGTGTTTCGCCCCCGGCAGCGATCGCCGACCAGCGATTTGCTTCTGTCTGCATCCTTGACGTAATGTTGCATTCATCGACGCGGGGTGGAGCAGCTCGGTAGCTCGCTGGGCTCATAACCCAGAGGTCGCAGGTTCAAATCCTGTCCCCGCTACTGAAGGCCTAGGGCCGGGATCCCAACGGATCCCGGCCCTAGGTGTTTTTGGTGTGTGCTTCAGGGCATGTGGCCCACCGCCTCCTCGTACAGCGTGCGGTTCACCGTCCGTGACTCCGGTAGCGGGCTTCCCTCCGCCACACCCTGGGCCTCGTAGGCCGACTTCAGGAGTGTGGCCAGGTAGGTGACGAAGCTCGCATCCTGCTTGTAGTCCGATGCGAGGTACGAGTTCAGCGTGCGGATGTAGGCCCTGAGCAGTGCCACGCCCGCGTCCATGTCGTCCTGCAGCAGTGCGCGGCCGTAGAGCATGCCGCCCAGCGGTTCGCCCTGCGGCTGACCGCCCAGGAAGGCGTACCCCTGCTTGCCGGCCACCTTGCGCCAGACCGGATCCAGGAGCCACGCCGAGTCGACGCCGCCGTGCTGCAGGGCCGTGAGGACATCGGCCGAGCCCAGCTGCTGGTACTGGATCTCGGCCAGGCCGCCGCCGTGCTGCTCCAGTGCTTTCGCCATGGGGTACGCGATGACCGACCCCTTGCCGATCATCGTGCCCAGCCTGCGGCCCGCCATGGTGACGTGGCTCGCACTCTCGCCCACAGGGCGTCGATGTCCCCCTTGGCCAGCAGGGGGAGGGCGTCCGGGGTCGGGAGGACCTTCAGCTCGACGTCCAGGCCCTCCTTCTTGAACTTGCCCTTGTCGAGCGCGACTTGCAGCGGCGCCACATACTCGGCGCTCAGTGTTCCCGTCGCGATCGTCAGCTCGCGGGGCTCGGACAGAGGCTGTGGGGGAGGGGCTCCGGGGCGGCAGCAGGCCGGGGTTCGGTTCGGGGAGAGGTCCTTCGGGTCCGTCCAGGCCTTCGTGCCGCAGCCCTCGACCGGGCGAACGGTGCGATGTCCCGCGGCTGCCTTCGACGAGGCGTCCGACTCGTGCGGCGGTGAGCAGGCCGCCGACGCCAGCAGTGCTCCCGCGGCGAGGGCGACGGCGTATGCGTGTGTCCTCCTGCTCATGACTGGCCCCTTCCTCGGTCCTTCGGTGCCCACGGGGTGAGCAGGCGTCCGGCGAAGCGGATCAGTTCGGAGAAGAGCACTCCCAGGACCGCGACGCAGACGATGCCGACGAACATCACGTCGTTCTGGAACAGCGCGCGCGAGTCGAAGATCAGATGGCCCAGGCCGTTGGTCGCGGCGATCCGCTCCGACGATGACCAGAACCGCCACGCCCGCCGCGATGCGCGCGCCCACCAGGACCGACGGCAAAGACGCCGGGAGCAGCAAGTGGCGGAACATCTGCCATCGCGAGGCGCCGAAGACCTGGCCCGCGTCGCGGTGGCCGGAGGGGATGGACATGACCGCGGACATGGTGGAGATCCAGACGAAGAAGAACACCGTCGCCGCCACCAGCGCCACCTGCGGGCCCTCGCCCAGGCCGAACATGTTCAGGAAGATGGGCAGCAGGGCCAGTTTCGGTACGACCTACAGCGCGGCCAGGAGGGGTTCCAGAGCCGCTCGTACCAGGGACAGGGACCCCATCAGCAGGCCCAGGCGCCCGGTCCCAGCCATCGGCGACGATCGTGGACGGGGCGGGGTAGACCCGGTCGTCGATCCATGCCTGGGCTGCGGCCAGTTGCCACAGCAGGATCAGGAAGAGGGGTACGGCCAGCGCCGGCGCCAGCTCCAGTGCGTGCCTGCGGCGGTGGGTGCGGGCCGGGTGGAGCTGCGGGCCCGGGCGGCGGACCAGAACCGACTCGGCGGGCGGCTTCGTGAGTGTCGTCATGCCGGTGCCGCCTCCTTCCGCAGCAGGTCCCACAGCTCGCTCTTCAGCGCCGTGAACTCGGGTGTGGCGCGTATGTCGCCGGTGCGGGCGCGGGAAGGGCGGGCGGTGCTCGGCGATGATCCGGCCCGGGCGGGCGGACATCACCAGCACCCGGTCGCCGAGGACGATGGCCTCCTCCAGGCTGTGGGTGATGAAGAGCGTGGTCGTCCGCAGCGACTGGGTGATGTCCAGGAGTTCGTCCTGGAGGATCGTGCGGAGCTGGGCGTCGAGCGCGGCTGGGGGCACCTCCCACGCCCGTTCAGGGCAGTGGGGGAGGTTCGTCCATCAGCAGGAGTTCGGGCTGCACGGCCAGCGCCCGGGCGATCGCCACGCGCTGGCGCATGCCGCCGGAGAGGGTGGCTGGGTAGGCGTCCGCGAAGTCCGACAGGCCCATGCGGGCCAGCCAGTCGTCGGCGCGGCCGTTCGCCTCGTGGCGGGGGCGCGTTGGATGTCCAGGCCGAAGCGGACGTTCGCGCGGACGGTCTTCCAGTCGTAGATGCCGTAGTCCTGGAAGATCATGGCCGCCGGGCGTGCGCTCGATGCGCGGATCTCCAGCGTGCCGGTGCTCGGGCGGAGCAGGCCCGCGGCGATGCGCAGCAGCGTGGACTTGCCGCAGCCGGAGGGGCCGACGACACAGACGAACTCGCCGGGGGCGACGGTCAGTTCGAGCGGGCCGAGGGCGTCGACCGTGTGGGGGGTTCGGCCGAAGGTGCGGGTCAGGTCGGTGGCTTCGAGTTTCGGATCACTCGCTTCGCGGTCTTGATACGGCTCTCCCACGGGGGCTCCTCGCGGAGTGCGGTACGGACTGGTGGGTGCCGTCGACGATGTGACGGACCGTGATATGACGGACTGTCAGATAGGGAAGGTCGCCCGCAGGGGTCGTGTCCGAGGGCTGTTCCGAAGGTTGTACGCAGCACGAAGCCCCGGCACTTCATTGGTGCCGGGGCGTGGAGGAGTCGCGGGGCTATGCCTTCGCGCAGTTCGGGCAGATGCCGCGGTACGTCACCTCGACGTCCGAGACCGTGAAGCCGAAGCGCTCGGAGTCGGGGAGGTCGGCCATCGGGTTGCCCGTCGGGTGGACGTCCCGGATCGAGCCGCACTGGGCGCAGACCAGGTGGTGGTGGGGCCGGTGGGCGTTCGGGTCGTACCGCTTCGCGCGCTTGTCGGTGGAGACCTCGAGCACCTCGCCGAGGGTGACCAGCTCGCCCAGCGTGTTGTAGACGGTCGCCCGGGAGATCTCGGGCAGCTTGGCGACAGCCCGCGCGTGCACCTCGTCGGCCGTCAGGTGGACGTGATCGCCGGCGAGGACCTCGGCCACGACGCGCCGCTGCGCGGTCATCCGCCATCCGCGTCCGCGCAGCCGTTCCAGAAGGTCACTCATGGGTAACACCTTAACAGCACGGAGCCTAGGTTCCGAATGGATGTGACTTTGGAGCTCCTTTTGATTTGGACGAAGTCCAGTATAGGCGAGGCCGGCTTTGACTGCGGATCGCTTGCCTTGGTGGACGGGCCGGGTTCCTTCGGCGACCCGGCCCGTTTTGCGTGCCGTCTTCCTGGCTAGGCCGGTACGTGCTGTCGTGCGGGTGCCCAGCAGCGGATGATGTCGCGGACCGAGACGATGCCGACGGGCTCGTCGTGGTCCAGGACGATCAGATGGCGGAAGCCGCCGTGCGCCATGGCGCGGGCCGCCTCCTCCAGGGTCCACGACGGGGCGGCGAACACGACGTCGTTGGTGGTGTGGTCGTGGGTGCGTTCGCTGTCCGGGTTCTGTCCGAGGCCGACGGAGTTGAGGATGTCGCGTTCGGTGAGGATGCCGATACCGCCCGCGTCGGGGTCGTGGACCACGGCCGCGCCGACCCGGCGGGCGGACATCAGCGCAGCGGCCTGGCGAAGGGTGTGGGTGGGACCGATGGTGAGGACCACGGTGCTCATGGCGTCACGTACGAGCATGGATGGAGCCACCTCCTGGTGTTCCCCCGCCGCTGTCTCAACGGCTTTGTTCGTGGTTTCACAAGTTCACAAGTGGGGGGACTCTCAGGGTTGCAGGTAAAGCACGGGTCAACAAGGGGGCGCGTGCGGCTGGTACGGGGCGTGACGGGCGCGTCAGTAGCGCTCGTTGAGGTACCCGAGGAATTCGTCGTGCAGGAGGCCGTTCGAGGCTGCTGCGTTTCCGCTGTGCGGGCCGGGGCGGCCGTCGAGGCCGGTGAAGGTGCCGCCGGCTTCGGTGACGATGATCGCGGTGGCGGCCATGTCCCACAGTGACAGCTCGGGCTCGGCGCAGAGGTCCACGGAGCCCTCGGCGACCATCATGTAGGGCCAGAAGTCGCCGTACGCGCGCGTGCGCCACACCTCGCGGGTCAGGTCGAGGAAGCCGCCCAGCCGGCCCTGGTCCTCCCACCCGCTGAGCGAGGAGTACGCGAATGAGGCGTCCGTCAGCTTCGAGACGCGGGAGACCTGCAGACGGGTCGCGGAGGAGAGGCTACGGCCGCTGAAGGCGCCGTGCCCCTTGGCGCCCCACCAGCGGCGGCCGAGCGCGGGGGCGGAGACGACGCCCACGACCGGCTGGTAGCCGCCCTCGCCGGCCTCCATCAGGGCGATGAGGGTGGCCCAGACCGGGACGCCGCGTACGTAGTTCTTGGTGCCGTCGATCGGGTCGATCACCCAGCGGCGGGGGCCGGTGCCCTCGACGCCGTACTCCTCACCGAGAATCGCGTCTCTCGGCCGGGCTCGCTGCAACTGCCCCCGGATCAGCTCCTCGGCAGCCTTGTCCGCCTCGCTCACCGGGGTCATGTCCGGCTTTGTCTCGACCTTGAGGTCGAGCGCCTTGAAGCGGGCCATGGTGGCGGCGTCGGCGGCGTCCGCGAGGACGTGGGCGAGGCGGAGATCGTCGAGGTAGTCCGGCATGGGACGAACCGTATCTGCCGTGGTCGGGCTGGGGCTACTGGGCCGGGTGACTGCGTCGGCTGGGCCGGGTCACGGGTTCCGTCCGCTTGGTGGGTTGCGCGGCGTGGGGGCTGGGCGGGGGTGGGTCGCGCGAGGTGACTGCGTCGGCTGGGCCCAGTCACAGGTACCGCCCGTTTGCCGGGTTGCGCGGCGTTGTGGCTGGGCGGGGGTGGGTCGCGCGGCCCGGCGCTGGCGGGGTGCCGCCCGCGCCCACCCGTGCCGCCCCAGCGGCACGACTGCCCGCGGTTGGGGCGGGCGGACGGGGTACCCCCCCCGCGGCCCCGAGCCACGACGAAACCGCAGGCGCTACGCAAACCCCCACCC
>NZ_LLZG01000049.1 GCF_001509475.1 Streptomyces regalis
GCACCCACCGGCACGTTGATCAGCAGCACCCACCGCCACGACAGCACATCGACCAGTACCCCACCGACGAGCCCGCCCGCCGCACCACCCCCCGCACCCACGGCCGTCCAGGTGCCGATGGCCCGCGCCCGCGCCGCCCCCTCCGGCACCGCCGCCGTCACGATCGTCAGCGTCGAAGGCGCCAGCACCGCGGCCCCCAGCCCCTGCACGGCCCGGGCGAGAAGCAGCTGCCAGTCCTGCTGGGCCAGCCCGCCGGCCAGCGAGGCCAGGGTGAACAGGCCGAGCCCGACGAGGAACATCCGCTTACGGCCGTACAGATCCCCGGCCCGCCCGCCGAGCAGCATGAACCCCGCGAAGGCGATCGCGTACGCGTTCACGACCCACTGCAGGCCCTGCGCGCTCAGCCCGAGGTCGGCCCGCATCGACGGCAGCGCCACGTTCACGACGGACACGTCGAGGACGACCAGGAACTGTCCGGCGCACGCGAGCGCGACCACCAGCCAGGTGGGCGGCACGGTACGGCGGGACATGGGGGTGGTGGCGTCAGCGGCTCCGAGCATGACTGTCATGCTCTCAACGACCGACGCTCCTGGCATCGGGAATTCGGACCAGGACGTTCCCCCCTGTCGACCTAGGCCTGCCCCCTGCCCCCTGTCTCCTGCTCTCCCGTCTCCTGTCTCCTGTCTCCTGTCGACCTGGCCCGTTCCCCAAGAGAAGGTCAAGAAATCGTTAGCTGGCCAAAGCATCGGAATAGTTGCCCAGGCACACCGGGTTGATCCCCCACATGACACAAACGACGAACGAACAGCCCACCGGCAGAGCGACCGGCCCCATCGTCCCGGTCCTCGCCTTCGCGGGCATCGTTGTCGCGGTGATGCAGACCCTGCTCGTCCCGGTCATCAAGGACCTCCCGCAGCTGCTGAGCACCACGCCCAGCAACGCCACCTGGGTCCTGACCTCCACCCTGCTCTCCGGCGCCGTCGCCACCCCGATCATGGGCCGCCTCGGCGACCTCTACGGCAAGCGGCGCATGCTGATCGCCAGCCTGGCCGTGATGGTGATCGGCGCGCTGGTCAGCGCGTTCACCAGCACCCTGATACCCATGATCGCCGGCCGCACCCTCCAGGGCTTCGCCATGGGCGCGATCCCCCTCGGCATCGGCCTCATGCGCGACATGCTGCCCCGCGAACGGCTCGGCTCGGCGATGGCCCTGATGAGCTCCTCGATCGGCGTCGGCGGCGGACTCGCCCTGCCCGCCGCGGCCCTGGTCGCCCAGCACGCCGACTGGCACGCCCTCTTCTACGGCGCCGCCGGCCTCGGCGCCCTCTCCATCGTCCTCACCCTCCTCGTCGTACCGGAGTCCAAGGTCCGCGCCGAAGGCTCCTTCGACACACTCGGCGCCTTCGGCCTCTCCGCCGGCCTCGTCCTCTTCCTCCTGCCGATCACCAAGGGCAGCGACTGGGGCTGGACTTCGGGCACGACGCTCGGCCTGTTCGCCGCGTCGGCGGTCATCCTCGCCCTCTGGGGCATCTACGAGCTGCGCACCCAGGCCCCCCTCGTCGACCTGCGCACCACGGCCCGCCCCGCCGTCCTCTTCACCAACCTCGCCTCGATCATGGTCGGCGTCAGCTTCTACGTCGTCTCGCTCGTCCTCCCCCAGCTCCTCCAGCTGCCGAAGGAGACGGGCTACGGCCTCGGCCAGTCGATGGTCGTCGCGGGCCTGCTCGTCGCCCCCCTGGGCCTGACGATGATGTTCACCGCACCCGTCTACGCCCGCCTCTCGGCGAAGTACGGCCCCAAGACCACCCTCATCCTCGGCCTGCTGATCATCGCCATCGGCTACGGCGCCGGCCTCGGCCTGATGAGCGCCCCCTGGCAGAGCCTCGTCATCTCGGTGGTCCTCGGCGCGGGCATCGGCCTCGCGTACTCCTCCCTCCCCGCCCTGATCGTCGGCGCGGTCCCGGCCTCGGAGACGGGCGCGGCGAACGGCCTCAACACCCTGATGCGTTCCATCGGTACGTCCGTGTCGAGCGCCGTCATCGGCATGGTGCTGGCCAACACCGCGAACAACGTCGGCGGCGTCGAGATCCCGACGATGCACGGCTTCCGCGTCTCCTTCCTGATCGCGACCGCCGCGGTCGCCGTCGGCCTCCTCCTGGCCCTCTTCCTCCCGAAGCAGCGCCCGGCCTCCGCCCACCCGCAGCTGCGCGCCAGCAGCGAGGAGGACGCGAACCTGGAGCGCGCGGAGGAGATGCTTCGCGGCTTCCGCGGCCGCGTCCTGGACGCCACCGGCACCCCCGTCGCCCGCGCCAAGGTGACCCTGATCGACCGCCGCGGCCGCCAGGCGGGCGCCACCCTCTCGGCGGAGGACGGCAGCTACGCCCTCACCGTCCCCACCCAGGGCGCCTACGTCCTGGCCGCCCGAGCCGACGGCCACGCCCCGCTCGCCTCGTCGGCCACGCACACGGGCGACGACAGCCCGGTCGAGCTGGACCTGTCGCTGCCGGGGGAGACGGTCACGGCCTGAGCCGCCTGAGATCGCCTGCGAAGGCCTGAGATCCACACCACCCGCACCCCCTGTCGCTTCACCTGCAGGGGGTGCGGCAGCATGGGCGCCCATACGCTCGTACGACTGGAAGGACCCCCATGGCCCCGGCCCCCAAGCCCGAGATTCTGGCCGCGTTCGAGGCGGCGAAGGGCTTCATGCCCGTGGGCGAGGGCCTGGCCCTGTACGCGGCGGCCGTCGAGGCGGGCGACCTCGGCCTCCCGCTCCTCGAGGTCGGCACCTACTGCGGCCGCTCGACGATCCTCCTCGCCGACGCCGCCCGCCAGGCCGGGGTGACGGCCCTCACGGTCGACCACCACCGCGGCAGCGAGGAGCAGCAGCCGGGCTGGGAGTACCACGACCCGGAGACGGTCGACCCCGAGATCGGCCTGATGGACACGCTGCCGACGTTCCGCCGCACGCTGCACAAGGCGGGCCTTGAGGAGCACGTGATCGCCCTGGTCGGCCGCTCCCCGCAGGTCGCGAAGATCTGGGGCACTCCCCTCGGCCTGGTCTTCATCGACGGCGGCCACACCGACGAACACGCGAACGCCGACTACGAGGGCTGGGCCCCGCATGTCGCCGAGGGTGGCCTGCTCGTCATCCACGACGTGTTCCCGGACCCGGAGGACGAGTTCACGGGCCAGGCCCCGTACCGGGTCTACCTCAGGGCTCTGACGTCCGGTGCTTTCACGGAAGTCTCGGCGACCGACTCGCTGCGTGTCCTGCGGCGATCGGGGGCGGGGTTCTGAAGGAGGCGCAGTCGTCCCGTCCGACGACGTCGATGCCTACGCGGTCACGGAGTTCCCCGCCCCCAGCGGCCCACGCGCCCGACAAGTGCACAGGCGAATCGCGACCGCGGGCGAGATCCACACCCCGTTACTGATCTACACGGGGTTGCCTCGCTCGTGATCGGCATGAACGATAGAGCGCCCGTGCCCCCGCTCCGAGGGCAGGGCGCCGCCGTACGTCAGCCTCCTCCGGTCACGCGCCGAGCGTGTCCATCAGGTGGTCGTCGAGATCCGCCATCCAGTCCTCTCGCCGCCACGGCCGCAGCTCCTGCCGCGCCTGGCGGAGCCGAAGCGCGGGCACCCGGCCGCCTGTTGCCGACGCTGCGGCCACACACTCGTGCAGCAGCTCGGCCGCCGCACGGGGCTCACCGAGCCGGATCCGCGCGAGAGCCTGGTCAGTGGTGACAATGGCGCGCTGCACCTGTTCCCGGGGCGCAGACAGTGCCTCTACGGACCGGGCGAACCGATCGTGCGCAGCTCCCGCGTCACCCACATACAGCTCGCATACGCCCTCGAAGCCGCGCAGGTACCCGGGTGAGAACGACGTGGGCGCCGGGTCGTCGGCGTGGTCGGTCTCGATGTCGTACCAAGCCAGCCCGAGCGCTGCCTGCACCTGCCGCTCATGCCCCGCCCGCGCCGCGACCTCCGCCTGCAACGCGTGCGCCCGCGCCCGCGTGAGCGCGCTCTCCCCCGAGCGGGCCGCGCGTACGGCCTGGTCGACCAAATGCCGCGCCTCATCGAGACTCTGCGTCGAGTACAGGGTCACCAGAGCGTGGCTCATGTACACGCCAGCCTGCCGCCACGGCTGCGCGAGGCGACCCACCTCGCGCGTCGCCTCGGCATACAGCGCACGGGAGGCCGTGTCGTCGCGGGTCTCGAAGGCCAGCCGACCGGCCAGCGTCGCCGCAGCGACCGCAACCTCACGGACCTGCGGGACGAGGGGCTCGGGGACCGGGCCGTCGAGCAGGCGACGGCACGTCTCGATGGCGGGAGCCAGGAGCAGTTGCAGTCGGACCATAGGCAGACTGCCGACCTCCGCGTTCACGTCAGACACCACGGAGGCCAGTCCCAGGATGGTCTCCCTCTCCGTCTGCTCCGGGTTCGCGAGGGCTGCGGTGAGCTGGGCTTGGATGGTCGGGGCAAGGAGAGCAAGCATGCCTCCGCCCGTGTCGGTGGCGGCACGCATGACGAGCGTGCGCAGCTCCGCGGTCCGCCGCTCGCTCTCCCCGAGGAGACCGAGGGTGTGCAGGTACTCGGCGAAGTCGGAGCCTGCGCCAAGGGACACCTCACCCGCGGGCGTGCGCGCATAGAGATGAGCGAGGAGCAGTTGGTACCGCTCGTCGGGCATCGTTGGCTTTGGCGACTCCCAGCGGGCGACGGATCGCTGCACGCTGGCCGTGGACGGCAGCGCAGGCTGGTGCAGTCCCTCGGCGAGGGCGATGAGCGCGCGGGCGAGCGCGGCGAGCGACAGGCCGCGCCGATGCCGCAGTGCCTTCAGCCGTGCCGCCCCCGCGGCTCTGCCGTCCATACCGCACATGGTGCAGCAATCGGCGGCTACACGGGCACGATCAGCCGCGGTTTCCCCTGATCGGCTGTGTAGTTGAGGGTCTGCCATGTCCCCGATGACGGCTCGCCACCGTGCGGGAAGCCGATCGTCATGCCCGCGTGGTCGACCATCCATCGGTTCCGGGCGTGGTACGCGGGCGACTTCAGCTCCGATGCCCGGAGTTCGACGATTTTCCTGATCCGGCCACGCATACGGGCTACCGCCTGCCGCGCCTCGGCCGGCTGCTGGTCGACGGTGCCCGGCACGACAATCGTGATGTCGGCGGTCGTGTTCCCGGCGAGCCACAGCAGGCTGAGGCTGTCGATCCCCTTCGCGCCGCCGATGTAGAAGCGCGCGCCGTTGGCGAACGGCCCGAGGTAGTCGGTGAAGAGCCGGGCGTACTCGTCGGGGCTCCGGTGTCCCGTGTTCCGAGTACCCGTGATCGCTACCGTCCGCATGATCAACTCCGTGTCATAGGTTGTCATATGCCGTCCGGTGGGCTGCCGTTGAAATCGTCTGCGTGTGGACATCAACGACCTGCAACGACTTGCCAGTTACCTGGAGGAACGCGGACTCCGGGTCACCCTGGACGGCACCGCGATGCGGCTGGACGTCACGAACCTCCTGAACAGCCGCCTCTCCGAGGAAATCCTCGTCAAGGACGAACGGTATGTCACCGGATTCGACTACGAGATCGGCGAGGCCGGAGGGGAAGCGGAGTGCGCCGACCGCATCGCCCACATCCTTGTCGTCACCACGGAGCGGGCACCGTCGTCGGTCCGTAGTGACAGCCCCGTGACCAGGGCAGCGGGCCCAGCGGAGGTCATCGGATGAAGACGACCATGGACCCGCCCATCACTCTCGGCCTTCCGCTCGACGAACCCATTCCTCCGGACGACTGCGGTGTGTGCCAGGCGCTGGCCCATCAGCGCGCCGAGGCCACTGAGCGCGGTGACCTGTCGCGGGTGTCGGATTGCAACGTCGAGATCCGCAACCACCACCAGCCAACCCGCCGCATGAAGGGGCGGTGAGCATGGACGCGAGCCAGGATGCCGTTACCGCACGGTCGTTCGCCTGGTGCAGCTGGCACAAGAGGTTCAGCGACACGGCGCGTCTCGTGCAACGCGACGACCAGGGTTCCGTATTCGATGCCCGCGGCCTGTTCGCCTGCGCGGACTGCCGCAAGATCCACGGCCTGACGCCGGTTGCCGACCAGCAGTGAGCGAGCCAGAGAAGACCCCGGAGTGCGTCCTCGGCGAGCACGCCCTGTGCTTCGGCCCCCACCAGGTGCGACGTTCCGGCGCGCCCGCCTGGGAGGCACCCATCATGACCGTCCGCTGTGGGTGTGCGTGCCACGCTGGAAGGCCTCTGTCCGGCCGGCCGCGCCCGGCGTAAGCCGGACCGGTCCGGAGCCCGGGCGAGAAGCCGGACGGCCCAGACGGAACGCCTCAGGCATCGGTGCGGGCTCGACGGACCGGCGGGCGGCTATCACGAGCGCGGCGGCCTGCTCGTACAGGCTGGCGAGGTCGAGGGCCTTGCCGATGAGAGGAGACGGGGTGGTGGCCGGAGTTCTCCGGCACGATCATGTTCGAGAACGGCGTGGACGAGACACGCGTCGGTGATGTGCAGCCCGGGAAGATGAGGGCGCACGAGTAGGGCTCGGGACGTTGATCTCTCCGCGATCTGCGTGATGTGGGTCACGGCACTGCCAGAGGCAGGTCCGTCTCCTGTCGAGAGCAGGACTCAGACTCGGGACCCGGCTGGTGTTGCAGTCGCGAGTCGAGGCCGCGCTGTCTCACATACGGTGCGAGCGAGGACGGTCTGATCGCCTCCGACACGGATTAGGTGGCGGATCCATGGAGCCTGCGGAGTACGTGACCGGCCCTTAAGGTGGCAGGCGTGTCGTACGTAGGTCCGGACTTCGATCCTCCCCAGCCCCGCCACAGCCGCCGTCGAACCCTGACCGTCGCGGTCGCTGCACTCGTGCCGGGGGCCCTGCTCGGTTGGGTGATGTACGAGGCCGTGGGCGGCCCCGGCGACGGAGGCGGTTCCGGCAACGCGGCCGTACGGCCGTCGTCCGCGACGCCGTCGAGCACCGCACCGACGGTGTCCGCCACGAACGACGACAAGCCGCCGGGCCCCACCCCCACCACCGAGTCCACCGCCGACTCCACCTCCGCGCCCGCCGCCTCCGGCCCCCTCAAGGGCAAGGTCGTCGTCATCGACCCGGGCCACAACCCCAACAACTTCCAGCACACGGCCGAGATCAACCGCAAGGTGAACATCGGCACGAACTGGAAGGAATGCGACACGACGGGGACGTCCACCAACGACGGTTACACCGAGGCCAAGTTCACACTGGACGTCGCCCACCGTCTGCGCACGCTGCTGCAGAAGCAGGGCGCCACGGTCAAGTTCACGCAGGACGGCGACCGTTCCTGGGGCCCCTGCGTCGACGAGCGGGCCGAGATCGGCAACAAGGCGCACGCCGACGCCGTCGTCTCCATCCACGCGGACGGCGCGGGCGCAGGCCAACGCGGCTTCCACGTCATCCTCCCGGCCAAGGTGAACGCGGGCGCCGCGAACACCGGCCCGATCGTCACCTCCTCCCGCGACCTCGGCGAGCGCATCGCGGGCTCCTTCGTCCGCCTCACCGGCAGCGCACCGTCCAACTACGTCGGCGACGGCACCGGACTCGTCACGCGTAAGGATCTTGGCGGTCTCAATCTGTCAACGGTTCCCAAGGTGTTCATCGAGTGCGGCAACATGCGCGATAGCAAGGACGCGGCGCTGCTAACCAGCGGCGCGTGGCGGCAGAAGGCGGCGCGAGGGATCTCTGAGGGAATCGTGAGTTACTTGGAGGAGTAGGAAGTTCCACCTACTCAAAGCCGCCATGCACATGCTCAGATCTACCTCAAGACGATTGAAGAATCGTATCCCCTACTGATCAACTACTGTCGACCGGCGGCGATCGAAGCCGTCCCTCTTTCGATCATGGGGGATCACTTGAAGCTCCAAACTGTCCAGCGGGGCACCACCGTAGTTGCCTTGTCCTTGAGCCTGCTCGGCATAGGCGCATCGGCACAGGCCACCCCAAGCACGACGAACTCCGATGTCGCGAGCACGGAGACGCCCCGGATTGGGGGCGGGGGCGGCTACATGGGCAAGAGGCTGACTAACGTCCGCTCAATCGGCACCAAATGCGGCAAGACACCCATCGCGATGACCTCGGGTGAGGGCAAGATGACGCTGCGCATAGACGACACTCGATCCACAGGCACGGTACTCTCAAAGCACATCGAGGCTTCAAAGGGCATCATCAGCGCGGGTGTCGGCTGGGATGTGACGAAGTCGCGCAGCATCACGGTGAGCGGTTCAAAGGAAGTACCTAGCGGCAAGCACGGCACCCTCACCGCCTACGTGAAGTACTCCGGGAAGAAGTTCGACGTGCAGGGCCTACTCGCCGTAGGTGGGTGGTACACCTTCCAGAAGAACAAGACCGCCTACAAGCCGATCGGCGTCTGCTTCAAGTACAGCCAGCGATAGCCGAGTCACGTCCAGCCCTTGATGAAGCGGCCCGCCGGAGATATCCCGGCGGGCCGCTTCTCGTAGCGAACAATCTTGCAGTCCACAGTACCTCTCATAGCCACACTTGAACCTCGTCGACCGAACTTGATCGAAATTGCGGGCATCGCGTCACATTCCCTGGGCCGACATCCATTTCCTTGCAGTAACCCGAACGTAGGGCCGTCATCGACGATATTGTCGTCCATGCCTATAGCGGCGACAGCAACGCTCAGCACGAAACACGAAGGACTTGAAGTCATTCGCTCCCCGGCCTGAGGCCGGAGCGCATCTCTCAGTTGAGGGACGCGCTCATGTTTGACCAGCCCAAGTCATCACCATAGGAGGTGCATCCGATGACTACGTTCAGTTCACGTGAGAAGACCCACCGCGCCGTGCTTCCTCAGCGGCGCGCTCTGGAATCCGCAGGCGCAGACAACCCTGGGAGCAGGGACGAAACGGCTTGTGGACTCCCGACCGCCGTGTCGGGCACGGGTTCTGAACATGGGCGAGGGGAGATCCTGCCGGAGGGCATCCGTCCGGCAGGGCGTCACCCCAACCCCGCTCCAGCGGGGAAGGGCGAGGTCCGTGAGGGCCATCCAATGGTGTTCGTTTTGGATAAACACCACCAACCACTCATGCCATGTACGTCGGCCCGCGCCCGCAAACTCCTCAGTCAGGGCCGGGCCGTCGTGCACCGTCACACCCCTTTTGTCATCCGTCTCAAAGACCGTACCGCCGCCGCCTCCGAAGTGACCGGCGTGGAGTTAGGTATCGACCCAGGCAGCAGATTCACCGGAATCGCCTTGTTCCGCACAGTCGGCGACGCGAACGAAACCGCACGCCACGGCCTGTTCGCAATCGAGCTTGCACACCGAGGCGGACCGATCAGCGACAGGCTCACATCCCGATCCACGCTGCGGAGGGCACGGAGACAGCGGAACCTCCGCTATCGAGCTCCGCGCTTCAACAACCGCTCACGGCCAGAAGGCTGGCTCGCTCCGTCCCTGCGGCACCGGGTGGAGACCACCACCGCGTGGGTAGACAGGATCGCCCGATGGGCCCCCGTACGCACGGTGCATGTAGAACTCGCCGCCTTTGATACTCAGGCCATGAGCGCGGGCAAGTCTGCGTCCGACGCGGAGTATCGACGCGGCACGCTGGAGGGAATGGAAGTGCGCGAGTACCTCCTGACAAAGTGGAGCCGGGCGTGTGCCTACTGCGGAGCAACCGGCGTCCCCCTCAACATCGATCACATTCACCCGCGATCCCGAGGCGGATCCGACCGCATCTCCAACCTCACCCTCGCCTGCGTTCCCTGCAATGAAAGGAAAAGCAACAGGCCGGTCGAGGACTTCCTCAAGAAGAAGCCTGCCCGGCTTTCGAAGGTCCTTCAACAGGCGCAGGCTCCGCTCCGGGACGCCGCCGCAATGAACGCGACCCGCTGGGCGCTTGTCCGGACACTCGAAGCCCGGCACGAGGACGTGCGGCCGTCATCCGGTGGCCGAACAAGATGGAATCGCCAGCGCACGGCAACGCCTAAAAGCCACACCCTGGATGCCCTGTGCGTCGGCGTCTTTGAAAGCGTGGCCCGCCACCCGGCAACCATTCATGTGGTGATGGCGACTGGACGCGGAACCTACCGTCGCACCTCCCCCGACCGGTACGGCTTCCCCCGCCTCAGTCTGCCCCGCACCAAGCAACACTTCGGCTACGCAACCGGCGATCTGGTACGCGCAAGTGTCCCCACCGGCAAGAGGCAGGGCAGCCACACCGGCCGCGTCGCAGTCCGCGCCACCGGCAACTTCAACATCAAGACCCTCCGTGGACTCGTCCAGGGGGTTCACCACCGGCACGTCCGTCTCCTCCAACGAGCCGACGGCTACGCCTACGCCACACGGACCGAGGCCACATGTGCCTGACCTGTACGGTCTCAATCTGCCAACGGTTTCCGAGGCATTCAGCAGTCCGGGCGGCAGCGCGATAGCAAGGACGTGGCGCTGCTGACCAGCGGCGCGTGGCGTAGGTCGGGCGGCCGTGGAATCTCTGAGGGGATCGTGAGTTTCCTGCGTGGGTAGTGATCCACGAGCTGATCCCGGCGGACAGCCTCGTCGGTCGGACGATAAGGTCGTCCGTACGATGAGGGGCCACCCCCGCGCTTCACCCAGGGGCCTGACGGCGACATGGTGACAGCGACGCCTCTACCGACGACGAGACGACCTACGAAGGACCTTTGAAGTGAATATCCGCTCCCTCACTCGAGGCGACGGCGTGGTGATCGGAGCAGCGGTGTTGCTGTTCATCGCGTCTTTCCTCGACATCTACTCGATCGATGGGGCTCCTGACAGCGCCGAACTCCCCAACTCTTGGGAGAGCGGACCGGTCCTGATGGGGGTCGTCCTCGCGGGCATCATCGGCGCTGCGCTCGTCGTTGTCCCCCACGCCCTGCCGCAGGTCCCCAAGGTGGCCGGCCTCGACCTAGGTCAGTTCGGCACCGCGTTCACGGTCTTCGCCGCCTGGGCCACGCTTGGGAACATCTTCGACCCACTCGGCGGCACGGACAACGTCGGGGCCGCTTCGGACAACGGCGTCAGTGCCGGAATCGGCCTGATCCTCGCTCTCATCGCCACCCTGGCCATGGCCGCCGCAGCCATCGCTGCCCCGCTCGTCCCGGCCCTCAAGGGCCCCCTCATTCCCGCCCCGCGGCAGCCCTCCCCTCAGCCCTACGGCGCTCAGCCGCCCGGCGGTTACGGCTACCCCGGTGCTCAGCAGCCGCAGCAGCCGTACGGTGGGCAGCCGCAGCCCGGGCAGCCCTTCGGTGGGCAGGCGCAGCAGCCGCAGCCGCAGGCGCCCGCCGCGGACTTCTCGCCGTTCTGGTTCGCCGTGCCCGTGGCGCGGCCGCTGTTCGCGGAGGACGGTTCGCCGACCCCGATCGCCGAGCTCGCGCCGGGCACTTGGTACCTGGCCGTGGAGCAGCGCGGCCCGGCCCTGGTCGCGCAGACGCAGGACGGCCGCCGTGGCGTGCTGCAGGACACGTCGGGCATTCAGCGCGGCTGAACCATACAAACCCGTACGACGGCCCTTCACCCTTCCCGGTGAGGGGCCGTCGTCGTACAGTCGCAAGCCTCCACGCAGAGCTGACGTACCGTCAGGAGGCAGATATGCGGCTCGGGCTCGCACTCGGCTACTGGGGGCGCGGCCCCTCCGCGGACCATGTGCCCCTCGCACAGGAGGCCGAGCGGCTCGGCTACGAGTCCGTGTGGACCGCGGAGTCCTGGGGTTCCGACGCCTTCACGCCGCTCACCTGGATCGCCGCGCAGACCTCAAGGATCAAGCTCGGTACGGCGGTTGCCCAGATGGCGGCCCGCTCCCCCACGACCACCGCCATGCACGCCCTCACCCTCGACCACCTCTCCGGCGGGCGCATGATGCTCGGGCTCGGGTTGTCGGGGCCGCAGGTGGTGGAGGGGTGGTACGGGCGGCCGTTCCCGCGCTCGCCGCTGACCGCCACGCGCGAGTACGTCGATGTCGTGCGGCAAGTGCTGCGGCGCGAGGCGCCGGTCGAGCTCGACGGGCGTTTTCACTCCCATCCGTATCGCGGTCCGGACGCCAGCGGCATCGGGAAGGCGCTGAAGGCGATCACCCATCCCCTCCGGCCCGACCTGCCCGTCCTCCTCGGCGCCGAGGGGCCGAAGAACGTCGCGCAGACCGTCCGGATCGCCGACGGCTGGCTGCCGTTGTACTGGTCGCCGAGCAGGCCCGAGGTGTACGGGGAGGCGGTGGCCGCGGATCTGCCGGACGGCTTCCTTGTCGCCCCCATGGCCCGTGTCCAGGTCTGTGACGACGTCGCCGAGGGGCTGGTCCCGGTCAAGGTCATGCTCGGGTTCTACATCGGCGGCATGGGGCACGCGGCCCGTAACTTCCACGCCGACCTCATGGCTCGTATGGGGTATGAGGAGGAGGCTCGGCGGATTCAGGAGCTGTTCCTCAGCGGGCGCAGGGAGGAGGCCGTCCTCGCCGTCCCCGACGCCTTCGCCGACGAGATCTCCCTCGTCGGTCCTCGTGAACGCATCGCCGAGCGGCTGGAGTTGTGGCGGAAGGGGCCGGTGACCGATCTGCTGGCGCTGGCGCCCGATCCGCACAGCCTGCGCGTGCTCGCCGAGCTCAACACATGAGTGGCTGAGCCGGCCAAGACGTCACCAGAAGATCGCCAACGCCTCCAGCGTCGCCTCCCGCGTGTCCTCGCGCCACCCCGTCATCTTGCCGAGGCAGCGGGCGGTGAAGGTGCCGGCGGGGATGGAGCGGCGGGCGTTGCCCGAGGCCACGACGCGTATGTAGACGGGGGGTTGCTGGTCGGCGTATTCCGCGCGTAGGACGAAGCCCTCCGTGGTGTCCGGGACCCGGGTGAACTCCGCCCGCACCGAGACGAACTCCCCTATGCGGCTCAGGTGTACCTCGCGGTCGTCGCCGAGTCGGTCGGCGAGGGCGCGGTTGGGGACGACGGTCAGGGTGGGCAGGTCGGCGTGGACGATGACGTCGGCGCGTTCGAAGGCGTCGATGAGCATGCCGATGACGTTGATCGGCTTGTCCTTGCGGACGAACTTGCGGAACGTCTCCTGGCTGACGTCGCGTTTGGCGCGGAACAGCCAGGCCAGGAACCGGGTCCACAGGCCGACGCTCGTGTCGACCTTCGTCCGCAGTTCCACGGCCTCCTCCAGCGCGGACCGGTAGTTGCCGATCTCGTAGAGGTCCATCACGGACTGCTCGTCCAGGTACAGGCAGATGCTGTACGCCGACTGCCACCGGCGCATCCGGCGGCGCCGCTCGCGGGACTGGCGTACCAGGACCACCGCGAGTACCGCCGTGCCGAGGGCCGTCACCAGCCAGACCGCCATCCACGGCCACCACATGCTCCACCACAGTGCGTCAGTGACAGCCACGGATCTCCTTGAACGCCTCGGAAAGGGACGAGTCGGCGGCGTCGACCATCCGCCCGCCCGTCTGCGCCGCCGCGCGCCGCAGTTCGCCCGCGTCGGCCTCGCCGAAGTGGACGGGGTAGGTGGGGACGTCCGCGCGTACGGCGGCGGGCAGCGCCTGGTGGCGGCGTACGAAGTCCTCGTAGGCGAGGCCCGCGTTGTTCTCGCCGTCCGTCATCAGGACGAGGGAGACGGAACGGTCCGGGTCGGCGGCCAGTTCGCGGGCGGCGGTGCGGTAGCCGTGGTCCAGGGCGGACCATACGGCCGTGGCGTCGCCGTAGCCGCCTCGGGCGACTGTGCCGGCCAGGGTCTTCAGGTCCTTCGGGCCGGTCACGGTCACCGTCTTCTCCTCCAGGACGCGGCCGCCGAAACGGATCACCGTCAGCCGCTCGCCCCGGTAGAAGCGGGTGAACTTGCCGGACGCCGTGGAGTCCGCGCCGCTCAGGTCGGCGAAGGCCTCGCGCAACCCCGCCATCCGGTCACCGCGCATCGAGCCCGAGAAGTCGAGCAGGAAGACGACCTGGTCGGTGGCGGGTCGGTTCGGGTCGCCGTAGTCGTTCAACAGGGCGTCGATGACCTCGAGTTGGTCGGGGAAGTACAGCGCGTTGCCCACCGGCTCGCGCAGCTGTGGGTTCCGGGTGACCGTCGTGTTGACCGGACGGCGCAGGGTGCGCTGCATGATCTTCTGCTGCGTCGAGTCGCGCTGGAGCCACTGCGTGACCTCGGCGTAGGCGGCGCGGTGGGAAGCGTCGAGGAGGAGCAGGGGGAAGTCCGCGAGGACCATGCCGTCCTCGGGGCGGACGACCTCCAGCCGGTCGTCGAGGCGGTCGGTGGCGTTGAGGGCGAGCAGGTCGGACTCGTAGGTGATGAGGGCGTTGGCCCGGTCCTGGTGGTCGGCGTACGCGTCGACGAGGGCGGGCCCCGTGTCCGCGGTGAGGGTGTGGCCGGAGCGGAAGCCGCGCAGGCGGTCGCAGGAGACGTCGCCGGGGCGCAGTGCGCCGCCCGTGCCGGCCGCGGCGGTGGCGACGCCGACCAGGGCGGCGAGTCCGCCGGCGGAGTGCCGGGGGTCCGCCATCCCGAAGCGGACCGTGCCGGTCGCGGCGGCGTCGGCGATGTCCGCCCAGGTGAGGCGGGAGCCGGGCACCCCGGCGCGGAGCTTGCGTGCCACGTCCGGTCGGAGGCCGATGACCACCGGGGACGTCATGGTGGCCGTGCGCTGCAACCCCTGTACGGCGCTCTTGGCGGTGAGCCGCAGATAGCGGTCGGAGGACAGCCAGGCGAGGTCGTAGCGGGCACGGTCCGGGGCCTTCGTCTCGGCGTCGGGCCGGAAGTCCAGCCGGAGGTCGACGCCGGTCGCCTCCTTCAACTCACCCAGCAGGGGGGTGAGTACGGCCAGGTCGGGGCTCGCGAGCACGCGCAGCCGGACGGGCTCGTCGGCGTCGCCGCCCGAGCAGGCGGTGAGTACGGCGGTCACGAGCGCCAAGCAGAGTGTCAACAGGCCTGCCTTCAACAGGCCTGCCCGGCGCCTCACTTGGCTTCGCCCTTCCGGTCCGGGCAGTCACCGACGATCTTGATCATCTGCTCCAGGAGGGTCAGCGGGGGCAGGACCGCACGGGTGTCGTCGGAGGAGGTGGTGGGCACGGGGATGTGCCGTTCGGTGAGGAACTCGGTGAGTTCGTCGCCGGTCGTGCCGCCGCTGTTCGTGTTGCGGGCGCGGAAGCCCAGTTCCATGGCGCGGTGCTGGAGTTCGGGATCCTCGCTGACCAGTTCGCCGAGCCGGGCGCCGTCGCCGGTCAGCGCGACGAGTTGGGGTTCGGTGACGAAGCGTGTCGAGGGGTAGAGCAGGACTCGTTCGTCGTCCGCGCTGCCCTTCTGGGCCTGGTGGCGGATCTGGTGGGCGAGGAACTGGTGCTCGTAGATCACCGAGATCGGGGCGATGCTCTGGCCGTCGGGGGACAGATACGTTTCCGCCCGCTCGGAGCTCGGCAGGCCTTGTTCGACGAGGAGCGGCTTGATCTTCTGGGCCAGCTTCGCGGCCTCCTGCTCGTCGTCCGGGGCGTCGTTCTGGTTCTCGACGAAGGCGACGAGGCCGAGGTAGGTGCCGGCGGAGTTGGACTCGCAGATGTCGGAGGTCTGGGCGAGGATCTTGTTGCCGTTGCGCACGTGTTCTTCGTCGGGGTCGATCTCGTCCCAGCGATACCCGCCCGCCTTGCGCGGCTCGTCGCCGTCCTTCTTGATGCCGCGCGCGAGATGCAGGAACTTCTGCATCTCGAGGGTGTAGTACATCGGCCGGCCGGCCGGGGTCGGCTGCGCCGACGCGACCTTCGCGTCGACGAGCGCCTCGGCGTAGTTCCGGTACGTGGCCAGCACGATGGGGCTGACGAACGGGCGGTACAGAAGCACCGGGCGGTTCGCCTCGGCGCGCTCGCGGCTGATCAGGTCGGCGGCGGGCTGGCCGGAGGGGAAGACGACGTCGTATCCCTCGAAGTCCTGGTTGGCGATCTCGCGGGAGCCCATGCTCGTGATGTGCACGCGGAAGCCGTGTTTCATCAGGAGCCGCTCGACCTCGGGATCCTGGAAGAAGTCCCGCTTCGAGGCCATCTTCGCCTCTATGGTGACCACCTGCCGCAGCGGTAACAGCAGGTTCCCGCCGGCCACGAGGAGGACCAGGCCGATGACGGGGACGGGCAGCGCCAGCGCCAGCGCTCTGCGCAGACGGCGGCGCGGGGGTCTGGTGACGACCAAGCGGGGTTCTTCGGTAACGGGTCTGTTCTCGGGCACCTGCGGTCTCCCCCCGTGGCTCGGGCAGGAATCGTCGGTGATCACGTTTACCACCGAACGACCCTGTAGGGAACGCCAGTTGAACGTAATGTCCCGTTCGGCTTGCGGTGACAGGGTTTCAGTCACGCCGTGAGGGCTACCCGGAGGGTATGTCCCCCTCGATATCGCAATGATGCCAGTGGGCCAATCAGGCGGGCACGGTCATCGCGATCGTTGCGCGACCTGTTCACGTTCGACGAGGAGTGGGCGAGGGTCGTGGCGGGGTACGGCCTGGCGGCGGTCGTGTACTTTTTCGTGGGCCACGCCATTGCCCATCGGGTCCACCGCCACTGACGCGCCTACGTCACCGAGCTCAGGCGCAGCAGTCCGGGTCCAGTCCCGTCGGCAGGCGATCCCCGCCGAACACCGCACACGTCGCCTCGTGCCCGCCCAGCGCCGCAACGGCCAGCAACAGCGAACCAGCCGTCCACGTCGTCAGCTCCCGCGGCCATATGGCGTCGTCCTCGAAGACGTACCCGGTCCAGTACAGCCCGCTCTCCGAGTCCCGCAGATGCTGAATGGACTGGAGGATCTCCAGCGCCCGGTCGGACTCGCCCATCGCCCAGAGAGCAAGGGCGAGTTCGGCGGACTCGCCGCCCGTCACCCACGGGTTGGGCACGACGCACCGCACCCCGAGCCCGGGGACGACGAAGCGGTCCCAGCCTTCCTCCATACGGGACTTGGCCTCGGCGCCCGTCAACGCGCCGCCCAGCACCGGGTAGTACCAGTCCATCGAGTAGCGGTCCTTGTCCAGGAACCGCTCCGGGTGACGACGGATCGCGTGCCGCAGCGCTCCCGCCGCCAACTCCCAGTCGGGCTGCGGCTCTTCACGCTGTTCGGCGATCGCCAGTGCGCACCGCAGCGCGTGGTGGATCGACGACGAGCCCGTCAGCAGCGCGTCCGCGGTCGCCGTGCCGTCGTCGTCGCGCCGCCAGCCGATCTGTCCGCCGGGCTGCTGGAGTTGGAGGACGCATTCGATCGCCGCGTAGACGGACGGCCACATGCGGTCCAGGAACGTGTCGTCGCCGGTGGAGAGGTAGTGGTGCCAGACGCCTACGGCTATGTAGGCGACGAAGTTGGTCTCGCGGCCGGTGTCGGTGACGTCGTCGAAGGCGCCGTCCGCGTAGGCGGCGTACCAGGATCCGTCCTCGTTCTGGTGGGTCGCCAGCCAGCTGTACGCCCGCTCGGCGGCCTCGTGCTCACCGGCCGCGTCCAGCGCCATCGCGGCCTCGACGTGGTCCCACGGGTCGAGATGGTGCCCGCGGAACCAGGGGATCGCGCCGTCCTCCCGCTGGACGCCGAGGATCCCTGCGACGGTCTCGGCGGCCTGCTCGGCGGTGAGGACCCCGGGCAGGACGAGGTGTTCTGTCCGGGGGGTGGTCACTGGGCGTCCACCCGGGGGAGGTGGGGCTTGGTCGCGTACGCCACGAAGCTCTTGCCGATCAGCGGGTTCAGTGCCTGTTCGGCGACCCGGGTGGCCAGCGGTTTCTTCATGATGTCCCAGACCAGCAGCTTGTGGTACGCCCGCACCGGCAGCGCCTTGTCGTTGTCGACGCCGAACGCGCACTTCAGCCACCAGTACGGCGAGTGCAGGGCGTGGGCGTGGTGAGTGCCGTACGGCTTCAGGCCCGCCTCGCGGATCTTCGCGAGCAGCTCGTCCGCCTTGTAGATGCGGATGTGGCCGCCCTCGACCTCGTGGTAGGCGTCGGACAGCGTCCAGCAGACCTTCTCCGGGCCGTAACGGGGGACGGTGATGGCGATACGGCCGCCGGGCTTCAACACCCGCACCATCTCGGCGAGTACGCCCTTGTCGTCCGGGATGTGCTCCATGACCTCGGAGATGATCACGACGTCGAAGGACTCGTCGGGGAAGGGCAGGGCGAGCGCGTCGCCCTCCATCGCCGTGGCGGTCGCGCCCTCCGGTGCCTCGCCGGCCTCCTTCATCGCCGCGAACCACTTCGCGACCTCGCGGATCTCCTCACCGTTCTGGTCCAGCGCCACGACCTGGGCGCCGCGCCGGTAGCACTCGAACGCGTGCCGGCCGGCACCGCAGCCGAGGTCCAGGACGCGGTCGCCCGGGGCGAGCGGGAACCGGGAGAAGTCGACGGTCAGCACGTATGCCTGCTTTCGCGGTCGGAACGGTTGGAGGGGCGGGGGTCGATGGTCATATGCACGGCGCTCACTGGGCGCCCTCAGTGACGCGAGCGGGCTCACCGGCCCTGGCGCCCTCGGCCAGCCGGGCGGGCTCACCGGCCCCGGCGCCCTCGGTCAGCCGGGCGGACTCGCCGTTCCTGGCGGCCTCGACCAGCCGCGCGGACTCGCCGCTCTTCGCAGCGCCGGTCCCGCAGGCGGACTCGCCAGCCCCGGCCACCTCAGCCACACGGGCGGGCTCACCGGCCCCGGCGCCCTCGGTGACACGGGCAGACTCACCGGCCCCGGCGGCCTCGGTCAGCCGGACGGACTCGCCATTCCTGGCGGCCCCGACCAGCCACGCGGACTCACCGCTCTTCGCAGCCCCGATCCCACGAGCAGGCTCACCGGCCCCGACCGCATCAG
>NZ_LLZG01000050.1 GCF_001509475.1 Streptomyces regalis
TGCCCGAAGACGTCGATCCGGCCCGGTACAGCAGCGTCAGCATCTGGTGCGACCGGTTCGACGTCTCCTTCGGCGCCGCCGAACTCGCCCGTGCCTGACAGGGACCCGGAAGCGCTGGTCGGACGTCTGCTTCAGGCCGGCGCGTCGAGAGCGGCGAGGATGTCGGCCGGTTCGGCGCGGGTGGTGTAGTCGGTGTTGACGAAGGCCCAGCGGATCACGCCCTCGCCGTCGATGACGTAGGTGGCGGGCAGCGGGAGGGTGCGCGCGTGGCCGTCGTTGACGCGCTGGAGGTCGAAGCCGAGCTTGTCGTAGACAGCGGCGAGGTCGTCGGGGAGGTCGAAGGCGAGGCCGTAACTCCTGGCGGTGTCGGAGCCGATGTCGCTGAGGACGTCGAAGGCGAGGTCGTGCTTCTCGGTGAGGGTGAGGGACTCGTCGGGGATCTGCGGGGAGACGGCCACCAGGCGGGCGCCGCGTGCGGTGATGGCGTCGTGGTGCTGCTGGAGGGAGCGCAGGGCGATGTTGCAGTACGGGCACCAGGCGCCGCGGTAGAAGGTCAGGACCACCGGGCCCTCGGCGAGCAGGTCTTCCAGGGTCAGGTGTTGTCCGGTCGCCCTGGGGAGGCTGAAGCGCGGGGCCCGGTCGCCGACGGTCAGGGCGCGGTCGGCCTGGCCGGACTCGGCGAGTTCCTGGCCGGCCCGGCGCATGATCTCGCGTATCTCGGCGGGGATCTGCTGCTGACGAGACTCGTAGAAGGCGCGCAGCTCGGCGTTGAGAGTCATGGGGATCGTCCTCCTGAGGCACGGATGGGCATGGATCGAAAAACTTGGAACGACCGGTTCAAGATAGCGGGGATGGGCATATCCTGAAACCCTCGTTTCAAGATGACGCGGTGAGTGAGGACGGGAAGAGGTATGCCGGACGTCAAGCACTTCGACCCGGACGCGGCCCTGGACACGGTGGTCCGGCTGTTCTGGCGCCACGGCGTGGCCTCGACCGGCGTCCAGGACGTGGTGACCGCGACGGGGCTCAACCGCTCCAGCCTGTACGCCACCTTCGGCGGCAAGCAGGAGCTCTACCACGCCGCCCTGCGCCGCTACATCGAGCAGCGTTCCCAGCCGGCGTTCCGCCGCGTCGCCGAGGACGAGCGGGGCCTGCCCGCCATCACCGACTTCTTCGCCGGGCTGATCGAGGCACGCTGCTCCGGCGAGTACGCGCGTTGGGGCTGCATGGTCTCCAACGCGCATGCCGGCGCCGAGAACGGCGACCCGGAGGTCCGCGCCCTCCTCGACCGGCACCATCAGCAGCTGCGGGACGCCCTGCACACGGCGCTCGTCACTGCCGAATCCCGGGGTGATCTCGGCCCGGATGCCGACCTCGACGCCGCGGCGGATCTCCTGGCCCTGCTCGCCTACGGCGTTAATCTGCGCTCGCGCGCCGGAGCCGACGCGGACGAGCTCGGCAGGACGGTGACCGCGGCACTCGCCTCGCTCGGCGGCCGAGCAGAGCCGTAGTACCGCTCACCGCCGTGCTCTGCGCTCCGCCTCCTCCTTGACCGAGGCGAGCGATCCGGCGACGGTCGCCTCCCAGCGGGCGGCCACCTTCTCGCCCCACCAGGCTCCGGCCCGCCACAGGTCGGTGCCCAGCTCTCCCTCGTACACCAGGCGCGTCCCCGCCCCGTGCTCACCGAGCACGAAGGACTCGGTCACCTGCGGCACCGGGCCCCGGACCAGGCGGAAGTCGATGCGCTCGGGCCGGGTGAAGTGCACCGTCTCCACGGTGACCGCCGTCAGCCGCCCGCCCGCGAGGGGAGTGAAGTGCTCGGCCAGCACCAGATCGCTCCCACGCTCCAGCACGTTCAGCTTCTCCCGCATCGCCCGCGGGGTCCGCTCCAGATACGGCCTCGCCACCACGTCGAAGACCACCTCCCGAGGCGCCGCGATGTCCACGGTCTGCTGCCCCAGCGGGCGGATCCGCCGCCCCACACCCGCGTCGACGGACAGCGCCCCGGTGACCAGCCCCAGGTAGGCGGCGGCCAGGCCGCCGCCCGCACCCGCGGTCCACGCTGCGATCCGCGCCAGGCGCGCGCCGGTCACCGGTGTTCCTCCGGCACCGCTTCCTCCACCGTGACGCCCTTGCCGAAGGCGACATGGTTCTTGATCCGCCGGGCGAACGGGCTGGGATGCGGGTAGTACCAGGCGGCGTTCGCGTTGGTCTGCCCGTCAACCGTGATCATGTAGTAGCGGGCGACCCCCTTCCAGAAACACAGCGACCGCATCCGGCTCTCCGCGAAGTACGCACGGTCGAGCGACTCGGGCGGAAAGTAGTGGTTGTCCTCCACCACCACGGTGCGCTCCGCCTGGGCGAGCAACGCCCCATGCCACACAGCGCGCATCATGAGCATTCATCTCCAGGCAGGACGGGAGTGTTCATGCCGCGACGGTAGTGCGGCGGCTCCGTCCCTTCGGTGATCCCGCGCGGGGGGGAGAGAGAGCCGTGCGCCATTGACGCGTGTCCTGCATGGGAGAGGGGCTGGGACGTGCGGGCGTTTGTGGAGGCCACCCGGGGGACCATCCCTGGACCAGTACGACCAGGACGCCACCAACTCCCGTACCGGCCTCGGCTCTGTCCTGGAAGCCGCCACCGCCGGCGTGCAGCCCGGCGAGGAGAAGACCAGGTACGAGGGTCGCACCGAGGGCCCCGCGCCCTCTCGGACTGCACCCCGGACACCCACAACATCATCGCCGGCACGCACGACGGCTACGTCGGTCCGAACGGGCACAAGAACATCCTCGGCAGCGGCGACGACGCCCACATCGCCGCTTCCGAACGCAGCGTGATCCGCGTCCTGCGAGGCGTGTCCGAGGATCCGGAGAACTACGCCCAGATCTACGAGTCGGAGCGCTTCTACGCCGCCGACCAGATGGCCCGCGCCGACAAGGAGCCGGGCAACGGCAACGAGAACTGGGAGGTTCCCGCCGTGGATGCGGGCAATGTGCTCGGCGCGTACAACGCGATCGGCTCCGATGCGTACCTGGACGCCCGGGACGAGAAGAAGCAGTGGGCCGACGACGCCGCCAAGAGCGTCTACCACGGCGTGGGCCTGCCGCTCACGGCGGTGCCCTGAAACGGTGACGGTGCACAGCGCATGCTCGACCAGGAGACGTATGACTGGTCGAAGGACGTCAAGGCGGTGGCCGACGCCCAGGCGAACGACCAGACCGCCGCCGAGAAGGCGGACGGCGTCGGCAGCACCCAGGACTTGATCACCCGCTGGGACCGTGACCGCTCGGAGCACGGACAGGCACCTGACGACAGGATCGTCCAGCAGATGCGGCAGCAGACTGAGCAGGGCTACATCACTTCACGCGAGTCCGCCTTCGAGGACCTCAGGGGACGGCACTGATGAGTACGGCAATGGTGAACACCCCTGACCAGGCCGGAAAGCGCCCCCGGGGACGGGCGCCGCAGATCGCGCTGGCGATACTCGCCGGGCTCGCGGTGACGGCCGGCGCCCTCTACTTCATCGGCGCATACGACAGTTGGACGGACGACGCGGCACCGGAACACCTCTGCGACGGCCTGGTACAACGCGACGACCGCGATCTGCAACGGCTCCTGGGGGTACGAGGGCCGTCTGCCGCCGATGTCATCACCGACCGCACCTCGGACGAGCCACGGGAATGTGACTTCTCGCCCAGGGAGAATGGCACAGGCACCCGCTACGAGGACCTGGACATCACCGTCAGCCGGAACGCCGGCGTGTCCGACGGCGTGGCACAGCGTCTGGTGCTGCGGGACACCGATGGCGAACGCCTTGTGCTGGACCCCCGAGTTCTGGTCGCCAACCCCCTGCTGCTGCATCACCTCGATCAGGGCGTCCACCGATCCCTGGAGGCGTTCCACGGGGCCCTACGGTCCTCCGGCCTGGAGTAGCCCGCTTGTTGGTCACCCCGTGCTGACCGCACCCGCCGCACCGAGGAGTTCATGCAGGAGATGCGAGGCGGTGATCACGCCGAGCAGGTGCGTGCGCCCTTTCTCCCGCCCACCCGGCCCAGCCTTGTCCTTCTCCGCGACTGCCACCAGCGGGCTGCGCACCTGTGCCATCAGTGCCGCCACCTCCAGCGCGGTGTCGTCGGGATCGGCGATCGGCGGTGGGGCCGCCTTGCTGGACAGGTAGTCGCCGACACGGCGGCCTGCCAGTGCCTGGCAGAGCCGGTCGGCGTGTTTCTCATCGACGACAGCGGCGAGCGTGGGGTCCTCGATGACGTACTCGGGGACCAGCGCCTTGATCATCTGGGAAGCCGGCAGGATCGCCCGCGGCTCGCCGCGCTCGTCGAGCACCAGCAGGCCTGGAAGCTTGTGCTCGGCCATCAGCCGGGCCGCGTCCATCGCGTCGCTGTCGACGCTCACCGTTTCGTATGCCACCGCTAGGTCACGAGCACGCACGGCGGGCTCCTCATCTGCTGGAGTTCTGCTGGAACAGCACCTGTCCCCAGCGTCGTACACCCACGGTGCACAGGCCAGGTCATTGACGTGAAACATACGCGGCGCGTCCCGTGAGGGGGACACTGGAAGTGTGCTGCCGGTACTCAAGGGGGTGTCGGCCGATGGCTGGGGCACGGCATGGTCACGGCATGCGAGCGTGCGGTTTTCCCTGGTGGGAGGCCTGGTCGTGGTTCCGGTGGCGGCAGACGCGGTGGAGCGGGCTGCGGACCGGCAGCGGGCGGAGCGCCGCGCAGTCTCGGCCGTGGTCATGGAGAGCATGGAGGACCGAGTGCCCCCCACGGGTAGCGACCGGCAACAGCGTTCGGACGACGGTGCGCTGGACCGCGCCGGACGGCTCGACCCCCACGGATGACGCGAGAGTGGCGCCCACGATCCCGGCCGGTGCCACGGTCACCTGGAACGCGACCGCGGCGATTGTGGGCGCCGCCTCGGTGGCTCGGCTGGGGCTGGAACGGCGACGTATGGCGCAGTGGGATGCGGAAGACGGGCTGACCTCTCGGAGCGAGCAGCGGGCGCGTGCCTGCAAGGCTGCGGCTAAGCGTCGGTGGGCCGAGTCCGGAGCCGTGGCTGTCGACCGAGGAGTTCAGCCAGGCCCTGGCGGGTCGCGGCCAGAACCGCGCGGTCCTGGGGCCGTAGGACGTAGCCGGGGTGGAGGTCCCAGACAAGGCCGGCGGGGCGGTCGGTGGAGTCGTGGGCCGGGGTGGCGCTCGTCCGGTTCGGCGGTGTCCAGGGCGATGACGCGCCAGGCACCGGGCCGGAACGATTCGGCGATCGTGCGCCCTCGAGTTGTGGGTGACCGGCGACGTTGAGGGCGGCGAAGAGCAGGACGCGGCGTTCGACGGGGATGGCGCCCAGGATCTGTCGGCCCATCATGGCTCCGGCGAAGGCGGGGGCCGCGAGGGTGGAGACGCTGCGGCTGCGGGTGAGAGCGCGGGGGTGGGCGGCACGCAGGGTGCGGTAGACGGCGGTGGCGAAGTCGTCGTCGTACAGGCGCAGGGCCACCCGCAGGTCGGGCTTGACCGAGCGGGCGTACAGGGCCGCTTCCAGGACGCCTTCCTGGCACGGGGATGCCGAGTTCCTTCAGCCGGGCGCACGCCGGTGCCGATCTTGCCGAGGCCGAGGAGGACGACGTGGCCGGACAGGCCGCGGGGCGGACGACGCAGTGCAGAGACGGTGCGGAAGGTGCCCAGCGCCTCCAGGACGGCGGCGAGCAGCACGGGCATGAGCAGCAGCCCGGCCAGACCGGACAGGAGCTGGAGCACCTGGCGGGCGGTGAGCTCGCCGAGGGCTGGGTCGCCGATGGCGAAGAGGTCGAGCAGGGTGAGGTAGGCGGCGTGCAATGGGTGGTCGCCGGTGGTCAGCCAGCTCGCGACGGCCAGGCCCAGCAGGCAGATCGCTAACCCGGCCAGCGACCAGCGCACCCGGCGCGAGAAGAGCCGGCCCAGTGGCAGTCCTCGTCCCGCCAGGCGGCCCGGCGTGGGAGTGTGCCCGGTGCGCGTGATGGTCTCGAGGACCACTGTGCCGCGCCCCGTGGCGGCGGTCACCGTGTCGTGATCGGGCAGCAGCGTCGGGCCCTCCCAGCTGCTGGCGTCCGAACCTTCCGCGCCTGCCGGGTCGTTGGTGGTCGAGGACAGCAGGGCGAGCGTGCACAGGCCCGGGTCGGCCGCTGCGCCGGGGCGCGGCGGGGTGCGTTCGACGGCGCGCAGCAGGAGACCGTCGGCCTGGACGACCTTGCTGGTGCCGGCGACCGCGGTGGCTGCCAGCGCCGAGGCGGCCGTGTCGGCGTCCGACAGGATGGTGGTGGAGGTGTCCAGCGCCTCCGGATCCAGACCGGGGACGGCGAGGGCGGCGGCCTGGTCGAGGAGTTCCTCCAGGTGCTGGCCGAGCTTGCGGTTGTAGAGCCGGATGACCAGGCGCAGCCGGGGGTTGAGCCGACGGGCGGCCAGCGCGGCGTGGATGTTGGCCGCGTCGTCGTCGTGGACCAGTGCCGGCGCGGCGGCCTAGCGCGCGCCCGCCTCGGCCAGAGCGGCCTCGTCGAGGACGGGGGTCTCGATCACCTGCGGTGCTGCGAGGTCGGCGTCCGTACGGTTCATCGCCGCCTGCAATCGCCCGAGCAGCGTGGCGACCTGGGGCGCCCGCCCTGCGGGGCCGGCCCGGGGTGCGGGCGGTACGACGAGGGTGACGCGCTCGCGGTACACAGTGGTGAGTTCGGCTGCCGGCCGCTCGGCGAGAGCGTCGTCGCCACACACGATCATGTGTTCCGGACGCGGGACCCCTCGCGTGGGCTGGGGGAACAGGACCATGACGTCAGTGACCTCCCCTCAGGCCCACGCGAAGTACCGCAGCCACACGTACAACATCGACAGCGCCACCGTGACCACCGTGACCACCAGGCCGTACTTGGTGAACTGCCAGAAGGAGATGGGCTGCCGGTTGCGCTCGGCGATGCCGAGGACGACCACGTTGGCGCTCGCGCCGATCGCGGTGGCGTTGCCACCGAGGTCCGCGCCGAGGGCCAGGGCCCACCACATGACGTGGTCGCCCGAGCCGCCCATGCTCTGCACCAGGTCGGCGGTGATCGGCGCCATCGTGGCGACGTACGGGATGTTGTCGACTATGCCGGACAGCACGGCCGAGGCGCCGAGCATCAGCATCGAGCCGCCGAGTTCGTTGTCGCCGATGGCGTCGGCGAGGGACCGGGAGATCTCGCCGATCACACCGGTCTCGATCAGACCGCCGATCATGATGAACAGCCCGGCGAAGAAGGCCAGGGTGGGCCACTCGACCTCGCCGAGGACCTCGCCGGTCTCCACGGCGGAGACCGCGATCAGCAGGCCGGCGCCGAGCAGGGCGACCACGCTGGGCTCGTAGTGCAGCACCGGGTGCAGTACGAAACCGGCGACGACCAGGGCGAGCACCACCAGGCCCTGGACGAGCAGCCGGGGGTCCTTGATGGCCTCCTTCTCCTCCAGCGCCATGACCTCCGCGGCCCGTGTCTTGTCGTAGACGAACGACTTGCGGAACAGGAAGCGGCACATGACGACGAGGACCACGGTCAGGACTGCGGACAACGGGGCCAGGTGGACCAGGAAGTCGTTGAAGGTCAGCCCGGCGCGGCTGGCGATGATGATGTTCGGCGGGTCACCGACCAGAGTGGCCGTACCGCCGATGTTGGAGGCCATGACCTCCGCGATCAGGAACGGCGCCGCGGGCAGCGCCAGCCGCTCGCACACCAGCAGCGTCACCGGCGCGACCAGCAGGACGGTGGTGACGTTGTCGAGAAGTGCCGAGGCGACGGCGGTGATGACGACGAGCATCACCATCACGCGAAACGGTTTTGCCCGCGCCCGCTTCACCGCCCAGATGGCCAGGTACTCGAACATGCCCGTCTTCTTGAGCACGCCGACGATCACCATCATGCCCATCAGCAGGAAGATGACGTTCCAGTCGACCCCGCTGTGTTCGGAGAAGAAGGCCGACTTGTCGTCGGTGGCGCCGATCGCCAGCATCAGCGCGGCGCCGCCCAGGGCCGCGCCCACGCGATGGATCTTCTCGCTGATGATCAGGCCGTAGGTGGCCACGAAGACGGCGATCGCCGCCCAGCTCTGCCAGCCGTTCACGTTCCTCCGATGAGTCGTTCCATCAGGCGGGTGGCCATCACGGCACCCACCAACCGGGCCTGGTCGCCGGCGCTTTCAACGACGGCAACCAAAGGACTGTGCGTTCGCGCCATGAGGGCCGCGATGTGCGTCACGCTTGCGTCCGGTCCGACCGTCGGCGGCCGGACCCTGTGACGCGGCAGTAACTCGGCCACTGTGAGCCCGGTGAGTCTCTCCGGTGCCTCGTGGAGGTCCCAGTCGTCCGACCCGCTGGCGAACAGCGGGTCCGCCAGCGCGTACGAGGGCAGGAGCCGCCCGATGAGCTGCGATCCGGCCACCGCCGCGTAGAGCCGCCCGTCACGGTCGACGACCAGCAGCGCGGGCAGCTTTTGCTCGGCCGGCAGGAGGGCTGCGTCGGTGGCGTCGTCGTCGGTGGACACGTAGGGACAGGGCTCGGCGAGTTCATGGGCCGACACGGCTGGCCTCTTCATGGGCCGACACGGCTGGCCTCCTTGGTGGTACGGGAGGTCTCGTCGTCGCTGGGTACGCCGGCGATGTCCTCGACGTGGAAGAGGCGGGCGATCGGCACGTCGGTCGAGCTGTGCGCGATGATCGAGAAGGCGATGCACACGGCGATGAGCGTGAACGCCTCCTCGCCCTGCGGGATCCCTGCCTGCAGGACCAGCAGCCCGTACACCACCGAGGCGAAGCCCTTCGGGCCGAACCAGGCGGCGACCAGCTTCTCCTGCCGGGTGAAGCGCGTCCCCAGCAGCGACAGCAGCAGCGAGGCCGGCCGGATCAGCACGATGGCCAGGACGACGGCGACGTAGCCGCCGAAGGACAGGTCGCCGAACAGCGCCGGCGTCAGCAGCGCGCCGAACACCAGCAGGGCCGCAAACTTGGCCAGCTCGGCCAGCGCCTCGCCGAGCGGCTCGAACGCCTCCTTCGCCTCCAGGGAGCGGGCGGTGAGCACTGCGCCCGCGGAGAACGCGGCGAGGTAGGGGTTGGCGTGCGTCAGGTGGCACAGCGCGTACAGGGTCACGCCGATTGCCAGCGGCAGCAGCGGCTGCAGCTTGGGCTCGGCGCCCAGCAGCCGGAACCGGACGAGCTCGATCACCACGAACGGGATGACGATGCCGAAGACCAGGCCGAGGAGAAGCTCCAGCGCGATCTTCCCGAAGTCGGCCTCGGCGTGCCCGGAGGTGGGCCCGGCCGCGGCGATGAGGATGAGCACGACCGGCAGGGCGAGCCCGTCGTTGATGCCGCTCTCCACGTTCAGCAGCTGCCGCAGCTTCGACGGGACCTCCTTGCGCCCGACGATCGCCGAGGCGAACACCGGGTCGGTCGGTGCCAGCACAGCACCGACCAGGAAGGACGTGGTCCAGTCCAGGCCCACCAGGAAGTGCGTGATCAGCGCCATCCCGACGAACGCCAGCGGCATGCCGAGCCCGAGCGCGCGGGCCGGGTTCCGCCAGTTCTCGCGCAGCTTCGGGAAGGAGACGTGCATGCCGTCGGTGAACAGCACGGCGAACAGCGCCAAGTCGGCCGTCACGGACACGATCTCGCTGTCCGGCGTGATGTGGATCAGGCCCAGGAAGCCGTCACTGACGAGCGCGCCGCCGACCAGGAAGAGGAAGGAGGTCGACAATACGGTTCGGGCCGCCAGGCCCGACAACAGCACCGCTATCAACAGCGCGACGCCGAACACCACCACGAGCACCATGGCCCAGCCCCGATCGGAGAGAGAGTGATCCCTTGCTCGCCGACCAGGCTTCCCGGCACACCGGAGGGAACCTTACCTGTTCTTGATGCGTCTTTGACAGATCACTAGCGGGCACCGCAGTGAGGCGGTCCTTGCCGGATTCCGGCAATCTACGAGCCGAGGTGCGTACCGGTCAAACCGGAATCATGGACGGGGCGGCGACGGGTCGACCGGAGAGGCGATGGGGACAGAGCGGACATGGGCTGACTGCCTCCCGACAGCCCTATGAGCCTCGCGCACCAGGCAGGGCGGGACGGCGTCTGCCGCCTGCCTTCGGCAGACGCAGACGCAGTGTGGCGTCCGGCGCGGACCATGTCGTCGTCCACCTTTCGGGAGAGATAGCGACCTGGGGCATCTCGGCGACCAGCGGGGTGTGGGTGTTGATCCACACGCAGCCGAAGTCCGGCTTTCTGGACATGCGCATCGCGCGTGCGTGGCCGAACACCTCGTTCTGGATGATCTCGTCGTCCTGCTTGAAGCCGGAGACGACGGTGGAAGCGTAGAAGTAGCCTTGTTGCCGACGCGGTGGCCGCCTGCTCGATCTTGGCGTGGGCGGGCAGACGCTCGATGAAGCCGGAGACCTGCGTGCGCCGGCTGGCGTTGTCGAGCGGTCCGTACAGCGCGCCCGGTCGTCGGGCCGACCGGTCTTCGTGCCGGTGGCGGCCCACGCCGGTGCCGTCACGAACTCGTCGTGGACCGACTCTGTACGAGGACGCGGGTCGCGGCCGTGCAGTCCTGGCCGGCGTTGAAGAACCCGGCCACCGAGATGCCCTCGACGGCCCGGGCGATGTCGGCGTCGGCGAAGACGACGACGGGGGCCTTGCCGCCCAACTCCGCGCCGGCGGACCGCACCACATCGCGATCACCGTGGATCGGGCGGTCAGCGCTGCAGGGTGAGGACGCCCGGCCGGTACGGCAGTTGCTCGTAGGGGGTGGTCCACGGTGTGCCGGGGTCCCTGCCCTGGTAGAGGAACTGCAGATTGCAGGGGTCGATGGTCATGGTCTGGTCGGGGTTGTTGCGGAACAGGTCACCGTGGCTGATGTCGTTGGTCCAGGTGGCACCGCTGTTGGCCTTGCCCGCGAAGGGGTTGTTCTCGCTGGCGGCCTGCGGGGTCCACGAACCGCTCAGGCTGGAGGCCGTGAACGAGCGGAAGTAGCGCCCGTTCGCACCCTTCGCCTCAACGATCACGAGGTACTGGTTCTGGCCCTGGACCTTGTAGACCTGAACCGCCTCGAACAGGTTGTCTTCCGTGTCGCTCATGATCGTCGTGTACGGGGAGCCGAAGCTGGCCGGGAAGTTCCCGATCGGCATGCTCGCCCGGTAGATCTTGCCGTTGTCACCGGCGAAGAACAGGGTTCAGGGCGATAGAAAGCTCGAACCGCGTGACGGGGTGCCGGTAAGAACCCTGTCACCAACCGCAAACGGCGGTGATCTTGCGCGGGTGTCACCCGTGTGGGTGGGTCCGGGGTCGTACAGCTGCGCGGGGTGATGCCCCGAGAGGGCGATCGGCGACCGTGGCCCGTACCCCTTTGGACCTGGACGACCTGGTCGAGCACTGGACGCTGTTGAAGGACGAGCAGGGGCTCGTGTCCGGCAAGCGCGGTGCGACGCGACTGGGCTTCGCCGTGTTGCTGAAGTTCTATACGCAGTACGGCCGGTTTCCCCCGGGGCCGGTTCGAATTGCCGGGCGAGGCGGTGGAGTTCGTCGCCCGGCAGGTGCAGGTACCCGCCGCCGAGCTGGACGTGTACGAGTGGAGCGGCCGGACGGTCGAGTACCACCGTTCGCAGATCCGCGGGCACCTGGGCTTTCGTGAGTGCAGCGTCGCGGACGCGGAGAAGCTGACCGGCTGGCTCGCCGAGCACGTTGCGTGCAAGGAGCGGCGGCCGGAGCAGGTGCGGGTGGAACTGCTGGCTCGCTGCCGGACGGAGAGCATTGAGCCGCCGACTCCGGGGCGGTGCGACCGGATCGTGGGCGCCGCGCTGCGAGTGTCCGAGGAGACGCTGACGGCGAGGATCTCGGCGCGGCTCACGGTGGAGAGCACGGAGCGGAAGGTCCTCTTGGTCGCCGGCGCCGACCAAGAGGACGGCGCTGCACCTGGTGAAGCCGGTACCGGTGAGGGTGAGGACGGCCCGCCGGCCCTGGGGAAGATCAAGGAGGCTCCGGGCAACGTGAGCCTGGAGACGATGCTCACCGAGATCGACAAGCTGCTCGCGGTCCGGGCGGTCGGGTTGCCGGCAGACCTGTTCGCCGATGTCGCCCCCAAGGTGGTGGCCGGATGGCGGGCGCGGGCCGCGGTGGCGTCGCCCTCCCATCTGCGCACTCACCCGCTGCCGCTGCGGGTGACGCTGCTGGCCGCGCTGCTGCACGAGCGCGAGCGGGAGATCACGGACACGTTGGTGGAGCTGCTGATCTCCACGGTCCACCGGATCGGAGCGCGGGCGGAGAGGAAGGTCACCGAGCAGCTGGTCAACGCGTTCAAGAAGGTGTCGGGCAAGGAGAACATCCTCTTCAAGCTCGCCGATGCGTCGATCGGCGAGCCGGAGGGCACGGTCCGCGAGGTCGTCTACCCCGCGGTGTCGGGCGGTGAGCAGACGCTGCGGTAGCTGGTCCACGAGTTCAAGACCCGCGGCCCGGTCTACCGGCGCACGGTGCAGACCACCTTGAAGGCGTCGTACACCAACCACTACCGGCGCGGGCTGATCAGGCTGCTGGACGTGCTGGAGTTCCGCTCGTCCAACCACGCCCACCGGCCGGTGATCGAGGCGTTGGCGCTGGTGGCCCGGTACGCGGCGGCGGGCAACACCACGTACTACCCGCTGGGCGAGACCGTGCCGGTGCACAAGGCGATGGGCGGGGACTGGGCCGAGGTCGTGCACCGCACCGACAAGCGGGGCCGGCGCCGGGTGGTGCGCATGGTCTACGAGGTCGTCGCTTTCCAGGCCCTGCGCGACCAGCTCAAGTGCAAGGAGATCTGGGTGGTCGGCGCCGACAAGTGGCGCAACCCCGATGAGGACCTGCCCCAGGACTTCGCCGAGCGGCGCGAGGAGAACTACCGCGAGCTGCGCAAGCCGCTGGACCCGCAGGTCTTCGTCGACGAGCTGCGCGAGCAGATGACCACCGAACTGACGCTGCTGAACGGTGGGATGCCGCGCTTGAGCTGGCTGGACATCGCCGAGCGGAAGTCCGGGGCGATCCGGCTGACCCCTGCGGAGGCCCAGACCGAGCCGAAGAACCTGCGCAGGATCAAGGGCGAGGTACAGCGTCGGTGGGGCATCGTGCCGCTCATCGACATGCTCAAAGAGGCAGTGCTGCGAACCGGCTGCCTGGACGCGGTCACCTCTGTCTCCGGCGGTGGCTCCCTCTCTGCGGAGGTCCTGGCCGAGCGCCTGCTGCTGGTGATCTACGCCTACGGAACGAACACCGGGATCAAGGCCGTCGCCTCCGGCGGCCAAGGCCACACCGAGGACGAACTGCGCTACGTGCGGCGCCGGTACCTGTCCGCCGAGGCCGCCCGTGCCATCGCCATCCAGATCGCGAGCGCCACCTTCGCCGCCCGCAGCACCGAGCTGTGGGGCCAGGGCTCGACCGCGGTCGCCTCCGACTCCACACACGTGCGCGCCTACGACCAGAACTTGTTCACCGAGTGGCACTCGCGCTACGGCGGCCGCGGGGTGCTCATCTACTGGCACGTGGAGAAGAAGTCCCTGACCATCCACTCCCAGCTGATCAACTGCACGGCCTCCGAGGTCGCCGCGATGGTCGAGGGAGCCATGCGGCACGGCACCACCATGGACGTCGAGGCCAACTACACGGACTCGCATGGCCAGTCGGAAATCGGGTTCGGCATCACGAGGCTGCTGAACTTCGACCTGCCGCCGCGTATCAAGCGGATCAACAAGGTGAAGCTGTACCGGCCCGTGGCAGGTGACCCTGACGCCTACCCGCGGCTCACCCCGGCGCTCACCCGCCCGATCCGCTGGGAACTCATCGCCCAGCAGTACGACCAGATGATCAAGTACGCGACCGCGATCCGGACCCGCACCGCGTCCACCGAGGCGATCCTGCGGCGCTTCACCCGAAACGCCTCTCACCCCACCTACGCGGCGATGCTGGAGGTCGGCCGTGCCCAGAAGACCATCTTCGTGGCCCGCTACCTGCGGCTGAGGAACCTCCAGCGGGAGATCGAGGAGGGCCTGAACGTCATGGAGTCCTCCAACGGAGCGAACTCCGTGATCGCCTACGGCAAGGGCGGGGAGATCGCCTCGAACCGGCGCGACGAGCAGGAGATGTTCGTGCTGTGCCTGCGCATCCTGCAATCCGCCCTCGTCTACGTGAACACCCTCATGCTCCAGGACGTCCTCGGCGAACCGGAGTGGGCGGACCTCCTCACACCCGCCGACCGGCGGGGCCTGACCCCGCTGTTCTGGTCCCACGTACGCCCATACGGTGAGGTGAACCTCGACATGGGAGCCCGCCTCAACCTCGCTGCGGCTTCCGTACCGGGGCCCCGGGCCCCGGGCGACCAGACCGCGCGATCCATCGTGGAAGAACATGCGGGTGGGGATGACTGACGTCCCCTCCTGGCGCGGCCGGGCCGCAACAGCCGCGCGCTGAGCAGGCCGTTGGGCGGGTCCGGCCCGGCGGTCAGCGGGTGTGGCGGCGGACCGCGTCGAGGAGCTGGTCGATGTCTTCGAAGGTGTGGGAGAAGGAGGTGACGAACCGGACGATGCCCGGTGCCCAGCGGTCGTGGTAGAAGGTGTAACCCTCCGCGAGGAGCCCTTCGGTTGCCTGCTGAGGCAGGCGGCAGAAGAGGATGTTGGCCTGCGGGCTGCCCAGGAGTTCGGTGCCGGGGATGGCCTTGAGGCCGTCGCCGAGCCGGGTCGCCATCGTGTTGGCCTGGCGGGCGTTGCGCAGCCACAGACCGTCGGCGAGGTAGGCGTCGAGCTGGGCGGCGTGGAAGCGCGTCTTGGAGGCGAGCTGGCCGGCGCGCTTGGCACGGAAGGCGAGTTCGGTGGCCAGTACGGGGTCGAAGGAGACGATGGCGTCGGCGGTCATCGCGCCGTTCTTGGTGGCCCCGAAGGACAGCACGTCGATGCCGGCCTTCCAGGTCATCTCGGCCGGGGTGGCGCCGAGATGCTCCAGGGCGTTGGCGAAGCGCGCGCCGTCCATGTGGACGCGCAGGCCCGCGTCCTTGGCAATGGTGGCCAGACGGCGGATCTCGTCGAGGGTGTAGACGCTGCCGCTCTCCGTGGCCTGGCTGATGCTCACCACCGTCGGCTGCACGCTGTGCACGTCACCGGCCTTGCGGCGCACCGCCTCGTGGAGCGCGTCGGGGTCGATCTTGCTGTCGTCGCCGGGGACGGTGACGAGTTTGGCGCCGCCTGTGAAGAACTCCGGCGCGCCGCATTCGTCGTTGTTGATGTGACTGTTCGGGTGGCACAGCACGCTGCCCCAGGGTGGGGTCAGGGCGGCCAGGCCCAGGCAGTTCGCGGCGGTTCCGGTGGAGACCGGGAAGACGTCGACGTCCCGTTCGAAGGTCTCGCTCAGCTGGCGACGGACGCTGCCGGTGAAGGGGTCGTTGCCGTACGGGAGGGCGTGCCCGGCCGCCGACGCGGGGACAGCCTGCGCTATTTCGGGCGAGGCGCCCGCCATGTTGTCGCTGATGAAGGCCCGACTGGAGGGGATGACGTCGGTGGTGGTGCTCATGGGTGGGGTCCCTTGGCTCAGGTGCTGATGGGGGAGGCGAAGACGACGGTGATGTCCACTGCCTCGGTGCCGGTGCGGTAGAAGTGGGGGGCGTCGCCGGCGAAGGCGAGCATGTCGCCGGGGCCCAGGTCCTGCGGGGCATCGACCGGCCCGGCGGTCACGTGCCCGGCGGCGATGAGCAGGTGCTCGATCGTGCCGGTGGCGTGGGGGACGCCGGTCAGCTCCGTCTCGGGCGGGATGCGCAGCCGCCAGATCTCCAGGCTGTTGCCGCTGCTGATGCGGCGCAGCAGCTCCCGGGCGACCTCGCCCGGTTCGGCGGGCGTGCCCGGCCGGTAGACCGGCCCGGTGTCGGCGTCGCGCGCCAGCAGGTCCGCGATGGGGATGCGCAGCGCGATGGCGATCGCGTCCAGGGTGTCGATCGTCGGGTTGCCCTTGCCCGCCTCCAGCTGCGACAGCGTGGCCTTGCTCAGCCCGGCGCGCCGGGCCATCTCCGCTGCGCTCATGCCGCGCTGCTGGCGGCGCAGACGGATCTTCGCGCCGACCGCGGCTGCGGTACTGCTCACCGGCTGCCGGCCGGACCCAGACGGCGCGGCCATCAGTGGCTCCGGTGGGTGGCGCTGTAGGACACGCGGATACGGCCCTTCTTCACCTTCAGTGTCGGCAGGACCACCTCGGCCAGAACGCCGAGGCTGCGCACATGGGTGCCCCCACACGGCGCGGAATGCAGTGCGCCCAGGTGCACCACGCGCCGCCCCTCACTCTCGTACCGTGCGAAGACGGGCAGATCGTCGGCGATCGCGGCGGCCGCCGCGATCCGCAGCGCGGTGGTGGCCTCCTCCCGCCCCTCCGGGTCGGCCAGCCGGGCGTCCGGCTGCGGCGCCTGGAACTCGATGCGGGCCTGACCGGGGAAGTGGTTGTTGCTGAGCATCTCCCACCCCTGAAGGCGTCCGACCGCCTCGACCAGGTGCCCGGCCGTGTGCAGCGCGGCGTGCGTCATCCGCGCCTGCACATCGATCCGTGCCCGCACCGCCTGCCCCACGGCAAGGGACAGCAGATGGCCGCCCTCGGGCGCCACCGCCACGACCAGCCCCGACTCCCGGTCCCGGACCGGGACGACCTCCATGTCCTCCAACCAGCCCCGGTCGGCGGGCTGCCCGCCGCCCTGCGGGTGGAACAAACAGTGCTCTACGGCAGCCCAGGGCGCACCGTCCCGCTCACCTACGGCGATCACCCGTGTATCGGCCTGATCCAGATACGTGTCATCCAGGTACGTGGCGACCTGGACAGCTCCTTGAAGCGTTTCACTTGAATGAACTATATGTTCACTATAACGAACGAGTGGCGATGAACATTGCGTTCAGTACAACGAACAGCTCGACCTGCAGATTGATCACCTCGGAAGGCTCCCGCGCATCCAGAGGACGGCAGCCACTACCGCAGTAAATGCCGGATTTACTGCCGCAGACCCCCCAACGTGATCTTCGCGACCTGCGGCGGGTTCTTCGGCCACCGCAGGCGAGGTGTACGCATTTACTGCGACAGTGCCGGAATGGCAGGCGGACGTGGCGCTGGCCGAACTGCCCGGCGGCGCGGGCGGACGAAATGGACGCCGACACCGTCAACCGCGAACTGTCCATCGCACGCAAGGCGATCGGCTGGTGGCAGCGCCAGGGCTGGATCACCTGTGATCCGACGATCGGCATCGAACGGCGGCCGGCACCACCCGACCGCACCAAGGCCCTGGCCGAGAATCAGATCGCCGCCCTGTGGCGCCTGGACGTCGCTCTGCGGGAGAAGACGTTCTGGAAGATGCTCTACGAGTCCGCCGCGCGGGCCGACGAGGTGCTGTGCCTGAACGTGGAAGATCTGTACCCGCAGGACAAGCGCGGGAAGATCACCGCCAAAGGCGGGGCGACGGAGTGGATTCACTGGCAGTTCGGCACCGCCCATCTCCTGCCCCGCCTCATCGCCCGGCGCACCCGCGGCCCCCTGTTCCTCACCGACCGCAAGGCCCCGGCAGGGACGCCGACGCTCGACGTGTGCCCGGAGACCGGCCGCGCCCGGCTCTCCTACCGCAGGGCTGAGGAGATCTTCGAGGAGAACACCCGGCTGCTGGCCAACCCGCTCGCCTCACCCGAAGACATCGAGGACCTGGACGGCTGGACACTCCACCGGCTTCGCCACAGCGCCCTCACACACGACGCCGAGGACGGCACGTCCACGCCGATGCTCTTGGCCCGCTCCCGCCACGCCTCCGTCCGCTCGCTGGAGCGCTACGCCCGCCCCGGCATCGACGCCGTCGCCCGCCATGTCGCCGAGCGCGACCCCGCCGCACGTCGCCGGCCGTGACGCCCCTCGTTTGCGGCTGGTGACAGCGTTCTTACCGGCACCCCGTGACGCGGACCGAGCCACCGGGCGCCTGGGCGGCGTGGTTGGAGAGGGCAAACCAAAGGCGACCCTAGGGCGGCGTTCACAATACCGAACAAGGGTCGAAGTATCGAGCAACCTGCATGCTAGAGAATCTGTGAACGGCCTCAATGCGTCCCACATGATTCGGGAACAACGCCGAAACATTTACGGGCTTTGAGAAGGAAACGCCCTACTCGGCCAGGCGGCGCCAGCAGGTCATGCCCGACCCGAAGTCGAGTTCGTGCGGCAGGTGTTCCCAGGCGATCCCGGTGCGCAGGACGAACGGGATGCCCTGAAACACCAGCCGGTCCGGATGCCGCTTGCGGCCGGGTGCACCGAGGTGGGACTGTGTCGCCCACCGGCGACAAGGGAATCAAGTTGCGGGCGACTGTCCCGCGAACAGAGTCCACTCCTGCCACTGGGCGATGCCCTGAATGGGAGGATGGGGCTTCCACTCGGACCAGAGCCACTGCATCGCGTCGTGCATCTCGCTGCAGGACCATGTGCCGTCCACGGACTCCGGCAGTGGGATCACGTTGATGCCCCGAGTACGCATGACGTGAATCATGACCCCGCCGGCCGCGCCGAACGCCAGCGGGCGGTTGCGTCCTGAGAAGTGGTGTACGGGTTCGACCTGATGTGGGGGTTTGCTCCGGCATCGGGATGGTGCCCGCATAGATGAACGGCCACCGGCTGA
>NZ_LLZG01000051.1 GCF_001509475.1 Streptomyces regalis
ACTTCACGGGCCGTACCGCCGTGCTCGGCGACCTGCGCAGCGCCCTCACTCCCACACGTCCGCCCACCGTCGCGGTCGCCGTGATCAGCGGCATGGCCGGCGTCGGCAAGAGCGCGCTCGCGCTGCAGGCCGCCCACGGGCTGGCGAACCGTTTCCCCGACGGTCAGCTCTACGTCAACCTGCACGGCGCCACCCCCGGCATGCCCCCGCTCACCCCCGGCCAGGCGCTCACCGCACTGCTCCGCGACCTCGGCGCCGACCCCCGCTCCATTCCCGAACACCCGGACGCGGCCACCGCCTTGCTGCGCTCGATGCTCGCGCCGACCCGCACGCTCATGGTCCTGGACGACGCCGCGAACGCCGCGCAGGTACGCCCGCTGCTCCCGGCCGGCCCCGGCTGCGCCGTGATCGTCACCAGCCGCTCCCCGCTGACGGCCCTGGACGGCGTCTGCCGCTTCCCGCTCACGCCCCTGACCGCGGAGGACAGCGCGGCCCTGCTCAGGGCGGCATCGGGACGCGACGCGCGAGACGGACAGAGCGGACCGCACGTGCTGGACGCACGGGACCGGCAGGGCGGCCAGCACCGGCACGACGGAGCGGACCGGCAAGGCGCACAGCACCGGAACGACGGAGTGGACCGGCACACAGGACCAGCCCCCCGTGCCGAAGGCGACGGCCTCGACGCCACCCACCCCCTCATCGAGCTCACCGGCCGCCTCCCCCTCGCCCTCCGCGTCGTCGCCGCCCGCCTGGCCGCCCGCCGCGCCCTCACACTCGACGTGCTCGCCGATCAACTGGCCGCCGCCGAGAGCCGGTTGCACCACCTGGAGTACGACGACCTGAGCGTCCGCCGCTCCCTCGCCGTCGCCCACGACGCCCTCGCCGCCTCCGACCACGAGGCCGACCGGGACGCGGCCCTCGCCCTGCGCCGCATCGGCGCCGTCGACCTGCCCGCGTACGGCGCGCCCCTGCTGGCCCGCCTGACCGGCACCGATGAGCGCCGGGCCGAGGCCGCCCTCGACCGCCTCGTCGACGTGGCCCTCCTGGAGGAGATCGCGTACGGCCGCTACGCCCCGCACGACCTGGTGCGCGACTTCGCCCGTGAGCTCGCGGGAGCGGAAGCGGAAACGGACGGCGAGACGGACACCGCCGAGACGGACACCGCCGAGACCGCCCTGCGCTGGTACGCCGCCGTCGCCGAGCGCACCCTCACCGCCATCGTCGAACCCGGCCTCGACCAGGACGACCGCTGCAGGCCGACGTCCGCACAACCGCCGGAGCACACGGCCCACGTGCTCACCGCCGCTCCCTTCGACAGCCCCGAAGAGGCCTTCGCCTGGGGCGACCTGGAGCTGGAGAACATCGTCGTGCTGGCCGAGCGGTACGCGAACGCCGCCGGTGACGGCACCGCCGCCCACATCTCCACCCTCATCCGCCTCTTCTTCCCCTGCGTCCAACGCGCCGGCCGAGTCGCCGAGATGGAGGTGCTCGGCCGGGCCGCCCTGCGCGTGGCGCGACGGCTCGGAGACGAGGCCGCCGAGGCGTACGCCCTGGTCGACCTCGCCGGCGTGCACTTCCTGACCGGCCGCCAGAGCGAGGCCCTCACCCTCAACGACCGGTCCCTGGCGATCTGGCGGCGGCTCGATGTGGCCTCCCGGATCCGGCGCTGCCTCAACAACCGGGGCCTGCTGCTCCAAACTCTCGGCCGGCACTCCGAGTCCGGGCAGGCGCTGCACCAGAGCCTGGAGTACTCACGGCAGTTGGACGACCCCTACGGCCAGGCCCTGACGTACCAGCACCTCGGCAACCTCTACGAGCACAGCGACCCCCGGGCCGCCATCGAGCAGCACCGGCGCTCCCTCGCGATCGGCGAGGAGATCGGCAACGTCATCGTGCAGCACTGCGCGCACTGCAACATCGGCTACGCCCACCTCGCCCTCGGCGAACCAGCCGCCGCCGTCCCCCACTTCGACGAGAGCCTGCGCATCCTCGGCGGCCACAGCGACTGGCACGGCGAGTCGCAGACCCGTCTCGGTCTGCTCCGCGCCCTGCGCCTCCTCGGCCGCGCCGAACGGGCCGACCGCGAGTGCGCCGAGCTGCTGCACCGCGCCGAGGCCCGCGCCGACCGCTACACGGCCGGCCTCGCCCGCCACCAGCACGGCCTCCTGCTGCGCGAACGCGGGCGTATCCAGGAGGCGTACGCCGCATGGCGCACGGCCCTGGAGGACCTGGACGGCACGGACGAGAAGACGGTCCTGGCCGAACTCGGGGAGCTGCTCGCCGACGAGGGTCCCGCCGACACCGAGCCCGCCGACACCGAACAGCACTGATCACTTGGCGTCCGCATAACACTCCACCACCGCCGTGGTGAACGGAAACCGCACCGGCGTCTCCCCGAACGTCAGCCGACCCGCCAGCTCCGCCGCCTCCCGGATCGCCGTCACGACCGCCTCGGCCTCCTCCTCGGGACAGTGCACGATCACCTCGTCGTGCTGGAAGAAGACCAGTTCCGCCGCCATGCCCGCACAGGCCTGCCGCAGCGCGGCGAGCAGCAGCAGGGCCCAGTCGGCTGCACTGCCCTGGACGACGAAGTTGCGGGCGAAGCGGCCCCGGGCGCGGGCGTTGGAGGAGGCGTAGCCCGGCACCCACTCCTGGGGACCGGAGTCCCCGGCCGGCTCCTCCTCCGTGTCCAGGATCGGGATTCCCGCCTCCTCGGTCGCATCGTCCGCCGCCCCGACCGCCGGCGGGCACGTCCGCCCCAGCCACGTCCGCACGAGCCGCCCTTCCTCGCCGGCCCGCGCCGCCTCGTCGACGTACGCGACCGCCCTGGGGAAGCGGCGTCTGAGCGCGGCGAGGTTCTTGAGCCCGTCGCCGGAGGTCTGGCCGTAGACGGCACCCAGCACGGCGAGCTTGGCCTGCGCACGGTCGCCGGAGAAGGCGCGGTCGGAGACGGACTGGTAGAGGTCGGTCTCCCGCCCGGCCACCTCCATCAGCCCGGGATCACGGGAGATCGCCGCCAGCACCCGCGGTTCCATCTGGTCGGCGTCGGCCACCACGAGCCGCCAGCCGGGGTCGGCGACCACGGCCCGCCGGATCACCTTAGGGATCTGCAGCCCGCCCCCGCCGTTGGTCACCCACCGCCCGGTGACCGTCCCGCCCGCGAGGAACTCCGGCCGGAACCGTCCGTCCCGCACCCAGTCCTGCAGCCAGGACCAGCCGTGGGCCACCCGGATGCGGTACAGCTTCTTGTACTCGACCAGCGGTTTCACGGCCGGGTGGTCGAGGGACTCGATCTCCCAGCGCCGGGTCGATCTGATCTTGATCCCGGCCTGCGCGAAGGCCTTGATCACATCGGCCGGCAGATCGGGCCGCACCCGGCGCCCGAACGCGGCCGACACCTCGTCCGCCAGCTCGGCCAGCCGCCGCGGCTCCCCACCGCCCGCGTACCGCTCGCCCAGCAGTTCGTGCAGCACCCGGCGGTGCACCTCGGCGCTCCACGGCAGCCCGGCCCGGTTCATCTCGGCGGCCACGAGCATCCCCGCCGACTCGGCCGCCGTCAGCAGCCGCATCCGCTCCGGGTGCGCGGTGGCGTCGTGCCGGCGCTGCTGGTCGGCGTACACCTCGACGAGGTCGGCCAGCGGCACATGGACCGCCTGCGGCTCGAAGAGCGAGGACTGCGAGCCCGGTTCGGCCGCCCGCTGGGGCGGATCGGGCGGCACGGGCCCGCCCCGCAGCCGGGCGAGGGCCGCGGCGGCCGACCTCGGTTCGCCGTACCGCCCCTCGTGGCCGAGCAGGAGGGTCTCGGCGTCCTCGATGTCGTAGCACCGCTCCACTCGCACCCCCGTGGCGAGCAGCCGCGGATAGACCTCGTTGGTGGACCGCCACACCCACCGCGCCACCTCCGGCCGCCCCCGCACGGCCCCGGCGAGGTCCGCCTCCCGGCGCACCGGCCCCGCGGGCAGCCCGTCCGGGCCGAGGGGGGCGATCTCCACGCCACCGTCCTCGGCCGGTGCGAGCGCCCACCGGTCGGTCATGCTGCGAGTGTGGCACCCGGGTCTGACAACGCCCTCAGCTCTGCGCCTCACCCTCCTCGCCGGACTCCTTGACCGTCTGCACACCACTGTTCAGGAACTGGGAGAGCATCTCGACGAGGTACTCCTCCACCGCCTGCTTGGTGAGCCCGAGTCCGTACAGGACACCGGAGCCGTTCTCGAACTCCAGCAGGGCGAGCAGGATGTGCTCGGTGCCGATGTAGTTGTGGCCGAGGCGCAGGGCCTCGCGGAAGGTGAGCTCCAGCACCTTCTTGGCGTCGGAGCCGTAGGGGACGAGGTCGGGGACCTTGTCGGCAGCGGGCGGCAGGGCGGCGGTGGCGGCCTGGCGCACGGAGTCCAGCAGGACACCTTGCGCCGTGATCGCCTTCGCGGCCAGTCCGTCCGGCTCGGCCAGCAGGCCGAGGGCCAGGTGCTCGGGGCGGCCCTCGGCGTTGCGGGCCGCGATGGCCTCGTTGTGAGCGGCCATCACCGTGTTGCGGGCACGCGGCGTGTAGCGGCCGAAGCCCTGCTGGGGGTCGAGGTCGGTCGACTCCTTCGGCACGAACCGCTTCTGCGCGGCCTGCCGGGTGACGCCCATGCTCTTGCCGATGTCGGTCCAGGAGGCGCCCGACCGCCGGGCCTGGTCCACGAAGTGTCCGATCAGGTGGTCGGCCACTTCACCGAGGTGATCGGCGGCGATCACCGCGTCCTGGAGCTGGTCGAGGGGCTCTTCGTGGACCTTCTTGATGGCCGCGATGAGCTCGTCGAGACGTACGGATGACGTGATGCTCGGGTTCGTCGACATGTGTCAACCGTAGGTTGACGCCCTGCCCGGTGTCAACCCGTGGTTGACATCTGCACTCAGGGTGGCTCGGCGAAGCAGCGACTGTCAGAACAGTCCCTGCAGGAGCCGAAGTTGGCCGTCGGGACGTACCCGCAGGCGGCGTACAGCGCCATGGCCTCGCGCAACGGCATCCCCGTCTCCATCACCATGCGGCTCCGTCCGGCGACCCGCGTGCTGTCCTCCAGTGCTCGAGGGATGCCGCGGGCGAGCCCCACCCCTCGGCCTCCACGAACATCCGCTTGATCTCGGCGTCGCCGTCCCCGCACCCCTCGTCGCCCGCCTCTTGGGCACGCCGGCCGCCGCAGGCCACGGGGTCGTCCATGAGGCCGGAAGCCGGCCACGCTCGTCCCACGTCACACCGGACTTCCCGGCCGCCGAGACGGGCCGATGTCCGCCCCGTGGCACCATCACCAGGTGAGCAGCAGTACGAACAGTTCGAGCGGTATCCCCGGCCCCGTCGACCGGGCCTTCCAGCACGCCCTCTACGCCGACACCGACACCGCCCTCGACACCGGCGCCTCCCTCCTCGCCGCCGACCCCGCGGCGGACGCCGAACTCGGCCGGCGTGGCGAGGAGTTCGTCGCGACGGCCTGGCGGCGCGGCTGGCAGCCCGCCGACGTCGTACGGTTGGTACGCCGCGACCTGGACGACGTACACGTACGACTGCTCTCGGCGCTGATCCGCTCCCAGACGCCGAACGACCGCCCCCGCGGCCCCCGCTGGCGGGCACAGCTCGACGACCTGCCCACCGAAGCCGCACCCCGAACCGACCGCTTCTCGCACGCGACTGCCGTCCTGGAGCTGTACCGCCTCCTGCTGCGGCTGCCCGCGCTGGAGCCCTTGGACGAGCAGGCCGAGGCGCCCACCGGGCGGCCCAGGCCCGAGTCCCGCATGCTCACCCGCATCCGCGCGCTGCTGGCGAAGGCGGAGGCGACCGGTTTCCCGCAGGAGGCGGAGGCGCTCAGCGCCAAGGCGCAGGAGCTGATGGCCCGGCACAGCATCGACGATGCGCTGCTGGACGCGCAGGCGCCGTCGCACGACGTGCCCGGTGCCTGCCGGATCGGTGTGGAACCGCCGTACGAGCAGGCGAAGGCCGTCCTGCTGGACGCGGTGGCGACCGTGAATCACTGCCGTGCCGTGTGGAACGAACCGTTCGGCTTCTCCACGGTCGTCGGTTTCGAGGCCGACCTGGAGGTGGTCGAACTCCTCTACACCTCACTCCTCGTGCAGGCCCAGACGGCGATGACGAAGGCGGAGGCCGCCCAGCGAGCGGGCGGCCGCAAGCGGACCAAGACCTTCCGTCAGTCGTTCCTGGCGGCCTACGCCCACAGCGTGGGAACCCGGCTGCGGGCCGCCGCCGAGACGCCGGTGAGCGACGACCTGCTCCCGGTCCTCGCCTCCCGCGAGGTGGCGGTCACCGACCGGCTGGACCGCATGTTCCCGCAGACGACCACGACCCGCCTGCGCGGCATCAGCGACGAGGCGGGCTGGGTGGAGGGCGCGGAGGCGGCCGACCGGGCGCAGGTGGCCCACCGCCGGCCGCTCGGCTGAACCGCGTCGGTCGCCGCAGTCGCCTCAGTCGCCGGACTGCTGGAACCCGCTCACCGAGGCGTCCGGGGTCTGCCCGTCGCTCTTCAGCGCGACATCGCCGTACGACCACTTGAAGCTGTGCGTCTCCGCGGACCCGGGCAGACGGATCTTCACCGTCTCCACGGCGAGGCTCGTGCTGCCGCCCTTCTTCCCCCGGACATAGGTGAGCGTGAAGGACGTGGAGGCCTCCTTCACGAGGGTCGTCTTCCCCGCCGCCGCGGCCTTGTCGGTCGCGACGTCGGTCACGGTGTTGCCCGCGTCGAGCTCGACGGCGGGCAGCCCGTCCAGGGTGCACTCGGCGCCGCTGCGGTTGGTGATCGTGACGGGCACGTTGCCGGTGTCCCCGGCGGCGGGCGCGGCGTTGCCGGGCCCGAACTGCACGGCCACCTTGTCGGCGCAGGCGGAACCGGCCGTGCTGTCCTTGCTGTCGGCCTCGCCCCCGCCGTCGTCGCAGGCGGTCAGGAGAAGGGCCGCGGCGAGGGCGGCGACGGTGAGGGGAGTGGCGCGCATGGGTCCTCTTGGAATTACGTCGGTGACGGGGCGGCAGCCACCGAGCCGATCGGGCGGACGGTCACTGATCAGACATCACGATCCCAGACCGGCCGTCGGCAGCCCCGTAGGCAGCTTCCCGCCCTGCGCCCTGGTGTAGGTCTCCGCGCCGAGGCCGTCCTGCCAGGTCACCTTCAGCTGCGTCTTGCCGACGGAGTCGACCATCCCGACCGCCCGGTCCTTCTTGCCGTCGGGGCACTTGAGGCGGATCATCCGCATGCCGTCCTGCTCACCGGCGGTCCCGCTGCACACGGTCCCGCCGGTGGTGAAGAGGGCGGCCTCCGTCCCGGTGACGGCCAGCACGACCGCCTTGCCGTCGGTCGTGGCCAGCCAGCTGCCCTCCAGGTCACCGGACGCCGACGCCGACCCTCCCGTACCGCCCGTACCGCCGCCCGTGTCGGCACTGGCGGTCGCGGAAGCGCTGGGACCGGCGTCGTCCTTGGAGTCCGAGTCGCCGTCGCCGCTGCACGCGGTCAGCGCGAGCGCCCCCGCCAGGGCTGCGGCCACGGCCGTGACCCGCATCCGTCGGCCCGACATCGTGCGCGTACGCGAGAAATTCGCCGAGGTCACTGGAAGCTCCCAAGCTGTAGCGGGCGGCCTGCGGCCGAGCCGGCCCACCGGGCCGAAACGACCGCAGCAAGCTACCAGGCAGTCGCAGCCGGATCTTCAGGACCTGACCGGACCTACCAGGACGCCTTGCGCACCCCCGGCAGATACCCGGCATGCGCCTGCCCCCGCAGCGATACCCGGGACAGCCCGAAGGCACGGAAGTAGCCGCGCGGCCGCCCGTCCACCTGGTCGCGGTTGCGTACGCGCGTGGCGCTCGCGTCCCTCGGCTGCCTGCGCAACTCGCGCTGCGCGGCGAGCCGTTCGGCGTCCGTGGACGACGGCCGACGGATGATCTCCTTCAGCTCGGCCCGCCGCTCGGCGTACCGCGCGACGACCTCCTGCCGCTGCTCGTTCTTCGCGATCTTGCTCTTCTTCGCCATCAGACCTTCACTCCCCGGGCGCGGATACGGGCGACGGCCGCCTCGACGCCGATGACGTCGACCGTCTTGATCCCCTTGGCGCTCAGCCGCAGCCGCACATACCGGCCCTCGCCGGGCAGCCAGTAGCGCTTGGTCTGGATGTTGGGGTCGAAGCGGCGGGAGGTCCGCCGGTGGGAGTGGGAAATGGTGTTGCCGAAACCGGGCTGGGCGCCGGTCAGCATGCAGTGTGCGGACACAGGTGACGAACCTCTCCTCGGGCGCAGCTGTTAATGGAATTCATTTTCAGTAAGATAGCAGCATGGCACGCAACGAACTCCGCCCGGTCATCAAGCTCCGGTCCACCGCCGGCACCGGCTTCACCTATGTGACCCGCAAGAACCGCCGCAACGACCCGGACCGCATGACCCTGCGCAAGTACGACCCGGTCGTCGGTCGCCACGTCGACTTCCGAGAGGAGCGCTGACCACCGCCATGCGCAAGGGAATCCACCCCTCCTACGGCCCGGTCGTCTTCCGCGACCGCGCCGCGAACCACGCCTTCCTCACCCGCTCCACCCTCGCCGGTGTGCCCACCGGCAAGACCATCGAGTGGGAGGACGGCCACACCTACCCGGTCGTCGACGTCGAGATCTCGAATGTCAGCCACCCCTTCTACACCGGCACGGCCCGCGTCCTGGACACCGCCGGCCGCGTGGAGCGCTTCGAGCGCCGGTACGGAAAGCAGGGCTGACGACGTGGCTGTGATGTCCGGGCTCTCCGTCGTGATCGTCGGCGGGCTGCACGTCGACGCCCGCAAGGCGGCCGTGGCGCAGCTGCTCGCCGACGTCCCCGACAGCGTCGTACTCCACCACGACCTGGCGACGGCCACCGCCGGCACGGTCGTGCGGACGATCCGCGACGCCACCGGAATCGTGACCGCCGGCGAGGCGCCCCTCGTCAACGACTGTGCCTGCTGCGCCCTGCGCGAGGACCTGGTGCCGGAGCTGCTCCGCATCCGGGACGCCGGCGGTACCCGTATGGCGGTCGTCGAGCTGTGGGACTCGGTCGAGCCGAAGGCCATGGCCGAGGTGGTCACGGCGGGCGGGCTCACGGTCACCGGCGTGATCACCGCGGTCGACCCGGCGCTGGTCCTGCCCTACCTGGGCAACGGCGACGACCTGGCCGAGCGCGGCCTCGCCGCCGCGGAGACCGACCAGCGCACGGTCGCCGACACCTTCGCGCGTCAGCTGGAGTACGCCCCCGTCCTCGCCGTCACCGACTCCCCGGAGGCCGACGACGAGGACCGCGAGCTGCTCGCCCAGCTGCATCCGACGGCCCGCCAGGTCCCGATCGGCCAGGGTGACCCGGCGGGCGCGTCCACTTTCGGCGCCCCCGCGCCGGACGCGACCGGCGACGACCTGACGGTGCCGCCGCCACGCCGCCGCCCCCTCTCCCGCCTGTCGCAGGCGGCCCTCGCCGGCTTCGACGTCGAGTCGGCCGCCGCCGCCCAGCACCCGGCGTGCGCCCTGCTCCCCGCCGAGGCCGACGCGCACGGCGTCTCCACCCTGGTCTGGCACCGCCGCCGCCCCTTCCACCCCGAGCGGCTGTACCAGGCGCTGGAGGACCTGACCTGCGCGGCGGCCCGCAGCCGGGGCCGTTTCTGGCTCGCCGACAAGCCCGACGTCCTGCTCCACTGGGACGCGGCGGGCGGCGCCCTGTGCGTGGAGAGCGCGGGCCCCTGGCTCGCCTCGCTCCCCGACGCGGCCTGGGACATGGTCCCGCCGGTCCGCCGGGCGGCCGCCGCGCTGGACTGGCACCCCGAGCACGGCGACTGCTGCCAGCACCTGGTCTTCACGTCCCCCGCGCTCGACCGCGACGGCCTGGAGCAACTCCTCGAATCCTGCCTCCTGACCGACGCCGAGTACGCCGGCGGCCGCGACGCCTGGAAACAACTCCCGCCCGCCTTCGACACCCTCCTGGAGGTCTGACCCCCCATGGCCCGCAAGCTCGACCGCAAGCCCGTCAAGAACCGCCCCAACCCGCTGGACCAGGCCAAGATCACCTACATCGACTACAAGGACACCGACCTTCTGCGGAAGTTCATCTCCGACCGCGGCAAGATCCGCAGCCGCCGGGTCACCCGCATCACGGCCCAGCAGCAGAAGCAGCTGGCCAGGGCCATCAAGAACGCGCGCGAGATGGCGCTGCTGCCGTACGCGAGCCGCTGAGGACCGGCCGCGTCTGCAGGCACCGCCAACAGAAAGGCCCCCGGCGTCGACAGGGATCCGCCGGGGGCCTTGCCGCGTCCTCAATCGCCGGCCCGCAATCGCGTACGGTGGGCACGGCCCCGGCCCACCCCCCCACCCGCAGGCGCCACTCGAACCCCACCGATCCCGCGCGGGTCGGCGCAGGTACTCCCGGCCCAACTCCACGGTCACGACTGCTATTTGAAGAGTGGAACAAGATGGGCGCGGAACGCGTCTGTTCCTAGTACACGAGGGATTCGACCGGGCGACCCCGCTCGGCCGATGCCCAGGGCGATCACGGGCAGGCGGCCGACGGAGCATGTGATGCGATCTCCGGGGCATGCGCTGGAACGCATGTAGGGCCGCGTACGTCACAGGAGTAACCGCAGCAACACCCCGCGTGCACGTGCATCTGCTCATGCAGCTGCACGTGAACAGAGCTATGATCCCGGAGCAGTTGACCTATGCACCACCACTGCACATCACTGCACCACCTCTCGCATCAATGGCCTCGAGCCACCGCACCACCGGGGAGCGACCTGTGGACCACGACGTGTACAACGGCATGGCAGCCACGGATCTGAACGGGGTGGCGTGGCAGAAGAGCAGGCACAGCAACTCGCAGGGCTCCTGCGTGGAGTTCGCGCGGCTGCCCGGCGGAGACGTGGCGGTGCGCAACTCGCGCTTCCCGGACGGCCCGGCCCTCGTCTACACCCGCGCCGAGATCGAGGCGATGCTCCTGGGTGTCAAGGACGGCGAGTTCGACCACTTGGTCGGCGGCTGACGCCCAGCCGATCGCCGCACCACCTGGGGTACAACTCGGAGCATTCGGCGCCAAATGGGGCGGTAACGCGCGTAGAACCGCGACACCATCGTGCGCCGCGGTTCATCAGTCCGCCGACCCTGCCGGTGCGCTCTGCCCCGCCTGCAGCCGGAACAGCGCCCAGACCACCTTCCCGCTCAGCGTCCCCGCCAGCGGATGCCAGCCCCAGCTGTCACTGAAGGAGTCGACAAGGAACAACCCGCGCCCGGACTCCGCCGAGAAGTCGTCGGAATCGCGCGCGACCGGACTGTCGTGGCTGGGGTCGCGCACCGCGCACACCAGCCGCTCGGTCCACCGCATCAGATGCAGCCGCACGGGCGGCGTCTGCTCGGCCATGCGCTGCGCACTCGCCGGCAGTGCGTGCCGCAGCGCGTTGGTCACCAGCTCGGAGACCACGAGGCAGACGTCGTCGAAGCGATAGCCCAGTTCCCACTGGTCAAGGGTGCGGCGCGTGAACTGCCGTGCCTCGCGCACCGCTTCGTAGCGGGCGGGCAGAGCACAGGAGGCGGCGTTGGAGACGGCTGCGGGATCCAGTGGCGGAAGGCCCTGCCGTAACGGCTCGAGCATGGTCGATCCATTCGTCCCCATGCGAGGCACTCCCGGGAGTTCGCGGTCGTTGCGATGCAGCGGTTGCGCGGGACCATGGTTTCCGATGCGCAGAGCAGATGCAAGGGCAGATGCACGTGCACGTGACCGAATTGGACGTTCCCGTACCGCTTGTTGGCCATTTTTTCCGCCAACTTCACGCCCTTTCCTTGCCTTCCACCCACTCCTTCCTGAGAGGAATCCTTGTCTTCTTTCCGTCTCTGTAATCGGACGAGTACTGCTCGAAGTGATTTAGTGGCAGACTGCGGGCCCAGAAGACGGTTGGGGAGGCTGGCGAACGTGAGCGCGGGAGAGCCCGGATCGGTGGTGCGGCGCATGCTGCTCGGCTCGCAACTGAGGCGACTGCGGGAAGCGCGCGGGATCACGCGCGAGGCGGCGGGTTACTCGATCCGCGCCTCCGAGTCGAAGATCAGCCGGATGGAGCTGGGCCGGGTGAGCTTCAAGACGCGAGACGTCGAAGACCTGCTGACGCTGTACGGCATCACGGACGAGGCGGAGCGCAACTCGCTCCTGTCCCTGGCCCGCGAGGCCAACGTCGCGGGCTGGTGGCACAGTTACTCGGACGTCCTGCCCAGCTGGTTCCCCACCTACGTCGGCCTTGAGGGCGCGGCCAGCCTCATCCGCGCGTACGAAGTGCAGTTCGTGCACGGCCTGTTGCAGACCGAGGCGTACGCCCGCGCGGTCGTGCGGCGCGGCATGCAGGGCGCGAGTCAGGCGGACGTCGAGAAGCGGGTCGCGCTGCGCCTGGAGCGGCAGAAGTATCTCGTCTCCGAGAACGCTCCCGAGTTCCACATCGTCCTGGACGAGGCCGCCCTGCGCCGCCCCTACGGCGACCGCGAGGTCATGCGCGGCCAGCTCCAGCACCTGATCGAGGTCTCCGAGCACCCGAACGTGCGCCTCCAGATCATGCCGTTCAGCTTCGGCGGCCACTCCGGCGAGTCCGGCGCCTTCACCATCCTCAGCTTCCCCGAGTCCGACCTCTCGGACGTCGTCTACCTGGAACAGCTGACCAGCGCGCTCTACCTCGACAAGCACGAGGACGTCGCCCAGTACGAGAAGGCGCTGAAGGAGCTTCAGCAGGACAGCCCGGGGCCGGACGAGAGCCGGGATCTTCTGCGGGGACTCCTTCAACTCTCTTGAGACACAAGTACGATGACGTGTGATCAGACCGTGAAGACGATCAAGGCGATCAGGCTTCCGCGATCAGACGATCGGGTGTCTGCTAGGGATTGAGGGATCACATGTCGTCCTACTTCACCGACCTGGCTCAGCAGTACATCGACGGTGAGTGGCGCCCAGGTACAGGCTCCTGGGACATCATCGACTTCAACCCGTACGACGGCGAGAAGCTGGCGTCGATCACCATAGCCACGGTCGACGAGGTGGATCAGGCCTACCAGTCGGCCGCCCGCGCCCAGAAGCAGTGGGCCGCGACCAACCCGTACGCCCGTCGCGCCGTCTTCGAGAAGGCGCTGCGCCTGATAGAGGACCGCGAGCAGGAGATCGCCGAGGTGATCATCGCCGAGCTCGGCGGCACCCGGCTGAAGGCGGCCTTCGAACTCCACCTCGCCAAGGAGTTCCTGCGCGAGGCGGTCCACCTGGCGCTGCGCCCCGAGGGCAAGATCGTCCCGTCCCCGACGGACGGCAAGGAGAACCGCGTCTACCGCGTGCCGGTGGGCGTGGTGGGCGTCATCAGCCCCTTCAACTTCCCCTTCCTGCTCTCCATCAAGTCGGTCGCCCCGGCCCTCGCGCTGGGCAACGGCGTGGTTCTCAAGCCGCACCAGAACACCCCGATCTGCGGTGGCTCCCTGGTCGCGAAGATCTTCGAGGACGCGGGCCTGCCCGCCGGTCTCCTCAACGTCGTCATCACGGACATCGCGGAGATCGGCGACGCCTTCATCGAGCACCCGGTCCCGAAGGTCATCTCCTTCACCGGCTCCGACAAGGTCGGCCGCCACGTCGCCACCGTCTGCGCCTCGCTCTTCAAGCGCTCGGTCCTCGAACTCGGCGGCAACAGCGCGCTGGTGGTCCTCGACGACGCCGACATCGACTACGCCGTCGACGCGGCGGTCTTCAGCCGGTACGTCCACCAGGGCCAGGTCTGCATGGCCGCGAACCGGGTCCTCGTGGACCGCTCGGTCGCGGACGAGTTCACCGAGAAGTTCGTCGCCAAGGTGAAGACCCTCAAGGCCGGCGACCCGCGCGACCCGGAGACCGTCATCGGCCCGGTCATCAACTCCTCCCAGGCGGAGGCGATCTCGGCCACGGTCGCGCAGGCGATCGCCGAGGGCGCGACGGCCCTGGTGCACGGCACGACGACGGACAACCTGGTCGAGCCCTCGGTCCTGACCGACGTCCCCGCCGACTCGGCCCTCCTCCGGCAGGAGGTCTTCGGCCCGGTTGCCTTCCTCATCCCGTTCGACGGCGAGGAGGAGGCCGTACGCCTGGTCAATGACACCCCGTACGGCCTGAGCGGCGCCGTCCACACCGGGAACATCGAGCGGGGTGTCGCCTTCGCCAAGCGGATCGACACCGGCATGTTCCACGTGAACGACGGCACGGTCCACGACGAGCCCATCGTCCCCTTCGGCGGCGAGAAGCACTCCGGGCTCGGCCGCCTGAACGGCGAGACGATGCTGGACTCGTTCACGACGATCAAGTGGATCTCCGTGCAGCACGGCCGGAGCGGGTTCCCGTTCTGAGCGGTTCATTTCCGCTCCGGCAGGCATACATCCAGCTGCACGCTAGGTGCATGTCTGCTACGTATCCCATTGCTGAGGCGCGGGGCAAACTCGGCGAACTCGCTCGCCGAGCCGCCCAGCATGAACGCATCACGCTGACGGATCGCGGTGTCCCGGCAGCCGTTCTCATCTCCCCGGCCGAGCTGGAGGACCTCGAGGACGCCCTCGCCCTCGCCCGCCTGGAGCGTGATCGCGCACTCGGTTGCACCGAGCAGCCCATACCGCACGACGAGGCGCGCCGAGCATTGCTCCAGGCGGCCGGGAGGGGCGAGTGACCTGGCAGGTCCTTTGGGAACCGGCCGCTCTCGATGCGGCTACTGGGCACCTCAAGAACGACCCTCTAGGGGTCGACGACCTTCTGTGGGCCACTGACCGGCCGGCCGAGGATCCTCGGCCGGAGGGTTCCCGGGCCTGGGGTGTCGACCATCGTCGCCTGCACCATGGTCTCTGGCGCATCCTGTACCGCCTTGATCTGGAGGCGCGCACGCTCCACATCGAGCACGTCGGCCGCAGGGAGACGTGACGGGCCGCGCATCCCGGAAGGCCGCGGCGGGCTGGGGCTGACCTCCGCCCCCGCCTGCCGCGGCCCTAACCTGGACCGCATGTCAGCGATCCGTCTCCTCGTGCTCGGTGCGGTCCGGCAGCACGGGCGGGCCCACGGGTACCAGGTGCGCAACGACCTGGAGTACTGGGGCGCGCACGAGTGGTCCAACGCCAAGCCCGGCTCGATCTACCACGCCCTGAAGCAGATGGCGAAGCAGGGCCTGCTGCACGCCCACGAGATCGCGCCGTCCACGGCCGGCGGGCCGCCGCGCACGGAGTACGAGATCACCGAGAAGGGCACCGAGGAATACCTCGGGCTGGTGCGCCAGTACCTCACGGCCTACGACCAGAGACCGGACGTCCTCACTGCCGCGCTCGGCTTCATGGTCGACCTGGCCCGCGAGGAGGTCCTCGCCCTTCTCGAAGAACGGGTGCGCAGTATCGAGGGGTGGCGCAAGTCCGTCACCGAGTACTACACGCCCGAGGACGGCCCCGGCCAGCTCGGCCATATCGGCGAGATCATGAACTTCTGGGTCCACTCCGCCGACACCGGCGCCGAGTGGACCCGCGGCCTCATCGAACGCATCCGAGGCGGCGCCTACACCTTCGCGGGGGAGGGTGATCCGTTCGTCGGGATCCTCGCCGAGGACCAGGCGAACCCGTACGCGACGGGGGAGCGGCATCCGGAGGATCGCCACTAATCAAGTTTGACTAAGCGTGGATCCGGGCACTAGCTTCGAGCTGGTAGTCAAGTTTGACTAGCGAGGGAGTATCAGTGGCCGACACGGCGATCACCGTCGAAAAGGCACGTAAGAAGTACGGCGGCACAGCCGGCAAGAACGCACTGGACGGGCTCGACCTCACCGTCGCGCGCGGCACCGTGCACGCAGTGCTCGGGCCGAACGGCGCGGGCAAGACGACCCTGGTCCGCATCCTGTCCACCCTCCTGCTGCCGGACAGCGGCCGCGTCGAGGTGGCCGGGCACGACGTGGTGCGGCAGGCGTACGAGGTGCGCCTGCGCATCGGCCTGCTCGGCCAGCACGCCGCTCTGGACGAGGAGTTGGGCGGCCACCAGAACCTGGACATGTTCGGCCGCCTCTACCACCTCGGCGCCCGCCACGCGCGCGTGCGCGCCGACGAGCTCCTGGAGCGCTTCGGGCTCGCCGACACCGGCCGCAAGCCGGTGAAGCAGTACAGCGGAGGCATGCGCCGGCGACTGGACCTGGCGGCCTCGCTCATCACCGACCCGGAGGTGCTCTTCCTGGACGAACCCACCACCGGCCTCGACCCCCGCGGCCGCGCCGAGGTCTGGTCCGCGGTCCGCTCCCTGGTCGGCGGCGGCACGACGGTCCTGCTCACCACCCAGTACCTGGAGGAGGCCGACCAGCTCGCCGACCGCATTTCCGTCGTCGACGCGGGCCGCGTCATCGCCGACGGCACGGCCGACGAGCTGAAGGCGCTGACCGGCGGCGACCGCATCGACGTCGTCCTGCGCGACGCAGGCCACCTGGGCGCGGCCGTGGCCCTGCTGCCCATACCGAAGGACGAGGTCTCCGTCGACCCCGACCGCCGCCTGCTCAGCGCCCCGGTCACCGACCGGATGGCGGCGCTCTCCGGCGTCGTACGGGCTCTGGAGGAGGCCGGTATCGAGGCGGAGGACGTGGCACTGCGCCGCCCGACCCTGGACGAGGTGTTCCTGCACCTCACAGGGGAGCACCAGCGAGTGAAGGAGGCCGCGTGACCGCGTACGCACTGACCGACTCCTGGACCATGACCCGCCGCGAACTCGCCCACTGGGCGCGGCAACCCGTCCAGGTCGTGTTCAACCTGGTCTTCCCCGTGATGCTGCTGCTGATGTTCGGCTACCTCATCGGCGGCGGCCGGGGCGTCCAGGGCTCCTACGTCGACTACCTCCTCCCCGGCATGCTCGCGCTCACCATGGCCTTCGGGCTCGAGGGCACGATGATCGCCGTCACCCAGGACCTCAACAAGGGCGTGGTCGACCGCTTCCGGTCCATGCCGATGGCCAACGGGGCGGTGCTGGTGGGCCGTTCGGCGGCCGACATGCTCCAGTCGGCACTGACCCTGTGCGTCCTCATGGGCGTCGGGTACGGGCTCGGCTGGCGCGCGGACGGCGGCCTCGGGGCCTTCCTGGGCGCCGTGGGACTGCTCCTGCTGTTCCGTTTCGCCATGCTGTGGATCGGCATCCACCTGGCGCTGGTGGCCGGCAAGCCGGAGCTGGTGCAGTCGGTGCAGATCCTGGTCTGGCCGATCGGCTTCCTGTCCAACGCCCTCGCTTCCCCCGAGTCCATGCCCGGCTGGCTGGGCACGGTCGTCGAATGGAACCCGATGTCACAGACGGCGACGGCCGTGCGGGACCTGTTCGGCGGCACGGGCGCACAGACCGTCGGGGCGGCGATCGTATGGCCGCTGGTGCTGCTCGCCGTGTTCTTTCCGTTGGCGGTACGGCGGTTCTCGCGCCTGAGCCGCTAGCAGCGCGCTGGGGCCTGTCCGGCGGATCAGGCCGGCTGCAAGAAACAGTGCAGACCGGCCGAGCCGAGCGGTGTCTGGTGCGTGCAGCTGCAAGGCGGAGGAGGGAGTCGTGCCGGGCACCGCGACGCCGGCCTGATCCGCCGGACAGGCCCTAGTGGTGGAAGCCGGTGGCCGCACCCTTGTCCTGCGTCAGGGGATGCGGCTGCCGGCGCAGCTCCGGCAGCAACAGGCCCAGGTCCTCCACGAACAGCTCGGCGAGGTCGGAGGAGAAGCCGTTGCGGCAGACGACCCGCAGGACAGACAGGTCCTCGCGGTTCGCCGGGAAGGTGTACGCCGGGACCAGCCAGCCCTTCTCGCGCAGCCGCCGGGAGACGTCGAAGACGTCGTAGGCCGTCACGTCCGGCTGGGTCGTGAAGGCGAACACCGGGAGCTCGTCGCCCCGGGTGAGCAGCCGGAAGTCGCCGAGGGCCGCCACGCGTTCGGCGATGCCCAGGGCGACGTCCCGGGTGGTCTGCTGCACGGCCCGGTAGCCCTCGCGGCCGAGGCGCAGGAAGGTGTAGTACTGCGCGACGACCTGGGCACCGGGCCGGGAGAAGTTGAGCGCGAAGGTCGGCATGTCGCCGCCCAGGTAGTTGACGCGGAAGACGAGTTCCTCGGGCAGGGACGCCCGGTCGCGCCACAGTGCCCAGCCGACGCCCGGGTAGACGAGCCCGTACTTGTGCCCCGAGGTGTTGATGGAGACCAGCCTCGGCAGCCGGAAGTCCCAGACCAGGTCCTCGTCCAGGAAGGGCGCGACCATCGCGCCGGACGCGCCGTCGACATGCACCGGGATGTCGAGGCCGGTGCGCTCCTGGAGGTCGTCGAGGGCGGTGCACAGCTCGGCGATCGGCTCGTAGGAGCCGTCGAAGGTGGAGCCGAGGACGCCGACGACGCCGATGGTGTTCTCGTCGCACAGCGCGGCCGCCGCCTGCGGATCGAGGTGGAAGCGGTCACCCTCCATGGGAACCTGCCGGGCCTCCACCTCCCAGAAGTTGCAGAACTTGTCCCAGCAGACCTGGACGTTGACGCCCATGACCAGATTGGGGCGGACGTCGTGTCCGGGGTAGCGGTCGGCGTTGCGCTGCGCCCAGCGCCGCTTGAGCGCCATCCCGGCGAGCATGCACGCCTCGCTCGACCCGGTCGTCGAACACCCCACGGCCGCCGACGGGTCGGGGGCGTTCCACAGGTCGGCGAGCATCGCCACACAGCGCCGCTCCAACTCGGCGGTGCGCGGGTACTCGTCCTTGTCGATCATGTTCTTGTCCCGGCACTCGCTCATCAGGACCCCGGCCTGCGGTTCCATCCAGGTGGTGACGAAGGTGGCGAGATTGAGCCGGGAGTTGCCGTCCAGCATCAGCTCGTCGTGGACGAGCTGGTACGCCGTCGAGGGTGACAGGGGAGCATCCGGCAGCCGGTGCTTGGGCGGGGCCTGAGTCATGCCGCCGACCGGATTCGCCTCCCCGTAGAAGGGGTTGACGGCCAGCGGGCGCTCGTCGGGCTTCTTGGGACCTTTGTGCAGCGGCATGGGCTTTCTCCTGAGTCTCCTGAAGGGGGACGGTGGGGGGGCAGCGGACGGGGGTTCCGTGGTCGCGCAGCTGCATCTGGGGCGTCCGGTCACCGGCAGCCAGGCCGACAGCGAGGCCATGCACAGCAGGGCGCAGGCGACACCGACGGCGGGATGGACGTCGGGCACGAGGGCGTGGGCGCACAGCCCGAGGGCGGCGCCGACGAACACGGCCGGGAAGATCCGCCCCCTGCGGAAGCCGCAGGACGCGGCGACGAGCAGCGCCGCCTCCGCCCACGGCGGTGATCAAGTCCTCGGGGCCGAGGCTGGGCCCGTCGGCAAGCATCAGTGCGGTCGCCGGCACCAGCCCCGGCAGCACGGCGGGTGGCAGCACGGGCGCGTCAAGGCCGGTCGTGGCCGGGTCCGGCCCGGCATGCCCCGGCACCTTCCACACGTCCTGGAGCTCCTCGGCCGCCACGCTCACCCCGAGCAGGAGCAGACTCGCGCCCACGCCCGCTACGAGAGCGGGGAGGATCAACGGCAGCAGTGCGCGGGCCGGGGTCGCCGGGGCGGCGGCGGGTAACTGCTGCACGGTGTGCTGGGCCACGGGCTCACGATAAGCGGGCAAAACGGGCACGACACCCGGAGGGAAACGGGCTTGCACCTCACGTGGCGTGAGGACGCACCGTGGAGTGCGTACCGAGAAGGGAGCGGAAGTGAGCTATTCCGTAGGACAGGTCGCGGGCTTCGCCGGCGTCACGGTGCGCACCCTGCACCACTACGACGACATCGGCCTGCTCGTGCCCGGCGAGCGCAGCCACGCGGGCCACCGGCGCTACAGCGACGCCGACCTCGACCGGCTGCAGCAGGTCCTGTTCTACCGCGAGCTCGGCTTCCCGCTCGAGGAGGTCGCCGCCCTGCTCGACGACCCGGACGCGGACCCGCGCGCACACCTGCGCCGCCAGCACGAGCTGCTGACCGCCCGGATCGAGAAGCTGCAGAAGATGGCGGCGGCCGTGGAGCACGCCATGGAGGCACGCAAGATGGGGATCAATCTGACGCCGGAGGAGAAGTTCGAGGTGTTCGGGGACAAGGACCCCGAACAGTACGCCGAGGAGGCGGAGCAGCGCTGGGGCGGCACGGAGGCGTACGCCGAGTCACAGCGCCGCGCGGCGACCTACACCAAGGCGGACTGGAAGCGGCTGATGGCCGAGGCCGACGACTGGAGCGAGCGTTACGTCGCCCTCATGGCCGCCGGTGAGACGCCGACCGGAGAGGCGGCGATGGACATGGCCGAGGAGCACCGGGCGCACATCGGCACCTGGTACTACGAGTGCCCGTACGAAATGCACCAGTGCCTCGGCGAGATGTACGTGTCCGACGAGCGCTTCAAGGCGTTCTACGACGCCATGCGGCCGGGCCTCGCCGAGCACCTCCGGGACGCGATTCTGGCGAACGCGACCCGGCACTGCGCCTGACGTCCTGGCCCGGGGTCCCTGCGGACCTACTCCCGGGCCAGGACCACCGCGGTCCCGTAGGCGCACACCTCGGTGCCCACGTCCGCCGCCTCCGACACATCGAACCGGAACATCAGCACGCCATTCGCCCCACGCGCGCGTGCCTGCTCGACGAGCCGCTGCATGGCCTGGTTACGGGTCTCCACGAGGGTCTTGGTGAGCCCTTTGAGCTCGCCGCCGACCAGCGACTTCAGCCCGGCGCCGATCTGACTGCCGAGGTGCCGCGAGCGCACCGTCAGTCCGAAGACCTCGCCGAGAACCTCGGTGACCCGGTAGCCGGGAATGTCATTGGTCGTCACCACCAGGACGTCGGGTTGGGGTCCCTGCCCGCCGCCGTACTCTTCGATGCCCATGCATCACAGCTTTGTCCCAGCAGGGGCACAGTGCATCCTGAGGGGGTCCATGGAACCTGGGCGGCCAGTGCAGCGTTGATAATTTGACCAGCCAGCCCCAGCCCGCCCGCCCCCACCCAGCAGGAGCCACAATCCCGTGACCACGCTTGCGCTCGGCCCCGAGTGGCTCGACCCGAACTATCTGATCGAGACCTTCAGCCTGCCCGGCATCCTGCTGATCGTCTTCGCGGAGTCCGGCCTCTTCGCGTTCCTGCCAGGTGACTCCCTGCTGTTCACGGCGGGCCTCTTCGTGGCTCAGGGGCAGTACATCAGCCAGCCGCTGTGGCTCGTCTGCACGCTCATCGTCCTGGCCGCCGTCATCGGCGACCAAGTCGGCTACATGATCGGCAAGTTCCTCGGCCCGAAACTCTTCAACCGCCCCAACTCCAAGCTCTTCAAACAGGAGAACCTGGAGAAGGCGCACGAGTTCATGGAGAAGTACGGCCCCAAGGCGATCGTCCTCGCCCGCTTCGTGCCCATCGTGCGCACCTTCGCCCCCATCGTGGCGGGCGCCGGCCGCATGCAGTACCGCACGTTCCTCACGTACAACGTCATCGGCGGCATCGCCTGGGGCACCGGCGTCACCCTCGCGGGCTACTGGCTTGGCCAGATCGATTTCATCAACAAGAACGTCGAGGCGATCCTCGTCCTGATCGTCTTCGTCTCCGTGGTCCCGATCATCATCGAGTACCTGCGAGAGCGCGCCAAGAAGAAGCGCGCGGCCGCACAGGCTCCCGCCGCACGGGTCCAGCAGGCCCCGCCGATGGACGACGCGACGACCCAGCTCCGCCGCATCCCGTCGGACGACGAGCCCCAGCAGCCGTACGGCAACCAGGGCCACCAGCAGTACGGCTACGACCAGCAGCCCCTGCAGCAGCCGTACGACCAGCAGCCCCAGCAGCAGCCGTACGACCAGCAGCCCCAGCAGCAGCCGTACGCCCAGCAGTACCCCCAGGGCTACGGCCAGCAGAACCAGCAGTACCCGCCGAACCAGGGTTACTGAAACGCCCCCAAGGGGCGCCACAACCTGTAGCCGCCGTAGGACACAAGGTCCCGAGCCAGTAAGCAGCCGGCGTCAAAACCCCCGCGTCCGCTTTGCAGCCCGCCGCTTCTCCGGCGACCCGATCCGCAAGAACAACCGCGAGATCTCAGACCCGAGGTTCACCCCAATAGCGATGGCCATGGCCAAAGAAGCCGCCGTGGCCAACGAAACAAGCCCCGCATCCACCTTGTTCTGAGCGATCGACAACAGCCCGAAATACGTGGCCGACCCTGGCAACAGGGGCCCAATCGCGGCGGTGGTGTACGGCAACGCCGACGCGAACCGATACCGCGCCATCAGCTGCCCGAACAACCCCACCAACCCCGCCGCCACAGCCGTAGAGGCAACCGGCGACAGCTCACCGGCGTAGTGCAGCGCGCCGTACACGACCCAGGCGACACCGCCGTTGAGGGTCACGGAGAGCACGGTGGACCGTTCCTGCTGGAGCAGCACCGCGAAGGTCAGCGACAGCAGCATCGACGCACCGATCTGCCAGTACGGCCGCTCGGAGATGTTCAGCGCCGCGTCGGGGTCGAGCTCGGCGCCCAGGTTCACGCCGAAGTACAGGATCACCAGCACGCCGACGACGATGCCGACGAAGAAGTACATGACCTCCAGCAGGCGCGCGGACGCGGTGATGTAGAAGCCGGTCAGCCCGTCCTGCACGCCCGCCACCAACGCCCGCCCGGGCAGCAGCGCGAACAGTCCACCGGTGATGACCGCGGAGGCCTTCACGTCGACGTGTGCCAGCGTCAGCGCGACCCCGATCGCGGCCGGCGGCATCGCGGCCACCGTGAACTGGTAGAACTCCGGCAGCCCGCGCCCCGCGCACAGCCACGCCAGCCGGTCGCCGAGCATCGCGCCCAGCGCGGCCGCGACGAACACGAGCGCGCCACCGCCGACCAGCACCGAGGCCGCCCCGGCGAGAAGCCCGCTCGCGCCGGTCAGCACCCAGGTCGGATACGGGTGCCGGTTGCGGCGGATCTCCGCGAGCCGCCCGTAGGCCTCCTCCAGGGAGATGTGGCTCTCTGGGTCGCTGAGGTCGTCGACAAGCTGGTAGACGGCGGCCAGGCGCGTGTAGTCGGTGCCGCGCCGCCGTACCGTGCGGGACGCCGACACCGGATCGTCCACCAGCGACGGCTGGTACGAGATCGACAGCAGGGTGAAGGTGACGTTCGGCTCGCAGCGGTCCAGGCCGTAGGACCGGCAGACCGCGAACATCGCCGCCTCGACGTCCTCCGCGCCCTCACCGCCGGCCAGCAGCAGCTCGCCGATACGCAGGGTCAGGTCGAGCACGCGCGGGACGGCCGGACCCTCTTCCTCCGCCTTCGGCATCCGCTCCGGCGCCGGCCGCTCGGCCACCGGCATGCGCAGCATCGTCCGCATCCGGTCCTGCCAGGGCAGGTCCTTGGTCAGGCTGATCTTCGGTATGCCGGTCGCGGGCGTGAACGCGGGTGAGGCGTCCTCGACGCTGTAGCCGATCGGCGTGCTGAACGCCGAACCCTCGGGTTCCGGGGACGGCGGCTGCGGTACGCCCAGCCCCTCGGGGAGGGCGAACTCGGACGTGGTCTCCGACTCGCTGTCCCCCACCTCGACGCCGGCAGGCGGCGTGAACGCCATCCTTGCCTCGTCCGACTGCGGCTTGCGGTCCTCCGCGTCCGTCACGTGCGTAGCGCTCCCTGTACGACACCTCCTGCCGCACTCAGTATGCGCACACACACGCGAACGGGCTGCACGCGCACGCGTGCAGCCCGTTCACACGGCTGGAAGCAACCGGTGCCTCAGTGACCGCCCTGGTCCTTGAAGCGCTTGTAGGACCGCTCGATCTCGGCCTCGGCCTCGGTGCGGCCCACCCAGTCGGCGCCCTCGACGGACTTGCCGGGCTCCAGGTCCTTGTAGACCTCGAAGAAGTGCTGGATCTCCAGGCGGTCGAACTCGGAGACGTGGTGAATGTCACGCAGGTGCTCCACCCGCGGGTCCGTCGCCGGCACGCACAGCAGCTTGTCGTCGCCGCCGGCCTCGTCCGTCATCCGGAACATGCCGATCGCGCGGCACTTGATGAGGCAGCCCGGGAACGTCGGCTCGTCCAGGATGACCAGCGCGTCCAGCGGGTCGCCGTCCTCGCCGAGGGTGTTCTCGACGAAGCCGTAGTCGGTCGGGTAGGCGGTCGAGGTGAAGAGTCGACGGTCCAGGCGGATCCGACCGGTCTCGTGGTCCACCTCGTACTTGTTCCGCGAACCCTTCGGAATCTCGATCGTGACGTCGAACTCCACCGGTGGCTCCTCCATGATCAGCACATAGTTCTGGTGGTTAAGTGTCCCTCACGCAGGTGTGTGATCGCGAAAGGGGCTGGTGGTCGTGCCAGAGCTGAGGCCTTGGCGAGCCGCGAAACCGCATGTGACGCGGGTCGCGAGCGCCGTACGACCCCGTCTGGCACGGGCCGCGGAGGCCGTACGCCCACGTCTCGCACGCGCCACGACAGCCGCGAAACCGCGGGTCGCACGGCTCGCGCGAGCCGTCTCCCCGCTGGCCGCGCGCACACGCAAGCCGAAGACCTGGCAGTACACCGCGGGCGCCGCCACCGCCGGACTGGCGCTGGCCGCCGGAGTGGTGAGCACCGCCGGCCCCTGGGACTCCACCGGTCAGCGTACGGCCGAGCGGGACTGGGCGGCCGCCCAGGAGCGCACGGGTGGCACAGATCACGGCCGTAATGCTGATACGTCCGATACGGCCGCCGAGGCGCCCCGGCCCGCCCCCAGCGCCACCTCCGTCCTCCCCGGCCTGGGCGGCGGAGTCGGCACCGTGCAGGCTGCCCCGAACGCCAAGGCCCTCGCCGGCCTCCTGGGCCCACTCCTGGACGTCCCGGAGCTCGGTGCCCACAGGACGGCGGCGATTGTCGACGTGGCCACCGGCAAGCGCCTCTACGGCGAGGACGCCGCCGAGCCCCTCACGCCCGCCTCGACAACGAAGATCGCCACCGCCGCGGCCGCCCTTGCCGCGCTGGGCCCCGACCACCGCCTCACCACCCGCACGGCCCTGGAGCCCGACACCGGGGAACTCGTCCTGGTCGGCGGCGGCGACCCCACGCTGACGGCCCGCAAGGACGCCGACGGGTGGGCGAGCCTGCGTGAGCTGGCCGACCGGACAGCCACGGCGCTGAAGAAGCGGGACGTACGCGAGGTCACCCTCTCGTACGACAAGACGCTCTACGCCGGTCCCGAACTGCACCCCATCGGAAAGAACGGCAACCTCGCCCCGGTCAGCGCCCTCATGGTCGACGAGGCCCGCACGGACGACTCCACCAGCGGGCCGGTGAGGCGGATGGAGGACCCGGCGAAGGACGCGGCGACGCAGTTCGCGGCCCTCCTCGCGGACCGGGGCATCAGGACGACCGCGCCCGGCCCGTCGAAGGCAACGAACCGAGCCGATTCGCTCGCCGAGGTCACCTCACCGCCGCTGTCCTCTCTGGTCGAGCGCATGCTCACCAACAGCGACAACGACCTGGCCGAACACCTCGCCCGCCAGACCGCCGTGGCGAGCGGCGAGCGCGCCGACTTCGACGGCGCGGGCGAGGCGATCGGGGCTCAGCTGAAGAAGCTCGGGCTGCCGGTGACGGGCGCCGACTTCAAGGACGGCAGCGGCCTCAACCGCGACGACAAACTCACGGCGGACCTGCTCACGGCCCTCCTGGCCAAGACGGCCGACCCGGCCCATCCCGAACTCCGCCCGGTTCTGACAGGCCTTCCCGTGGCCGGCTTCACCGGCACCCTGACCAGCCGTTACACCGATGGCGCGGCCGGCATCGTCCGAGCGAAGACCGGCACCCTGAACGGCGTGAACTCCCTGGCCGGCACGGTCGTGGACCAGGACGGCCGCCTGCTCGCCTTCGCGTTCCTGTCGACGGGCCAGGACACGTTGGCGGCCCGGGCGGCGCTGGACCGGACGGCGACGGCGTTGGCGTCGTGCGGCTGCGGCTAGCCAACGGCATGGGCTGCGGCCGGTCCGCCACCGCCGCACCACAGCCGCCGGCTTCTGCCATGCCGCAGCCGCCTGCTCCCGCCGTGGGCAGTCGCCGGGCGCCGCCTGATCGGACGCCAGCGCGTGCCGACCCAAGTAGGCCACCCATAACGCCGAGTACCCGCCAAACCCACCGTGGCCCCACCAACCCCCACGGCCTGCCCCTAGTGGGAACGCTCACGTACGGTTGACACATGACGAGCATCGGTGGTGCCGAGATGGTCGACTGGAATCTCGCGGTGGCAACCGCGACCCGGCTCGTACGGCCGGGCCCCGAGGTGAGCCGCGACGAGGCCCGGGCCGTCGTCGCCGAGCTGCGCCGACATGCCAAAGCCTCGGAGGAACACGTCCGGGGCTTCACTCGTATGGGCACGGAGGACACCCACGAGACCCCCGTCCTCGTCGTCGACCGCCCCGGCTGGGTGCGGGCGAACGTCGCCGGGTTCCGCGAGATCCTCAAGCCCCTGCTCGACAAGATGCAGGAGCGCCGCAGCGGCAGCCCGGGCGGCGCGGTCCTCGGCGCCGTCGGCGGCAAGGTCACCGGCGTCGAACTCGGGATGCTGCTGTCCTTCCTGGCCTCCCGAGTCCTGGGCCAGTACGAGACGTTCGCCCCGGCCACCCGCGAACTCCCGGCGGGTGTGAACGGCGGCGGCCGACTCCTGCTCGTCGCCCCGAACATCGTCCACGTGGAGCGCGAACTCGACGTACAGCCCCACGACTTCCGCCTGTGGGTGTGCCTGCACGAGGAGACACACCGCACCCAGTTCAGTGCCGTGCCCTGGCTGCGGGACCACCTGGAGGGCGAAATCCAGTCGTTCTTGGGGGAGACGGACGTCGACCCCATGACCGTCCTGGAGCGCATCCGTGAGGCCGCGCAGTCGCTTGCCGGCGGCCGGCCCGAGGCCGAGGAGGACGATGGCGGACGCTCGTTCGTCGAACTGGTGCAGACTCCGGCCCAGCGGGAGATCCTCGGCCGCCTCACCGCCGTGATGTCGCTCCTGGAGGGTCACGCCGACTTCGTGATGGACGGGGTCGGCCCCCAGGTCGTCCCGACCGTCGCCGAGATCCGCGAGAAGTTCCAGCAGCGACGCGCCAAGGGCGCCTCCCGACTGGACACCGCCCTGCGCAAGCTGCTGGGTCTGGATGCCAAACTCAGGCAGTACCGCGACGGCGAACGCTTCGTACGGGCCGTCGCGGACCAGGTCGGCATGGACGGCTTCAACCGCGTGTGGACCTCCCCGAACACCCTCCCGACCAAGGCGGAGATCGCCAAACCGGCGGACTGGATCGCGCGGGTGCACCGCAAGGCCGAGTCGTGAATCACGCGCCGAGTTGTGCATCTCATACGAACGTCGTGAACCGAATCCGGCCGACGGCAGGCGAACGCCCCTTCAATCACCCGTCCGAGGGACCGTGAGCCATGGGTAGGCGTGCAATGCTCGGGGAACGTCCGGGTTCTGTCACCATCTACACACTCTGAGTGACCGAGCTCGGGCTCACCCCCCGACAATTTCATGAAGGGAACCGGACAATGGGTCCCCATCCTGCGGTCGCGGCGATACGCCTGGCGGTCCGCCGCGTCCTCCACGACATCCTCACCGAACACAGCCGCACCACCGACGCCCCCGCGCCCGACAAACCGCGCGCGACCTCGTACGAGATCCCGCAGATGGCGCCGTCCGTGGCGCCGTCCGTGACCTCGACGACCTCGACCGGTGCCATGCCCGCCGCGTACGGCACGGCGCGCGAGCCGTCGTACCAGCTCCCCGGCCAGAGCCCGCAGGAGCCCCCGCGTGCTGCCCCGCACGAGCGACCCCCCTCCCCGCTCGTGCTCGTGGCATGCTCCGGCGGCGCCGACTCCATGGCCCTCGCCTCCGCGCTCGCCTTCGAAGCCCCCAAACTCGGCATCCGCGCCGGCGGCATCACCGTCGACCACGGTCTGCAGCCCGGCTCCGACCTGCGCGCCGAGGAAGTCGTCCTGCGCATGCGCGAACTCGGCCTCGACCCGGTCGAGTCCATCGCCGTGACCGTCGGCCGCCAAGGCGGACCCGAAGCCGCCGCCCGTGACGCTCGCTATGCCGCCCTCGACGCCGCGGCCGTCCGCCACGGCGCCGTCGCCGTCCTGCTCGGCCACACCCGCGACGACCAGGCCGAAACCGTCCTGCTCGGGCTCGCCCGCGGCTCCGGCATCCGCTCCCTGTCCGGAATGGCCGCGGTCTCGGGGGCCGGCGGCCGTTACCGGCGCCCCTTCCTGCAGCTCGACCGGCAGACCGCCCGCAAGGCGTGCATGGTCCAGTCCCTCCCGGTCTGGGACGACCCCCACAACTCCGATCCCGCGTACACCCGGTCGCGGCTGCGCCAGGAGGGCCTGCCCGCCCTGGAGAAGGCGCTCGGCAAGGGCGTCGTCGAGGCCCTCGCCCGCACCGCCCAGCTCTCCCGCGACGACGCCGACGCCCTCGACGCCTGGGCCGGCCAGGCCGAGGCCGCCGTACGCGACTCGGCCGGCCTCCTGGAGTGCGCCAAGCTGTACGCCCTGCCGCCCGCCGTACGCCGCCGGATCCTGCGCCGTGCCGCCATCGAGGCCGGGGCACCCGCCGGTGCGCTGTTCGCCCGCCACATCGAGGAAGTCGACCGCCTGATCACCGGCTGGCGCGGCCAGGGAGCCATCAATCTCCCCGGCAAAGTCGTCGCACAGCGCCAGGGTGGCAGACTGGTGATTCGGCAAGGCTGAATCCGGACCCTCCCACCGGCCCTCAAGCGGGTCGTGAGAGCGGCACGGAGCAGCCGGTGGGACGACCGAAAGTGATGCGGGTGGACGCGAAAGACATGGGTGCGGAGCTCCAGCAGGTGCTCATCACCAAGGAAGAGATCGACGCGAAGCTGGCCGAGCTGGCCGCGAAGATCGACGCGGAGTACGAGGGCAAGGACCTGCTCATCGTCGGCGTCCTCAAGGGCGCGGTGATGGTCATGGCCGACCTCGCCCGGGCGCTGTCCACCCCCGTCACCATGGACTGGATGGCCGTGTCGTCGTACGGCGCCGGCACCCAGTCCTCCGGTGTCGTGCGGATCCTCAAGGACCTCGACACCGACATCAAGGGCAAGCACGTCCTCATCGTCGAGGACATCATCGACTCCGGCCTGACCCTGTCCTGGCTGATCAACAACCTCGGCTCCCGCGAGCCGGAGTCCCTGAAGATCTGCACCCTGCTGCGCAAGCCGGACGCTGCCAAGGTCGCCATCGACGTCGAGTGGGTCGGCTTCGACATCCCCAACGAGTTCGTCGTCGGCTACGGCCTCGACTACGCCGAGAAGTACCGCAACCTCCCGTTCGTCGGTACGCTCGCGCCCCACGTCTACGGCGGCTGAGTCCGACGGTCCGCGAAGCCGGACCCGAAGGGCCCAAGCGCCGTACGAAGATCGGGAACCCCAGCGGGCCTCGCGCCGTTGGAGCATGCAGACGGGCTTGCCAGCCGTCCCGTGCGGCTACGGTCGTCAAAGCTGGGGTACCGTCAGAAGAACTGTCTTATCAAACTCACTATGGCAGGAGGGACGGGGCGGCACCGCTCCGTATGGATGGACGTGAAGCGATACTTCCGTGGGCCGGTCATGTGGATCGTGCTGGCCGTCCTTGCCGTGGTCGTGTTGATGCAGGTCGTCGGCTCGTCCGGCGGCTACAAGACGGTGGACACCGGCCAGGTCGTCCAGGCGATCAATAACAACAAGGTCGAGTCGGCCAAACTGACCACCGGCGACGAGCAGATCATCAAGGTCCAGCTCAAGGACGGCGCAAAGGTCGAGGGCGCCACCAAGATCCAGGCGAGCTATATCGGCGATCAGGGCGTGACCATCGCCAGCACGCTGCAGAACAAGTACCAGGACAAGCAGATCCCGGACGGCTATACGGTCTCGCCGTCCAAGCAGAACCCGTTCGTCGGCATCCTGCTCTCCCTGCTTCCCTTCGTCCTCATCGTCGTCGTCTTCCTGTTCCTGATGAATCAGATGCAGGGCGGCGGCTCCCGGGTCATGAACTTCGGCAAGTCCAAGGCGAAGCTCATCACCAAGGACACCCCGAAGACGACGTTCTCGGACGTCGCCGGCTCGGACGAGGCGGTCGAGGAGCTCCAGGAGATCAAGGAGTTCCTCCAGGAACCGGCGAAGTTCCAGGCCGTGGGCGCCAAGATCCCCAAGGGCGTACTGCTCTACGGGCCTCCCGGTACCGGTAAGACGCTCCTCGCGCGCGCCGTCGCCGGCGAGGCGGGCGTCCCCTTCTACTCGATCTCCGGTTCCGACTTCGTCGAGATGTTCGTCGGTGTCGGTGCCTCCCGAGTCCGTGACCTGTTCGAGCAGGCCAAGGCGAACGCCCCGGCAATCGTCTTCGTCGACGAGATCGACGCGGTCGGCCGCCACCGCGGCGCCGGCCTCGGCGGCGGTCACGACGAGCGTGAGCAGACGCTGAACCAGCTGCTCGTCGAGATGGACGGCTTCGACGTCAAGGGCGGCGTGATCCTCATCGCCGCGACGAACCGCCCCGACATCCTCGACCCGGCCCTCCTGCGCCCCGGCCGCTTCGACCGCCAGATCGCGGTCGACCGCCCGGACATGCAGGGCCGTCTGGAGATCCTCAAGGTTCACCAGAAGGGCAAGCCGGTCGCCCCGGACGTCGACCTGTCGGCGGTCGCCCGCCGCACGCCCGGCTTCACCGGCGCGGACCTGAGCAACGTCCTCAACGAGGCAGCGCTGCTCACGGCCCGCTCGGACAAGAAGCTGATCGACAACCACATGCTGGACGAGGCCATCGACCGCGTCGTGGCGGGCCCGCAGAAGCGGACCCGGATCATGTCGGACAAGGAGAAGAAGATCACCGCGTACCACGAGGGCGGCCACGCCCTGGTCGCGGCGGCTTCCCCGAACTCCGACCCGGTCCACAAGATCACGATCCTGTCGCGAGGCCGCGCGCTGGGCTACACGATGGTGCTCCCGGACGAGGACAAGTACTCGACCACGCGCAACGAAATGCTGGATCAGCTGGCCTACATGCTGGGCGGCCGCGCGGCCGAGGAACTGGTCTTCCACGACCCGACCACGGGCGCCGCGAACGACATCGAGAAGGCCACGGCCACCGCCCGCGCGATGGTCACGCAGTACGGCATGACCGAGCGTCTCGGCGCGATCAAGTTCGGCGGCGACAACACCGAGCCGTTCCTCGGACGTGAGATGGCTCACCAGCGCGACTACTCGGAAGAGGTCGCCGCGCTGGTGGACGAGGAAGTCAAGAAGCTCATCGAGAACGCGCACAACGAAGCCTGGGAGATCCTGGTCGAGAACCGCGACGTCCTCGACAACCTGGTGCTTCAGCTGCTGGAGAGGGAGACGCTGGGCAAGGAGGAGATCGCCGAGATCTTCGCCCCCATCGTCAAGCGTCCGCCCCGGCCCGCCTGGACCGGCTCCTCTCGGCGCACGCCGTCCACCCGCCCGCCGGTGCTCTCCCCGAAGGAGCTCGCACTGACGAACGGCGCCAACGGCGCGACGCCGGCGATCAGCACCGCGAAGTCGACGGCGGCGGAGCCCGCGCCGGCGACCGAGCCGGTTCCCGAGGAGCGTCCGGAGAGCTGACGCCCCGGCCCCGGTGACCGCACCGGCCCGGAATGGATGCCGCGCCCCCCTGGTTTTAGCCTGGGGGGCGCGGCATTTTTGTATGCACGCAGTTCAGACGCGCACGTGGCCCACACGCGCGCGACCCGCAGAGGAACGAGGCACCACATGACCGACCCCGTGACGCTGGATGGCGAGGGCTTCATCGGCGAGTTCGACGAGAAGCGCGCCGAGAACGCCGTACGCGAACTGCTGATCGCGGTCGGGGAGGATCCGGACCGTGAGGGGCTGAGGGAGACTCCGGCTCGGGTGGCGCGGGCTTATCGGGAGCTTCTGGCGGGGCATACGCAGGAACCCGAGGATGTGCTGACGACCACGTTCGATATCGGGCACGACGAGATGGTCCTGGTCAAGGACATCGAAATCGTTAGTTTGTGTGAACATCACATGCTGCCCTTCCATGGCGTAGCTCACATTGGATACATTCCGGCAGAAAGCGGCAAGATCACAGGTCTGTCGAAGCTTGCCCGGCTGGTCGAGGTGTTTGCCCGTCGCCTCCAAGTGCAGGAACGACTCACCACGCAGGTCGCCGACTCCCTCATGAAGATCCTCGAGGCCCGGGGTGTGATCGTCGTCATCGAGGCCGAGCACATGTGTATGTCGGTGCGCGGCATCCGGAAGCCTGGCGCCAAGACCACGACGTCGGCCGTGCGGGGTCAGCTTCGGGACGCTACGACCCGCGCCGAGGCAATGAGCCTGATACTGGCGCGCTGACCCGATTGTCATTGGTGCCCGATACCGTCCTTGATCAGTGAGTTGATCGCTGATCAAGGGGGATCGCGGTGGGTGTGGGCTGCCGACTTTGGACGCTGGACGGGGAACGCACGGTTCAGACGACCGTCGCACACGTGGTGACAGCAAAGGTCTGTGACGTGGTGGACGTGACGACCGACCACGTGACGTTCACTGCGGCGCCCGATCAGGTGCTGGGTACACCTGACGGGTGGGTCCATGCGAGAGACGCTGAGGCGACCGTGTTCGCGTGGACACAGGTCCCTCACCGCAGCAACCGGGTTGCCCGCCCGGCTGGAGGCAGTGACGCGTCCTTCCGGCCACCTTGCCCGCCGGCCCTGGTGAACCCGGCACCGTCACACCGTCGGCGCGGCCCCCGCCCCGTTGTGCTCGTCGTCCTCCGGGAGCTTGCAGACGCGTTCCAGGAAGATGGCCGCCGCTATGACGCCGATGCCCGCTACGACCGAGAAGCCGGCGTAGATGGCCTGGTCGCGGCGGGCGGGGATGTCGAGGAGTTCCAGGAGGAAGGCGCCCGCGCCGCCGTACATACCGGCGACGAGGGCGGCGACCAGGGCGCTGGCCTGGCCGAAGACGACCGCGCGGGCGGCCATCAGGGGGTCGACGCCCTTGGCCTCGGGGTCTCGTTCGCGCTGGGCCTTGAGGCGGGCGCGGATCGAGAGCGCCGTGGCGAGCAGGATCACGGCGATCACGGCGAGGACGATGGGGGCGGCCAGGGGGACGCTCGGAAGGGTCCCGATCGAGTTCCAGAGGCGGGCGCCCGCCCAGGACAGGACTCCGGCGACGAGGAAGATGCCGGCCAGCATCCTGATGCGCAGCTCTCTCACGGTGTCCCTTCAGCTCCCCCGGATCCCCACGGACTGTGGTCGATCGTCTTGACCTTAACGACTACTCGGGCAGCTGGAGTTCCAGGTCTCTGCGCGGTTCGACGCCGTGGCGCGTGAGGCCCGCCAGGAGGTCGGCCACCGAGCCGCGGCCCGGGAGCTGTGCCTGCGGCTCGACGTCGTGCCAGGGGGCGAGGACGAAGGCGCGTTCGTGGGCGCGCGGGTGGGGGAGGGTGAGGTTCGGGTCGTCGGAGACGACGTCGGCGTACGCGACGATGTCGACGTCGAGGGTGCGTGCGCCCCAGCGCTCGTCCCGTACGCGGTGGAAGGCCTCCTCGACCGCGTGCGCGCGCTCCAGGAGCGAGGACGGGGGGAGCGTGGTCTTGAGGACCACGACGGCGTTGAAGTAGGACGGCTGGCTTCCCGGCTCCACGCCCCAGGGCTCCGTCTCGTACACCGGGGAGACCGCCTTGATGCGGACGCCAGGGGTGTCCTCGAGCGCGTCGATGGCGCCCTGGAGGGTCTCCAGGCGGTTGCCGAGGTTGGAGCCGAGGGAGATCACGGCCCGTTTCGGGTTGTGCAGGGTGGTGTCGGCGGCGTCGACCTTCTCGACGACGGAGGCGGGTACCGGCTGTACGGTCGGGTCGCTGTGACCCTCGGTGAAGAACGCGGTCATACTCGGCTCCGGGTGATGGTGACGGTCACGTCGTCGAAGGGGACCGTGATCGGCGCGTCCGGTTTGTGGACGGTGACCTCGACCTCTTTGACCCCTTCGTGCTTCAGACAGGCCTGGGCGATGCGCGCGGCGAGCGTCTCGATGAGGTTGACCGGCTCGCCCTTCACGACGGCCACGACCTCCTCCGCCACGATGCCGTAGTGCACGGTCTTCGCCAGGTCGTCGTCGGCAGCGGCCGGCCGGGTGTCCAGGCCCAGGACGAGGTCCACGACGAAGGTCTGGCCCTCCCTGCGCTCCTCGGGGAACACACCGTGGTACCCGCGGGCCTTGAGGCCGCGCAGCGCGACACGATCCACGCGAATCACTCCTGCAATCGTCGGTGACGGCCGGTCCGTGTCGCGTGCGGGCTCCACACCGGCCTCGAACGAATCTACCTGCGGGCACTGACAGAGCCGGGCCACGGGGGCGTGGGCCCGGTCCGGGGCCAGGAGGATTCATCGAGTGTTTCCCCTGGGGAACCCGACGGCTCACGGCTTGGTAGCCGCGCCTACCCGCAGGCGCGTGATTCCAACCACTCCTTGGTCCCGGCGGGGCCCCGCAGGCCCCCGTGCGGGTGGCTCCCGCGCGTCGGACGTGCGTCGGACCTGTGGGACGCCTACCCGCTCAGGAGGGGGTGTCGTCGCTTTCTTCCTCGTCGTTTTCGGCCAGAACGGGCGACGCGTGGTGCGACCAGATCTTCCAGCCGTCGGGCGTGCGGCGGAACACGTTCGTGGCGACCACCAGCTGGCCCACGAGCGGGCCGAGCTCCTCCCCGCCCTCGGGGGCGGGGCCGCCGCTGAGGATGTTCTCGGTGCAGGTCACCAGGGCGGTGTCGCCGGTGACGGAGACGTGCACGTCGGTGAGGAAGAACTGGATGTAGTCGGTGTTCGCCATGATCAGCGCGTAGGACCTGAGGACCTCGCCGCGGCCGGTGAGCACCGGCCAGCCCGGGTGCACGCAGGAGATCACGCCGGCGTCGGCCGGGTCGTGGTACGTCTCGTCGATGCCCAGGTCGGACGGGGTGAGCCAGAGCGAGGACAGCTTTTCGAAGTCACCGCTCTCCAACGCCTCGTAGAAGGCGGTGTTGGCGGCCTCCACCTGCTCGACGTCGGTGTGGGGGGCGCTCACCGGGCTCCTTCAGCGCTGCTCACGCCGGACGCGTGCTCGGCGGTGCGCGCCTCTTCGATCGCGCGCGCGACGCGTACCGCGTCCGCCGTGGCGCGCACCTCGTGCACACGCACCGCCCACGCGCCGGCGTGCGCCGCGAGCGCCGAGACGGCGGCCGTGGCGGCGTCGCGCTCGCGGGCGGGCGGCGGCGCGCCCTCCGGCCCCGCGAGGACACGGCCGAGGAACCGCTTGCGGGAGGCGGCGACGAGGAGGGGATGGCCGAGGGCGAGGAGGCGGTCGAGGTGGGCGAGGAGGACGAGGTCGTGCTCGGCGTCCTTGGAGAAACCGAGGCCGGGGTCGACGACGATGCGGTCGGGGGCGATGCCGCCGGCCAGAACGGCCTCCACGCGCGCGTGGAGCTCGTCGACGACTTCGGCGACGACGTCGGCGTACACGCCCTTGACGTTCCCGCCCTGCAGGAAGCCGCGCCAGTGCATGACGACGAAGGGGGCGCCGGTGTCCGCGACGACCGGGATCATCGCGGGGTCGGCGAGGCCTCCGCTGACGTCGTTGACGAGAGCGGCGCCGACGGCGAGGGCCTGTTCGGCGACGGAGGCGCGCATCGTGTCGACGGAGATCGTGACGCCCTCGGAGGCGAGGTCGCGGACCACGGGGATGACGCGGCGCAGTTCCTCGGCCTCGTCGACCCGGGTGGCGCCGGGGCGGGTGGACTCACCGCCGACGTCGACCAGGTCGGCGCCCTCCTCGACCAGGGCGAGGCCGTGCTTGACGGCGGCCGTCGTGTCGAACCAGCGGCCGCCGTCGGAGAAGGAATCGGGGGTCACGTTGACGACTCCCATGACCGCGCACCGGTCCCACTGCGGAAGGCCCGCGACGCGCCCGCGTCCGCTCTGCTTGCTCATATGTTCAGCGTAGGCCCATGGGAGTGCCGCGCAGGCCGGAGGGAGTGCCGTGACGGCTTGCGGTCCGGGCGGAAGCCTGGGGTGGGGG
>NZ_LLZG01000052.1 GCF_001509475.1 Streptomyces regalis
CACGTCGAAGAGGCTGTACGCGGTGCCCATGCGCTCGCCGTGGATCGTCACCCGCCGCCCGCCATCCGGCGCGGGCGGCAGCACAACCGCGAGAGGGCGTCGCCCGTCCATGAAGCCAGCATGCATCAGCACCGGCTGGAATGTCAGTTCGATTAATGGGTGCGGCGCTCGCCGCGGTGGTTCATGCCAGTATGACGGCCTGCAGGGCGTGAAGCGGTGGACCGGCTCGCACGCCGGCGACCCCGTGCGGGACAGATGTATTGTCACCTGCAGAGGGAAGGGCCGGATGGCTGAGGCAAGCTGAAACGGCAACGACGCTCAGCTCCCGCGGTTGGAACCGGCTGCTTTGGGCGCCCTGTGTTCAACGTAACGCTCAAGGAAGGCGCCGCGGCCGAAGCCGGACACCACCGGGTGTGTTCCGCTACCTACTCGGCCTTCTTGGCCATGGTCCTGCCGCAGCAGCAGGTCGGGTTCTGCTCGCCCTGGCAGGTGGGCGGCGCCCCCTTGGTCACTGTGAGTTCACATCCGCATGCAGGGTCTGGGCAGCGGTAGAGCTCGCCTTCGGTGAAGGGCATCGTGGTCATCTCCTCGCCCGTCCCGTCGCTGCTCTTTCTCGCGACGCCAGGACCCTGCCCCTGGGGCAAGGTCAAGCAGGATGGGGCCAAGGGCCGCCGGGCGCCGCGGTCAGCCGTCCTGGGTGGATTCGATGATGTGGCAGATCACGCCGGGTTCGCCGCGCCCGGCGGCCTGGTCCGCCCGGTCCCGGGCGGCCTGCAGGGTTTGGCGGAGGCCCTGCAGGTCGGCGATGCGCCGGTCGATCTCGTCCAGGTGCTGGTCCAGGAGGCTGGTGACCAGCTCGCACGGCTGCTGCCCCTGGCGCTGGAGGTCCAGGATGCGCTTGATCTCCTTCAGGCTCAGGCCAAGGGTCTGGGCCTGGCGGATGAAGTGCAGCTCGGGCAGGGCCTTGTCGGTGTAGGTGCGGTATCCGGCCGGGGTGCGTTCGGGCGGGTCGATGAGGCCGTGCGCCTCGTACAGGCGCACGGCCTTGGGGCTCAGTCCGGTCTGCTTGGCGACGCGACCGACGGTCAGCATGGGCATGGTTTCCTCGCATTTCGGGCGTACCGATAGTGTGCGCTTGACCTTGCCCTTGGGGCAAGGTTCTACCGTCCCGGACCATGACGACACAGCAAGCCGACGGTGCCCGGCCGGCCACCGCCATGCCGCCCACCGGCGTGTCCGGCGAGCCTGGGCCGAGCCGCACCGTCGACCTGTCGATCACCGGCATGACCTGCGCCTCCTGTGCGGCGCGGATCGAGCGGAAGCTGAACAAGCTGCCCGGTGTCAGTGCGTCGGTGAACTTCGCCACGGCCGCTGCCCGCGTCGCCCACACCGAGGACGTGACGGCGCAGGACCTGATCGGCGTGGTGAAGGACATGGGGTACGGGGCCGCCGTTCCCGCCCCGTCCGCCTCCGCCGAGACAAGAGGCGCCGCCGGCGGTGAGGGGCCGGTTGGGGCGGAGGAGCGTCATGTGCGGGAGCTGCGGGATCGGCTGCTGGCGTCGGTGGTGCTGACGGTGCCGGTGGTGGTGCTGTCGATGGTGCCCGCGCTGCAGTTCCGGTTCTGGCAGTGGCTGGCGTTCGCGCTGGCCTCTCCGGTGGCGTTGTGGGGGGCGTGGCCGTTCCACCGGGCGGCGGTGCTGAATCTGCGGCACCGGGCGGCGACCATGGACACGCTGGTCTCCCTGGGCGTACTGGCCGCGTGGCTGTGGAGTGTGTACGCGCTGTTCCTCGGCGGGGCGGGCGAGCCTGGGATGAGCATGGAGTTCACGCTCCTGCCTCGCTCGGACGAGCACGCCGGGGCGGCGGAGATCTACCTGGAGGTGGCCGCGGCGCTGACCGCGTTCATCCTGGCCGGCCGCTATTTCGAGGCGCGGGCCCGGCGCCGGGCCGGGGAGGCGATCCGGGCGCTGATGGACCTGGGTGCCAAGGATGTCACCGTGTTGCGCGGTGGGCGCGAGGTCCGCGTGCCGGTCGAGGAGTTGGTGGTCGGGGACGAGTTCGTGGTCCGGCCCGGGGAGAAGATCGCCACCGACGGTGTGGTGGCCGAGGGCTCCTCCGCGGTGGACGAGTCGCTGCTTACCGGCGAGTCGCTGCCGGTGGAAGTCGGCCCGGGCGACGCCGTGACCGGGGCGACCGTGAACGCCGGGGGCCGGCTCGTCGTACGAGCCACGCGGGTGGGCGCGGACACCAAGCTGGCGCAGATCGCCAAGCTGGTGGAGGAAGCGCAGACCGGCAAGGCCGCGGTGCAGCGGCTGGCCGACCAGATCTCGGCGATCTTCGTGCCCACCGTGATCCTGCTGGCCATCGAGACGCTGGCCGCCTGGCTGATCCTGGACTACGACGCGTCGATGGCGTTGACCGCGGCGGTGGCGGTGCTGATCATCGCCTGCCCGTGCGCGCTGGGGCTGGCGACCCCGACCGCGCTGATGGTGGGCACCGGGCGGGGCGCTCAGCTCGGGCTGCTGATCCGGGGTCCGGAGGTGCTGGAGTCCACCCGGCGCATCGACACCATCGTGCTGGACAAGACCGGCACCGTCACCGAGGGCCGGATGCGGCTGACCGAGGTCGTTCCCGCCGACGGCGCGGACCGGGACGAGGTGCTGCGGCTGGCGGGTGCGGTGGAGCACGCCAGCGAGCACCCGATCGCCAAGGCCATCGCGGACGCCGCCGAGGAGGAGACCGGCGCTCTTGCCCCCGTGACCGGCTTCGCCAACCACGCCGGGCGCGGTGTATCCGGCACCGTCGAGGGCCGACAGGTGCTGGCCGGGCGGGCGAGCTGGCTCGCCGACGACTACGGGCTTCAGGTCCCGGCGGGGCTGGCGCGGGCCCAGCGGACGGCCGAACGCGCCGGCCGCACGGTGGTCTTCGCCGCCTGGGACGACGAGGTGCGGGCCGCGCTGGTGGTCGCCGACACCGTGAAGGCGACCAGCGCCGAGGCGGTCGACCGGTTCAAGGCGCTGGGCCTGACCCCGGTCCTGCTCACCGGCGACAACAGGGCGGCAGCCGAGCATGTCGCGGCCGAGGTCGGCATCGACAGCGTGATCGCCGAGGTGCATCCGGAGGACAAGGTCGCCGAGGTCAAGCGGCTGCAGGCGCAGGGCAAGGTGGTAGCGATGGTCGGCGACGGCGTCAACGACGCCGCCGCGCTCGCCCAGGCCGACCTGGGCCTGGCCATGGGCACCGGCACCGACGCAGCCATCGCCGCCGCCGACCTCACCCTGGTCAAGGGCGACCTGCGCGGCGCCGCCGACGCCATCCGCCTCGCCCGCAGGACGCTGGCCACCATCAAGGGCAACCTGTTCTGGGCCTTCGCCTACAACGTCGCCGCCCTGCCGCTGGCCGCGTTCGGTCTGCTCAACCCCCTCATAGCCGGGGCGGCGATGGCCTCTTCCTCGGTGTTCGTCGTCAGCAACAGCCTGCGGCTGCGCCGGTTCCAGCCGGCCACTCACGGCTCCTGAAGCGTTCGTCAGCTCCATGGCGTCGAGGCGGCAGAGCGGGGTCCTCCCCCTCTCTTGTCACCTGAACAACTAAGGCATTTAGGCGGCCTGAGCCACTGTTTGCTCAGCCCCGAGAGAAAGAAGGATCCACCCGATGGCAACCATCAAGCACCGCACCGCCCTCGCGATCGCCGCGGGGGTGGTCACGCTCGGCGTCTCCATCGCCGTCGCCACCGCGGCAGCGGCCGGTGGCGGCCCGTCCACGCCGACCCCGTCCGCCAGTCCCAGCGCCCCGGCGGCCTCCCCCACGCCTTCGCTAACCGGTAGCCCCAGCCCGGCTCCCGGCAACGGCGGGGCGGACAACGGCTCGGGTGGCATGGACGGGACGAGCGGCTCCGGCGGCATGGGCGCGGACGACATGCGGATGGCGCTCGAAGGCATGCGCATGGGCATGGAGATGGGAATGGAGCAGGGGATGGAGCAGGGGATGGAAATGGGGGCGAAGTCGATGCACGAGCAGATGAGCTCCCCCTCCCCGAGCGCCACCGGAACCCCCTCGCCCTCCCCCGACGGCGGGACGCAGCAGAACAACATGGGCGGCATGAACGGCATGGGGAGCGGCGGAGGCATGGGCGGCATGGGCATGGGTGACATGGGCGGCATGGGCATGGACGGGATGTGACGGTGGCCGACCCGAAGGACACCGAGGACGAGCAGGACCGTCGCCTCGCGATCCGGGTGGGCGTCACTGCGGCCGGCCTGGCTGGTGCCACCCTGCTCACCGCGGGACTCATCGCCACCGCTCAGCCCTCCGCGCCCGCAGCGGCACCCGCCGCGGCCGCATCCCCTGCACCGTCATCCCCCGCTGCGGCCACCCCGGCCAGCCCGCAGGCGACCCCCTCCACCCCGGTCACCCGGAGCAGCGGCAGCGGCTGCGGCGCGAAGAGCACCTCCCCCTCCCCACCCGCCGCGGCGGCACCGGCGTCGCCCCCGGCCGGAGCGCAGGCCATGCCGTCCGCGCCGGTGACCCGCAGCAGTGGCAGCTGAGGGCGCCGGGGCGGTCGAGGCGCGGTTTCCGGTCATGGGCAGCACCGGCCATCTGCTGGTGACGGGAGCCGGTCCCAAGCTGCTGGCCTTGGCCCGCACCCGGCTGGCGGAGCTGGAGGCACTGTGGTCCCGCTTCCGCCCGGACAGCGAACTGTGCCGGCTCAACGCCTCCCTGGGCCAGTGGGTCACCCTGTCCCCGCCCACGGTCGCGGTCGTACGCCGTGCCGTGCGGGCCTGGGAGGTGACCGGCGGCCTGTTCGACCCGACCGTGCTGCCCGCCTTGGAGGCGGCCGGATACACGCGCAGCTTCGCATCGCCGGCACCCGAACCGTCGTCCTTCGCCGCGCCCGCCCGCGCTCCGGGGTGCGCGGGCATCGAGATCGAGGACGACCGGGTGCGCCTTCCTGTCGGGGTGCGGCTGGATCTGGGCGGGATCGGCAAGGGGTACGCGGCCGACCTGCTCACCGAGGAACTGCTGGCCGCAGGGGCACAGGGCGCCTGTGTGAACCTCGGCGGCGACGTCCGCGCTGCCGGGTCGCCGCCCGGTGCCGATGCCTGGGTGATCGCGGTGGAGGACGAGGCCCGCCCGGGCACCGACCTGGCCTGGCTGGCCCTCGCCGAGGGCGCGGTGGCCACCTCCACCCGGCTGCGCCGCCGCTGGCGACGCGGGAGCGAGGAGGTGCACCACCTCATCGACCCGGCCGACGGCACCCCTGCGGACACTCCCGTGGCCACGGTCACGGTGGTCGCCGCCGAAACGCACTGGGCGGAGGTACTGGCCAAGGCCGCCCTGATCGCCGGCCCGGCCGCCGGGGCCGTCCTGCTGGAGGCTCACGGGGTGGCCGGCCTGCTCGTGACCGAGGACGGCACGGCGCTGCGCGTCGGGCCCTGGGAAAGGTATGAACGTTGGATCCCCAGCTGTGGTGGCACCTCGCCCGCACCGGCGGGCTGATGTCCTGGTGGCTGCTGTCGGCCACCGTCGTCTGGGGGCTGCTGCTGTCCACCCGGGTGCTCGGCCCGCGGACGATCCCGGCCCGGCTGCTGGACCTGCACCGCTTCCTGTCCGGCCTGTCCCTGTCCTTCCTCGGGCTGCACCTGCTGGCGCTGCTGGCCGATGAATGGGTGGACTTCGGCCTGCTGCAGTTGCTGATCCCGTTCACGTCCGGCTACCGGCCGGTGGCCGTGGCCTGGGGTGTGATCGCTCTGTACCTGCTGGCCGCGATCCAGACGACATCCCTGCTCAAACCCCGTATCCCGCACCGGTGGTGGCGCTACGTCCACTCAAGCGCCTTCGCCGTGTTCGCCCTCACCACGGCGCACGCCCTCACGGCGGGTACGGACGAGGGGGCGGTGCGCTGGACCGGGCTCGTCCTGGCCGCGGCCGTCGTCTTCCTGGCCGTCTACCGGCTTCTGGTCGCAAGGCGCCCGGACGGTATGAGTACGGCGGCACCGCAAGCGACCGTCGAGCCGCCGGTACGACGCCCGCCGTCCGCCTCCCGGCCGGTGGTCGTGGACGAGGTGCGCCGGGTCGCCGAGGGCGCCGTAGCCGTCACCCTCGTCTGCGCAGACGGCGAACGGCTGCCCGCATGGGAGCCCGGCGCCCACATCGACCTCACCCTGCCCTCCGGACGAGTCCGCCAGTACTCCCTGTGCGGCGACCCGGCGCAGCCGGACACCTACCAGATCGGCGTACTGCACGTGCCCGACGGACGCGGCGGCTCGGCAGAGCTGCACGGGCTGCGCGTGGGCAGGTGGCTGGCGGTGAGCCGTCCCCGCAACGGGTTCCCGCTGGTCCTGGCCGACCACTACCTGTTCATCGCCGGAGGCATCGGCATCACACCGATCCTGCCCATGGTCCGCGCCGTCCAGGCGGCCGGGCGCGAGTGGCGTCTGGTCTACGGCGGCCGGACCCGCGCGTCGATGGCCTTCGCCGACGAACTCCTCACCATCGGCGGCAGCCGTGTCCGGCTGGTCCCCGAGGACACCGATGGCCTGCCCGACGTCACGGCCGCACTGGCCAACACCCCGCGCGGCGCGGCCGTCTACTGCTGCGGCCCCGAATCGCTACTGGCCACCGTGGAGCAGCTCGTAGCGGCGGACTACCGGGACCGGCACCTGCACACGGAACGCTTCGGCATCCCCCGAAGTCCCTCGTCGCCGGAAGTCCGCGCTGCTGCACAGGAGTTCACGGTCGAGCTGCGGCGCACCGGGCGGATCCTCCCGGTCCCCGCCGACCGCACGCTGCTGGAGGTGATCCGCGAGGCCGTCCCCGACGCCCCCTCCTCCTGCGAGGCGGGCTTCTGCGGCAGCTGCGAACTACGCGTCCTGGACGGCGTCCCCGACCACCACGACACCGTTCTGACTCCGGCCGAACGCGGCCGACGCGACGTCATCTACCCGTGTGTGTCCCGTTCGCGCAGCCCACGCCTGGTCGTGGACCTATGACCGGCAGCACGGCCGACAGCCCGTACGGCGTGCCTACCGTGCGCACGAAGATGAGCAGTCCCTGATGAGAACCACCAGTTCACCGTGAGGTCGAGATCCGCGGCGCGGCCCTCGTCCGCCGCTGCCCCGGCCACCGGATGGCCCTGGATCAGCCGGGGATGCCGGGGCCGGTGTCAGGCACGCCGCTGGTCAGGCTCGCGGTGGGCGGGGCCCCGGCTCAGTCCCGGAACCGGACAGCTGCAGACCGATGGTGCCGACGATCACCAACGAGATTGAGACGATCTTGAAGGGGGAGACCAGATCGCCTAGGAAGGCCATGCCGTAGATCGCCGTGCCCGACGCACCGAGGCCCGTCCACACCGCGTACGAGGGGCCGACGTCCAGCTTCTTCAGTGAAAGGGTCAACAGACCGAAGCTGGCCAGTGCGAAGACGCAGAACCCGATGGTCGGCCAGAGCCGGGTGAAGCCCTCGGACAGGCTGAGGCTCACGGCGAAGCCGGTCTCGAACAGTCCGGCGACGATGACCATCAGCCACGCCGTGGCCATGTGACTGCCTCCACGCTTCGGGCCGACAGGTTGGTGACTGCCTCGCCGACCGGTCATCCCCTTGCTGTGAGTATGCACGGACCGGCTGGGTCGTCGGGTTCCCGCGCTCAGCGTTGATCGCGCCGTTCCCAGCCGCAAGCAGCCCCAGCGAGTACACGGTTGACGTCGACCGGCAGCGACGACGCGGCCTGGATGGGATGCCCCGGCCAGGCCGCGCCGTCTTCATGGTGCTGACGTGTCACTCGGCAGGCCGGGCCGTGTAGTCACCGGCGCGCTGCACCGCGGCCACGAGTGCGTCGGTGTCCACTTCGGCACCGTCCTCCAGACGGATGGTGGAGCGTCCGCTGCGCACGTCGGTGTGGGCCGAGCGGACGCCGGGGATCTCCTCCAGCTCGTCATCGATGAGCAGGCCGCAGCTGGCGCAGTGCATGCCTTTGATCTGAAGCACCACGTGCGGGCCCTTCTCGGCCTCTGCCTTCTTCTTGTTCTTGCCGCTGAAGATGCCCATCACATGTCCTTGAAGTCGATCGTGCCGGTCTGCATGCCCATGGCGCAGGAGAAGCGGAGCGTGCCCGCCTTGCGGGTGCCCAGGTCGATCTTGGTGTCGCCGTTGCGCTTGACGATCTCCTGGACGCCGAGTTCGGGGATGGTGAAGGCGCGGGCGCAGCCGCCGGAGTCCTTGCCGCGCAGGACAAGCGTGGTGGGCATGTCGGCCCGGGCGGCGAACTGGGTGGTCTCGTAGAAGTCGGTCACGACCAGGGTGACGATCTGCTGACCGGAGGAGTCCATGCGGACGGGGGCGTCAGCCGGTGGCGTCTTCTCGCCCCCGGAATCTCCTGGGGCGGTACTGCTCTGGTCGCCGCCCTCGACGATGAACGGTCCGGTGGCGGCGGCCCGCTTGTCCCCGGAGTCCAAGGACACCCACCCTCCGGCCTGCAGCCCGGAGACCACCGTCCAGGCGGCGACCGCCAGCACCACCACACCGGTGAGAGAGGCGAGCTGACCTGACAGCGCCCTGCTGGTACGGCGGAAAACGTAGCCGAGCGCAGCGAACAGCGGCGCCGTGCCCAGCACGAAGCCGAACATGACCGCCGCCCCGGCGACCGGCGACCCGGACGTGATCGCCAGCAGCTCCACGGACAGCGTCACCCCGCAAGGTACGAGAACCGTGGCAAAGCCGATCAGGGCGGGCGTGGCGATGGAGTCGGTCTTGGCACTGCGCCGCAGCAGCCTGCCGAACGAGGCAGGAGGCCGCGGCATCAGCCGCCCCACCGCCTTGACCCCGAACAGGTCCAGCGCGAACAGCACCATCAGCAGCCCGGCGGCCACCAGCATCCCCGCCTGGACGCGGGGGCTGGGCTGCAGGGCTGCGCCGAATACCCCCAGCAGACCACCCAGGATGGTGTGCGACAGCAGCTTCCCGGCCAGGAACGCCCCCACCGGCGCCAGATGCCCGGCCAGCGGCTCACCCTTCAATGTCGCGACGACCCGCTCGGCCGTGGCCGTGCGGCCCGCTGGCGTCGGCCGCTTCGCGGCGGACGAGGAGGGGCGAGGGGAGGTTTGGGGGGAGGTTTCGGCGGCTCGGGCCGGGTCGCGGCGGGTGACCGCGCCGGCCAGCAGACCCCCTTGTACGGCGGCGCAGGAGGCGCCACCGGCGAGAAGACCGGTACTGACACCGGTGATGAGCAAAGCGACGGACGACGGCATGCGTCGTTACTCCTGTTCTGCAACGACGACACGCACGCACCTGTGGCGGGCGGGCGTGCCGGAGCGGACTGAGACAGCGGCGCCCTGCGAGACCAGAAGCCTCACAAGGGTGCAGCCATCACGTCCGCGACACACACAACCGGTGCAGATCAGGAGGCCGAAGCGCCGGCGGCGGCGCGTTGGGCTGCGACACCAGGGCAGCGGGCGAACAGGCCACGACCTGCGGCACATCCCCGTGCCCCACAGCCGCCTGGCCGGCCTGTGCGACGGTGCCCTTCGGTGACGCGCACGGCTCCTCGGCCATCGGGCAGTGCGGGCCACGCTCGCCGGAATCGGCCGCCATCACCGCGTGACCGGCCGCGCCCATGGGCACCCGCTCAACCACGGCGTCAGCGCGGGGGGCCGACGACATCGTCCCCATCGGCCCGGGCATGGCCATCGGCATCGCCATGACGGGACGGGCCAGACCAGCGAGGCACAGCAGCAGCGCACACACAAGCAGCGCCCCGGACCATGTCCGGAGCGGCAGCGGCACGCGTCGCGTCATGCGCGCCATGTTAGGGCACACCCAGACGCCCCCGGCGCAACAGTGAGCACGAGCCGCGCCAGCCTTGACCTTGCCCCCGGGGGAAGGTTCTAGCGTCGTAATGTCACGTGTATGGGGGTCTGCGACCTCCCTCAACCGGACTGCGTCGCTCATCCCCTCATCGAAGGACCCATGATGAACCAACTGCTGTACGTACTCCCCGTCCTCGTGTGCCCCATCGGGATGGCGCTGATGATGTGGGTCATGATGCGCTCCCGCCGCTCCGCGGACGCGCAGCCACCGCACACCGCGCCCACCGCCGAACAGGAAAAAGAGCTCACCCGGCTGCGCAAGGAGGTCGAGGCCCTGCGCGGCGAGGCCGCCCCGAAGACCGCCCTCGACAAGGACCGCTCGCGATGACCGACGTCTGGCTCCCGTTGGCCCTGACGCTGCTTGCCGTCGCCGCCATGTACCTGTGCTGCATCCGCCCCATGCGTCGCGGCAAGGGCGTCTGCCGCCCGGCCCCGACCGCACGCACCAGGCAGAGCGCCGACGAAGAGATCAGGCGCACCCGCGAGGAGCTGCGCCTGCTGCGCGAACAGGCCGCTGCACGGCGACCCGACCCGACCTCGCGCCCTGATCGGTGAACCGATGAACGCGCGTGCCCTCGCTCCCGCCCTCGCCGCCGCGCTCCTCGCCGCCGGGCTGGCGGCATGTACCAGTGAGCCGGAACAGGAGCAGACGGCGGTGAGCCACGTCCACGGACTCGGCGTCGACCCATCCGACGGCCGGCTCTACGTCGCCACCCACGACGGCCTCTTCACCCCCGACGACAAGGGCGAACCGCAGCTCGTGGGGGACAGCCGGGACGACTTCATGGGATTCACGGTGGCCGGCCCCAAGACCTTCCTGGCCAGCGGGCACCCGGCCTCCGCCGACGAGCCGCCCCACCACGGCCTGATCGAGAGCCGCGACGCCGGCACGACCTGGAAGACCCGCTCCCTGCAGGGCGAAGCCGACTTCCACGCCCTCGACGCCGCACACAACACGATCTACGGCTACGACAGCGTCAGCGGCAAGCTCCACGTCAGCAAGGACGGCACCGCCTGGGACAACCGTGCGTCACTGCGCCTGCTCGACATCGCCGTCAGCCCCGACGACCCGAACACCGTGCTGGCCACCACCCAGGACGGCATCGCCACCAGCACCGACGGCGGCCGCACCTTCCGCCCCGGCACCGAGCCGGTGATGGGCTTCCTCTCCTGGCCCAAGAAGGACGCCCTGTACGGAATCGACCTCAACGGCAAGCTCAACCGCAGCACCGACGGCGGCACCATCTGGAAGCCCGTCGGCGACGTCCCCGGCAGACAACCGCAGGCACTCACCGCTGTCAGCCCCAGCCACATCGTTGCCGCCACCCAGGACGGCATCTACGAGACCAAGGACGGCGGCAAAACCTTCACCAAGCGTCTCCCGGTCGCCGACTGAGACGGAAGACGGCACCCGTACCTGGTATGGCGGGGACGTGGCCGGGTGGCGTGGTCGCCGACCCGGCCGTCCGGGTGGGCGTGATCAGCAGCAGTCGGATGCGGTGTCGCCGGCCAGGATCTGCTCGATGATGGGCCGGCCGACGTCGAAGGCTTCCGCAACCGGCAGGACCTTCGCGTCGGGGTGCTCGGCGAGCCAGTCCTTGGCGGCGTCGGCGCTGGCGAAGAATCGGACCTGGTTGCAGAAGGAGACACGTACCGAGCTTGGCGCGTCGGGGGTGACGAGGGAGACGACGGCGGTGGCCGGTTCGACCTCGGTGGGCCCGTCGGGGGTCGCGGTCAGGCGCACCGGCTCGCCGGTGGCCCGGCAGGGGGAGGTGACCTGGGCGGTGTGGCCGAGGATGGCGGGGAAGACGAGGGTGTCCAGGGCGCACCAGGCGTAGAAGGTGTGGCCGCCGGTCTCGTAGCGGTGCGGGGTGGGGGTGAAGGTGAGGCCGTAGCCGATGATGCGGCCCTCGGCGTCGTACTCGGTGTCGGGCATGGCGGCCAGTGCCTCGTGGATCTCGGCGACGGGGCGGTTGGCCCAAGCGGCGAGCTGGTCGAGGGTAACCGGCCCGCCGGAGACGAGCAGGGTCTGCACGAGGCGCAGCAGCGGGAAGTTGAGGCCGGGGGCGCTGCTCACCGCGTCGAGGAAGCGGGTGGCGAACTGCCGGGAGTCGGTGTCCATGGCGGACTCCTTCCAGGACTCGGGTGACTGCGATGCCTGGGACCGTAGGGTCTGCCCCCAGGGGGAGGGTCAAGTGCTCATGGCGCATCGCGGGTCGCCCGCCCAGCAGCCCCCGCTCCCGTCCGCAAGGTCGGCTTGGTGCGCCTTCTCGAACGCGTCGATCCTGTCGAGCGTCTGCTCGGCAGCGGTGATGCGGGCCCGCTGCCGCTCGCGGGCCGCCTGCAGCCGCTCGGCGAGCGCGGGACCGAAGCCGCGGCCGGCGCGTCCCAGATACGCGGTGGTCAGCTCGCGGATCTCGGCCACGGTCAGCCCGAGCCCGCGCAGTTCGCCGATCCACCGCACACACCACAGGGCGTCCACGGCAAACAGCCGGTAGCCCGCCGGGCTGCGGCCGAGGGTGTAGATGAGCCCGAGGTCGGTGTACTCGCGCAGGGTCTTGACCGGGACGCCGGTGCGCCGGGAGAGCTCTCCGACGGTCATCGGCCTCGTAGGCGGTCCGGTCATGGTGAAGCCTCCACTCTTCCGGCGGTCAGCTCGCGCAGCAGGACAGCTTGGCCACGTCCCGGGTGTAGGTCTGGGCGACCAGCTTCAGGCCCTCGGCCATGGTCAGGTAGGGGCACCACAGGTCGGCCATCTGCTGCACCGTCATGGCGTTGGCGAGGGCGTAGACGGCGGTGGCGATCACGTCCCCGGCGCCCTCGGCGATGACGTGGGTACCGAGCAGCCTGCCGGTGCCCGCCTCGGCCACGAGCTTGATCAGGCCGCGGGTGTCACGGTTGACCAGCGCCCTCGGCACGTACTCCAGCGGCAGCACCCGGCAGTCGCAGGCGTAGCCCCGCGCGACGGCCTGGGCGTCGGTCAGCCCGGCGGCGGCGATGGCCGGGCTGGTGAAGGTGACCCGGGGCAGGTGGTGGTAGTCCAGGGTGCGCCCGGCGCCGTCGAGGGCGTTGTCGGCGACCAGCGTGCCGTGCGCGCCGGCCACGTAGACGAGCTGCGGATGCTCGGTGACGTCCCCGGCGGCCCAGATCCGCTCGTTGCAGGTGCGCAGGTGCGCGTCCACGACGATCTCGCCGCGCTCGCCGGTTTTGACTCCCACCGCCTCCAGGCCGAGGCCGTCGGTGACTGGGCGGCGGCCGGTGGCGACCAGTAGTTTCTCCGCCCGGAGTTCGGTGGCCTCGCCCGCATGCGCGGCGGTGAGCGTGTAGCCGCCCTTGTCGCGGCGCACCGTGGTGACGGTGGCGCCGGTGTGGACGGCGATGCCCTCGCTGTGGAAGACGTCCTCGATGACCGCAGAGACCTCGGGCTCCTCGAACGGGGCGAGCCTCTCCAGCGCCTCCACTACGTTGACCTGCACCCCGAGGCGGGCGAAGAGCTGAGCCTGCTCCAAGCCGACGGCGTTGCCGCCGACCACGATCAGCGAGGCGGGCAGGCGGTCCAGTTCCATGGCGGTGGCCGAGGTCAGATACCCGGCCTCGGCCAGGCCGTCGATGGACGGCGCCCATGGCGCGGAGCCGGTCGCGATCACGTAGTGGGCGGCCTCGATCGCCATTGTCCCTCCGTCGGCGAGCGCGACCTGAAGACGGGGCCGGGGATGAAGCGGGCGCTGCCGGTCACGATCCGCCAGTCGTACTCGGCGGCCAGATCCTCGTACTTGTCCGCCCGCATCGCCTCCACCATCGCCCGCTTGCCGCCGATCAGCGCGGCGAAGTCCACCCGACCGGCGTCCGTGCGGATGCCGGGGAACGGCTGGGCGAGCGCGACGTGCCGGGCCTCGGCCGCGGCCAGCAACGCCTTGGAGGGCACACACCCGGTGTTCACGCAGGTGCCGCCGATGGCGCCGCGCTCGACCATCACCACCTTCGCGCCCTTGGTGCGCGCGGCGATGGCGGCCGCGAACGCCGCCCCGCCCGAGCCGATGACCGCCAGATTGAAACCGCTCTGCGCTGTGCTCACAGCCCTGCCTCCCTGGATGCACGGCGGGCGGGCGCCAGCCGACACCCAGCCCCTGTTATTCGCCTTGCCGAATAACAAGTAGCTGCCATACTATTCGGCTAGACGCATAGATGCATGTAGAAAGAGGGGCACCACCCATGAGACCGACCATCGCTCCCGCATCCGTCGCTACGGCTGGAGCAGATGCGGCGCAGGCGGGGTGCTCGCACACCGACACCGTGGCCCGGTTCTTCCGCGCCCTGTCGGACCCCACCCGACTGATGCTGCTGGAATTCATCCTGCGCGGTGAGCGCACCTCGGCCGAGTGTGTGGAGCATGCGGGTATCTCCCAGCCGCGTGTCTCCGTGCACCTGTCCTGCCTCGTCGACTGCGGCTATGTCACCGCCCGCCGGGACGGCAAGAAACTGCGCTACTCCGTCGGCGATCGCCGGGTCGCCGACCTGGTCGTCCTCGCCCGCGCGCTGGCCGCAGACAACGCCAGCGCCCTGGACTGCTGCCCCCGCATCCCCGGCACGGGGAGTCGCGATGACGCGCCCGCCCACCCCGCCCCCTGATAACCGCCGCGGCGGTCTGCGCGGCACCCTCGCTACGGTCGGCGTCGCGCTGCTGGCCGTCCTCTGCTGCGCCGGGCCGGTGCTGCTGGCCAGCGGCGCCCTGGCGGGCCTTGGCGGCGTCCTGGTCAGCCCCTGGCTGCTGGTCCCGGCCGCGGTGCTGCTGGCCGGCGGTCTCGCCTGGTGGCTGCGCCACCGTGGCCCCGGCAGCGGCGATGCCTGCCGTCCACCGGCCGCCCGCACCGACCAGCACGACCCGGATCTGCCCCGTAAGCCCTGACACCGCCGGTGCCCGACACTGCCGTGCGCGCCCGCAGAGACACCCGCCGACCAAGCGCCGCACTCGCCTGACACGGACCCGATAGGCAGGTCACGCCCTGCCGACAACCAGGGCATCGGTGAGTTCCCACAGATCCTGCGTGCTGTACGTCGGCTGGGACACCGTCTGCGGGCAGACGGTCGCAGCCCGCCGCAGCCAGGCACCGCCCAGACCTGCCCGCAGCGCGCCGTCGACGTCCCAGCCGCTGTCCCGACAAGATCTTCCGCATGCCCGGGAAGAACGGCGGAGGCATACCGCGCTACGCCCATGCCGACATCGAGTTCGAGGGTTTTGTCGACGTGTACGTGCCTCGTGGGGTCTCCCGCAGGTGTCAGGATCCAGGCCGCGGCCACGTCATGCTGGACAACGGCGCCGCCAATCACGACCCCGCCGCCTTCCACGCCCCGGATCGTTTCGACGCCTCCCGTACGACGCCCCCGCACCTGAGCTTCGGGCACGGTGCCCGCTACCGCATTGGGGCGCCCCTGGCCCGTATGGAACTCCAGGTCGCCTTCTCCCGACTCGTCTCGCGATTTCCGCAGATGCGCCTCGCCGTGCCGGTCGAGGAACTGCGCCTGCGGCCCGACATCCTGACGGCGGCTTGGATGCACTGCCCGTCGCCTAGTGAGCGATGGGGCACGAGGGGGCAGCCTGCAAGGTGAGGCCGTGGCCGCCGGTGTCCGATCAGAGCGTCTAGGGGAAGGGATGACGGCGTCCCCAGCAGACCCACGGGCACTCTGCAGCTCTGCGGGTGCCAGAGCCATTGCGCGCCGCTGGGACGGAGGTGTTCGCCCCTCGCTGTCGGTGGAGGGTGGCATCATGCCCGGTCATGGGGAAGAGGGACGAAAGCGATGAGGCGTATGTCGTCGACTTGTGCAACCAGGTGCTGGGCGAGACGGCCCTGACCCAGCACACCTTCGACTGGCTCCTGGGAGATCCGGGCACGAACGGGCGGCGGGCGAAACTGCCGGTGGACGCCTACTGGCCGGGGCACCAACTTGTTGTCGAATACCGGGAGTTGCAGCATGAGCAGCCGGTGCCGCACTTCGACAAGCCGGAGCGGCTCACGGTCAGCGGCGTCCACCGGGGCGAGCAGCGGGCCCTGTACGACGCCCGTCGCGACACCGAAATCCCCGCCCACGGCCTACGACTGGTGGTCGTCCGCCCTGCCGACCTCGACGCGGACAGCCGCGGACGCCTGCGTCACAGCCGCGAGGCGGACATCGCGGCACTGAGGAAGATCCTCGCGCGCGACAGCGACGAGGACCGGGTCACCGATGCCTTCCGCACCTGGCTGCTGGCCCGGGGCTGGACACCGGTGACTCCGACGGACCGCTGGACCGACCTGGAGGCGGTACGAGGGAGCGAACGCCTGATCTGCGAAGCCAAGGGACGGACCAGCGAGAAGGGCATCGACACCGACATCGCCTACGGGCAGCTCCTGCGCCGCATGACCAATGACCAACTGGATATACGGTACGCGTTGGTTGTGCCGTCCTCATCAGTCAGGGCCGCCGAGCGCGTCCCGGCGCATGTGCGGCGACTGCTGCGGATCGACGTGTACGAGGTGACAGACGACAACCAGGTGCATCAACTGACCTCATAGCTGATACCAACACTCTATTCACGGCTTCGGGCCGGTGAACTCGACGGCACCACCTCGACCTTCAGCACCTGCTTCCCCGCCGACAACCGTCACGTCCGAACCCGGCGCCCTCACCGGCGGCACGCACGCGGCGGATGGCGGGCTCGGCAGTCAGGCCAGCCGGTACACGGCCTGGTCCGGATCAGGTCTCACGATCAGGCCGTCCTTGGCGAGTTCGCGCAGGTTGTGACGGGCTTCCTTCCCTGCGGCCTCCTCGCTCGCGGGCTCGTACCCGGCGACACGCAGGGCCAGCACGGCGCGGTTCGTGTCCCAGCTACCGCCCAGCGCCTGGATGACCGCGGCGAGTGCTTGCTTATGTGTCAGAGGCTTCTCAGTCATCTCATCCTCCCCCTTCGAAAAGCCGCTACAGCATGACACACCACTGCGAAGTCCCCGAGGCCGCCGGAGAGGCGAAACCCAGCATGACGTGCGCGAGGAGGAGCATGTGGCGGCACGCGGCCGAGCACGGGGGAACGCCGTCCTGGACGCCTGCCATGTAGCCGGGCGAGCCCGCCAGGCCATCACAGAAAGGTCACCGCTCCCTCAGGAAGCGGACACATCCTCTGCCCCGCAGTACCGTCATCCCCTCCGGAATCGCCCGCAGGGGAACGAGATGAACAACCCGCACATGTGGCCGCCCAGACCGCAGCTGCCGCGCCTGACTCCGAGGTGGGCGCGCAAGAGATACGCTCTGCCCGCGCTAGAGGTTGTCCCGTAACTGGTGGGGCAGTTGGTGCGTTGGCTGGGCATGGGTGGGGTGATCTCAGCGGATGATCCGAAGTGGATTGAGCCGTTCTCCGGGCTGACTGAGTCGCAGTTCACCAGGCTGGTGGCTCTGGTGCGGCGTCGCGGTGGTGATGTTCAGCGCGGCCGTCCCTGGCGGCTGCCGCTGGAGAACCGGGTGTTGCTGGTGGCGACGTACTGGCGCACGAACCTGACGTTGCGGCAGGTGGCGCCATTGTTCGGGGTCTCGAAGTCTGCGGCCGACCGCATCCTTGACCACCTGGCGCCCTTGCTGGCCATCTCGCCGGCCCGCCGGCCGCGCAAAGACACCGTCTACATCGTCGACGGCACCCTTGTGCCCACACGCGACCGCAGCATTGCCGCGTCCAGCAAGAACTACCGCTACTCGACGAACCTTCAGGTCGTGATCGATGCCAACAGCCGTCTGGTGGTGGCGATCGGTCTGCCGCTGCCCGGCAGCCGCAACGACTGCCGGGCGTTCACGGAGTCCGGCGTCGACCGGGCCTGCCGCGGCGCACCGACCATCGCCGACGGCGGGTACCAGGGCACCGGACTGCTCATCCCGCACCGCAAACGACGAGGTCAGACACGCCTCAGCCCACACCAGGAAGCGGAGAATGCCGTCCACCGCCGGGCGCGAGCCCGGGTGGAACACGCCCTGGCGCGGTTGAAGAACTGGAAGATCCTGCGGGACTGCCGGCTCAAGGGCAACGGCGTTCATCAGGCCATGCTGGGCATCGCCCGGCTCCACAACCTGGCCTCACCGGATAACTCACGCTTCATACGGGACAACCTCTAGGCTTCGCGTTCTTCCTCGGCATCGGCGCCGGAGCCAGCGGCGACGGCACCACGACCGACGACGCGAAACCCTCAGCGGCCAGCCCTGGCCCGACCGTCACCGTAACGGCAACCGCGACGGCGAAGGCGAAACCCGCGCCCACGGTCACCGCGACGAAGACGGTCAGGGTGAAGGTGACCGTCACCGCACAGCCCGCCCAAGGTGACAGCTCCGGCAGCAGCGGGACAAGTGGCGGGGGTAGCTCTGGCGACCAGACGGGTGTCCAGTTCGGATACGCCTGTTCCCCCGTCGGAGCTCTCGGCATCGCCGAGGACGGACGGCCCGCCAAATGCTTCATGGGCAAGGACGGCCGGGCTCGGTGGGGCTATGACTCGAACCGAGGTTAGCCAGGCCCCACCGCAGCCCTCATGCGCTGGATGACGGTTGGCCGATGTGAGAGTTCCAGGCGCGCTACTCAGGTTGAATTGGCGATGTCCGGGCTGTGGTGACGGGTCGTGATCCCTGCGGTACGACGTCCTCATGCGGTACGCGCAAGGGGGCGGGCTGACGC
>NZ_LLZG01000053.1 GCF_001509475.1 Streptomyces regalis
GCCCCGGCTCCCCTCAGCCGCTCCGCGAACCGCCCAAGTACCGCGTACTTCTCCCCCAGCGCCCCCGGCCCCTCCCCCACCGGATCCTTGAAGTAGAAGCCCAGTTCGCCGAGCGGCCCGGACAGGCCCGCCTCGTGGGCGCGTGTCGTCAGGCGGGCGAGGTCGAGGACCAGGGGTGCCGCCAGGGCCGAGTCGCAGCCCTGCCAGATGGTTTGGAGGATCATGCGGGTGCCGAGGAAGCCGTCGAAGGCGATGTGGTCCCAGGCGGTCTTCCAGTCGCCGAGGGCGGGGACGTCGTCGATGTGGACCTCGCCCTCGGGAGGCGTGGCGAGGGTGTCGGCGAGCACTCTCTCCTTGCCGGCGTTCTTCGCCGCCGCCGCGGCCGGGTCGGCCAGGGAGGCGCCGTCGCCGCCGCCGAGCAGATTCGTGCCCGACCAGGCGCGCACCGCCAGGGCCCGTTGGGTGAACATCGGGCCCAGGACCGAGCGGAGCAGTGTCTGGCCCGTCTTGCCGTCGCGGCCCGCGTACGGCAGGCCGGAAGACGAGGCCAGGGGGGCCAGCGTCGGGTGGTTCAGGCCCGTCGACGGGGTGAAGTTCACGTACGGGCAGCCCGCGCGCAAAGCCGCCGCCGCGTACAGCGAACTCGGCGGCAGGGCGGCGCCGGTGGGGGCGGGCTCGGTGGAGGCCACGTTCACGACGACGGCCCGGGTGAGCTCGGACCGCCGTATGAAGTCCCGTATGTCCGAGGCGAAGGCGGTGATGAGTTCCTCCTCGCCGCGCGTGTCTCCGGGGAGCGGGCCGCCGGGCCTGATCTCGCGGTCGGCGGCGGCGAGTTCGGCCCGTACGGCCGCGGGGAGACCGGGAGGCAGGACGCCGCCTGCCGCCAGGGCCTCCGCGCGTTTGGGCAGGGGGCAGTCCACCGTGTCGTGGCCGCCGAAGACGAGGGACGACAGCGCGGGCAGGCCGCTGTCCGCGAACATCGGGGTCTCGGTGACCAGGCCCGTCGGCGGGTGCAGGCCCGCGGTGACGGCGGCGCACCCGGCGATGACGCTCGTGGCGACGGAGCCACGCGCCCCGATCAGCCAGACGCCGACGCGCGCAACGGACGGGGAAACGGACGCGGACATGGCAGCCTCCTTGTCGAACGCGTCGTGGGTAACCCCCGGCCGGGCCCTGGCGGGGACCCGGTGGGGAAAAGACGGCGGGCGGGAGTCCGGCGTCCCCCGCCCGCCGTCGCTCAGCCGCCCTGCGAAGCCGTCAGTCCGGAGGACTTCGCGGTGTTCGCGGGCAGTTCCTTGATCCGGACGTCACGGATGGACACCTCGTCGTCGACTCCGTGGTTCTGGATGCCGATGTGTCCGTCGGTGAGGCTCCGGGCCGGGTCGGTGTTGGTGAAGTCGTTGATCTTCACGCCGTTGAGACAGACGCGGAGGCGTTCGCCCTCCACGCGGATCTCGTACGTGTTCCACTCCCCCGGCGGGTTCAGCGCACGGTCACGCTTCTTGAGGTCGGCGGACTGGAAGCCGTACACGGCCCCGGTGGTGCGGTCGGGGGCGTCGGTCGCGTCGATCTGGATCTCGTAGCCGTTGTTGACGGCCGACCACGGGTCGTCCGAGGGCGGGAAGCCCACGAACACCCCGGAGTTGTCGTCGCCGGCCATCTTCCAGTCGAGCTTCAGGGAGTACGACCCGAAGTCCGACGCGGCGTACCAGAGCATTCCCATGCCGCCGGTCGACGTGAGCGTGCCGTCGTCGGACAGGGTGAAGGAGCCCGGGCTCGCCTGCTTCCAGCCGTCCAGCGAAGCCTGCGTACCGTCGAAGAGCGGGCGGTAGCCGTTCTCGGGGCGGCAGTCGGCCTGGGCGTCGCCGACGGCCCAGCGGATTCCGCCGAGCAGGTGCTCGCGGAAGAGGGGCTCGGCGTAGGACTCCTTGGTGTGGCCGCCCCCGGTGTAGAAGGCGCGGCCACCCTGGTAGTTCTGGCACCAGGCGATCGGATGGTCGCCGTTCATGGTGCCGCCGGTGTACGAGGACTCGTCGAGGGACGCGAGGACATGAGCCCTCTCCCGTGGATTGGAGCGGTAGTTGTACCACTCGTCCGTGCGGTTCCACGTCTCGGCCAGGCCCGACGTCGCCGGGTGGGCGTGGTCCTCGACGTCCACGGTCGCGGGCTGGATCGCCGGGTGCGACTGGAAGTAGGCGCCGGCGAGGCCGCCGTAGAACGCCCAGTCGTACTCGGTGTCGGCGGCCGCGTGGATGCCGACGTAGCCTCCGCCGCGCCGGATGTAGCCCTCGAAGGCCGTCTGCTGGGCGGCGTTCAGGACGTCTCCGGTCGTCGACAGGAAGACGACCGCGGCGTAGCGGCGCAGGTTGCCCGCGGTGAAGCTCGCGGCGTCCTCCGTCGCGTCGACCGTGAAGCCGCTCGTCTCGCCGAGCTGTTTCACCGCGGCGATGCCGTCGGGGATCGAGTCGTGGCGGAAGCCGGCCGTCTTGGAGAAGACCAGTACCCGCTTGCCGTCGTCCGTGGCCCGCGCATCCTGCGAGGCCTGTGACGCGGCCGGTTCCGAGACGCAGCCGAGGAGTACGGCCGCTCCCACAACTGCCGTGGTCAGTCGTCCAGTTGGACGCAATCGCATCGTCCGTCCCTCCTCTCAGCCCGTGGTGATGGTGAAGTCGTCCACGTCGTACAGGGCGCCGGAGCCGCTCCCCTTGAAGACCAGGTAGAGCGCGGTCGTGCCCCTTGGCGCGCGGGACAGGCCGGCGGTGACGTCCTGGAAGGTCTCCCAGCCGCCGGTCACCGGCACGGTCGTCTTGCCGAGCAGGGTGCCCGTCGAGGACCCCGCACGGACCTCGAGGATGCCGCCCGCGCCGCCGGAGGAGATGCGCGCGGTGATCTTCTTGGCGTTGCTCAGGGCGTACGGCGTGAAGGAGATCCAGTCGCCGTTGTTGATGTTGCCGACCGTCTTGCCGCCGTGTGCGGTGGCCTTGGCGATGATCGAGACGCCGGAGCCGTTGCCGAAGTGCTCGGCCTGGCGGTGCTTGGGCTGGGTGACGTTCTGGTCGTGCGTGGTGAGCGGGGCCTGGCCGCCGCCTCCGCCGTCGGTGTACTCGGCGTCCATGACGCCGAAGATGTTGGCGTCCTCGTCGTGGCCGCCGTCGGCGCTGGTCTGGATGGTGCCGGTGCAGCCGTTGGCCGAGGTGAGCGGGTGGCCGTGGGTGTCGTGGCCGAGGATGAAGGTGACCTTGACCTTGGCGCAGTCGATCGCCGTGCCGTCCTCCGGGTCGGTGACCTTCACCTTGAACGGAATGGCGTCACCGAAGCTGAACAGCTGCCCGTCCTTCGGCGCCTCCAGCACCACCTTCGGCGCGGTGTTGCCGACCACGATCTGCACGCTCGCGCTGCCGGTGCGGCCGGAGGGGTCCTTGGCGGTCAGGGTCGCGGTGTAGGTGCCGTTCTTCTTGTATCTGTATGTCGGGTTCGCCGCCGTCGACTTGCCGCCGTCGCCGAAGTTCCAGCTGTACGTGACGGCGTCGCCGTCCTGGTCGGTCGTGCCCTCGGACGAGAACTGCACCCTCAGCGGCGCCTGGCCCGAGGTCTTGCTCGCCGCGGCCTGCGCCACCGGGGAGTGGCCGTCGGTCGCGTTCTCGATACGGAACAGGCCGGAGTTCTCGTCGCCGCCGAACCACGAGGTGCCGTAGTCGAGGACGTACAGCGCACCGTCCGGGCCGAAGGCCATGTCCATGATCTGGGTGCCGGTCCACGGGACGTCGTTGATCGACTGCACGGTCCCGGCGTCGTCGCTGACGATCCGCTTGATCCAGCGGCGGCCGAACTCCCCGGCGAAGAAGTTCCCGTCGTAGGCCTCCGGGAACTTCACCGGCGAGTCGAGTGAGGCGTCGTAGTGGTAGACCGGGCCGCCCATCGGCGACTCGGATCCGGTGCCGAACTCGGGCACGGAGCCGCCGTCGTACGGGATCCAGGCGGGCTGGGCCGGGGGCAGGTCGGTCAGGCCGGTGTTGTGCGGCGAGGTGTTCTTCGGCGCGGCGCAGTCGAAGGCCGCGCCGGATGTCTTCGTCGCGAAGTCGTAGTCCACGTAGGCGTCGTTGTCACCCGTGCAGTACGGCCACCCGAAGTTGCCGGGGCCGGTGACGCGGGCGAACTCGACCTGGCCGGCGGGGCCGCGCGCCGGGTCGGCGGCGCCGGCGTCGGGGCCGTAGTCGCCGACGTACAGGATCCCGGTCTTCTTGTCGACGCTGAAGCGGAACGGGTTGCGCAGGCCCATCGCGTAGATCTCGGGGCGTGTCTTGTCCGTGCCGGGCGCGAAGAGGTTGCCGTCGGGGATCGCGTACGAGCCGTCGGCGTTCACCTTGATGCGCAGGATCTTGCCGCGCAGGTCGTTGGTGTTGCCGGCGGAACGCTGGGCGTCGAAGCCCGGGTTGCGGTCGGCACGCTCGTCGATGGGGGTGAAGCCGTCCGACTGGAACGGGTTGGTGTCATCCCCGGTCGACAGGTAGAGGTTCCCCTGCGCGTCGAAGTCGATGTCGCCGCCGACGTGGCAGCACAGGCCGCGGGTGGCCGGGACGTCGAGGATCTTCGTCTCGCCGGCGGTGTCGAGGGTGCCGTCCGTCTTCAGCACGAAGCGGGAGAGGCGGTTGACGCCTTCGAAGGGTGCGAAGTCGGCCGCGGTGCCGGTCTCGGGGGCGTCGCCCGCGGGGGTGTTCAGCGGGGGCGCGTAGTAGAGGTAGATGAAACGGTTCTCTGTGAAGTTCGGGTCGACGCCGATGCCCTGCAGGCCCTCCTCGTCGTGGGAGTAGACGGCGAGCTTGCCGGCCAGCTTGGTGTTGCCCGCGGCGTCGGTGAGGCGCAGTTCGCCGTCGCGTGAGGTGTGCAGGACCGAGCGGTCCGGGAGGACGGCGAGCGACATGGGCTCGCCGACCTCCGGTTCGCCCTTGGCGAGGGTGACCTGCTGGAAGTCCTCGGCCGCGGCGGCCTGGGCAGCAGCCGCGGCGGCCCCCTCGTCGGCGACGGCTGCGCCGGCCTGGGGTGCGGTGAAGGTGAGAGTGGCGCCCGCCAGCAGTGCGCCGCTCAGCAGCGCCACCGCCTTGCGGAAGGACGCGCGTCGTCTGTGGGTCTCGTTTCTGTCGGTGCTGGTGGTGCGGTCGTTCCCGTGCACGGGTGCCTCCAGAAAGGGGCCGGTTGTACGGGCGGGTGCGTGCGCCGGGATGCGCCGTCATCCCGGAGAGGTGACACGTGGGGTCAGTTGCCGAACGCCGCGTCGAACGAGGCCGACGGGGGCTCGAAGTCGTACGCCTTGAGGCGGGTCAGTGCCTCGGGCGCGCCCTGGAGCCGGTCCATGCCGGCGTCCTCCCACTCCACGGAGATGGGCCCCTGGTAGTCGATGGAGCGCAGCATCCGGAAGACGTCCTCCCAGGGAACGTCGCCGTGCCCGGCCGACACGAAGTCCCAGCCCCGTCGGGGATCGCCCCAGGGCAGGTGCGAGCCGAGGCGGCCGTTGCGGCCGTCGAGGCGCTTGCGGGCCTCCTTGCAGTCGACGTGGTAGATGCGGTCGCGGAAGTCCCAGAGGAAGCCGACCGGGTCGAGGTCCTGCCAGACGAAATGCGACGGGTCGAAGTTCAGGCCGAAGGCGGGGCGGCCTCCGACGGCCTCCAGAGCACGCCAAGTCGTCCAGTAGTCGTAGGCGATCTCGCTGGGGTGGACCTCGTGCGCGAACCGCACGCCTTCCTCGTCGAAGACGTCCAGGATGGGGTTCCAGCGCGTCGCGAAGTCCTCGTAGCCGCGCTGGATCATCGACTCGGGCGCGGGCGGGAACATGGCGACCAGGTGCCAGATGGCGGAGCCGGTGAAGCCGATGACGGTGTTCACGCCGAGGGCCGCAGCGGCCCGCGCGGTGTCGGCCATCTCGGCGGCGGCCCGCTGCCGTACGCCTTCCGCGTCGCCGTCGCCCCAGATACGTGCGGGCAGGATCGCCTGGTGGCGCTCGTCGATGATGGCGTCGCAGACGGCCTGGCCGACCAGGTGGTTGGAGATGGCCCAGCACTTGAGGCCGTACTTGTCGAGCAACGCCTTGCGGGAATCGATGTACGACGGGTCCGCCAGGGCCTTGTCGACCTCGAAGTGGTCGCCCCAGCAGGCGAGTTCGAGTCCGTCGTAGCCGAAGTCCCGGGCGAGCCGGCAGACCTCCTCCAACGGCAGGTCGGCCCACTGGCCGGTGAACAGCGTGAACGTGCGCGGCATGCGCGTCAGCCTCCTCAGACCGCTATCGGGGTGTAGACGGCGTTCTTCTCGGCGCTCTCCTCCACCGCCGCCAGGACGCGCTGCACCTGCAGCCCGTCGGCGAAGGAGGGTTCGGGCCGGCGGCCTTCGGCGATGGCGTGGACCAGGTCGCGGGCCTGGTGGACGAAGGTGTGCTCGTAGCCGAGGCCGTGGCCCGGGGGCCACCAGGCGTCCAGGTAGGGGTGGTCGGGTTCGGTGACGAGGATGCGGCGGAAGCCGGCGTGCGCTCCGGGTTCCGTGCCGTCGTGGTAGGCGAGTTCGTTGAGGCGCTCCAGGTCGAAGGCCAACGAACCGCGCTCCCCGTTGAGTTCGATGCGCAGCGCGTTCTTGCGGCCGGTGGCGTAGCGGGTGGCCTCGAAGGAGGCGAGGGCGCCGGAGGGGAAGCGGGCCGTGAACACGGCGGCGTCGTCCACGGTGACCTCCCCGGTGCCGGCCGCCGAGACGGCGGACAGCCCGCTCGTGGCGCCGGTGGGCAGGGGCCGCTGACGTACGAAGGTCTCCGTCAGCGCGGAGACGCCCGCCAGCGGCTCCCCCGTCAGGTACTGCGCGAGGTCGATGATGTGCGCGCCCAGGTCACCGAGCGATCCCGAGCCCGCCTGCTCCTTGCGCAGCCGCCAGGTCAGCGGGAAGCCGGGGTCGACCAGCCAGTCCTGGAGGTACGTCACACGCACGTGCCGCAGTGCGCCCAGGCGGCCCTCGGCGACCATCCGGCGGGCCAGGGCGGTGGCCGGCACCCGGCGGTAGTTGAAGCCGACCATCGCCACCTGGCCCCGCGCGTACGCCTCTTCGGCCGCCCGCGCCATCGACGTGGCCTCCTCGACCGTGTTGGCGAGGGGCTTCTCGCACAGGACGTGCTTGCCGGCGGCCAGCGCAGCGAGCGCGATCTCGGCGTGACTGTCACCGGGGGTGCAGATGTCGACGAGGTCGACGTCGTCCCGTTCGACGAGAGCACGCCAGTCGGTCTCGACGGACGTCCAGCCGTGGCGGTCGGCCGCCGCCTGTACGGCGAGCCGGTCCCGGCCGCAGATCACGGCCTGCACGGGGTTCAGCGGCAGGTCGAAGACGCGGCCCGCGGTGCGCCAGCCCTGGGAGTGGGCGGCGCCCATGAAGGCGTAGCCGACCATCCCCACGCGCAGGGGTGGCTTGCCTGCCTCGGTCCCGTCTGACTGCTGCTGCGGCTGTCCCATGTGGGAGTCCTCCTCGTCCTGTTCGGGGTGGCGCACGTGGGGGGTGCGGGCGGCATCACTTGAAGCCGGTGGGCATGTACTGGTCGACGTTCTCCTTGTCGACGACCGCCGAGTAGAGCGTGATCGACGCCGGGATCTCGAACTCGGCCATGCCGCCGACGCCCTTGCCCTGGCCCAGCGCGCGGGCGAGGTCGATGGCTGACGCGGCCATGGTCGGCGGGTACAGGACGGTCGCCTTGAGGACGCCGTCGTCCTGCTTGATCGCCTGGAAGGCGGACAGGGCACCCGCGCCGCCGACCATCAGGAAGTCGTCGCGCCCGGCCTGCTCGATGGCGCGCAGGGCGCCCACACCCTGGTCGTCGTCGTGGTTCCACAGGGCGTCGAACTTCGACTGGGCCTGCAGGAGTTGGGCCATCTTGGCCTGCCCGGACTCGACCGTGAACTCGGCCGCCTGACGGGCCACCTTCTTGATGTTGGGGTAGTTCTTCAGCGCGTCGTCGAAGCCCTGGGTGCGCTGCTTGGTCAGCTCCAGGTTGTCCAGGCCGGCCAGCTCGATGACCTTGGCGTCCGCCTTTCCCTTGAGCTTCTCGCCGATGTAGTGGCCGGCGTTGAGGCCCATCCCGTAGTTGTCGCCGCCGATCCAGCAGCGGTATGCCTGCGGGGTGTTGAAGATCCGGTCGAGGTTGATGACCGGGATGCCCGCGCGCATCGCCTTCAGCCCGACCTGGGTGAGTGCCTTGCCGTCGGCGGGCAGCACCACCAGCACGTCGACCTTCTTGTTGATCAGCGTCTCGATCTGGCCGATCTGCGCGGCGGTGTCGTTCGACCCCTCGGTGATCTCCAGGGTGACGTCGGAGTACTTCTTCGCCCGGCTCTTGGCGTTGTCGTTGATGGCGTTGAGCCAGCCGTGGTCGGCCTGCGGACCGGCGAAGCCGATCGTGACCTCCTTGCCGGGCTTGTCGTCGGCGGCCGGCTGGTCGTTCGCGGCCGGCTCGTCGTCGGACTCGTTGCTCGTGCAACCCACGAGGAGGGCACCGGCACCTATGGCGGCGGTCCCGAACAGCAGCCCTCTGCGACTGGTGAGCTCTGGCATGGCGGTGAACCCTTTCCTCAGGTCGTGCTTGCGGTACGGCGCTGGACCAGCACGGCGGCGACGATGATCGCGCCCTTGGCGATCTGCTGGACGTCGCTCTGCAGGTTGTTCAGGGCGAAGATGTTGGTGATCGTGGTGAAGATCAGGACGCCGAGCACGGAGCCGGTGATGGTGCCGCGGCCTCCGGTGAGCAGCGTGCCGCCGATGATCGCGGCCGCGATGGCGTCGAGTTCGTAGAGGTTGCCGTTGGTGTTCTGGCCGGAGCCGGACAGGATGATCAGCAGGAAGGCCGCGATGCCGCAGCACAGTCCGGACAGCAGGTAGAGGTAGAGCCGCTGGCGGCGTACGTCGATGCCGGCGAGGCGGGCCGCCTCCGCGTTGCCGCCGACGGCGACCGAGCGCCGTCCGAAGGTCGTGCGGTTCAGGACCAGCCAGCCGATGATCGTCACGACCGCGAACACCATGACCAGCGGCGGGATGCCGAGCACATAGGCGTCGCGCTCGCCGAGGTCCAGCACCGAGGGCACGGTGACGATCTGTGTCTTGCCGTCGGTGATCTGGAGGGCCAGACCGCGCGCGGACGCCAGCATGGCGAGCGTGGCGATGAACGGGACCATCGCGCCGTACGCGATCAGCATTCCGTTGACCAGGCCGCATCCCACGCCGACGATCACCGCGGTGAACAGGATGCCGGCGAAGCCGTACTCCTGGGTGGCCACGGTCGTCGCCCAGACCGAGGCCAGCGCCACGATCGCGCCGACGGACAGGTCGATGCCGCCGGAGATGATGACGAAGGTCATGCCGACGGTGACGACGCCGATCACGGATGCCTGGGTGAGGACCAGTTGGAGGTTGCGGGTGTCCAGGAACTCGTCCGGCTTGGTGATGCCGCCGATGATGATCAGTACGGCGAGGACGCCGAGCAGGGATAGGGTGCGCACGTCGGCGCGGGCCATCAGGCCCCGCCAGGCGGGCGGTGCGCCGACCGACTGCACCTTGCCGGTGCTGTCCCGGGGCGGAGAGGCGTGCTGCGTCATGACGCCGGGCTTCCTTCCATGACGAGGTCGAGGACACGGTGTTCGTCGAGTTCGCGCGCGGGCGCCGTGTGGACGACACGGCCCTCGCGCAGCACCAGGACGCGGTCGGCGAGGCCGAGCACTTCGGGCACCTCGCTGGAGACGAGCAGGACGGCGAGGCCTTCGTCCGCCAGTCGCCGGACCACCGCGTACAGCTCGGCGCGGGCTCCGACGTCGACGCCGCGGGTCGGTTCGTCGAGCAGCAGGACGCGGCAGCCGCGCAGCAGCCAGCGGGCCAGGACGGCCTTTTGCTGGTTGCCGCCGGAGAGGGTGCGGACCGGCACGTTCGGGTTGTCGGGCCGCAGCGACAGTTCACGGGTCGCGGCCCGCGCGGCCCCCAGTTCGGCGGCCCGGTCGATCCAGCCGCCGCGTGAGAAGCGGGACATGGAGGAAACGGAGACGTTGCGGGTGACGGACTCCAGCATCATCAGCGCCTGCGCCTTACGCTCCTCGGGCGCGAGCCCGAGTCCGGCACGCACGGCGGCCCGAACGCTTCCAGGCCTCAACGCCCGCCCGTCCACGATGACTTGACCGGCGCTGGGCTTCCTCGCCCCGTAGATCGTCTCCAGGATCTCCGAGCGTCCCGAGCCCACCAGTCCGGCGAGCCCGACGATCTCACCGGGCCGCACGCTCAGGTCGAGCGGCTCGAACTCCCCGTCCCGGGCGAGTCCCCGCACCTGAAGCAGCGGCTTGTCGGCCGTCGCGTCCTTGGTCGGCCGCTCGGGGAAGACGTACTCGACGTTACGGCCCGTCATCAGCGCCACGACCTCGCGCGTCGGCGTCGTCTTCGCCGGGAGCCCGCCCGCCACGGCCCGTCCGTCCTTCAGCACGGTCACCCGGTCGCCGATCCGGCGGATCTCCTCCAGCCGGTGCGAGATGTAGACGACGGCGACGCCGTCGGCGGTGAGGTCGCCGACGATGCGGAAGAGGTTGTCGACCTCGTCCGGGTCGAGGGCGGCGGACGGCTCGTCCATCACGATCAGCCGTACGTCGTGGGAGAGCGCCCGCGCCATGGACACGATCTGCTGTTGCGCCGCCGACAACTCGCCGACCAGGCGCGCCGGATCGATCTCCGGATGTCCGAGTCGCTTGAGCAGCCGGGCGGTCGACGCCCGCGCCGCCTTTCCGCGTACGACGAAACCGGCGGCCGTGGGTTCATGGCCGAGGTGGACGTTCTCGGCCACCGACAGGTGCTCGACCAGGTCGAGTTCCTGGTAGATGGTGGCGATGCCCAGGCGCATGGCGGCGATGGGCGAGCGGAGCGTGACCGCCTCGCCGCGCCAGTGGATGGTGCCGGTGTCGGGCTGGTGGGCGCCGGCCAGGACCTTGATGAGGGTGGACTTGCCGGCGCCGTTCTGGCCGAGCAGACAGTGCACTTCGCCGGCCTGGACGTCGAGGTCGACGCCGTCGAGGGCGCGGACTCCGGGGAACGACTTGGTGATGCCGGACATGCTGAGCAGCGGTGGTTCTGGTGCCATGAGGTCCCCTTGGCGGGCGTGCGGGCCGGTTTCAGGGCGGTCCCCTTGCGGGGCAGGTGTTTTCAGGCAGGGCAGAGCAGGGCGCTGTGCTGGTGTGGTGCGGCTCTGAAAGGTGCTACAGGTTCCGGTGCTACAGGGTTCCGGTGCTACAGGTTCCGGTGCTACAGGTTCCGAAAAGGTGTCACGCTGGCGAGAACAGGTGGTCGCTGATGAGCCGGGCCGCGCCGATGACTCCGGCGGTGGGGCCCAACTCCCCCAGGACGATGGGCAGGTTGCCGGTCGCGAGGGGCAGTGACTGGCGGTAGACCTGGGTGCGGATCGCGGCGAGCAGGGTGTGGCCGAGGCCGGTCACCCCGCCGCCGATCACCACCAGGCCGGGGTTGAAGAAGCTGACGAGTCCGGCGATGACCTGGCCGACGCGGTTGCCGCCCTCGCGGATCAGGTCGAGTGCGGTGGCGTCGCCCGCGGCTGCTGCGGCGGCGACGTCGACGGCGGTCAGGGTGCCGTTCGCCGCCAGCCGCGAGGCGAGTTCCTCCGACCGCCCCTGCTGGGCCGCCTCCACGGCGTCCCGGGCGAGGGCCGCCCCGCTGAAGTGGGCCTCCAGGCAACCCCGGTTGCCGCAGGCGCAGGGACGGCCGTCGGGCACGGCCTGGATGTGCCCGATGTCGCCCGCACTGCCCGTGACACCGCGGTGCACGTCACCGCCCGCGACGATGCCGCAGCCGATGCCGGTGCCGATCTTGACGCAGAGGAAGTCGCCCACGGAGCGTGCCACGCCCGCGTGCTGCTCCCCCATCGCCATGAGGTTCACGTCGTTGTCGACCATGACCGGGCAGCCGAGTTCCTGGCTGAGCGCCTCCCGCACCGGGAAGCCGTCCCAGCCCGGCATGATCGGCGGAGCCACCGGCACACCCTCGGGGAAGCGGACGGGTCCGGGGACGCCGATGCCGGCGCCGTCGTACCCCTCCGCGAGCCCGGAGGCCCTCAACTTCGCTGCCATGGACAGGACTTGCTCGAAGACCGCGACCGGGCCCTCGCGGACGTCCATGGGCTGGTTGAGGTGTCCCAGGATCTCCAGTTCGGCGTTGGTGACGGCGACGTCGACCGAGGTCGCGCCGATGTCGACGCCGAGGAAGCGCAGCCCGGGGTTGAGCCGGACGTTGTGGGAGCGGCGGCCACCGCGCGAGGCGGCGAGTCCGTCGGCCACCACCAGGCCCGTCTCCAGCAGGCGGTCCACCTCCACGGCCAGCTTGGACCGCGAGAGGTCGATCTGGTCGCCCAGCTGGGCCCGGGAGTTGGGTCCTCCGTCGCGCAACAGCTTGAGGAGCCGGGCCTGATGGGCGTTCGCGGGTCGCGCCGTCATGCGTCTCACGAGCCCCTCCCCGCCTCAATCGGCCTGCACGCGCCGGGTTTCGGCCACTTCCGTGGCCTGCTTTCGAGGGGAACGTAGCAGCGGCTGCCGGGAGTGGGAAGAAGTTGCGCAGAGATTGCCCTCAACTTTCTCCACTCACAGGACAAAGACCCGACGCAAAGGCACGAGCCGACGCGGCCCACACCTGCCCGCGCCCTGGTGTCACCGGCCCCGGCCCCGCAGGATGGGGCACGACGCCGGGCCTCCCGCGGCCCGGGGCGGGGAGAGGGGGACCGGGTGTATCTGGTGACGGGTGCCACGGGGAACGTGGGTGCCGAAGTCGTCCGGGCTCTGGCTGAGGCCGGCGAGCCGGTGCGCGCGATGAGCCGCTCCGGCCGGGCGGAGGGGTTACCGCCGGGGGTGGCGGCCGTGGCGGGCGACCTGAACCGGCCCGAGACGGTGCGGGAGGTGCTCGACGGCGTACGGTCGCTGTTCCTGATGCCCGGCTACGAAGGACAGAGCCGGATCCTGGCCGACGCGCGGGCGTCGGGCGTGGCGCACGTCGTGCTGCTGTCCGGGAAGTCGGCCGAGCTCGACGACGACAACGCGGTCACGCGCTACCTGCGGGCGGCCGAGTCGCAGGTGCGCGCGTCCGGGCTGTCGTGGACCTTCGTGCGGCCGGTGAGCTTCATGTCCAACGCGCTGGCGCTGGCGGACCAGATCCGCAAGGGCGACGAGGTACGCGTGCCGTTCCTCGGTGTACGCACGGCGGACATCTCCCCGTACGACATCGCCCAGGTGGCCGCCCGCGCCCTCCGCGAGGCCGGGCACGAGGGCCGCGTCCGCACGGTGACCGGACCCGAATCCCTGCTGCCCTCGGACCGCGTCCGGATCCTCGGCGAGGTGCTCGGCCGTGACCTGCGCACCGTCGGCCTCACGGACGACGAGGCACGCGCGTCGATGGGCGCCCACTTCCCGGCCCCGTACGTCGACGCGTTCTTCCGCTTCTTCGTCGACGGGATCCTGGACGAATCCCAGGTGCTGCCGACGGTCCAGGAGGTCACCGGGGCGGCACCGCGCACGTTCGAGCAGTGGGCGCGGGCGCACATGGACGCGTTCTGAAAGAACCTCTCGGACTACGACTGCTGCCGTGCGTGATACGACCGCCGTGTGTGCTCCGTGTGCTCCCGCATCAGCTCCGTGGCCCGCTGCTCGTCCCGCTCGGTGATCGCGGCGATCATGCCGCGGTGCTCGGTCCAGGACTGCTGCCCGCGCTGGCGGGCGACGGGGGTGTAGTACCAACGGACACGGCGGTCGACCTGTGCGGCGAGCTCGGCGAGGACCGCGTTGCCCGCGAGTTCCATGATCTTCGCGTGGAAGCGGGCGTTGAGGGCGACGGCCGCGTCCACGTCGTCGGCGGCGACGGCCTTCTCGCCCTCCGCGCACAGCGACTCCAGGACCGCGATGCCCGCGCTGTCGGCGTGGGCGGCGGCGAGCCGGGCCGCCTCCGCCTCCAGCAGTGTGCGGACGGTGAGGAGCTGGTCGGCCTCCTCCTCCGTCGGCTCGTGCACGAACGCGCCCTGCGCGGGCCGCAGATCGACCCAGCCCTCGGTGTTCAGCCGCTGCAGCGCCTCGCGCACCGGCTGCCGGGACACACCGAGGTGGCCTGCCAGTTCGCTCTCGACCAGATGCTGGCCCGGCTGGAGGGCGCGGGTGGTGATGAGCTCGAGCAGCGCCTCGTAGACGCGGTCACGCAGGGGACCGGGCCGTTCGAGCTTGGGCACCGCACCCTGCGGCAGTCCTGTCGACAACATCGGTCCCCCTCCTGGGCGAACACCGGACGGCGACTGCATCCGGTAGCCGGCCGTCACTGGAAAGCCAGTATCGATTGTCTTTCGTCTACAGTCTACGGCGCACAAAGGCCAGGGGACGGGGGAGTTGGCCTCGTCACACGAGCGTTCAGGGGCAGCGGACGACCTGTCCCGCGTACGACAGGTTCCCCCCGAAGCCGAAGAGGAGTACCGGGTCCCCGGACGAGATCCGCCCCTGTTCCACGAGCTTGGACAGCGCCAGCGGAATGCTCGCCGCCGAGGTGTTCCCGGACTCCGAGACATCGCGCGCGACCACGGCGTTGACAGCACCGAGCTTGAGGGCGAGGGGCTCGATGATGCGCAGGTTGGCCTGGTGCAGAACGACACCGGCGAGATCCTCGGGCGCGAGGCCGGCCCGCTCGCAGGCCCTGCGGGCGATGGCCGGCAGCTGCGTCGTCGCCCAGCGGTAGACGCTCTGCCCCTCCTGCGCGAACCGTGCAGGCTGTCCCTCGATGCGCACCGCGTGCCCCATCTCGGGCACCGAACCCCACAACACGGGCCCGATGGCGGCCTCCTGGGACGCCTCCACCACGGCCGCGCCGGCCCCGTCCCCGACCAGCACACAGGTCGTACGGTCGCTCCAGTCGGTCACGTCGGACATCTTGTCGGCGCCGATCACCAGTGCGCGGGCCGCGGCGCCCGCGCGGACGGCGTGGTCGGCGGTGGCCAGGGCGTGGGTGAAGCCCGCGCAGACGACGTTGATGTCCATCGCGGCGGGCGACGGGATGCCGAGCCGGGCCGCGACCCGGGCGGCCATGTTCGGGGAGCGGTCGATGGCGGTGGAGGTGGCGACCAGGACCAGGTCGATGTCGCCGGGTGCGAGGCCCGCCGCCGCGAGCGCCTTGGCGGCGGCGTGTGCGGCCAGTTCGTCGACGGGCTCGTCGGGCCCGGCGATGTGGCGCGTACGGATGCCCACCCGGCTCGTGATCCACTCGTCACTGGTGGCCACCATGCCTGCCAGGTCCTCGTTGGTGAGCACCTTGGCGGGCTGGTAGTGGCCGACAGCGGCGATGCGCGAGCCGTTCATGGGTGGATCCCCCTTGTTGCCGTGGATAGCGGGATTCACCAGTCTGATCAGTGACTCACGAGTAGCGGTGCAGGTGATGGCACAGGATTGGGACCCCGGGGTTGTCGACTTCCCTCAGGCCGTCGAACGTCCTAGCAGTCGGACCATCCGTCCTGGCAGTCGGCCCGTCCCCGTGCGGAGGGCCGCCTCACCGTGTGCGGCACCACCGAGGACGCACCCTGTCACATGCCGAGGGCCGCCGTCGCCCGACGCACCGCCTCGATCACGGGGATGCCGACCTGACCGACCATGGCGGCGACTCCCGCGATGGCGCCGAGAGCACGGCGCAGTGTTCCGCGGTCGACGTTCTCGCCGTCTCCGATGGCGCCCAGGGATTCGTCGACGACCTGCAGATCGGCGGGCGACAGCTCGCCGCGGAGAACCCGCACGGCGGTGACCATCTCCCGCAGTGCGGTGCGGGGGTCCACCGGAGCCTGGTTCTTCACGCCACCTTCCCCATTCATCGGAAGTTTTCGACCTGCATACTCAAAGCGGCCTGTGGATTGTCGATCGCGTCCATGATGCTGACGACGAGCTGGTCCACGAGATTCGCGTCGGCACTCACCAGCGCGGTGCGCGGAGTTCCCGCCGTTTCGATCACCAGCGCGAAATAGTTGCGCCTCAGCAGAACACTGAGCACTTTCACGGTGGCGATCACGAGCACGACAGGACCCTGGCCGCCACCCAGATCACCGCGCAAAGCAGAACCTGCGAAAGGAAACGCCCCACAGCGGCGGCACGCGCGGGCACGATCTTGATGACCTGTGCCCGCGCAATGTTGTTCAGCGGATATACCTCCGCGCCGATCCAGAGAATACGGCGGCTGACGCGGACACTGATGACTTTCCTTTTGAACGCCACTCAGGAAATCTCAACGACGCTTTCAACGTCCACCCTTCGTTCATCGTTGCCACGGTGAGCGGCGGAAATACCAGCCTGTACATCAATGGTTCGTTCCGTATGAGCTACAGCAGCGGGCCGCCCGCTAACACCGATCTTCGAGACATGAAGTGGTCGAGTCTGGCCGGAAAGCAAGCGGGCTCCATCTATAAGGAGTACGCGAACGGCCGATACGGTCATCTAGCGATTTGGGATCGGGAGCTTGACGCTTCAGAGATCACGGACTTTTGGAAGCTCGGCAGCAACGGCGGAGCCGAATACACGGAGGCCGAAGACAACCGGATTTCGCGGCTTGCTCGATATGCCGACTTCGGCGGCGACCTGGCCCTAGACAGTGGCCAGAGCACGCTTCTTAGCCCTTCCTGGGAATCCGGGGCCACGGCCCTTGAAGAGATTCAGAAGGCGGCCGAGGACGCTTCGGGCTATGCCTTCATGGACGGGGACGGACGGCTTACGTTCCATAACCGTTCTCGTCGACAGTCGGGGCCGCTGCGGTACACGCTTTCGGATTCTTCGGGTCTGCCTTTCGAGGACGGCCTTACGTTCGAGATGGACGACGACCGAGTCATTAACGAAGTCGCCTATCAGCGTACGGGCGGGATTTCGGCGACCGTGCGCGATTCGGATTCGGTTGGACTGTACGGCCGGAAGACGCGAAGCATAGAGCTTCGGCTCACCTCGGATGCCCGCGTGACCGATGCCGCGTATTCGCTGCTCTACGCCTACTCGGCGCCGATTGTTCGATGCGATCAGGTCACGCTCAACGTGAGTGCCGTTCCGGCGCTTTCCCCGATCGCTCTCGGTATCGAGATTGGCGACCGGATCAAGCTAGTGGAGTTGCCGAAGGCGGCCCCCGCTTCCACCTATGAGTTCTACGTCGAGGCTATCGACACAGACGTTCAGGCGGACGGCGCTACGCCGAACTGGACCACGGTCCTGTCCCTGTCTCCGGCCACGGTAACCGACGTGTTCGTACTGGAAGACGCAACGAACGGCTTCCTTGACTCGAGCGTTGGCCTGGCCTACTAGCACGCATGAAGGGCGCCCCGGGATTTCTTGGGGCGCCCTTTCTGATTGGATTAAAGTTGGCTACTGTCCCAACCTTCAGTTCATGGACGGCCGGGGAGAAGCCCACGGCAGCGAAGTTCACGACAAACATCAAGGATGCCGGGAACTTCTTCAAGAACACCCCCTTCGCATGGGCATATCAAGGCACCGGCACTAACACTGTTTCCGACGGTGCATGGAATAACGTCGTTCTCGATACCGAGAAGTTCGACAACGACAACATGTTCACGGCCGGAACGCCGCAGCTGACCATACGAACTCCGGGCCTGTACTGCATTGAAGGCGGAGTTCGATTCACGAATAGCCAGAACGGAATTCGCGGCTGTCGCATCCGCGTGAACGGTGTGGACGCTAATGTCAACTATCTTGCGGCATCTGTGAACACTTCGCATGTGATCACTGTGCGGCCGACGACCTATGTTCAGTGCGTCGCAAACGACGTGATCACTGTTGACGCGCATGTAAACGGTGCGGGTACTGCCTCCCCTTGGACGTCGTCTGTTGCGCTCAACATTTCCTCAACTCTGCCGTATTACAACTTTCTCCGCGCCCGGTGGGTGGCCGCCTAATGGATTTCGCAACCTACGCGGGATGGATCTTTGGCTCCGTGGCCGGCGTCGGTGCTCTCGCCGCGGCCTATATCCGCGTTCGCTCCTCGGTCGATAACCAGACGGCCGAGACCTGGAAGGGCGAAGCCGAAGCGCAGAAGGCGAGAGCTGATCGGCTCGAAGCACAGCTTGAAGAGCTGTCCGGCCGTGTGACTCGGCTCGAAGCCGAGAACCGCCACCTTTCCGAGCTTGTCACCGGACAAGCGGCTATTGCCGAGCTGAAGTCGATTGTTCTCGCTCAGCACCAGGACCTTATTTCTCTTATTCGTACCGCCCCTGAAGGGAACTGACATGGAATTCGTTACTCAGGTTGAATTGGCGATGTCCGGTTCGTCGATCAGTCCGTCGAGATCCAGGCCGGTGGTCGGTAAGCAGCCAACGATCAGGTGCGGCCGGTACT
>NZ_LLZG01000054.1 GCF_001509475.1 Streptomyces regalis
GGCTGGGGGAGTGCGGGGCGCCGTACGGGAGTGATCTGCGGTTGTACGCCGGGGCGGGGATACCGACGTTGCAGTTCGGACCGGGGGACATCCGGGTGGCGCACAGTGCGCGGGAGCGGGTGTCGGTGGCCGAAGTGGTGGGGGTGGCGCGGACGTTGGCGGTGACGGTGTTGCGGGCGGTCGGGACCAAGTGAGCAAGAATCACGGCGAGGTACGCGTCCGAGTACTCCGCGTAGAGGTCGGCCAGCTGGGCCGCGAAGGCGGTGAAGAGCGGCGCGAACCGCTCCTCCATGCCCGGATCGGCCTCGACGTTGACCCGCCTGCCGTCCTGTGGGTCCTTCACTCTGCGGACCTCCTTGGCCCGCCTCGACTCCTGCGCACTGCTCGACACCGCCGCGCTCACGCGGGTGAGTGGGCAAGCCCGGACGGCGACAATGCCTTCGTGCAACTGCAGTTCACCCGGGACAACCAGCTGGAGGACGACGGGCGGCCGACGCCCATCACCGGAACGACGACATACCTCGCACCGGACGAAGAGGGCGACCGCAGCTGCGTCGCCTACGCACCGCACCGTACGTACACCAACTCCGTCGGCGACCGCGGCGGCGGCGCTGACGGCCACCGCCCTGAAGAGCATCGCCGGGCAACTGCCCCGGTGACACTCGGGTGCGTTACTCACCGTGCGTGATTCATTGCCGAATGTTTGGCTGGCGCCGAGGGGCGCCGCCCTGGGCACCCTCTCCCGAAGCAAGGAGAGAAGCGCAAGCATGAAGATCGCGAAGAGTTGCGTGACGCGTACGGCCGCTCCGGTTCTGGTCGCCGGTGTGTCGCTGGCCGCGTTCGCCGTACCCGCTGTCCCCGCCGTCGCGCAGGAAGCGCCGGGCTCCGTGGTGGACCGGGTCGACGGCACTGTCCGGATCCTCGCCTTCCAGAACGTGGCGAACCGTATGAGAGTCAGCGTCGCCGTCGACGGGGCTCTGAGGGGGCATCTGATCGTCGAAGACGACGCGGACATCCTCCCGCGCCCGGGCTGCACGGCGGTGCCCGGCACCGGCGGCACCGCCGCCGACTGCGGCCTCGCCGCCGGCGTCACCCGTATCAACGCGGCGCTGGGCAACTACGGGGACAGCTTCTTCTCCACGGCCCCCATCAACACCGTCATCAACGCCGGAACCGGCGGCGACTTCGTCCGTACCGGCGGCGGCAACGACACGATCGACCTTCGCGACGGCGTGATCGGCAACGACGCGGCGGACTGCGACGGCGGCGGCAACGACACAGTGGTCGCCAACCTCCGCGACCTGATCGCCGCGAACTGCGAGCGGCGGGTGAGGGTCTAGCCGGTTCGGTCCGTCGTGGGCCGCGTGCGCCGGGCGTACGCGCGGGCCGCGCGGGCGCGGTCGCCGCAGCGGGTGGAACACCAGTGGCGGCGGCCGTGCCGGAGCAGGTAGCGGTTGCAGGGGGCGGAGCCGCAGGCCGTGAGGCGTTCGGCGGCGGGGGACGTGAGCAGGTCGGCGGCGTCGGCGGCGAGGGTCGCCAGGGCGTGGTCGACGATCTCGGTGGTGGGGTGCGGGGCCGCGCGGTAGGGGCCGTTCTTCTCGTCCCACTGGAGGAGCGGGGCCGTGGGCACCCTGGTCAGCGCGTCGTTCACGGCGGCCAGGGCGGCGGGGAGAGGGGGCAGCGCCTCGACCCGCGACGCGAACAGCGCCCGGATCTGTTCCCGCAGCGAGCGCAGCTGCGCGGCGCACATGTCCCGCATACCGGCGTCGACCGGGGCGAGGCCACGGTCGGTGAGCCACCGGTTCGCCGCGGCCGGGGTGCCGAGGAGGTCGACGAACTGCCCGCCCGGCACCGCGATGACACTGTTGACGAGGGCCAGCGACGGGTACTGCTCGGCACCCGGTGCGGGCGGCAGCGGGGGCTCGACCGTCACGGTCTCCTCGGTCGCGGTCTCCTTCACGGCACTCACGATACGGCCCGCCCTGTCATGGGGGGTCACCGCAAGATCTTCGTGAGCGGGTCGATCACCACCGGACGGACCCGGACGCACACCTCGTCCCTGCCTCCACGAGGTGAGTCAGGCGGGATACGCGTGTGTCTGGGCCGCCTTGACCGTCGCCCAGACCGTGCCGCCCGGGCGGAGGTCGAGTTCGGCGGCGGCGACCGTGGTGAGGTCGGCGGCCAGGGGGAGTTCGCCGGTGAGGGCGGCGCGGATCTGGTCGCCGTGGGTTTCCAGGCCGGCCACCTCGCAGCGCCAGAGGTTGCGGGCACTGGAGCCGGTGGGTCGGTCGCGGTGGAGGGTGACCGCGCTGGGCGGGAAGGCCACGAAGGCCGGGCCGGTGAGAGCCTCCGTGGTCGTGATCGTGACGGCGGGGGCGCCGTCCAGGCGGACCGTGTGTCCCTCGGCCTGCCCCCGGTAGAGGTTGAGGCCGACCAGGTGGGCGATGTAGTCGGTGCGCGGGTGGCGGGCGATGTCGGCAGGGGTGCCCTCCTGGACGATGCGGCCGTCCTCGATGACGACGAGATGGTCGGCCAGGACCATGGCGTCCAGGGGATCGTGCGTGACGAGTACGGCGACCGCCTCGAAGTCCGCCAGATGGTGCCGGAGTTGGGCGCGTACGTCGAGGCGGGTGCGGGCGTCGAGGGCGGCGAGGGGTTCGTCGAGGAGGAGCAGACGGGGGTGGGTGGCCAGGGCGCGGGCGAGGGCGACGCGCTGGGCCTGGCCGCCGGAGAGGCGGCGCGGCTTGGCACCGGCGTGGGCGGCGAGACTCATCCGCTCCAGCCACTCGGCGGCCTGGGCGCGAGCCTGCGCCTTGGTGGCGCCGTGGCAGCGCGGCCCGAAGGCCACGTTGTCCAGCGCGGTCAGGTGAGGGAAGAGCAGGTAGTCCTGGAAGACGACGCCGACCGGGCGGGACTCCGGCGGCGTGCGGTCCAACTCCGCACCGTCCAGCCGTAGATGACCGTCGGTGAGCGGGACGAGGCCGGCGAGGGCGCGCAGGGCGGTCGTCTTGCCGGCGCCGTTCGGGCCGAGGAGCGCAACCACGTCACCGGGGGACGCGGTCAGCGCCACGTCGAGGCGGAAGGAGCCGCGCTCGACCACCAGCCGGGCGTCGAGGCCCTCACCGGCCCGGCCGGGTGCGCCGACGGTGTCCTGGGCGGTCTTCTCGATGCCGGTCATGAGGCGGTCATCCAGCGATCACGCAGTCCCGCCAGGACCGCGACGGACACGGCCAGCAGGACGAGGCTGAGGGCGATCGCGGCCTCCGGGTCGCTCTGCAACGCCAGGTACACGGCGAGCGGCATGGTCTGCGTACGCCCGGGGAAGTTGCCGGCGAAGGTGATGGTCGCGCCGAACTCGCCGAGCGCCCGGGCCCAGGCCAGTACGGCACCGGCCGCGATGCCGGGCGCGATGAGCGGCAGCGTGACCCGGCGGAACGCGGTGAAGCGGGAGGCGCCCAGGGTGGTGGCGGCCTCCTCGTAGCGCGGGTCGGCGGCCCGCAGGGTGCCCTCCACGCTGATCACGAGGAACGGCATGGCGACGAACGCCTCCGCCACGACCACACCCGCCGTCGTGAAGGGCAACGTCACCCCGAACCAGTCGTCCAGCCACCGCCCCACCACCCCGTTGCGGCCGAGCGCCATCAGCAGCGCCACACCGCCCACCACCGGCGGCAGCACGAGCGGGAGCGTGACGAGGGCCCGTACGAGACCACGCCCCCGGAACTCCACCCGGGCCAGCAGCCAGGCCAGCGGCACCCCGATCACCAGGCTCACCACGGTCGCCGCCGTCGCGCAGACCAGCGACAACTGGAGCGCCTGCCACACCTCCGTGCTGGTCAGCAGGTCCGGCATGCTCCGCCACGGGGCCCGGATCAGCAGCGCCACGAGCGGGAGGACCAGGAACGCCAGGCCGATCAGCGCGGGCAGGAGGAGCGGCAGCGGGGCGCCCCCGCGGAGGCGGACGCGGCGGCGCCGCCGGCCACCGGTCAGGGTGTCCGCGGCGCCGGCCTTGTCCGGGGAGGGACGGGACGGGGAGGGACGGGACGGTGAGGGGGAGGACGGGGAAGTCACGGCTTGAGGAACCCGGCCGCGTTCAGGACCTTCTGGCCCTCGGCGGACCGCACCAGCGCCATGAACGCCTCGGCGGCCTCGGCGTTCGGCGCGTCCTTGAGCAGGGTGATCGGGTAGTCGTTGATGGCGTCGGCCGACTCGGGGAAGTCCACGCCCTCCACCTTGTCACCCGCGGCCTGCACATCGGTCTTGTAGACGACCGCGGCGTCGGCCTCCTTCAGCACCACCTTGTTGAGGGCGGCCTTGACGTCCTCCTCGTAGGAGACCGGGGTGAGCTTCAACTTGCTTGCGTCCAGGGCCTTGTGGGCCGCGGCGCCGCACGGCACCGCCTCGTCGCACAGCACGACCTTCAGGTCGGAGTCGGTGAGGTCCTTCAGCGAGGCGACCTTGTCGGGGTTGCCGGGCAGAGTGGCGATCTCCAGCTGGTTGCGCACGAAGGTGGCCGGCGTGCCGGAGGCGTTCCCGGCCTCGGTGACGATCTTCATCGTCTTGGGGCTGGCCGAGGCGAACACGTCCGCCGGGGCGCCGCCGGTGATGCTCGCGGCGAGCGCGTCACTGCCGCCGAAGCTGAAGGTCACCTCAGTGCCCGGGTGCGCCTTCTCGAACTCCTTGCCCAGCGTCGTGAAGCTCTCCTTCAGCGAGGCGGCGGCGAAGACGGTCACCTCTCCGGACAACTTGCCCGAGGCGGACGCCGACGGCGAGGAGTCCGACTTGGCCGACGAGGAGTCGTCCGAGGACGAGCAGGCGCTCAGTGCCAGCAGGGCTACGACACCTGCGCCGGTCACCTGCAGCGTCCGACGGGTTCGGCGCACGGATCGGGTCATCACGGGTCCACTCCCTCTGGTCCTGAACGGACTCCCTCTGGTCCTCAGCGGACTCGGCTGCATGCGCAGATCATACTTCCGCAAGTGCGAGGGGAAAGTCTCCTGTCGCATCGCATGAGCCGGATCATCCATCGGCTGGCATGGCATGTGCGTTTGTACGGGACGGGCCTTCGGTACGGTCACTGGTGGCGCATGCGAAGGCGACCTGTGCCTGGTGCCGGGGCCAGGCGAGAAGGTCGGGCACCGTCAGCCGGGCCGGGCGGGCCAGACCGCCGGCGTGTACTCGTACTCGTACTCGGTCACCCAGGGGGCCGTGGAGACGCCCGTCCGGACCGTTCAGACGCGGTCGATGTGCACGTTCGTCGACTTCACCCGGGCGGTGGCCTCCATGCCGACCTCCAGCCCCAACTCCTCCACGGCCTCCCGCGTGAGCAGCGACACCAGTCGATGCGGACCGGCCTGGATCTCCACCTGCGCCGCCACGTCACCGAGCTTGATCGCGGTGACGATGCCGGGGAACGCGTTGCGGACCGATGTGTAGGAGGCGTCTTCCTCCCCACTCCCGCCCTTGGCGAGCTCCACGGAGAAGGCGGCAAGATCCTTGCCGTCGATGAGCCGCTTGCCACCCTCGTCGCGATGGGTCGCCACCCGGCCCGCGTCCGCCCATCTCCGCGCGGTGTCCGGACTCACGCCGAGCAGTCGCGCCGCCTGGCCGATCGTGTATGACTGCATGGGCGACAAGATAGGCCAGGAGTACGGCGGTGAGGCCTACCGGGCAGGGGAGGAGACGCGGGACGCGGGCCGGACGGCGGGGACGGTGGCGGCCCCCGCTCTCCTGCCGCACCTGCGCCAGCAGCCCCGCTTCCAGCAGCCGGTCGCACTGTGCGTACACCTGCGCGTGCGGCACCGACCAGAACTGCGCCACGGTCAGGAGGTCGTCAACCGCACGTCAGTCATGGGGGGACCGTATCGCCAGGGATACGACGGCGGCATACGGCAGCGGGCCACGGTCGGCGACCGTCGGGTGAGAGACCCCACAAGCGGGTCGATCGGTGGCGCGCGGGCGCCGAGCGGGCTATCTTCGAGAGGTAGAGCGACCGGTCTTCCTACCTCTTCAGGAACGGCCATTCGGCCGCGTGGTCAGGGCTGCCTTCGGGCGAAGAACGGCCACTGGCCCCCGGTGTACGTCGAACAGAGATCAAAAGGTTCCATGAAACCAATCCGCGCCCCGGCCTGGCCGGGGCCCCGCACAAGGCCGCTGTTTTGCGCGGCCCAGCCGGGGTCAGCTCCCGGAGCGAATGAGCCGGACCGCGTCCAGCAGGGTCTTGTGGGCGGCCGTCGAGTCGTCCAGGTAACCGGCGGCCATCGCGCCGTCGTACAGCATCAGCAGGGCACCGGCGGCCGACTCCGGCTCGGCGTGACCGACCCCGGTGAGCAGTTCCTGGAAGAGGGTGCGGATCCAGTCCCGGTGGGACGCCACCAGACTCCGCACCGGATGGTCGGCGTCCGGGTACTCGGCGGCCGCGTTCAGGAACGGCGATCCGCGAAAGCCGCGCTCGCGGGCGTGCTCGGCGATCGCCTCGAAGATCAGGTCGATCGCCTCCGCGGGCGGGTGCCCGGCGGCCAGCGGTTCGGCCACCCCCTTGTAGTAGGCGTCCTTGGTCAGCAGATAGGCCACGACCAGGTCGTCCTTGGCGGCGAAGTGCCGGTAGAAGGTCGCCTTCGTCACCCCGGCCTCGGCGATCAGCCGCTCCACGCCGATCGCGCGGACACCCTCGTAATAGAACAGGCGTGACGCGGCCCGGACCAGGCGTTCGCGGGGCGGCAGCTCTCCCTCCTCCTTGGTCCGTTGACGCGTGGTGTCGGTGGTCTTCTGCCCGCTGATGCTCACTTCCCCATTGTGCCTTCGGCCTGGCCTTGAGCGGCCCGCCCCCCGTACGGCCCCCATGAGGAGGGCCGCCCCCCCTGTCACGTACGGCCCGCAGCAACGTGGCCGTTCTCGAAAGGCTTGAACACCATGACTCGTCGTCTCGAAGGAACCGTCGCTCTGGTCACCGGGGCCTCCAGCGGCATCGGCCACGCCACCGCCCTGGAGCTGGCCCGCGAGGGCGCCTCCGTGGCCCTGGTCGGTCGGCGCGAGGACCGGCTCACCGACCTCGCCGCGCAGATCACGGGCGTCGGCGGAAAGGCCCTGGTCGTGCCCGCCGACATCACCACCGCCGAGGCCGCCGCGGAGGCGGTCGAGCGGACCGTCGACGGTTTGGGCTGCCTGGACACCCTGGTCAACAACGCCGGCCTCATGCTGCTCGGCCCCACCCCCGGCGCGGACCTGAACGACTGGCGGCGCATGATCGACATCAACCTCATGGGCCTGATGTACACCGCCCACGCGGCCGTCCCCCACCTGGTCAAGGCCGCCGCCGACAAGCCGCGCCAGGTCGCCGACATCGTCAACATCAGCTCCCTGAACGGCCGTCAGGCCTACCCCATGATGGCCGTGTACAGCGCCAGCAAGTTCGGCGTCAACGCCTTCAGCGAGTCGCTGCGCCAGGAACTGGCACGCCAGCACGTCCGCGTGTCCGTCGTCGAGCCGGGCAGCGTCGACACCGAACTGCGCACGCACAACCCGGAACCCGTCCTGCAGGCACTCGCCGCCGGTCTGGGCGACATCGAGCGCCTCCAGAGCCAGGACATCGCCGACGCGGTCGGCTACATCGTCACCCGCCCCCGCCACGTGGCCGTCGCCGAACTGCTCGTACGTCCGACCGAGCAGGTCTGACCACCGAGCCGGCAGGGCCGGTCGCCGCGGTCGAGCGCCCGGCGTGCGGGGCGGCAACGTGGCCCGCGAGGCGGCGGCGCTCCCGCCGGAACTGGGGCGCCATATGGCGCCCCGCACCCGCGGCCTTCGTCCTCCACGCCCGTAGTCCTCGCCCATCCCCTTTCCTCGACTCGGACGGCTGGTGCACCCGGAAGGTGGGCCGGCCACTACGAAGAGGCGTGGCCTGCCGCATTCGCCGGGCGTGGACTGCCGTGGAAGACCTGGCTGGTGTGCCAGGCGCGGTGGGCGGCCGCGACAGGAAGGGCGCCGGGCTGGGGGCCGATGAGCGGGCGGCCCGCGAGCGCTATGACGTGCTGGTGGGACGAACTGTTCACCGGCGACCTGGTCACCGGCGTCCCCAGCATGGACGCGGCGCTGCTCGACAAGATGCCGGGCGGCGGCGACAACAACGGCGACCACTGCAGCTGATCAGCCCGTGAGCGCGGTGGAGCAGGGCCAAGCGCCCTGCTCCACCGCCCCATGACTGAAGGGGAAGCAGGTGCTTTCGTTTCGTTTGCGGTTGACCGACACCCGGAGCACAGCCTGGCGCTGGGACACAGACCGGTGGGCCAACGGGCAGAGCTGGATCAGGCCCGCTCACGCAGCCGTCCTGGACGCAGAACTCGTGCCGGGTGACGGAACCGGCGCCTGCGTGCTGGTGAGAGAGGACAAAGGCGGGGAGGTGGACTTCACGTCACTGCTCCTACGCCCCGACGAGGTCCAGGTCTCGGCGGGCGTGTTCGGCACCGCGCCGCTATACCTCGTAACAGTCGGAGAAGTCCTGTACGGCTCCTGGGGTTTGACCGACCTGCGGCCCCACCTGCGACCCGACCGACTCAATCCCCGGGCCGTGGCACGCACCCTGGGCCGACAACACCGCTACAGCGCCGACACTCTCTTCGATGGGGTGTACCGGCTTACGGAACGCGCGACAGCCGTCTTTACGACTGCGGGACTCGCGATCCTTTACCCCGAGCCCGCCCAGCACGTGCTCGAACCCCGGAGGCTGCGGACGGGGGCTGACCCTGTAGACGCATCCGATGCGTTGCTGACCGAGATCCTGGGTGAGTGGCGTTCTACGGCGAACTGCGTCGGCGTGGAGCTGTCCGGCGGTGCCGACTCGGGCAACGTGTCTCTCTCAACCGCCGCAGCCGGCTTCGGCTCCGTCCACACGTTCGGTCTGCTCATGGGTGGCCGGATCGGCCGGCTCCAGCAAGACCGACGCCGCATGCTGGCGGATCACCTGGGCCTGCGGGACACCGCTGTCCCGGCCATGCAGTACCCGCCGTTCGTGCCTGGTGGAGTACGGGAGCAAGGGGCGCCGCACGACCCAGCAGGAGCCTTCTACCAGGAGGCCTTCGACGTAGTCCGTGGACACGTAGCCGCTCACGGCTGTGAGGTGATCTTCACGGGCGGCGGTGGGGACGAGGTCAATGCCTGCCACTCTCGTACGGACGCTGAACTTCCCGCAGCTGATCCCGTGCCGTGGCTCGGGGACAAGGCCATCGAGGCCCTGGCCCAGGTGGACGAGAACCTTGCCCCCATCCCAGTGCTCCCGGTACCCACGCTCATGGCCTTCGGCCTGCACAACCCGGCCTACTTGAGACTCGGAGTCTGGCCGGTCGCTCCGCTCGTCCACCCTCGAGTGGTCCGCTTCATGGAACAGCTGCCATACGAACACAAGCAGGGCGAGGCGATGTTCCGCAACCGACTGCGGCGCGCGGGACTACCCGAGTCCGTCGCGGCCCCGACCGAACCGGAGAATTTCCTCGCGGTCATGGAATCGGGCCTACGAAACTACGGCCTTTCGCTCCTGGACAACATGCTCCGCGAGTCGTTGCTGGTCGACCTTGGCTATGTTGATCCCGTCGCCCTTGCCCTGGCCCGGGACCACGCCGAGCGAGCCCCTGTGATGCCCGACCTGCTGTGCGACACACTCGCCCTGGAAGTCGGACTCCGGAGCCTTGCATGAGCAGCCTGGACATCGTGGAGGCACAACGCCTCGAAGCGTCCAACCTTTTCTACCGGGACCCTGCGATGTACGACGACGTGCAGGACGACAGCGACAGCGCAAGTGTCTGCCTGGGGCTCATCGACCGGTACTGCCCGGACGCCCGCACTCTGCTGGACTTCGGCTGCGGAACCGGCAGGGACCTGGAAGCACTGGCCCAGCGCTTCGACTGCATCGGCATTGATCTTCAACCTGGCCTGGTCGACTATGCGCGCCGCGCGCGCTCCGCCCTCGACATCCGGATTGGGGACATGCGCACCATCCGACTCGGGCACACCGCCGACGTCCTGGTGTGCCTGGGGAACTCGCTCGCCTACGTACACGACAACACTGACGTCCAGGCGACGTTCCAGACCTTTGCCGCGCACGCACACCGAGGCACGCTGCTCGTCGTGTGCTCGCCGGTAGCCCCGATCGAGTCCCCGAGCCCTCAACAGACCCGCGTCGAGACCCGCTTCGGGGCTGCCACCGTGACCATCAGCTACGAGTGGGATCTGCGGACGCAGATCAACACCATGCGGCGTGACTGGGCGTTCGACTCCGGAGATGAGTGCCACGATGCCATCCAGCGACGTGTTCTCGGTCCTCGCGAACTGGAGCTGTACGCGCTCTTCGCCCGCTTCGAGGTCCTGGAGATCGTGAACGAAACAGGCGCACTGCCTGTCTTGGGCCCAGGCGCCTACACCGTAGCTCGCTATCAAGGGTGAGGTGTCGGCATGCTGTCGCAGCACGGCGAGTTGGCTGACCAGGAGATGCGTAAGGGCACGAGTCCGATCCTGACGGCGAGGGCGCCGAAGGCTTCTCGCTCGGCGGGTCAATGGCGCGGATGTCCGCGAGTTGCTCGGCGCGGGACTTGATCAGGCGGCACAGGACCGCCACGACGGGCTGAGCCACCGGCTGCGCAGCATCGAGGGCATCCGAAAGGGCCAGCAGGGATGAGCAAGGGAGTGCCAGTGCCGAAGCACGAGCAGCGCCAGATGACCGACGAGCAGTTCCACGATGCGACGGTGATTTGGAACTACCACCAGATGGGTCACGAGCAGCGGCCCTGCTCGGCGGCGATCGGCCTGGGCAGCCACGACCTCGGCGTGGCCACCACGGCCGCCGACCTCTACCGCGCCGGCCTCTTCCCGGTCGTGGTGTTCAGCGGGGGCAACAGCCCGACCACCCGGGCCCGTTTCCCGCGTGGCGAGGCCGTGCACTACCGCGAGCACGCTCTGAGCCTGGGTGTGCCGGATGAGGCGATCCTGGTCGAGGCGGAGGCGGCGAACACCGGCCAGAACATCAGCTTCTCCCGCGAGCTGCTGGCCGGGGCCGGTATCGAGGTCAAGTCGCTGCTGCTGATCTCGAAGCCGTACATGGAGCGTCGCTCGTACGCGACCTGCCGCAAGTTGTGGCCGGAGGTCGAGGTTGTGTGTGCGTCCGAGCCGCCGGAGTTGGACGACTACATCAAGTCGATCGGCGACGAGAAGCTCGTTCTCGACATGCTCGTCGGCGACCTGCAACGGGTGATCGAGTACCCGAAGCTCGGGTTCGCTGTCGAGCAGGACGTACCGGGGGACGTGTATGACGCTTACGAGCGCCTTCTACATGGCGGATTCGACAGCCGCCTCATCAGTACCTGAGTCACCCGGCGTCGGGCCGCCAGGCGGGGTGTGTGCGATCCTCCCCCAGTCTCGGCTTCGCTCGACCGGGCGGTGCCCCCACGCCGAACCTGTTCCCGCGGCTGTCCACGCTGGCCAAACTGTACGCCGCCGACCGGTGGATCGTTCTCGGCGACGTCCAGTTCGCCCGGCGCGACTACCAGCACCGGGCCCGCCTTGCGGCACTGGACGAGCCCGTTCATCAGCAGTGGCTCATGCTTCCTGCGCATCTGCCCGATGGGCGCCCGACGCTGATCAGTCAGGCGCGGCTCGCCGACCCCGGCCGCTCCCGTCGCACCGTCAGTCTTTTGATTCGGCAGTACTAGGGCCGCAGCCGCCACTGGCCCGCGGTGCGTGAAGTCCTGGAGGCGGCTCTCGATGAGTTCGAGGCCACCGACCGTGTCTCTGACGTTGCCCGCGCGTCGACGGCCGCCCTGCTCACCGCGTTGGGCTGGAGTGGCGAGGTACTGGACAGCAGCGCGATTCCGACCCGAGAAGGCCGCTCGGAGCGACTCGCCGACCTCGCTGCGGCCACCAGCAGCACCCACTATCTCTGCGGCACGGGCGGCTGGCGCTACCTCGACACCCAGGCGTTCGACGCCCACGGCATCCAGGTGCGGTCCTTCCACACCCCTGTGGGCATGGGAGACCTGCTGTGGCGGTGGGCCCGCCAGACCAGCAGCCTCTGGGCGATGAGCAGCTTGGGGCCAACGGCCCTTGGGGAGAAGCTGATCGAACATCGACCGGCCGTTGCCCTGGGGGTTTCCGTGTGACTGAGCCGACCGCCCCGGAGAAGAAGCCTTTCCTGTACGTCGTCGTCTGTGCGTGCGGTATTGCCAATGTGCCTCACTGGCACTCCTCTCCAAAGAGGAGCAGCACCTCAGTCTCCGAGGGTGCCCCGCTGAGCGGTGAGCGCAACCCGGGTCAGGAGGTCTCGAAACTGGGCCCGCTGTTCTTCGCTCAACTCCACAAGCAGCCGTGCTTCAGCAGCCGCGACATCAGTTCGCATGCGCTGCAGTTGCGATCGGCCTTCGTCCGACAGGATCACGTGGCGAGCCCGCCGGTCCTGCGGATTCGGGCGTCGCGACAGCAGACCCTGCCCCTCCAGGTCGTCGAGAAGGTAGGTCATCACCGTTCGGTCGAGACCGACCTGGCCGGCCAGTTCGAGTTGCGTGGGGGGTTTGTCCCCGGCCTCGGCCAATGCCATGAGCACCAAGTAGGCGCGTGATCCTCCGGGCAGCGTCTCCGAGGCGTCGGCTGCAGCGCGCCGAAGCGCCCCCGAGATCATGCGAATGGCCCAAACCAGGTCGTTGTCCAAGGCAAGACACTTGGCGCTTTCGCTCGCTCGGCCGCGGGGTTCAGAGGACATCACATCACCGTAGCACCTTTCAGCATGGCGACAGATAGTCTTGTTTGCAGAACATCTTGCCGACATAGTGTTATGGGAGGCGGGGCGCTCTGGCTCCGCGATGGCGCAGCGGGTGGCAGGTCGCGGCCCGACTATGGCAAGGAGACGTGCCATGGCCGTCAGTAACGAGTTGACAGGGTGAAACGCCCTGGTCGCGGGGGCGACGTCGGGGATCGGGCGGGCGATCGCCGAGGGCCTGGCCCGACGAGGAGCGTCCGTCGTCCTGCACGGCAGGGACAGTAGCCGGGGCGACGCCGTTGTGCAGGCGATCCAGGGCGACGGTGGTGTCGCTCGCTTCGTGGCCGCCGACCTGGCGGATTCCGACCAGGTTCAGCAGCTGGCTGCGGACGCCGGCGACGTGGACATCCTGGTGCACAGCGCCGGCGTGTATGTGTTCGTCCCGACGACGCACACTGACGCCGCGAGTTTCGACCGGCAGATCGCCGTCAATATGCGGGCCCCGCTCCTGCTGGTAGCGGCCCTGGTGCCCGAAATGGCGCGCCGACGACACGGATCGATCGTCCTGATCGGGTCGGGCTCGGCGCGAACCCCGGCTGCGGTCGGTGCGGCGTACGGCGCTTCAGAGGCCGGCACCGAGATGCTCGCTCGCTACTGGGCGTCCGGGTTCGGTCCGTCGGGTGTGCGGGTCAACGCGGTCTCCCCGGGAGCCGTCCACACCGAGGGAACGGCCGCGATGCTCGGCGAACACACGGCCGTGCTCGATGGATCAAACGCGCGAGGGCGCGCCGGGGACCCGAACGAAATCGCCAATGCCGTCTGCTTCCTGCTCGGACCTGCAAGCAGCTACGTCAACAGTGCGGTCCTCGCTGCCGATGGCGGCGAGAGCAGCGCCAGATGGCGGTCCCGTTTATCGGGCCTCGCCCCTGACCTTGCCGTTTCGGGAGGCGGCGGCGAGGACTTGGTAGCCGCGGGGCCGCCGGGATGCGTGTGATGACGTGCCCGGCTCACTTTTTCTTGCAAGCAGATGTTCTGCTATACATACTATCTACATCACAGCAGAACTATGTCGGAGGTACCGCACCATGAACTTGTTCCGTCTCGACGCGAGCATCCGTACCGAAGGATCGGTGAGCCGCGCCCTCGCCGACACCGCCGAGCAGGCGTGGCTCGCCGAACACCCCGGCGCCGTCGTGACCCGGCGCGACCTCGGGGTCCAGCCGCTGCCCGGGGACGCGTGGACCGCGCTCGCCGGCGCCGTCGTCAACCCGTCCGCACCGGCCCCGGACGAAGCGCGCGAACTCCTCGACCGTCTCGGCGCGGAACTCCTCAACGCCGACGCGTTCCTGTTCGCGGTGCCGATGTACAACTGGAATGTCCCGGCACAGGTCAAGACCTGGCTCGACCTGATCCTGAATCACCCCCAGCTGGGGGTGCACGGCGACTGGCCGCTCAAGGGTAAGCCGGCGCTTCTGACGTTGAGCCGGGGCGGCGGTTACGGGCCCGGCACCCCGAAGGAGGGCTGGGACCACGCCACGCCCTACCTGCGCACGATCCTGGCCGACGTCTTCGGCCTCGACCTGCAGATCGCTGAGGCGGAGCTGACCCACGCGTTCTGGAACCCGGAGATGGCGCACCTGCGAGGGCTGGCCGAAGAGTCGATGAAAACGGGGCACGAGCAGGCCGCCGAGCACGGGCTGCGGATCGCCAAGCTGAGCAGGGCCTGACCGCGAGCGTGCGCGGCATCGAGGAGTGCCCACGCTGCTCGTGCACGGGCGACGACCGCGCCGCCCACTACGAGAACGCGCTGCGGTTGAGGGCGATGATTCCGTCCGCCCGGCTGTACCTCATCAACAACTGCGGCCACTGGGCGCAGATGGAACACCCCGAGGAGTTCAACCGCGTCGTGCACGAGTTCATCTCCGCACACTGACCCCCTCGGAACGGGCGGCCCGCACGATCGTGTGGGCCGCCCGTTCCTGCCGGAACCACGGGCGGTGTCCTGGAACCGACGGGGCGGTCCCGGCGTCAAGGCCACCCGGATCAAGGCCACTGACGCGCAGGCGGTGCTCGCCGCCGCCTACCTGGCCGACGTTTACAACGACCGCAGCGAGCTCCTGGTGGGCATCGACGTCCTGCTCGACGAACTCACGTACCACCCGAATCCGAAGCGGGTTCCCGCCTTCGAGCGGGCACTGGAATGCCTTGGGTATCACCTCTGATTCGAGGCCCAGCGACCGGAGCGCACCACCGGCAACGGGCCGGACGTCCTGTGGGCGATCGGGGAGTTGAAATACCTGGTTCTGAAAGCCAAGTCTGGGGCCACCTCCGACAAGATCTGGCGCAGTGACGTCGCGCAGCTGGCTCACTCCATGAGCTGGTTCCAGCAGACTTATGACCAGACCTGTACTGCCACCCTGGTACCGCTGCACCGTGTCAACACTCCGGAGAACAACGCCGTCGCCCCGCCTGGCACCCGCATCGTTACCGAGGACATGATGACGAAGCTGGGTGAGGCGCTGCGCAAGGCGACGCTCGCGCTCGCCGACGCCGACAACTGGGGTGATCCGAAAGTGGTGGCCGAGCTGCTCAGCGCCCACCGGCGTCTCGCCCAGGGCCTCGTCGAACGACGACGTCCTGCCGTACCTGAACTCGGCCCAGGCCACCCACCCTGCCTACCGCCGCAGTCTGGACTGGCTGCGAGAGATGGGTGTGCTGATCGGTTCGTACGAGCCGCACCGGCCGAAGGCCGGGGGCGGGGCGGACCGCTTCCGCTGGGAGGAAGCGCTGGAACTGCTCACTCCCAAGCTGTCCGCCCCGGCCCGATCAGCGCCGTCGTGCCGATTGCGGCGGAGATTGGACGGGCGGGGCAGGGTGTTGCCTGACGCTGCGAGCCCTCGCTACCTCGGCTCGTGGACCGGGCGCGTGGCGCTCGCCGAGGCGGCGGATGCGCCAAGTTAGTGCGCGGGCGGGGATGTGGGCGTCGTCCAGGGTGCGTTGGCCGAGCGCCTGGTCGAGGACGGTGGCTGCGTTGTGTCCTGCTGCTTCGGCCTCGGCGAGCACGGTGGCGAGTGCGTCCCAGGCGGGGTCGTGGAGGATGCGCTCGGCGTGTTCGGGGACTGTCTGCTGGAGGTGGCGGGCGAAGCGGCGTTTGGTCTGCGGGCTGGGTGCTCGGTTGACGAGACTGACCAGGACCGGCTCAGCGACCGGCGCGTACGCGACCTGCAAATGGAGGAGGGCCTGTTCTGCTGCGGCCTCCTGTTGTGCGTGCTGACGGACGCGGTGCCAGTGCATCGCGAACGCCACCGCGGTGAGCGCGGCATCCGGGAACATCGCGAATCCAGCCCCATCACCGTCCTGAGGGCGGTCACGCCAGATCGCCTGGACACTGCGGCGTAGGACGCGGGTGCTGTCGAAGTCGGCGGCGATGCGGGAGCGGGTGGCGCGCTCGAAGACGGCAGCGGCCTGTTTGAGTTCGGCCTTGACCGCGGCCGGTGCGGTGACGGGCAGGAGGTCCAGTGCGGCGCCGAGCGCGACCAGCTGTCCTTGGGCGGTGTGGTCGTCGCCGTGAGTGAGGTGGTGGGGGATGCGTTCGGTGGCGGCGGTGGCCTGGTGCCACGGATTGCCCGGCCGGACGGCGCCCGGCTCGGGGCTGGTGGTGGCGAGGGCGGAGCCGGAGTAGAAGACCAGCTTGCCCTTGTCGTTGGTGTCGTCGGGCAGGGCGAAGTTGCAGCCGAGCGCCTCGCCGGACGGGCCGCACTTGAGGCGCACGGTCACGCCGGTGGCCTCCAGCAGGGCGAAGAACTCGGCCTCGTCGGCCGCGGCGGCGACGGTGCGGCGGACCCGCAAGCGCAGTACATCGCGTGTGGCCGCTTCCTGGCCCAGGCGCTTGGCCTTGAAGTGCTCCTTGCTGGTGGGGCGTTTGGCTGCGGTGCCGTCGCCCGGCTTCAACCGCCGCAGCCCGTAGTCGACTTCGATCTGGCGGGCTTCGCGCTGGACGGCGCGTTGGTCGTAGTCGCGCTGGGGGCGGCGGCCGTCCTGACGGACGAGGGTGGCGGCGATGTGGATGTGGTCCTCGGCGTGACGGACGGCCACCCAGCGGCAGGCTTCCTCGCCGCCTTCGGGGGCGATACCGAAGTGTCTTCAACACGGGCGACTGGAAGCGCGCCCTGGCTGCGGCTGGCGTGATCCCTCCCCGCGAGCGCGGCGCGCGTTACCTCCAGGCGGCCCCGGAAGACGGCATGCACGCCCTCCGGTACGCGTACGCCTCCGTGCTCCTGGATGCAGGGGAGAGCATCAAGGCGCTCTCCGAGTACCTCGGCCACTCGGACCCGGGCTTCACGCTCCGGACGTACACGCACCTGTTGCCGTCCAGCGAGACCCGCACCCGTAAGGCAATCGACGACGCCTTCACGGAAGCCGAGGCGGAGGACGACGGCGAGCCGCCCGCTGCCCAGGGCACATCAGTGCCCCTAGCGAAACCAATGTGCCCTCAATGTGCCCTGGCCGCCTGACGGCCCCTCCCGGCACATGACAAAGGCGGGACCCGAAAGCCCCGCCCGCACCAAACGAAACCCCAGGTCACGGCCAAACCAGGCAGTACGGCTGATGCCCCGCCTCATGCAACCGATGACTGAAGTCCTGCCACTCGTGCAGCAGTTGGTACACGTTGAACGCATCCCGAGGCCCACCCCGGTCCGGCACCGTCGACCAGATGAAGGCGGCCGCGCCGACCGCTTCCTCTCCTATTCCACGGAGCGGGTCCACCACGGTCATCGGAAGCTTGACCACGGCGTAGTCGGGGTGCAGGACCACCAGCTCCAGCGGCGGCACCTTGTGCAGGGGGACGCCCTCGATGCCCGTCAGCACCATCGCGGCCATGGTCTCCGGCTTGATCTTGGTGAACATGCCGTTCATGCCGAGCTCGTCGCCGCCGAGTTCTTCGGGGCGCATCGAGATCGGGACGCGGGCCGCGGTCGCGCCGTCGGGCGCGCCGAAGTACTTGTACGTCACCCCCACCCGACCACCATTCCTGCTCGCCCTCAGCCGCTCCATGTGACGGTCGGCCCGCTCTGACTCGTTCGGTACACCCGGCATACCCGGTACTACGTGTCCCTGACGTGCTTCGTTCGAATCCTCCGCGTCGCGCCGGTGCCTTCCCCGCCGGGCACGTCGAGGACCCAGGTCATCAGTCCCCTCGCCCAGTCCGCCACCGCGATGCATATCTCCACCCGACTGCTTTTCTAGGACGCGTGACGCCCGCCGCGCAACCCGATCATCGTGTCAGTGACCTCCCCCACGGCCGCCCGCCGAAACGTGCGTTGAAACACCTGTCCGCAGGATCTTTTCAGTCCCCGACCACCACGCCCCGCATGAGCTGTGTGTATCACGTCCAGTCTCGCAGATCGCGGGGAGGGCACGGGGGGTGATCGGGAG
>NZ_LLZG01000055.1 GCF_001509475.1 Streptomyces regalis
CCACAACCCCACATCCCCCGCCACCACACCCGCCCCAAACACCCGCACCAAGTCATGTAACCGCCACCGCACGGCGAAGGCCGTCCCGTTACCGCCCCCCACCGGCGTGACGAGATATCTGGCGGACAGGTTCTCCAACAGCGACAGCGCAGATCCCGTGTCGAGATCGGTAAGCGCGGCGATCGCCTCCGTACAGGTCTCCGCACCAGGAGCAAGGCAGAGCAGGCGCAGCAGCCGGGCCTCGTCGCGCGGCAGCCGCCGGTACGAGGTCTCCAACACAGGACGCAGGACAAGTGAGCGTCCATACAGGTCCGTTCCGGGGCTGCCACGGTCCAGGACAGTGGTCGGGTCCCCGGCGTCCCGGATCTCGGCCACGAGAGAGGCGACACCCCGATGGCGTCGCCGACGCAGCATCCCCGCGGCGATCTGGAGGGCCAGAGGCAAGTGGCCGCATAGATTGGTCAGTTCGCGGAGTGTGTCGATTTCCCGTACCGGGCGTTCGTCTCGCTCATCGGTGTCGTACAGGGCACGGGTCACAAGGGCGACGGAGTCCTCCGGGGCGAGTGTCTCCAGATCGATCAGGCGTACCGGAAGGGCGTCGGGACGGTCCCGGGACGTGATGAGCACCCGGTGGTGGTCCGTCCCGGGCATCAGCGGCAGGTACTGGGACGGGTCCGAGGCGTTGTCCAGGATCAGCAGCATCCGGTCCCGTCGTCCGGCGAGGAGCGCGCGGTATGCGTCGTACTGGCGCTCTGCCGTCGCGGGCAGATCCCCGTCCTGTACCCCCAGCGCATCGAGCAGCGCCAGCACCGCCTGATCAGCCGTAACCGGGTCGTCGTCGTACCCGCGCAGGTCCACGAAGAGCGTCCCGCCCGGGAACCAGCCCTTCCCACGGGCTCGGTGCGCCGCCTCCACCGCCAGTGCGGTCTTGCCGATGCCGCCCATACCGGTGACGGCGAAGATGAGGAGCGGGAGCGCGGCCGTGTCGTCCTCGTCGGGGGAGAGGTGCGGGAGCAGGCGGTCCAGCTCCGCCGATCGGCCGGTGAAGCCCAGGGGGCGGGGTGGGAGTGTGGCGGTCGCTCGCGGGACCGGGCCGTGGGTGGTACCCCTGCCGCCCCTACCGTCGCCCGTCGCTCTTGCCGGTGACGGGACCGTAGAAGGTGCCACCCCGGAAGTCGATGTGGTCTCCGCCGTACGTCGCTCCGCTGTCCCCGCGTCGATGGGGACCCTCCTCGGAGTCGGAGGAAACGGAGGACCCCTTGCGGGGCTGGTGCTTGCGCAGCACGGCCACCGTCACCGCAGCCGCCTGCTTGGCGGCGAGTTCCTGCGCACCCGAGGCGTCGGCATCGCGCTTGCCGGCATCGGCGCGGTCGCTGACGCCCCGGATCACCAGGGCGTCCAACCGGCCGTTCAGATGGGCCGCGTGGGCTGCCCCTGAGCCCTCCATCTCGATCGCGCCGGCGTCGTTGTAGTTCCTGCGGAGGTGCCGGGCGATCTCGGACTCGGAGTCCGCCAGGACTACATCACCCGTGGCGATCGGCATGAAGTGCGCCCGTACGTCGGGCATGTCCCGCACGGCGGAACGGGCTGCCTGTTCCAGCGCGTGCGAGCCCGGCAGGGCCTTCGGCCGGACCAGGAAACCCTCGGGCGTCTGCTTGCCGCCGTGGATCTCGTACACCTGCGTGCCCACGACGACGTCCCCGATTCCGACGTCGTCCTTAAGACTGCCGGCGACACCGACGAAGAACACGGCCTCGGGATGCAGCCAGTTGATGAGCTGTGTGGTGAGAGCGGCCGCCCGCTCGGCGCCCATACCCAGCTCCGCAATGGCAATATGCCAGGAAGTACTGGCCAGTTGGCCCTTCTCGACTCGGGTCCCGTCAGGGTGTACGAGTTCCTGCCGCTTCTCGACGTGCACACGGATGGCGGCGTATTCGAGGGGGAGCGCGGTCAGGACAAGAGCAGTGGGCTGAGTCTCCGGCACACTCATAACCTACAGCCGGGGGAAGGGAATCGAGTGCCGGAACAGGACGTCACCGTAGGGCAGTTGCTGCTCGCCGAGTACCAGAGCGTGAAGGACGAGCAGAAGGCGCGGATCGGGTTCCGGGACAACCTGCTCTATGTGACGCTGGCCGTCGTCGCCGCCGTCATCGCCGCGGCGGCGCAGGCCAAGCAGACGTCGATGCTGCTGGCGTTGCCGCCGGTGTGTGTGGTGCTCGGGTGGACCTATCTGGTCAACGACGAGAAGATCTCGGCGATCGGGAGGTATCTGCGGGACGAGCTGGGGCCTCGGCTCGCTCAACTCGCGGGTGCGGAAGGCGCCTTCGGGTGGGAGAACTTCCATCGCGGGGACACCAGGAGAGTGTCTCGGAAGGTCGTGCAGCTCGTGGTCGACCTGCTCGCCTTCTGTGTCGTACCGCTGGGTGCGCTCGTCGTGTACTGGGCCGGGGGTGGCACCTCGCCGGGACTCGTGATCCTGTCCGTGGGCGAGGCGCTCGCGGTGGCGGGGTTGGGGGCGTACATCGTTCTGTACGCGGTGCCGTTCAGGTCGACGGGGGACAGCTTGGGATGAGCAGCCGGGATCACGTCGACTTCCAGGGCGGTTACTTCCAAGGGACCGTCATCGGGAAGGCGGACTACCACCAGTCGGCTGCCGCGCCCACCGCCCTGGACGCCCTGCCTGCCAGAACGGCAGGGTTCACCGGCCGTGATGGGGAACTGACCCGGCTCCTGGAGGCTCTTGACCCGACCGCGTCGGCCGGCGCCCCGAAGGCTGTGCTCGTCACCGCCGTCTCCGGGCTCGGGGGCGTGGGGAAGACGGCGCTGACTGTGGAGGCGGCCTACGCGGCCCGGGCGGAGGGGTGGTTTCCGGGTGGGGCGCTGTTCCTGGACATGCACGGATACGACGACGTTCCGGTTACGGCGGACCAGGCGCTCCAGTCCCTGTTGCGGGCTCTGGGCGTCCAGCCGGAGCACATCCCCGCCACGGCCGACGAGCGCGCGGTGCTCTACCGGTCGCTCCTCGCCGAGCGGGCGAGCCGGCGGGGCTCGGTGCTGATCCTGGTCGACAACGCCTCCTCGCCCGAACAGGTACGGCCCCTCCTCCCGGGCGGCGCTGTGCACCGCGTCCTGATCACGTCCCGCGACCGGCTGCCCCAACTCGGTGCGCGACTCGTGCCCTTGGACCAGTTGACGCCCGAGGACGCCGGGGAGCTTCTCGACGTCGCCCTGCGTATCGCAGAGCCGCAGGACAGCCGTATCCGGGACGACGCCGATGCCGCCGAGCGGCTCGCCGCCCTCTGTGGGTACCTGCCGCTGGCTCTGCAGATCGCGGTCGCGCTGCTGGCTGAGGACCGGGACATGCCGGTGGCGGAACTCGTGGGCGAACTCGCCGAGTCCCGTGACCGTCTCGGCCACCTCGACGACGGTGAGCGCAGCGTCCGTGCCGCCTTCGATCTGTCCTACCGTCGGCTTCCGCCCGGGCCGGCCCGGCTGCTGCGGCTGCTCGCCCTCGCGCCGGGGCCCGAGGCGAGCCCTGTAGTCATCGATACGCTCGCCGTGGGCGGTACTCCTGCCGCGCGGGACTTGAAGATCCTGGCCCGGGCACATCTTGTCGAGCGGGGCAGCCGGCGCGGGTGGTGGCGGTTGCACGACCTGGTCCGGGTGTTCGGGGCGGGGCTGTCCGCGGCCCCTGATGTGTGGGAAGAGGGGGAGAAGGCACGAGGGTTCGTGCTGGTCTACTACTTGTTGACCGCCGGCGCGGCCGATGAGTGGCTGCGGTGGCTGCCGGGGGATCCGGTGCCGGAGAGGTTCGAGAACCGGGCCCAGGCGCTGGCGTGGCTGGACGCCGAGCGGGCGGGGCTGCTCGAGGCCGTGCAGTGGGGGCGGGAGGAGCAGCACGCGCAGGCGGCGGGGTGGCTCGGGCGATGTCTGATGATGTATCTGTCCTGGCGACGGTACTTCGAGGACTTGTACGCCGTGGCCACCGTCGCACAGGAGGTGGCTCACTGCGCAGGGAGTCACCACGACGAGGCCCTCGCCTGGGACTCCATCGGGAACGCGCTGCGGGCGACGGGCCGGGTGGAAGAGGCGATCGACGCCCTGACGCGCGCCCGGGCCCTGTATCAGGTGGCCGGAAACCGCAAGGGTGAGGCCGGTGTGTGGGATCACCTCGGTCTCGCCCTGACGAAGGCGGGCCGGGTGGACGACGCGATGGATGCGTTTTTCCAGGCTGATGACCTGTACGAGGCCCTCGGAGACGTGCACGGTCAGGCCTTCGTGTGGGAACACTTCGGCAATCTCGCGTCGGTGGCGGGCTGTGCGGACGAGGCGATCGAAGCCTTGACCCATGCCTGCGATCTGTACCAGGCCACCGAAGAACGCCATGGCCAAGGCTCGGCATGGAACAACCTCGGCGCCACCCTGTGCGAGGCGGGCCGGCCGGAGGACGCCGTGGCGGCCTTCCGTAGCGCGGTCGAGGCGTTCAAGGAGGCTGAGGACTGGTACATGGCCGGCAAGGCCTTGCAGAACCTCGCCGTCGCCCCCCACGTCCCCGGCTGGTCCGCGCATATCGACCCCGTCTTGCTTCGGGCCGGCACCTTCCTGGGCCTGATGGAGGCCTCCTTCGCTTACGACCGAGCCGATGCCTTCGCGGAAGCAGCCAGAGCCCGCGCCTGGGCACGCGCGTACTTCGACGCCCCCGCGGCTACCGCCCCCCCCCCCCCCCCGGCACCCACCGATAAACCAGCTCCGGCCTCCCGACCTGCCCGTAAACCGGCTTCCGTTCAGCCCTCCCCGCCTCCACCAAATGCTCCAGATACCGCCGAGCCGTGATCCGGGAAATCCCCACGGCCTCGGCGACCCCCGCCGCCGTGAGCCCCTCCGCCGCCTCCCGCACGGCCCCCGTCACCCGCTCCAGCGTCGGCCCGCTCAACCCTTTCGGCAGTGCCGCAGGGCCCGGCGCCCGCAACGCCGCGAGCGCCCGGTCCACCTCGTCCTGGCCGCTCGCCTCCCCGACCGCCGCATGGAACTCGGCGTACCGCACCAGCCGGTCCCGAAGCGTCGCGAACGTGAAGGGCTTCAGTACGTACTGCACGACCCCCAGCGACACCCCTTCGCGCACCACGGCCAGATCCCGTGCCGACGTCACCGCGATCACGTCCGCGTGATGGCCCGCAGCCCGCAGCGACCGTGCCAGTTGCAGCCCGTGCACATCCGGCAGGTGCAGGTCCAGCAACAGCAGGTCCACCGGCGTCCGCTCCAGCGCGCGCCGCGCCTCCGCGCCCGTGTGCGCCTTGCCGACCGCGACGAATCCCGGCACCCGGTCGACGTACATCACGTGCGCGTCCGCAGCGACCGGATCGTCCTCCACGACCAGGACGCGAATCGCCTGCTCGGCCGGCCCCGTCATACGTCACCTCTCGAAACCGCCGCGCCCTCGGAATCCTGCACGGGCTCGGCCTGCTGGGAAGGCCCGCCGCCCGGCACGGACTCGGCGCCCGGCGAGGGCCCGGCACCCGGCGCGTGCTTCACACCCTCTCCCAACGGCAGCCGCACCTCGAACTCCGCCCCACCCCCGGCGGCCTCCGCCACCGACAGGGTCCCGTCGTGCCGGTGCGCCGCCTGCCGGACCAGCGCAAGCCCCAGCCCTCGCCCGCCCGGACCCGCCGGCTTCGTCGAGAAGCCGCGTTCGAACACCGCCTCCACGTGCGCGGGGTCCACCCCGGCCCCCGTGTCCGACACGCGCAGGACCAGCTCGGCACCCTCCGTGTACGCCGTCACCGTCACCCGCCCCCGCACGCTCCCCAGCGCGGCGTCCACCGCGTTGTCGATCAGGTTGCCCAGGATCGTCACCAGATCCCGGGCCGGCAGGGAGGGCGGCAGCAGGTTGTCGTCCAGTCGGCTGTCCTCCGATATGACGAGTTCGACGCCCCGCTCGTTGGCCTGCGCCGTCTTCCCCAGCAGCAGTGCCGCCAGCACCGGCTCGCTCACCGCCGCGACGACCTGGTCCGTCAGTGCCTGGGCCAGCTCCAGCTCGGCGGTCGCGAAGTCCACCGCCTCCTCGGCGCGTCCGAGTTCGATCAGCGAGACGACCGTGTGGAGGCGGTTCGCCGCCTCGTGCGCCTGCGACCGCAGGGCTTGGGTGAAGCCGCGTTCGGAGTCCAACTCGCCCATCAGGGACTGCAGTTCGGTCACGTCCCGCAGGGTCACGACCGTTCCGCGCCGCTCACCGCCCGACACGGGGGACGTGTTCACCACCAGCACGCGTTGCGCCGTCAGATGCACCTCGTCGACCCTGGGCTCGGACGCCAGCAGCGCCCCGGTCAGCGGTGCGGGCAGGCCGAGGTCCGCGACCGACTGCCCCACCACATCGCCGCCCACCCCGAGCAGTTCCCGCCCGCCGTCGTTGATCAGCGCCACCCGGTACTGCCCGTCCAGCATCAGCAGCCCCTCGCGTACCGCGTGCAGTGCGGCCTGGTGGTAGTCGTGCATCCGGCTCAGCTCGGCCGCGTTCATGCCGTGGGTGTGGCGGCGCAGGCGGGCGTTGATGACGTACGTGCCGATCGCGCCCAGGGCGAGCGCGCCCGCCGCGACCCCGAGCAGGGCCGTCAGCTGGTCCTGCACCCGCTTGCTGATCTCCTCGACCCTGATGCCCGCGCTGACCAGCCCGACGATGTCCTTCGGGGCCGTGCCACCGTCGTAGATCGGCACGACCGCGCGCACGGACGGGCCCAGCGTGCCGGTGTACGTCTCGGTGAACGGCTCACCTCTCAGGGCGCGCTCCGTGTGGCCGCGGAAGTGCTGGCCGATCTGCTCCTTGTCGGGGTGCGTCCAGCGGATGCCCTTGGGGTCCATGATCGTGACGAAGTCGACGCCGGTGTCGTGCTGGACGCGCAGCGCGTACGGCTGGAGTTCGGCCGTCGGGTCGGGGGTGCGGATCGCCTCCCCCACGGACGGGGCGTCGGCGATCGACTGGGCCACCGCCATGGCCTGGCCGCGCGCCGCGTCCTCGGCCTGGCCGCGGTCGCTGACGTAGGTGAACACCGCGTACCCGGCGACGAGCACCGCTATCAGCACGGCCTGCATGGCGAAGAGCTGGCCGGCCAGGCTGCGGGGCCTCGGGACGGAGATGCGCATGCCGTCAGTCTGCCCCATGGCCGATTTTGGCTGCTTCCCCCTGTGGACGACTGCTTTCCCCTGTGGATGAAGGGCGGCACCGCCTGCTCACCGGGCTCACCGGGCTCACCGGGCGGTGCCCGCCGTGCTCATCGCAGGGTGAGCGGGGTCTCCGACTCGACGCGGGTCAGCTTCTCGGGGTTGCGGACGTAGTAGAGGCCGGTGATGCGGGCGTCCTCGACGCGGATCGCCATGACGCCGTCGATCTCGCCGTCCAGGCGCAGGACGAGTGCCGGGTTGCCGTTGACCACGGTGAGGCCGGTGGTGAGCGTGGCTTCGAGCTTGCCCGTGCCGCCGACGATGAAGCGGGCCACCTTGTCGGCGCCGACCACCGGCCGTGGCGCGGCCTGCTTGACGCCGCCACCGTCGCTCACCAGGACGACCTCGGGGGCGAGCACGTCGAGGAAGCCCTGCAGATCCCCGGTGGCCAGTGCGCGCTGGAACGACTCCAGGGCCGCCCGGGTCGCGCTCGCGGAGACCGCCGCGCGAGGGCGGCGGGCGTCGACGTGGCGGCGGGCGCGGTGCGCGATCTGGCGGACGGCCGCCGGGGTCTTGTCGACGGCGGCCGCGATCTCGTCGTAGTCGACTTCGAAGACCTCGCGCAGCACGAAGACGGCGCGCTCCGTCGGGGAGAGCGTCTCGAGGACGAGCATCAGCGCCATCGACACGCTCTCGGCGAGCTCGACGTCCTGGGCCACGTCCGGCGCGGTGAGCAGCGGCTCGGGCAGCCAGGGGCCGACGTACGCCTCCTTGCGGCGCGTCAGCGTGCGCAGCCGGTTCAGCGCCTGCCGGGTCGTGATCCGGACCAGGTAGGCGCGCTGGTCGCGCACCTGTCCAAGGTCGACCTCGACCCACCGCAGCCAGGTCTCCTGCAGCACGTCCTCGGCGTCGGCCGCCGAGCCGAGCATCTCGTACGCGACGGTGAAGAGCAGGTTGCGGTGGGCGACGAAGGCCTCGGTCGCCGGATCGGTGGCGTGATCACTCATGCCCGGGTCTCTCCCCTGTTCGTGCGCGGTCTAGGCCACGCGTTCGGCGGTGGCCCGCGTCCCGCCCTCAGCGGCGGCCGGGGTCTCGCCGCGTCCGGCCCGCAGCAGCTCCTGACGCTTGGTGCCGCCCGAGACGCGGTGCAAGCGGTACGAACCGGGCTTGCGCGACTCGGCGGCCAGATGCTTGACGATGCCCTGGCAGACGAACTCCTTGAGCCTCGCACCGGGGCGGCCGTCGATGTGGAACCACAGCGCGACGTCGTACCGGTGGGCGAACTGGAAGATGCCGGCGCCGCGGCCCAGGCTGATGCACTGCCCGGCGAACACCTGGTTGAGGGGCGAGGGCTGCTCACCCGCGATCCGGCTGAGCACCGTGTCGGCGGCCCGCGCGCCCAGCGGTATCGCGGCCTGGCAGCTCATCCGCAGCGGCAGACCCGACGGCGCCGCCGAGTCGCCGGCGGCGACGATGTGCGGGTCGTCCACGCTGGTCAGCGTCTCGTCGGTGAGCAGACGGCCCAGGGCGTCGGTGCTCAGCCCGCTGCGTACGGCCAGATCCGGCACGCCGAAGCCGGCGGTCCAGATGGTCACCTCGCTCGGCAGCGTACGGCCGTCGCTGAGCCGTACGGCGTCCCGCGTCACGGCCGTCACCTCCGAGCCTGGGCCCTCCAGCACGGTCACCCCGAGTGCGGCCATCCGCCCGGCGACCGAGCGCCGCCCCCGCGGATGCAGATACGGGCCGAGCACCCCGCCGCAGACCAGGGTCACGGCGCGGCCGGCCTCCGCCAGCTCGGCGGCGGTCTCGATACCGGTCGGACCGGCCCCGACGACCGTCACCGGGGCCTTCGCGGACGCGGCGTCGAGGACCGGCCGCAGCCGCTGCGCCTCCTCCAGGCCGGCGATCGGGTAGGCGAACTCGGCCGCTCCGGGCACGTCCGGGTCGGCGCTGCCGCTGCCCACCGCGTAGACCAGGTAGTCGTAGCCGACCGTGCCTCCGGTCGCCAGCCTCACGCTGCGCTCGGCCGCGTCGATCCGCGTCACGCTGTCGACCACGAGCCGGACGTCCTCGGCCAGGAGGTCCCGGTAGTCGACGACCGCGTCGTCGGACCCTCCCACCAGCTGGTGCAGGCGGATCCGGTGGACGAAGGCCGAGCGCGGATTGATCAGGGTCACGGTCACGTCGTCGCGCCGGGTCAGGCGATTGGCCGCCATGACACCCGCGTATCCGCCGCCGATCACGATGACGTTGCTGTTCTCGGTCATGGTGCCTCCTCCGGTTCCAGGGGGTTCGACCTCAAGACACCGCGGCCCCGATCGTTGTGACAGGACGTGACTCAGATCACTCCACGGAGCTGAGCTCGGCTCACTCCACAGGTCTGGGCTCGGCACGTAAGCGGACGGTGAACTAAATGAACGGAAGGGTGACCGCCCTCACACGGCGGGAGATAGTCACCGCATCGCTTGGAGTACGACCCCTGCTCCCCGGGGCGCGCTTCCCCGTCAGCGAACCCCCACCCCGGACGTGAGCCGCACGCCGGTGATACCGACGAAGACGTCAAGGAGGGCAGCCGTGGCCGCCGCCAAATCCCCCGATACGGCACCTGCCGCACCCGTCACCAAGCGGGACCGCACGCACTACCTCTACATCGCGGTGATCATCGCGGTGGCCCTCGGTATCACCGTGGGCCTGGTCGCGCCCGACTTCGCGGTCGAGCTGAAGCCCATCGGTACCGGCTTCGTGAACCTGATCAAGATGATGATCTCGCCGATCATCTTCTGCACGATCGTCCTGGGCATCGGCTCGGTGCGAAAGGCCGCCAAGGTCGGTGCCGTCGGCGGTATCGCGCTCGGCTACTTCCTCGTGATGTCGCTGGTCGCCCTCGGTATCGGTCTCGTCGTCGGCAACATCCTGGAGCCGGGCACCGGTCTGCAGATCACCGACGCCGTCAAGGACGCCGGTCACGAGCAGGTCGACGCCGAGGCCAAGGACACCACCGAGTTCCTGCTCGGCCTCATCCCGACCACGATGGTCTCCGCCTTCACCTCGGAAACGGTCCTGCAGACCCTGCTCGTCGCGCTGCTCGCCGGCTTCGCGCTGCAGGCCATGGGCTCGGCCGGGGAGCCGATCCTGCGGGGTGTGCAGCACATCCAGCGGCTCGTCTTCCGCATCCTCGCCATGGTGATGTGGGCCGCGCCGATCGGTGCCTTCGGCGCCATCGCCGCCGTGACCGGTTCCGCCGGTGTGGACGCGCTCAAGAGCCTCGCCGTGCTGATGCTCGGCTTCTACATCACCTGCTTCCTCTTCGTCTTCATCGTGCTCGGCGCGCTGCTGCGGATCGTCTCCGGCCTCAACATCTTCACGCTCTTCAAGTACCTGGGCCGTGAGTTCCTGCTGATCCTGTCCACCTCCTCCTCCGAGTCCGCGCTGCCGCGCCTCATCGCGAAGATGGAGCACCTGGGCGTCAGCAAGCCGGTGGTCGGCATCACCGTCCCGACCGGCTACTCCTTCAACCTCGACGGCACCATGATCTACATGACCATGGCGTCCCTGTTCATCGCCGACGCCATGGGTACGCCGATGTCGATCGGCGAGCAGATCCCGCTGCTGCTCTTCCTGCTGGTCGCCTCCAAGGGCGCCGCCGGTGTCACCGGTGCGGGTCTGGCCACGCTGGCCGGTGGTCTGCAGTCGCACAAGCCGGCCCTGGTGGACGGCATCGGCCTCATCGTCGGCATCGACCGCTTCATGAGTGAGGCCCGCGCTCTGACGAACTTCGCGGGCAACGCCGTGGCCACCGTCCTGATCGGTACCTGGACCAAGGAGATCGACCGCGGCCGCGTCGACCAGGTGCTCGCCGGTCAGCTCCCGTTCGACGAGGCGACCCTCCAGAACGACGGCCACGGCGCCCCGGCCGAGGCGTCGGAACAGGGCGACGAGAAGGAACTCGCCAAGGCGTAGGCGCTCCGCTGGGCGAGCCGCGGAGAACGCGGGGCTCAGTGCCCCGCGCCCGTCGGGGCCTTGCGGCCCTCCTCGCTCCGGACGTCCGGCCCCTCCTGAACCGGGGCCGGGCGTCCGGCCATCACACTCCGGGCGGCTGGGATGCTCCCCCGTCTCTCAGCCGCCCGGTCGGAATCTCTCCACCTCAGGCGCACGGCAACTGCCGTGCGCCTGACGGCATTACCGGAAGACCGGCGTGGCGCCGGCCCAGGCGTCCGCGGGGCGTGACTACAGGAGCGGCGCCGGCGTGTGCGGTTCGCTGCCGGCGTCGCCGGACTGTCGGTGCTGACCGACGGGTACCTCGACGCGCAGGCCCACACGCGGCCGAGCCGGGGCGTCAACCGACCCCAACCGTCGCACCGTTCAACCGTGCCAGCTCCTCCGCGCCCAGCACCAGGTCCGCCGCGGCGGCCGAATCCCGGATCGTCTGCGGACGGCTCGCCCCCGGAATGGGGATCACGGCAGCGGACCGCGCCAGCAGCCATGCCAGGCACACCTGCTGAGGGCTGACGCCGCGGGCGCTCGCCACGGCACGGAAGGCGCCGAAGCGCGGCTCGTGCGCCGTCCGCGCCGGCCCGTCCAGGGAGCTGCGGGAGATGCCGCCCAGCGGGCTCCACGGCAGGAACGCAAGCCCCAGCTCCGTGCACAGCCGCAGCTCGGCCTCGCTGTCCCGTACGGCGGGCGAGTACTGGTTCTGCACCGACACCAGGCGGTCGCCGAGGATCCGGTGGGCTGCGCGGATCTGGTCCACGTCCGTGTTGGAGACGCCGGCCAGGCGGATCTTGCCCGCGTCGAGGAGCTCGCGCAGCGCGCCGACCGACTCCTCGAAGGGAACGGCCGGATCGGGCTTGTGCAACTGGTAGAGCCCGATCGCCTCGACGCCGAGCCGCCGCAGCGAGGCCTCGGCGGCCGCCTTGAGGTGGCGCGGGTCGCCGTTCACCGTCCAGCTGCCGTCGGCCGGCCTGCCCCGGCCACCCTTGGTGGCCACCAGCACGCCGTCCGTGTCGCCGCCGTACGCGGCCAGCGCGCGGGCGACGAGGAGTTCGTTGTGACCGGGCTCGGTGCCCGGCAGATGGTACGAGTCCGCCGTGTCCAGCAGCGTCACCCCCGCGTCCAGGGCGGCGTGCACGGTGGCCAGGGCGCGCCTGTCGTCGGGTCGGCCCTCGATGGACAGCGGCATCACGCCGAGGCCGATCGCACTCACACGACGGGCGCCAAGGGTGCGGTACCGCACGTCAGCCCTCCTTTCCGAGGGTCTCGGCGACGGCCTTCGGGAGCCACTGCCGTACGGGCGTGAAACGGAAACCCAGCCGTACGGCCCGGGAGTTGTCCATGCCGTAGGCGCGGGTGAAGGAGAGCGGGGAGACCTCGCCGACCTCGACGTGCCGGAAGACGGCCTTGCCGTCCGGGATGTGCGCGGCGATCGCGTCGCACAGGTCCTCGGTGGTCAGCCTGCCGTGCGAGGCGGCGTTGACCGGCCCCGTGAAGTCCTGGCCCACCGCCCAGAACAGGAAGTCGGCGATCTCCTCGACATGGATGTACGTCGCCGGGTGGTTCACCACCGGCACGGCGATCGGCTCCCCGGCGCGGATACGGTTCGCGTAGTGGGTCATACGGCCCGTGAAGTCGTCGTCCCCGCCCAGCACATGGGCGACACGCACCGCCGCGTACGGGAAGTCCGGGCCGGCGGCGAGGACGGCCTCCGCCTGCCGCTTGCCCTCGCCGTAGTTGGTGTCGAGGAACTCCGGGTCGTACCAGGGGAGTTCGAGGTCGACGGCCACGCCCAGCGGATCCACGTCCGTCTCGCGCACGGGGGCGATCGAGTCCTCGTACTCGTAGACCTCCACCGTCGACGTCAGCACATAACGACGGGTACGGCCGGTGAAGACCCGGCGGGCGATCTCCGCCTGGCGCGGGGTGTAGCAGACCTGGTCGACCACGGCGTCGAACGTCCGTGAACCCAGGGCCGCCGTCAGGGACTTCTCGTCACTCCGGTCGGCGACAAGATGGGTCACGCCCGGTGGTGGCGCCGACGATCCGCGATTGAGGACCGTCACCCGGTCCCCGGCGGCCAGCAGGCGTGCGATCAGCCGCTTGCCGAAATAGCGGTTGCCGCCGATGACCAGTACCTCTCGTGCCTTTCGCATGACCATAATTCTCCTGGCCCCGCACCACGTCCTGAAGGGGAAGAGATGGGAGATCAGGCCGCCGTGCCGAAAGAACCACGGCATCTGCGCCCGGCGACCAGCGAAACATCGGTGGCCTTCGACGCCCTGGACCGGCAGATCCTCGAACTGCTCCAGACCGACGGCCGGATCAAGCTGAGCGAGCTGGGCCGCCGGGTGCGCCTCAGCCCGCCCGCCGTCACCGAGCGCGTACGGCGACTGGAGGCGGCGGGCGCGATCACGGGGTACGGCGCCCATGTCGCCCCCGCCCGGCTCGGCTACGGCATCCAGGCCTTCATCCGGGTCAACCCGCACGGCGGCTACACCCTCAAACACCCCCGCACCCTGGAGCTGCTCGACCGCCCGGAGATCACCGAGGTCCACCACGTCGTCGGCGAGGACTGCTGGATCCTCAAGGTCGCCGTCGAGGACACCGCCCACCTGGAGGAGGTCCTCGAACAGACCTCGGCGCTGGGCCGTACGACGACCTCGATCGTGCTGTCCTCCCCGGTGCGCAGAAAACCGCTCCTGCCGCGCTTGCCCTGACGTCGGCGTCAAGGATTACGTTCGTACGCATGCGAATCGGCGAGCTGGCCGCACGGGCCGGGACCACGACGCGCACGTTGCGCTACTACGAGTCGCGAGGGCTGCTGCCCGCGCGGCGCAGCGGCAACGGCTACCGGACGTACGACGAGAGCGACCTGAAGCTGCTCCGGCAGATCAGGACGCTCCAGGACTTCGGGTTCGACCTGGAGGAGACGCGGCCGTTCGTGGAGTGTCTGCGGGCCGGGCATCCGGAAGGCGACACGTGCCCTGCCTCGCTCGCGGTCTACCGGCGCAAGCTGGACGAACTCGACGCACTGATCGGGGAACTGCAGGCCGTGCGCGCCAAGATCGGCCTGCGGCTGGCGCTCGCCGAGGGGGAACCGCCGTTGTGCGAACTGGGAGGGCAGAAGCTGTGATCAAGGCCGCGGGCGTGGCAGAGGTGACGGACGAGGACTTCGAGACGGAGGTGATCGGGGCGGAGCTGCCGGTGCTGGTGGAGTTCACCGCCGACTGGTGTCCGCCGTGCCGGCAGATGGGACCGGTGCTCAGCGCCCTCGCCGAGGAGGCGGGCGATCGGCTGAAGGTGGTCCAGCTCGACGTGGACACCAACCCCGAGACCACCAACACGTACAAGGTGCTGTCCATGCCGACGTTCATGGTGTTCCGGGGCGGCGAGCCCGTGAAGTCGATGGTCGGTGCCCGGCCCAAGCGGCGGCTGCTGGAGGAGCTGTCCGACGTCCTCTGAGCCCGGTCCGGAACAAAGAAATCCCCCGAGCAATTGCGCTCGGGGGATTTCTTTGCGTATATTCAATGGTTCGCGACTTCAAGGAAATTGGGTCGCGGAGAAGTTCAGTGAGCACAGTATATCCGGCCGGGAGCGGAATTGTCAAACACCGAATTTCAAGACGGTGAAATGCGGCGCGAGCAGGAATTCATCGACGACCTGTACGCCCGCGTGGACGCGCTGCGCGGCGACACCGAGACCTCCGTCACGGACGCTCTCGCCCAGGGCAACACGCCCATGCAGGCCCGCCTGGAGCGGGACATCCTCGTCGCCGAGCGCTCAGGGCTGCTCGCCGCGCTGAACGCCGTGGACGGTTCGCTGTGCTTCGGCCGGATCGACCTGGCCTCCGGCGTCAGCCACCGCATCGGCCGGATCGGCCTGCGCACCGACGACGCCGAGCGCACGCCGATCCTCATCGACTGGCGGGCCGACGTCGCCCGCCCCTTCTACCTGGCCACCGGCCACACCCCGATGGGGCTGCGGCGCAGGCGGCACATCACCACCAGCGGCCGTACCGTCACGGCCCTGCACGACGAGATCCTCGACCTGGGGGACCAGGAGCGGACCGGCCACGAGGACCCGACCGGCGACGCCGTGCTGCTGGCCGCCCTCGACGCCGCGCGCACCGGCCGCATGCACGACATCGTGCAGACCATCCAGGCCGAGCAGGACGAGATCATCCGGGCGCCCCACCGCGGCGTACTCGTGGTCGAGGGCGGACCCGGCACCGGCAAGACGGCGGTCGCCCTGCACCGCGCCGCGTATCTCCTCTACGAGCACCGCGAACTGCTCGCCAAGCGCGCGGTTCTGATCGTCGGCCCCAACCCCGCCTTCCTCGGCTACATCGGCGAGGTCCTGCCCTCGCTCGGCGAGACCGGCGTCCTGCTGGCCACGGTCGGCGAGCTGTTCCCCGGCGTGAAGGCGACCGCGACCGACACCCGCGAGGCCGCCGCGGTGAAGGGGCGCGCCGACATGGCGGACGTACTCGCCGAGGTCGTACGCGACTGGCAGGCGCTGCCCGATCCGGTGATCGCGATCGAGCACGACCGCGAGGTCCTGATGCTCGACGACGGCCTGGTGAACGTGGCGCGCGAGAAGACCCGCGCGGCGCGGCTGCCGCACAACGTCGCGCGCGAGCACTTCGAGGGCCACATCCTCAACACGCTCACCGAGCTGTACGCCGAGCGCGTCGGCACCGACCCGTACGACGGCTCCAGCCTCCTCGACCCCGCCGACATCACCCAGATCCGCGACGAGCTCGCCGAGAACCCCGAAGTGTGGGCGGCCATCGACCAGTTGTGGCCTCGCCTCACCCCGCAGCGCCTGGTCGCGGACTTCCTCGCCGACCCGGTCGGCTACCTCCCCGACGAGGACGTGGCCGCGATTCGCCGGCCGGTGACGCGGGCGTGGACCGTGGCGGACGTACCGCTGCTCGACGAGGCGGCCGAACTGCTCGGCGTGGACGAGCGGGTGGCGCGGGCGCGGGCGGAGCGCGAGCGGGAGACGCAGGTGGCGTACGCGCAGGGCGTGCTGGACGTCTCGTACGCCTCGCGCACCTACGAGTTCGAGGACAAGCACGACGAGGACAGCGAGGTGTTGTCCGCGCACGACATCATCGACGCCGAGCGCTTCGCCGAACGCCAGGAGGAGGACGACCATCGCAGCGCTGCCGAGCGGGCGGCGGCCGACCGGACCTGGGCGTTCGGGCACATCATCGTCGACGAGGCGCAGGAGCTGTCGCCGATGGCGTGGCGGCTGCTGATGCGGCGCAGCCCGACCCGTTCGATGACGCTGGTGGGCGACCCGGCACAGACCGCGGAAGCGGCGGGTGTCGGCTCCTGGGCGGGCATCCTGGAGCCGTACGTCGAGGACCGCTGGGAGCACACCCGCCTCGGCGTCAACTACCGCACGCCGTCCGAGATCATGGAGCTGGCGGCGGCCGTGGTGCGCGCCGAGAACCCCGACTTCGAACCGCCGAGTTCGGTGCGGTCGACGGGCGTACGGCCGTGGATCCGGGCCACCGACGACCTGCCCGGCGCCGTGGCCAAGGCGGTCGAGGAACTGACCCCCGCGGAGGGGCGCCTCGCGGTCATCGCGCCGCGCCATCTGCACCGGTCGCTGGCCGCGCGGCTGGACGGGGTGACGGCGGGCGCGGAACCCGACCTCACGCAGACCGTCGTACTCCTCGACCCGCGTCAGTCGAAGGGGCTGGAGTTCGACTCGGTGCTGGTCGTGGAACCCGGGTTGTACGGCACGAGCGACCTGTACGTGGCGCTGACGCGGGCCACCCAGCGGCTGGGGGTGCTGCACACCGGCCGCCTTCCGAAAGCGCTGCTCACCGCCTGACGCTTGTCTCGCCCCCGCCGCCCCCAGACCCCCGCTTCGGCGCTGAACGGGCCTCGTCCTCAAACGCCGGACGGGCTGAAATCCAGCCCCTCCGGCGTTTGAGGAGCGGGGGTCCAGGGGGCAGAGCCCCCTGGCGGGGTCGAAGGGGCGGAGCCCCTGGGGGATGGGACGGGTAGGGGCGGCGGGGGCGAAAAACTAGGCAGGGCGCAGCCACACCGTCGCCAACGGCGGCAACGTCAGTCGGATGCTGGCCGGGCGGCCATGCCAGGGCTGGGCCTCCGGCTTGATCGGGTCGGGGTTCGTCACGTCGCTGCCGCCGTAGCGCGCCGCGTCGGTGTTCAACGCCTCGTGCCACGCCAGGATGTCCTCCGGCACCCCGAGCCGGTAGTCGTCCCGCACGACCGGCGACATGTTCGACACCGCCAGCAGCGGAGCCCCCTCCGCGTCGAAGCGCAGGAACGCGAAGACGTTGTCGTCGGCCGCGTCCCCGACCACCCACTGGAAGCCGGCCGGGTCGGTGTCCCGCTGCCAGAGGGCCGGGGTGTGGCGGTAGACCGTGTTCAGGTCGCGGACCAGGTCGCGAACGCCCCGGTGGTCGGGCTCCGCCCCGTACGCCGGGTCCAGCAGCCACCAGTCCGGCCCGTGCGCCTCCGACCACTCGGCGCCCTGCGCGAACTCCTGCCCCATGAAGAGCAGTTGCTTGCCGGGATGCGCCCACATGAAGCCCAGATGGGCGCGGTGGTTGGCCCGCTGCTGCCACCAGTCGCCCGGCATCTTCGACACCAGCGACCGCTTGCCGTGCACCACCTCGTCGTGGGAGATGGGGAGGACGTAGTTCTCGCTGTAGGCGTACACCATCGAGAAGGTCATCTCGTTGTGGTCGAGAAGGTCATCTCGTTGTGGTGGTACTTGCGGTGGACCGGCTCCTTGGCCATGTACGCCAGCGAGTCGTGCATCCAGCCCATGTTCCACTTCAGCCCGAAGCCGAGGCCCCCGAATCCGCCCGGGCCCGCCACGTGCGTCGGTCGTGTCACGCCGTCCCAGGCCGTGGACTCCTCCGCGATCGTCACGACCCCCGGCACCCGCCGGTACACGGTCGCGTTCATCTCCTGCAGGAACGCCACCGCGTCCAGGTTCTCCCGGCCCCCGTGCTCGTTCGGGACCCACTGGCCCGGCTCACGCGAGTAGTCCAGGTACAACATGGACGCAACCGCGTCCACCCTCAACCCGTCGATGTGGAACTCCTCGCACCAGTAAATGGCGTTGGCGACAAGGAAGTTGCGCACCTCGCGCCGCCCGAAGTCGAACTCCAGGGTGCCCCAGTCGGGGTGCGCGGAGCGCAGCGGGTCCTCGTGCTCGTAGAGCGGACGGCCGTCGAACTCGGCCAGCGCCCAGTCGTCGCGCGGGAAGTGCGCCGGCACCCAGTCCATCAGGACGCCGATCCCGGCCTGGTGCAGGGCGTCGACCAGGAACTTGAAGTCGTCCGGCGTACCGAGGCGGGCCGTGGGCGCGTAGAAGCCGGTGACCTGGTAGCCCCAGGAGCCGCCGAAGGGGTGCTCGGCGACCGGCATCAGCTCGACGTGGGTGAAGCCGAGGTCCTTGACGTACGCGGGGAGCTGCTCGGCGAGTTGACGGTACGTCAGTCCTGGGCGCCAGGAGGCCAGATGGACCTCGTACACGGAGAATGGCGCCTCGTGCGTCGGGATCTCCGCGCGCCGCGCCAGCCACGCCGCGTCGCCCCACTCGTGCTGCGAGGTGTGCACGATGGACGACGTGTTGGGCGGGGCCTCCGTATGGCGGGCCAGCGGGTCGGCGCGCAGTGTCTTCGAGCCGCCCGGCCGGGTGATCTCGAACTTGTACAGCTCGCCCTCGCCGATGCCGGGCACGAACAGCTCCCAGACGCCGGTGCCGCCGAGCGAACGCATCGGATACCCCGTGCCGTCCCAGAAGTTGAAGGTGCCGGCCAGCGACACGCCCCGCGCGTTCGGCGCCCACACGGTGAAGCGGGTGCCGGTCACGCCCTGGTGCGTCATCGGCTCGGCGCCGAGCGCCCGCCACAGTTCCTCGTGCCGTCCCTCACCGATCAGATGCAGGTCCAGCTCGCCCAGCGCGGGCAGGAAACGGTACGCGTCCTCGGTCTCCTGGACCGACCCCTCGTACGCCACGAGGAGCTGGTAGTCCTCCGGTACGTCCCGCAGCGGCAGCAGCCCCGAGAAGAACCCCTCCGCGTCGTCGTGCAGTTCGGCCCGCAGGTCGCCCGCGACGACGGTGACCGCCAGGGCGTACGGCCTGAAGGCCCGGAAGGCGACCCCGCCGGGCACCGGATGCGCACCGAGCACGGAGTGCGGGGCGTGGTGGGTGCCGCTGAGGAGGCGGTCGCGGTCGACGGAGTCGAGGGCCGGGGAGACGGCCACCGGCGTCTCCGGCAGCGGGGCGGAGTGTGGTGCGGTGACCTTCTCGGCGGTCACCACCTGCGCCGGGGGCTTCCGGGCGGGCGCCTTCTGCGCCGGGATCTTCTTCGCGGTGGCCTTCTGCGCGGGGATCTTCTTCGCGGCGGCCTTGCTCGCGGGGGTGCTCTTCGCCGCCGTGCTCTTCGCGACGGCTTTCTTGGCGGCCGTCTTCTTCGCCGTGGCCTTCTCCGCGGCAGTCTTCTCCCCTGTCGTCTTCTCCGTGGCCGTCTTCTTCACGGCCGTTTTCTTCGCAGCAGTCTTCTTGGCGGCTGCCTTTTTGGCAGGAGCCTTCTTGGCGGCCGTCTTCTTCGACGCCGCTTTCTTCGTCCCCTTCTTCATGGCCTCCGCGGCCTTCTCGGCGGCCTTCACCGTCTTCGTCGTCGCCTTCTTCGCGACGCTCGTCTGCTCGGCCGGCTTCTCGGCCGTCTCCTTCGGATCCGAACCGCTGGAGGGAGTGGTGCGGGGGGTCACGGGCGGGGCCTCCTAGGCGAAGGTGGGGATGGGGACGTGGAGGGGGGTGTGGAGGGGGACGGGGTGCCGATGTCCGCGGCGAGGCGGCTTATGGCGGACAGCGGTACCGGGAGCCAGTCGGGGCGGTGGCGGGCCTCGTAGACGACCTCGTAGATCGCCTTGTCGGTCTCGTACGCGCGCAGCAGCACCGGATCGGTCCGCGGATCGGCTCCGCTGACCTGCGCGTATCCGGAGCAGTAGGCCGCCCGGCAGGTGTCCGCCCAGCCGGGTATCGGAGGGTCGGCCGAGTGGGCGGCGTAGTCGAAGGAACGCAGCATCCCCGCGACGTCCCGCACCGGCGGCTGCGGCATCCGCCGTTCGGCCAGCGGCTTCGACGGCTCGCCCTCGAAGTCGATCAGCCACCACTGCCCCGCGGGCGAGCGCAGGCACTGCCCGAGGTGCAGGTCACCGTGGATGCGCTGGGCGGTCCAGGTGCAGCCTTCGGCGGCGAGGCCGGACAGCGCCTCGAAGGCGGAACGCAGTCCGGGCGCGTACGGCCGCAGCGCGGGCACCGCCTGCGCGGCCGCGTCCAGCCGCTCGACCATGCCGTCGACCAGCTGCTGCACCTGCGCGTGCCCCAGAGTCACCGTCGGCAGGGTGCGGGCCAGCGCCATGTGCACCTCGGCGGTCGCGCGCCCGAGCGCCCGCGCCGCGGCGGCGAAGTCCTCGCCCTTGGCCAGCTCGCGCAGCGCCAGCTCCCAGCCGTCCGCCGCGCCCTGCACGAAGGGCTGGAGCACGCCCAGCACATACGACTCGCCGGACAGCTCCGCCCCGATCCATGCCGTGGGCGCGGGCACCCGGTCGCAGCTCTCGCGGGCCAGCGCCAACGGCAGCTCCAGGTCGGGATTGACGCCGGGCACGATCCGGCGCAACAGCTTCAGGATGAACGTATCGCCGTAGACGACCGACGAGTTCGACTGCTCCGAGGTGACCAGGCGCGGTACCAGACCGGACCGGATCTCCTGGCTTTCGTCCCGCTCGAAACGCAGCGCGCCGATCCGGGCCCCGGTGCGCAGCGCCTCCAGGAGCAGCTCGGTGGGGCGGGGGTCGTACAGGGCGTCGTACACCGTGCGTCCGGCGAGCGGGCCCTCGGCGACGTGTCCGATCAGCGCGGGCGCGAGCCGCGGCGGCAACGCCTCACGCTCCCCTATGAGGAGCTGGTAGCAGTCCGCGGGCTGCTCGGGGGCGCCCGTCAGGGGCGCGAGCGGCTGATGGGCGCGCACCAGCAGGTGGTACAGGCCCAGCTTGCCGCCGGGCGGCAGCAACTCGGTGGCCGCCACCAGCGAGAACCCGGTGACCGGACGCCCCTTGCCCGCGAACCAGCGCTGCCGTGGCAGCCACTCCCGTAGGAGCGGGTCCAGCGACGCAAGGAGGCCGGGAGGGGTCGTAAGGGTGCGGGTGACGGCTTTCGACATGGCGTCACGTCCTTTCCCCGGGCCGGTCGGGGTGTTACTGATGCGTGCCCCGGGCGGGGCGGGAAAAACCGCCCCGCCCGGGCTGTCAGGCGGCGTCCTTGCGGAGCCGGAACCAGTAGAAGCCGTGGCCTCCGAGGGTCAGCAAGTACGGCAGCTCACCGATGGCCGGGAATCGCACCCCGCCGGACAGCTCGACCGGGTGGCGTCCGGTGAACCGCCGAAGATCCAGCTCCGTCGGCTGCGCGAACCGGGAGAAGTTGTTCACGCAGAGGACGAGATCGTCCTCGTATTCGCGCAGGAACGCGATCACGGCCGGATTCGACGACTGGAGTTCGGTGTAGGAGCCGAGTCCGAAGGCCGTGTTCTGCTTGCGGATCTCGATCATCCGGCGGGTCCAGTGCAGGAGCGAGGACGGGGAGGCCATGGCGGCCTCGACATTCGTCACCTGGTAGCCGTAGACCGGGTCCATGATCGTGGGCAGAAACAGCCGCCCCGGGTCGCTCGACGAGAAACCCGCGTTGCGGTCCGGGGTCCACTGCATCGGCGTGCGGACGGCGTCGCGGTCGCCGAGCCAGATGTTGTCGCCCATTCCGATCTCGTCGCCGTAGTAGAGGATCGGCGAGCCGGGGAGCGACAGCAGCAGGGCGGTGAACAGCTCGATCTGGTTGCGGTCGTTGTCCAGCAGCGGAGCCAGCCTGCGCCGGATGCCGATGTTGGCGCGCATCCGCGGGTCCTTGGCGTACTCCGCGTACATGTAGTCGCGTTCCTCGTCGGTGACCATTTCCAGGGTCAGCTCGTCGTGGTTGCGCAGGAAGATGCCCCACTGGCAGCCGGAGGGGATGGCCGGGGTCTTGGCGAGGATTTCCGAGACCGGGTAGCGCGATTCCCGTCGTACGGCCATGAAGATCCGCGGCATGACGGGAAAATGGAAGGCCATGTGGCATTCGTCGCCACCGCTGGGGAAGTCGCCGAAATAGTCGACGACGTCCTCCGGCCACTGGTTGGCCTCCGCCAGCAGCACCGTGTCCGGGTACTGGGCGTCGATTTCCTTCCGTACCCGCCTGAGGAACTCATGGGTCGCGGGCAGGTTCTCGCAGTTCGTTCCTTCCTCCGCGTACAGATACGGCACCGCGTCCAGCCGGAATCCGTCGATGCCCAGGTCCAGCCAGAACTTCAGTGCCGAGAGGATCTCCTCCTGCACGGTCGGGTTCTCGTAGTTCAGGTCGGGCTGGTGGGAGAAGAAGCGGTGGAAGTAGTACTGCTTGCGGACCGGGTCGAAGGTCCAGTTGGAGGCTTCGGTGTCGACGAAGATGATGCGG
>NZ_LLZG01000056.1 GCF_001509475.1 Streptomyces regalis
CCGTATCGCCGCGGTCGGCACCCATCACGAACTGCTGCACACCAACACCGAATACGCCCACCTCATGGCCGGAACCGAGGAGGCCGACCGATGACGGCGACGACCGCCACCGCACCGGGCAAGGACCAGCCGGTCGAGGAACCCCGTAAGGCGGACGATCCCTTCGACCGCGACGTCCTGCCCACTCCCCCGGGCGCCACCTCCGCCCTCCTGCGCTCGCTGCTCGCCCCGATGAAGGCGCGTGTCGCCGTCACCACGCTCCTGCTGCTGCTCCAGCAGGCGGCGGTGCAGGCGGGTCCGCTGCTGGTGGCGTACGCCATCGACTCGGCCGTTCCGGCGTTCCGGCGCGACGATCTCGGGCCGCTGATCGCTGTCGCGGTCGGCTATCTGCTGTGCGCACTCGTCTCCGGCGTGCTGCAGTACGCGTTCATCCTGCTCTCCGCCCGCGTCAACCAGGACGTGCTGCTCGACCTGCGCGGCCGTATCTTCCGCCATGCTCAGGCCCTCAGCGTCGACTTCCACGAGCGGTACACCTCGGGCCGGCTCATCTCCCGCTCCACCACGGACGTGGAGTCCCTGCGCGAGCTGCTCAATGAGGGCCTGCAGGAACTCGTCACCGTCATCCTGTCGTTCGTCTACATCTCGGCGATGCTGCTCTGGCTCGACCTCGGTCTCGGCGCGGTCGCCGTGGCCTCGTTCGTGCCGCTGTATCTCCTCGTACGGCTGTATCAGCGGCGCGCCGGGCGGGTGTACACGCTGCGCTCCACCGCGATCGCCGCCGTGATCGTCAAGTTCGTCGAGACGATGAACGGCATCCGCCCGGTGCGCGCCTTCCGCCGCGAGGCGGCCAACGACGCCGACTTCCGCGTGCTCAACACCCGGCACGAGCGGACGAACGGCGACGCGCTGCTGGAGATGGCCCGTTACGTCGTCGGCTCCCGGCTCGTCGCCAACACCGCCGTCGCGTCGATCGTGCTGTGGGGTGCCTACCGGGTCGCGGGCGGCACCCTGGCCCTCGGTGTGCTGGCGGCGGCCGTGCTGTATCTGCGGCGGCTGTACGACCCGATCGACCGGCTCGGCATGTTCCTCAACTCGTACCAGTCGGCGGCCGCCTCCCTGGAGAAGATCGCCGGGCTGCTGGCCCAGCAGCCGTCCGTGCCCGAGCCGTCGGCGCCCCAGCAGCTCCCGGCCCTGGCGAGCGAGCACCCCGGCCGCGAGGTCGTCTTCGACGGCGTCCGGTTCGGCTACCGCACCGGCGGCGAGGTGCTGCCCCGCTTCGACCTCACGATCCCGGCGGGCCAGACGGTCGCGGTCGTCGGCTCCACCGGCGCCGGCAAGTCGACGCTGGCCAAGCTGCTCGCCCGGTTCTACGACCCCTCCGACGGCCGGGTCCTGCTGGACGGGGTCGACCTGCGCGAGCTGGCCGTGCCCGAGCTGCGGCGCGGGGTGGTGATGGTGACGCAGGAGTCGTTCCTGTTCTCCGGTACGGTCGCCGAGAACATCGCGATCGGGCGGCCGGACGCGACCCGCGAGGAGATCGAGCAGGCGGCGAAGGCCATCGGCGCGCACGACTTCATCAGCTCGCTCCCCGACGGCTACGACACCGACGTACGCAAGCGGGGCGGCCGCATCTCCGCCGGTCAGCGCCAACTCGTCGCGTTCGCCAGGGCGTTGCTCGCCGACCCGGCCGTGCTGATCCTCGACGAGGCGACCAGCTCCCTCGACATCCCCGGCGAACGGGCCGTGCAGCGCGCGATGTCGACGGTCCTGCGCGGTCGTACGGCCGTCGTCATCGCCCACCGGCTGTCCACGGTCGAGATCGCGGACCGGGTGCTGGTCATGGAGCACGGCCGGATCGTCGAGGACGGCACACCGGCCGAACTCATCGCGGGGACAGGCAGGTTCGCGGATCTGCACCGGGCGTGGCGGGACAGTCTGGCGTAGCCGAACGGCGTGAGAGAAGAACGGGGAACGATGATCGACGCGTACGAGGATCCGGGCGAGCCCGACTGCCGCGGCGGCGCCCGGTATCTGTGGTGGCTGGTCACCCAGCAGGCGGGGCGGTCCGCGCTCGGGGCACTGATCTCCGCCGTCTGGATGGTGCTGTTGGCGGCGGCCCCGTATCTGCTCTCGCGCGCCGTGGACGAGGGCCTGGCGCCCGGTGACTACGCGGCGCTGGCCGCCTGGACCGGTGCGCTGGCCGGGGTGCACGTGTTCAACGCCTGGCTGAGCATCATGCGGCACCGCACGATGACCCGGGTGCGGATGGACGCCCTCTTCCGCACCACCAAGGTCCTGGTCGGGCAGTCGGTCCGGCTGGGCGCCGCGCTGCCGCGCCGGATCGGGGCCGGGGAGGTCGTCACGATCGGGGTGGGCGACGTCCACACGATCAGCAGCAGCCTGACCGTCATCGGCCCCGGGTTCGGCGCGATCGCCGCCTATCTCGCCGTCGCCGTGCTGCTGGTGTCGGTATCGGTGCCGATCGCGGTCGTGGTCCTGCTCGGGATGCCGGCGATCGCCGTGGTCGTCGGGCCACTGCTCGGCCGGCTGCAAGGCACCGAGACCGAGTACCGGGAGCGGCAGGGCGTCCTGACCGCACGGATCGCCGACCTCGCGGGCGGCCTGCGCGTCCTCAACGGCCTCGGCGGCAAGGACCTGGTCGCCGACGCCTTCCACCGCGACTCGCAACGGCTGCGTGCACAGGGGTACCGGGTCGGGGCGGTGACCAGCTGGGTGCAGGCGCTCGGGATGGGGCTGCCGACGCTGTTCCTGGCCGTGGTGACCTGGCTGGCGGCCCGGCTGGCCGCCCAAGGTGCCATCACGGTGGGCGAGTTGGTGTCGGTTTACGGCTACGTCGCGGTCCTGGTCCGCCCGATGGCGTTCGTCGTCGAGATGGTCTACCAGGTCGCGCGCGGCAGGGTGGCGGCGCGGCGAGTCGTACGGTTCCTTCGCCTGGAGCCGATGCCCGACACCGGCACCTGCGACGCGCCCGCGGAGCCTGCGGCACTGCACGACCCCGAGTCCGGGGTACGGGTGCTGCCGGGCCGCCTGACCGCACTGGCCGCCGCGCTGCCGGCCGACGCCACAGCCGTCGTGGACCGCCTGGGCCGCTACGTCCCGTCGGCGGCGACCTGGGGCGACGTGCCCCTGAGCGAGATCGCGTTGCCGCAGCTGCGGGCACGCATCCTGGTCGCCGACCACGAAGCCGACCTGTTCGCGGGCACGCTGCGGGAGCTGGTCGCCGGCCACGCGGGCCCGGACGGCCGGGACGAGGCGGCGATCACGCGGGCGGTCCACACCGCAGTCGCCGAGGACATCGTCCGCGGCCTGCCCGACGGCCTCGACACCCCCATCGACGCCCAGGGCCGCAACCTCTCCGGCGGCCAACGCCAACGCATCCGCCTGGTCCGCGCGCTGCTGGCCGACCCGGAAGTGCTGCTGGCGATCGAGCCGACGTCCGCGCTGGACGCCCACACCGAGGCACGGGTCGCGGAACGCCTGCACGCGGAAAGGCAGGGCCGCACGACGGTGGTGACGTCCACGTCCCCTCTGCTCCTGGACCGAGCGGACACCGTGCACTTCTTGGTCGACGGCAAGGTGGCGGCCACGGGCACACACCGCGAGCTGTTGGACGGGGAGCCGGGTTACCGAGCTTTGGTGGCACGGGACGAGGACGCCGAGGAGGCCATCAGGTGACGGACGAACAACGCCCTAAAGGGGCGCGGGGCTGTATCAATGAGCGGCTCCGCCGCGGGGCGCGACAAGCCACGACGCACCCGCACCCGGCAAACCACCCCAAGACCCGAGCTCTTGGCCGCACATCCCTCCCCATCGCTGAACCCAAAGACGTCCGCCGAGCCACCATCCGCCTCATCCGAGCCGACTCCAAAGCCTTCACAGCCACCCTCGCCCTGAACTCCCTCGCAGCAATCGCCGGCCTGGCAAGCCCCTGGCTGGTGGGCCGCATCATCGACGAGGTCCGCGCCGGCCACGGCGTAACGACCGTCGACAAACTGGCCCTGGCGATCCTGATAGCGGCAACAGCCCAGCTGTTGCTGTCCCGCTGGGCCCGCTACGTAGGCCACCGCTTCGGCGAACGCACCCTCGCAAGGGTCCGCGAGGAATTCGTGGACCGCGCACTCGCCCTCCCCGCGAACGTCGTGGAACGAGCCGGCACCGGCGACCTCACCGCACGCGGCACCACCGACGTCGCCCTCGTCGGCACGACCCTGCGCGACGTCGGCCCCGAGCTGCTCATCAGCTCCGTACAGGCACTGTTCCTGCTGGCCGCGGTGATCACACTGGACCCCCTGCTCGGCCTCTGCGGAGTACTCGGCTTCGGCGGTATCTGGTGGGCCCTGCGCTGGTATCTGCGCCGCGCCCGCGACGGCTACCTCGCCGAGGGCGCGGCCACCTCGGAGGTCGCGGAGGTCCTCGCAGCCACCGTGTCCGGCGCCCGCACGGTGGAGGCCCTGCGCCTCGAACGGCGACGCGTGGCGGCGAGCCGCGACGCGCTGGAGACGTCCCGCCGCACCCGGTTCCACACCCTGTTCCTGCGCACCGTCTTCTTCCCGGCCGTCGAGGTGTCGTACGTCGTCCCCGTGACGACGGTCCTGCTGCTCGGCGGCGTGCTGCTGGAGCGAGGCGCGCTCAGCCTGGGCTCGGTCGTCGCGGCCGCCCTGTATCTGCAACGGCTGAGCGAGCCGCTGGACGAGATCCTGATGCGGGTCGAGCAACTGCAGAGCAGCGGCGCCTCGTTCGCCCGCGTGGAGGGCCTGGCGCGAGCCCCGCAGGCGACGGAATCCGACTCCCCCACCCCCGCGGACGACCGGATCGACGTGACCGGCGTGCGCTACGCCTACGACCGCGGCGGCGAGGTCCTCACCGACGTCGACCTGACCGTGCGGCCGGGCGAGCGGCTCGCCGTCGTCGGCCCCTCCGGCGCCGGGAAGACGACCCTCAGCCGACTCCTGGCCGGCGTCGACGCGCCGACCGCCGGCTCGGTGACGGTCGGCGGCGTCCCGGTCGTCGCGCTCGGCCCGGAGCAGCTGCGCCGCCAGGTCGTCCTGGTCACCCAGGAGCACCACGTCTTCCTCGGCACGGTCCGCGACAACCTCCGTATCGCCGAACCGTCCGCCACGGACGAGGAGTTGTGGGCCGCGCTCACAGCGGTCGGCGCGGACACCTGGGTACGGGACCTGCCCGACGGCCTGGACACACCACTCGGCGACGGAGGCTGCCGTACGGACGGCTCGCAGGCCCAGCAGCTCGCGCTCGCCCGCGTGGTGCTGGCCGACCCGCACACCCTGATCCTCGACGAGGCCACGGCCCTGCTCGACCCGACGACCGCCCGCCACACCGAGCGCGCCCTGGCCGCCGTACTTCAAGGCCGTACCGTCATCGCCATCGCCCACCGCCTGCACACCGCGCACGACGCGGACCGCGTGGCCGTGATGGAGAACGGCCGCCTCACCGAGCTCGGCACCCACGACGACCTGGTCGCGGCGGACGGGGCGTACGCGGCGCTGTGGCGGTCCTGGCACGGGGAGCGGCCCGCCTCGCCCGGAACGGCGCAGGCCTGATCAGGCGATCTATGCTCGGTGGCAGCACTGTCCGCTTCTCCTGGGGAAGTCCCGTTGAACTTCTGGTCGATCTACGAGCACGGCTTTGCGCGGGTCGCCGCGTGCACCGGCCACACCGTCATCGCCGACCCGCAGGCCAACGCCGAAGCGGTCCTGCGGCAAGCCCGCCGGTGCGCGCGGGAGGGCGTCGCGGTCGCCGTCTTCCCCGAGCTGGGCCTGACCGGCTACTCCATCGAGGACCTGCTGTTGCAGGACGCGGTGCTCGACGAGGTGGAGCAGGCGCTCGGGACGGTGGTGGCCGGGTCGGCGGACCTGCTGCCCGTGCTGGTCGTCGGCGCCCCGCTGCGCCACCGCCACCGGATCTACAACTGCGCCGTGATCGTGCACCGCGGCCGGATCCTCGGCGTCGCGCCGAAGTCGTACCCGCCGAACTACCGGGAGTTCTACGAGCGGCGCCAGATCGCGTCCGGCGAGGACGAGCGAGGCGGGACGATCCGGGTCGGCGGCGCGGAGGTGCCGTTCGGGGTGGACCTGCTGTTCGAGGCGGAGGACGTCCCCGGCCTCGTGCTGCACGCGGAGATCTGCGAGGACATGTGGGTCCCGGTGCCCCCGAGTGCGGAGGCGGCCCTGGCCGGCGCGACCGTGCTCGCCAACCTCTCGGGCAGCCCGATCACGGTGGGCCGGGCCGAGGACCGCCGGCTGCTGTGCCGCTCGGCGTCCGCGCGCTGCCTGGCGGCGTACGTCTACTCGGCGGCGGGTCTGGGTGAGTCGACCACCGACCTGTCGTGGGACGGGCAGACCATGATCTACGAGAACGGCGTCCTGCTCGCCGAGACGGACCGCTTCCCGCTCGACGACCAGTACGCCGTGGCCGACGTCGACCTGGACCTGCTGCGGCAGGAGCGGCAGCGGACGGGCACGTTCGACGACAACCGCCGCGCCCACGCCACGCGGACCGGCGACTTCCGGAAGGTGCAGTTCCGGCTGGACCCGCCGGCGGCGGACCTGGGGCTGAAGCGCCGGGTCGAGCGCTTCCCGTTCGTGCCCGCGGACGCCGAGCGCCTCGCCCTGGACTGCTACGAGGCGTACAACATCCAGGTCGCGGGGCTCCAGCAGCGGCTGGCCTCGATCGGCGGCCCGAAGATCGTCATCGGAGTGTCCGGCGGACTGGACTCCACGCACGCGCTGATCGTCGCCGCCCGGGCGATGGACCGCGCCGGGCGCCCCCGCAGCGACATCCTCGCCTTCACCCTGCCCGGCTTCGCCACCAGCGACCACACCAAGGACAACGCCCACAAGCTGATGAACTCGCTCGGCGTCACCGCGGCCGAGCTGGACATCACGCCGACCGCGCGGCTGATGCTGCAGGAGATGGGCCACCCGTTCGCGTCCGGCGAGCCGGTGTACGACGTCACCTTCGAGAACGTGCAGGCCGGCCTGCGCACCGACTACCTGTTCCGGCTCGCCAACCAGCGCGGCGGCATCGTGCTCGGCACCGGCGACCTGTCGGAACTGGCGCTCGGCTGGTCCACGTACGGCGTGGGCGACCAGATGAGCCACTACAACGTCAACTCCGGTGTGCCGAAGACGCTGATCCAGCATCTGATCCGCTGGGTCATCGGCAGCGGCCAGTTCGACGAGGAGACCGGCAAGACGCTGGCCGCGATTCTCGACACGGAGATCAGCCCGGAGCTGGTGCCGGGCGAGGAGATGCAGTCCACGGAGTCCAAGATCGGCCCGTACGCGTTGCACGACTTCACGCTCTTCCATGTGCTGCGCTACGGCTTCCGGCCGTCGAAGATCGCCTTCCTGGCCTGGCACGCCTGGCACGACCCGGACGCCGGCGCCTGGCCGCCGGGGTTCCCCGAGGCCAAGCGGGTGGCGTACGACCTGGCGGAGATCCGGCGCTGGCTGGAGGTCTTCTGCCGTCGCTTCTTCGCGTTCGCACAGTTCAAGCGCTCGGCCATGCCGAACGGGCCGAAGGTCTCGGCGGGCGGTTCCCTCTCCCCGCGCGGCGACTGGCGCGCGCCGTCCGACGGTACGGCGCATGCGTGGCTGCGGGATCTCGACCGCTTCGACGTGCTGGGCGCCGAGTAGTAGGCGGCACGGCGGGGACATGTGGGCCCACCCATCCGGTTCGGATGGGTGGGCCTCTGCCGTTCCGGTCCGTATACCGAACATGAACATCCGGACAACGAACGATTTCCGGCCAACTTCCTGACGCGGTCCTGACAGAAACCGCAGTCAGCTGGCACTCTTCCCACGGCCGCGACACAGCAACCCCACAACACCATCACACGGCGGTGCCGCGGCTGAACTCCCGCACGCGCACGTCAGCTCCCGCACGCGCACGTCGTTCTGCGTACCACCTCGCTCTGCCCGGACGGCCCACCCGCCGGCCGGTCTCCCCTGGCCGCGTGATCCGCGGCCGCGCAGAAGGAGTCAGTGTTGAGAGACAGTTCCTCCCACAGACGCACCTCCCACACGACGCGTCGTCACACCACGCACCGCCGGGCCGCCGCAGTGGCCCTCGTCGGTGTCGCCGCCCTGATCGCCGCGGCCGTCCAGACAGGCGCCGCCACCGCAGCCCCGGAGAAGGCACCGTCGGCTGCGGGCAAGGTCATACCGGGCGCCGAGTCCGTCAAGCTCTCCCCCGCCCAGCGCGCCGAGCTGCTGCGCGAGGCCAACGCCACCAAGGCGGACACCGCGAAGGACCTGGGCCTCGGCGCCAAGGAGAAGCTGGTCGTCCGTGACGTCGTCAAGGACGGCAACGGCTCGGTCCACACCCGCTACGAGCGGACCTACGACGGCCTGCCCGTCCTCGGCGGCGACCTGGTCGTCGAGACCGCCAAGTCCGGCGCGACCGAGGCCGTCACCAAGGCCACCCGCGCCGCCATCAAGCCGGCCACCACCACGGCCGCCGTACCCGCGGCCAAGGCCGAGAAGCAGGCCCTGGCCGCCGCGAAGGCGGAGGACGCCAAGAGCCCCGACGTCAACCGGGCGCCGCGCAAGGTGATCTGGGCCGCGAACGGCAAGCCGACCGTGGCGTACGAGACGGTCGTCGGCGGCTTCCAGCACGACGGCACTCCGCAGGAACTGCACGTCGTCACCGACGCCACCACCGGCGCGAAGCTGTACGAGTGGGAGGCGATCGAGACCGGCACCGGCAACACGGTGTACAGCGGCACGGTGACTCTCGGCACCACGCAGTCCGGTTCGACGTACAACCTCACCGACGGCGCGCGCGGCGGTCACAAGACCTACAACCTGAACCGCGGCACCTCCGGCACCGGCACCCTCTTCTCCGGCTCCGACGACGTCTGGGGCAACGGCAGCCCGTCCAACCTGGAGTCCGCGGCCGCCGACGCGCACTACGGTGCGGCGCTGACCTGGGACTACTACAAGAACGTGCACGGCCGCAGCGGCATCCGCGGCGACGGGGTGGGCGCGTACTCCCGGGTGCACTACGGCAACAACTACGTCAACGCGTTCTGGTCCGACAGCTGCTTCTGCATGACGTACGGCGACGGCTCGGGCAACGCCAACCCGCTGACGTCGATCGACGTGGCCGCGCACGAGATGACCCACGGGCTCACCTCCAACACGGCGGGCCTGAACTACTCCGGCGAGTCCGGCGGTCTGAACGAGGCCACCTCCGACATCTTCGGCTCGACCGTCGAGTTCTACGCCAACAACTCCTCCGACGTCGGCGACTACCTCATCGGCGAGGAGATCAACATCAACGGCGACGGCACCCCGCTGCGCTACATGGACAAGCCCAGCAGGGACGGCTCGTCCAAGGACGCCTGGTACTCGGGCATCGGCTCGATCGACGTGCACTACTCGTCGGGCCCCGCCAACCACTTCTTCTACCTCCTGTCCGAGGGCAGCGGCACCAAGACCATCAACGGTGTCACCTACGACTCGCCCACCTCGGACGGCCTTCCGGTCACCGGCATCGGCCGGGACAAGGCGGAGAAGATCTGGTTCCGCGCGCTGACCACCAAGTTCACCTCCACGACCAACTACGCGGGCGCCCGCACGGGCACTCTCGCGGCGGCCGGTGAGCTGTACGGCACCACGAGCGCCGAGTACAAGGCCGTGCAGGACGCCTGGGCGGGCGTCAACGTGGGCACGCGCTCCGACGGCGGAGGCGGCGGTGGCGGTACGTCCTTCGAGAGCGGAACCGACGTATCGATTCCGGACAACGGGGCGGCCGTGACGTCCCCGATCACCGTGTCCGGCCGTACCGGCAACGCGCCCTCCAACCTCCAGGTCGCCGTGGACATCGTCCACACCTACGTCGGTGACCTCAAGGTTGACCTGGTCGCCCCCGACGGCACGGCGTACACGCTGAAGGGGTACGGCACCGGCGGCAGCTCGGACAACCTCAACACCACGTACACGGTGAACGCGTCCTCCGAAGTCGCCAACGGCGTCTGGCAGTTGCGGGTCCAGGACAACGCGGCCATCGACACCGGCTACATCAACAGCTGGAAGCTCACCTTCCCGTAGGCCCGTTCGCGGTCTGCCATGGACAGGGCGCCGTCCCGGCGGGTTCAACTCCCGCTGGGACGGCGCCCGTTCACATTTCAGAAACATTTACCGGACAGTCAAGTTTCGGCCAACATCACCACACCCTCCTGACATGTACGCGCCCCAGGTGTCACTCTTCGTGCACCCGCCGCACAAGCACCACAGCACTTCCCCCACAAAAGGAGCTCGTGTGACCCCCCTCTACGCGCGTCGCAAGCGCACCACTCTGGCCATCGCCACCGCCGTGGCGGCCGGAGTCCTCCTCACCACCGGTCTGACCACCGGCACTTCGGCCGCCGCCCCCGTGGACGCCGGCACCAAGGCCACGCCGCTCGCCGTCCCGGTCGCGCTCGCCCCCGCGGCGCGCACCGCCCTCGTCAAGGACCAGCAGGCCGAGGCCGCCGAGACCGCTGACGCGATAGGCCTGGGTGCCCAGGAGAGACTGGTCGTCAAGGACGTCGTCAAGGACGCCGACGGCACGCTCCACACCCGCTACGAGCGCACCTACGCGGGCCTGCCCGTCCTCGGCGGCGACCTGGTCGTCCACGAGTCGGCGTCCGGCGCAACCAAGGGCGTCACCAAGGCGACGAAGGCCACCATCAAGGTCGCCTCGCTCAAGCCGGCGATCACCGCGGCCAAGGCCGAGGGCCAGGCCGTGAAGCTGGCCAAGGCGGCCGGCTCGGAGAAGACCGAGGCGGACAGCGCGCCCCGCAAGGTGATCTGGGCCGCGAACGGCAAGCCGACCCTCGCCTACGAGACGGTCGTCGGCGGCCTCCAGGAGGACGGCACCCCGAACGAGCTGCACGTCATCACCGACGCGGCCACCGGCAAGAAGCTCTACGAGTACCAGGGCATCGAGACCGGCAGCGGCAAAAGCCTCTACTCGGGCACGGTCACCCTCGGCACCACCCTGTCGGGTTCGACGTACAGCCTCACCGACGGCGGGCGCGGCGGCCACAAGACGTACGACAAGGCCCGCAGCACCAGCTCCTCCGCGGGCACACTGTTCACCGACGCGGACGACACCTGGGGCACCGGCGCGGCGTCCAACAGCCAGACCGCCGCCGTCGACGCCGCCTACGGCGCCCAGACGACCTGGGACTACTACAAGAACACCTTCGGCCGCAGCGGCATCAAGAACGACGGCAAGGCCGCCTACTCCCGCGTCCACTACGGCAACGCGTACGTCAACGCCTTCTGGTCCGACAGCTGCTTCTGCATGACGTACGGCGACGGCGAGGGCAACACGAAGCCCCTCACCTCGCTGGACGTGGCCGGCCACGAGATGACCCACGGCGTCACGTCGAACACGGCGGGCCTGAACTACAGCGGCGAGTCGGGCGGCCTCAACGAGGCGACCTCCGACATCTTCGGCACGGCGGTGGAGTTCTACGCGGCGAACTCCTCCGACCCCGGTGACTACCTCATCGGCGAGAAGATCGACATCAATGGTGACGGCACCCCGCTGCGCTACATGGACAAGCCCAGCAAGGACGGCAACTCCGCCGACGCCTGGTCGTCCTCGCTGGGCGGCCTGGACGTCCACTACTCGTCGGGCCCGGCGAACCACTTCTTCTACCTCCTGTCGGAGGGCAGCGGCGCCAAGACGATCAACGGGGTGAGCTACAACTCCCCGACGTCCAACGGCTCCACGGTCACCGGCATCGGCCGCGCCAAGGCCGCCGCGATCTGGTACAAGGCCCTGACCGAGTACATGACGTCGACGACCAACTACAAGGCCGCCCGCACGGCGACCCTGAGCGCGGCGTCCGCCCTGTACGGCGGCACCGGCAGCACGGAGTACAAGGCGGTGGCGGCCGCGTGGTCGGCGGTCAACGTCAGCTGACCGCAGGCCTGTTGAAGCAGGGCCGACCGCAAGACTGAGTGGGGCGGCACCCGGGACGAAGGCATCCCCGGGTGCCGCCTTACGCTTGGGACCCATGTCCTTCACGTACGACGACGTCGGCGCGACCCGGGAACCCGGCTTCTGCCCGCCCGGCTTCCATCCCCTGCACGTACGCACCCGCATAGGCGAGGGCGAGGAGGTCTTCCGCAGAGCCGCCGGCGCGGTCATGACCTGGGAGATGCACCGCGCGATGGGCGTCGGCATAGACGCGTCGGCCGACCGCGCGGCCCCCGACGTCGATGTCACGGTCACCCTCGCCGGCATGATCAAGGCGCCGTGCCGGGTGGTGTGGACGGTGGAGGAGCCCCGCCGCATCGGCTGGGCGTACGGCACGCTTTCCGGCCACCCCGAGTGCGGGGAGGAGTCGTTCATCGTGGACCGCACGGGGGACGGCACGGTGTGGCTGACGGTGAACGCGTTCAGCCGGGGGGCGAAGTGGTACGCCCGGGCGGGGGGACCGGCCACCCGGGGCTTGCAGCATGCCTATGCGCGGCGGTGCGGCAACGTGCTGCGGCAGCTGTGCGAGCGAGAGCTCGAGGAGGGCTGAGGACCACCCCCAGCCCTCGATCGGGTCACCGCATCAACACCCCCGCCCCCTCCCCCACGTCCTCCGAAGGCACCGCCACCAGCCCCAGCTCCGCCCCGGACGCCAGCAACCGATGAGCCGGAAGAATCCGGACGGTATAGCCGTACGGCCCCGTCCGGTCCAGGGACAGCGGTCCCTCGTACACCCACCGTCCCTCCGCGTCCGGGCTCCCCGCCGACTTCAGCGGTACCGTCGAGGCGTCCGCGATGCGGTCCTCGGAGTCCACCCGCCCCGAGACCGCCTGGACCTCGACGTCGTCCGGCCCGAGGTCGCCCAGGCCCACCCGCACCCGGAGACTGAGCGTCGAGCCGAGTTCCGCGGTGGGGGTCACGGCGGACGTCTCCACGTGGTCGACGGTGACGCCGTGCCAGGCCGAACGGACCCGTGCCTTCCAGGCCGCCAGCTCGCGCGCCGCGTCCGGTGTCATCGCGCGGTGGGCGTGTGCGGCCGGGGTGTAGAGGCGCTCGACGTATTCGCGGACCATCCTGCCCGCCAGGACCTTCGGGCCCAGCAGTGTCAGGGTCTGGCGGACCATCTCGATCCAGCGGTCCGGCAGGCCGCCCTGGCCGCGCTCGTAGAAGCGAGGCGTGACGCGTTGTTCCAGCAGGTCGTACAGCGCCGCCGCCTCCACGTCGTCGCGGTGGTCGGGGTCCGTGCCGGTGCCGTCCGCGGTGGGGATGGCCCAGCCGAAGTCCGGCTGGAACCATTCGTCCCACCAGCCGTCCAGGACGGAGAGGTTCAAACACCCGTTCAGGGCCGCCTTCATGCCCGATGTGCCGCACGCCTCCAACGGCCTGAGCGGGTTGTTCAGCCAGATGTCGCAGCCGGGGTACAGCTTCTGCGCCATCGCCATGCCGTAGTCCGGCAGGAAGACGATGCGGTGGCGGACTCGCGGGTCGTCGGCGAACCTCACCAACTCCTGGATCAGGCGCTTTCCGCCGTCGTCCGCCGGGTGCGCCTTGCCCGCCACCACGATCTGGATCGGGCGCTCCGGGTGCAGGAGCAGGTCCATCAGGCGGTCGCGGTCGCGGAGCATCAGCGTGAGGCGCTTGTACGACGGGACCCGGCGCGCGAAGCCGATCGTCAGGACGTCGGGGTCCAGGACGCCGTCGATCCAGCCCAGCTCGGCCGTCCCGGCGCCGCGCTGCCGCCAGGAGGTGCGCAGCCGGTCCCGTACCTCCGTCACCAGCTGCTCGCGCAGGTTCCGGCGCAGCTCCCAGATGTCCTGGTCGGGGATCTCCGCGACCGCGTCCCAGCGGTCCGAGCCGCCGACGGTCATGGCGTCCTCGGTGCGCCGGCCGCCGATCTGGCGGGCGCCGAGACGGAAGACCTCGGGGGCGACCCAGGTCGGCGCGTGGACACCGTTGGTGACCGAGGTGATGGGTACCTCGTCGGGGTCGAATCCCGGCCACAGTCCCGAGAACATCTCGCGGCTGACGTTGCCATGGAGGAGTGAGACACCGTTCGCGCGCTGGCCCAGGCGCAGGCCCATGACCGCCATGTTGAAGAGGTTGGGTTCGCCGCCGGGGTAGGTCTCCATGCCGAGCTGGAGGATGCGCTCGACCTCGATGCTCGGGAGTTCGGCGTCGGGGCCGAAGTGGTGGGCGACCAGCTCGCGGTCGAAGCGGTCGATGCCGGCCGGGACGGGGGTGTGGGTGGTGAAGACCGTGCCGGCGCGGACGGCTTCCAGCGCCGAGTCGAAGTCGAGGCCCTCGGTGTGGAGTTCGGCGATGCGCTCCAGGCCCAGGAAACCGGCGTGGCCCTCGTTGGTGTGGAAGACCTCGGGGGTCGGGTGCCCGGTCAGACGGCAGTACGTCCGGACCGCCCGCACTCCTCCTATGCCCAGCAGCATCTCCTGCAGCAGGCGGTGCTCGCTGCCGCCGCCGTACAGGCGGTCGGTCACCCCGCGTTCGCCGAGGCCGTTCTCCTCGACGTCCGAGTCGAGCATCAGCAGGGGGACGCGGCCGACCTGGGCGAGCCAGACGCGGGCGTGCAGCTGCCGGCCGCCTGGCAGGGCGAGGGAGATCCGGGCGGGCGTGCCGTCGGGTTCCTTCAGGAGGGCCACGGGCAGCTCGTGGGGGTCCAGGACCGGGTAGTGCTCCTGCTGCCAGCCGTCCCGGGACAGGGTCTGCCGGAAGTAGCCGTGCCGGTACAGCAGCCCGACCCCGATGAGGGGTACGCCGAGGTCGCTGGCCGCCTTGAGGTGGTCGCCGGCGAGGATGCCGAGGCCGCCGGAGTACTGGGGCAGGGCGGCCGTGATGCCGAACTCGGGGGAGAAGTAGGCGACGGCGGCGGGGAGTTCGGCGGACTGGCCCTGGTACCAGCGCTCGCCCGTGACGTAGTCGTTGAGGTCGCCGGCGACCGCCGTCAGCCGGCGCAGGAACCGGCGGTCCTCGGCCAGCTCCGCGAGCCGCCCGGGCGACACGCTGCCCAGCAGCCGTACGGGGTCGTTGCCCGAGGCGGCCCAGCACTCGGGGTCCACGGACTGGAAGAGATCGCGGGTCTCGGCATGCCAGGACCAGCGCAGATTGCGGGCCAGATCGCTCAGCGGCCGGAGGGCTTCGGGGAGGACTGGACGGACGGTGAATCGACGGATCGCCTTCACGGTGTCACCTCGGGCAGCGCGTGGCAGGGGACGCACGGCGGTGTGCGTCCCGTCATCGCCCCCGACGGTATCGGTATGCGGGGCTTCGTAACCACAGTGCGTTTTGCGGCTGTCAAGCGGAGAGGGAAGAGCACGTCCGTCCGAAAAGCGCCGCAACCTTTACACATCCCCCATAGCCGATATGGCCGATTCCGCCCCCGTAGGCCTCCTTGTGGCGACTTCTCACGTCACGAGAGGCTGACCGGTGGCGCACCGGCCCACGTCGGGTGCACCGGGCGAACCAGGGCCGCCGTGCGCCGAGTTGAGGAGGGGAACTCACACCATGGCACGGACGCGCATACGGCGTCTGCGCCGGGCCGGTGGTCTGACCGCGGTGACCTGTGTCGCCGCGCTCTCGGCCACCACCATGCCCGCGCACGCCGCACCGGAGGGGCAGATACTCGGCGCCGGGGACCCCGGCGCCGTCAGCGGCAGTTACCTGGTGACACTCAAGGGAGGAACGAAGGCTCCGTCGGCAGCCGGAAAGAGCCTCGCCGAGAAGTACGGGGCGAAAATCAGCCACACCTACGGCTCGGTCCTCAACGGCTACGCCGTGCGGGCCAACGAGAGACAGGCCAAGCGGCTCGCAGCCGACTCCCGCGTCGCCTCGGTCGTCCAGGACACCCGCGTGATGTCGGCCCACACACAGAAGAACCCGCCGTCCTGGGGGCTCGACCGCATCGACCAGCGCAGCCTGCCGCTGGACAAGAGCTACACCTGGCCCGAGTCCGCGGGCGCCGGAGTGACGGTGTACGTGATCGACACCGGCATCCGCATCTCGCACAAGGACTTCGGCGGCCGGGCGAGCTACGGCTGGGACTTCGTCGGCAACGACAAGACCGCGAGCGACGGCAACGGCCACGGCACCCATGTCGCCGGCACGGTCGCGGGCAGCAAGTACGGCGTCGCCAAGAACGCCAAGGTCGTCGCCGTGCGCGTCCTCGACAACGCCGGCAGCGGCACCACGGCCCAGGTCATCGCGGGCATCGACTGGGTGACCAAGCACGCCAGGAAGCCCGCGGTCGCCAACGTCAGCCTCGGCGGCTACCGCAACACGCAGCTGGACGCCGCCGTACGCAACTCCATCGCGTCCGGCGTCACCTACGCGGTCGCGGCGGGCAACGACGGGCTGCCGGCCAACCTGTACTCCCCCGCGGCGGTGAAGGAGGCCATCACCGTGGGCGCCACCGACAAGACGGACGCGCGGGCGAGCTTCTCCAACTTCGGCTCGGCCCTGGACCTGTTCGCCCCGGGCGTCGCGATCACCTCCGCGTCGTACGCGAGCGACACCGGCAAGGCGACCTACTCCGGTACGTCGATGGCGTCGCCGCACGCGGCGGGCGTGGCCGCGCTCTATCTGGCCGACCATCCCAAGGCGGGGCCCGCACAGGTGTCCAAGGCCTTGGTGGCGCAGGCGGTGTCCGGCAAGGTCTCCGGCCGGGGGCTCGGCTCACCGGACGAACTCCTGCAAGTACCGGGCTCGTAGCGGTCTGTTGTCGGCCAAGTGCAGGCACCGGCCCCGTTCCTGAGGAACGGGGCCGGTCTTGTGTGTAGACATACGCGTGAGTAGTTAACAAAGTGCCGGATTGCGTACCCGAATAGGGTGGGAAGGCTCCTCCGGTACACCCCACCTGTGCGCCCCCGGGCGCGCCCACGCAGGACCCACCTCCCCACAGCCATCCGCCCACCCAAGTTGACGCGGACAGGAGCGGTCATGCCCGCCATGCACCACCAGTCGTCCTCACCCCCGACGTCCAGCACCGACGCACCGCGCGTCCCCCGTGCGGCCACCGCCGACACCGGACCGCCGGCTCGGGAGCGACCCTCCGCGAGCGACGCGGCCGTCGGCGTCGGGCGCATACCCGTCCTCGACGTCCGCCCGATCGTCCAGCACGGGCGCAGGCCCGCCAAGGCGGTCACCGGCGAGACCTTCGAGATCTCGGCGACCGTGTTCCGCGAGGGGCATGACGCGGTCGCCGCCAATGTCGTCCTGACCGGCCCGGACGGCCGCCTCGGCCCCTGGACGCCGATGCGTGAACTGGCCCCGGGCACCGACCGCTGGGGCGCCACCGTCACCGCCGGCGAGCCCGGCCACTGGACCTACGGGGTCGAGGCCTGGGGCGATCCGGTCACGACCTGGCGGCACCACGCCCAGATCAAGATCCCGGCCGGCATGGACACGGACCTGGTCCTGGAGGAGGGCGCGCGGCTGTACGAGCGTGCGGCCACGTCGGTGCCCGAGGGCGAGGGCCGGCCAGTGATCCTCGCGGCCGTCGAGGCCCTGCGGGACGAGAGCCGCCCGGCCGCCTGGCGGTTGGCGGCCGCGTTGACGCCCGAGGTGGATGCGGTGTTGGGGCGGTATCCGTTGCGGGATCTGGTGACGGCGTCGGATCCGTTGCCGCTGCTGGTGGAGCGGGAGCGGGCCCTGTACGGCTCCTGGTACGAGTTCT
>NZ_LLZG01000057.1 GCF_001509475.1 Streptomyces regalis
GAGCTGGTCCGTGGCGTTGCTGGGGGCGTGGTGGCGGTGGCAGGGGGCGGTGGGGCTGCCGTCTTCTCACACGCTTCGGCGCGCCGGCGGTTGCGGTGCCGGCCTTCGTCATGGTGGGCGAGGCGTTGTGGTGGCCGTGCCGGCTGGGGGAAAGCGGTGATGGGACGCCCCGCATGCCCTGTCGTGGCCGATCCGGCACTGGCCGCCGATCCCCCACCTGGCCGCCGATCGGGCACCCGGCCCCAGACTGGTCCCGCCCGCGCAGGTCGGCCCGACCCGCCGCCCCGGGCGATCGGTCGCACCCGCGGGCCCCAGGCCGTAGGGACCGGCCCGGTCCTGATGTCCGTACCACTCGGCGGGACGCCATCCGCGCGACGCCCTCGATCCGAAGCTGAGGTGAGTCGGCGTCATGGTGCTCGAAGTGCGTGATCTGCAGGTGGAGTTCAGGATGCGGGACGGCGTCGCCAAAGCCGTCAACGGCGTCACCTACGGCGTGGACGCGGGGGAGACGCTCGCCGTGCTCGGGGAGTCCGGGTCCGGGAAGTCGGTGACCGCGCAGGCGGTGATGGGGATCCTGGACATGCCGCCCGGGAGGATCACCGGGGGCGAGATCCTCTTCCAGGGGCGGGACCTGCTCAAGCTGAAGGAAGAGGAGCGGCGCAAGGTCCGCGGCGCCGAGTTGGCGATGATCTTCCAGGACGCCCTCTCGTCACTGAATCCCGTCCTGACCGTAGGGGACCAGCTCGGCGAGATGTTCGTCGTGCACCGGGGGATGTCGAGGAAGGACGCCCGGGCGAAGGCCGTGGAGCTGATGGACCGGGTACGGATCCCGGCCGCGAGGGAGCGCGTGCGGCAGTACCCGCACCAGTTCTCCGGCGGTATGCGCCAGCGCATCATGATCGCGATGGCCCTCGCCCTCGAACCCGCCCTCATCATCGCCGACGAGCCCACGACGGCACTGGACGTCACCGTCCAGGCCCAGGTCATGGACCTGCTCGCGGACCTGCAGCGCGAGTACAACATGGGCCTCATCCTCATCACCCACGACCTCGGGGTGGTCGCCGACGTCGCCGACCGGATCGCCGTGATGTACGCGGGCCGGATCGTCGAGTCGGCGCCGGTGCACGACATCTACAAGGCGCCCGCACACCCGTACACCAAGGGCCTGCTGGAGTCGATCCCGCGCCTGGACCAGAAGGGCCAGGAGCTCTACGCCATCAAGGGCCTGCCCCCCAACCTCATGAACATCCCGCCGGGCTGCGCCTTCAACCCCCGCTGCCCGATGGCCCAGGACGTCTGCCGCACCGACGAGCCACCCCTGCACGAGGTGGACGAGGACCGCCGCAGCGCCTGCCACTTCTGGAGGGAGTGCCTGAATGGCTGAGCCGATTCTGGAGGTCAGCGGGCTCTACAAGCACTACCCGCTCACCCAGGGCGTCCTGTTCAAGAAGCAGGTCGGCGCGGTCAAGGCCGTCGACGGCGTCGACTTCACGCTCCGCCGCGGCGAAACCCTCGGCATCGTCGGCGAGTCCGGCTGCGGCAAGTCCACGGTCGCCAAGATGCTGGTCAACCTGGAGCGCCCGACGGCCGGTTCGATCAAGTACAAGGGCGAGGACATCACCAAACTGTCCGGCCGCGCCCTGAAGGCCGTACGCCGCAACATCCAGATGGTGTTCCAGGACCCGTACACCTCCCTCAACCCCCGGATGACGGTGGGCGACATCATCGGCGAGCCGTACGACATCCATCCCGAGGTGGCCCCGAAGGGCGACCGCCGCCGCAAGGTGCGGGACCTGCTGGACGTGGTCGGCCTCAACCCCGAGTACATCAACCGCTATCCGCACCAGTTCTCCGGCGGCCAGCGCCAACGCATCGGCATCGCGAGAGGGTTGGCGCTGCGCCCGGAGGTCATCGTCGCCGACGAACCGGTCTCCGCGCTGGACGTCTCGGTCCAGGCCCAGGTCATCAACCTGATGGACCGCCTGCAGAACGAGTTCAAGCTCTCCTACGTCTTCATCGCCCACGACCTGTCCATCGTCCGGCACATCTCGGACCGGGTCGGGGTGATGTACCTCGGCCGGATCGTGGAGATCGGCAAGGACGCCGAGATCTACGACCACCCCACGCACCCCTACACCCAGGCGCTGCTCTCCGCGGTCCCCGTCCCCGACCCCGAGGCCCGTGAACACCGCGAGCGCATCATCCTCGCGGGTGACGTCCCGTCCCCGACGAACGTCCCCTCCGGCTGCCGCTTCCGCACCCGCTGCTGGAAGGCGCAGGAACGGTGCGTCCTGGAGGCGCCGCCGCTCACGGTGCCGTCGCATTTCGCGCAGGCGAGCGGTCCCGAGGCGCATGCCTCGGCCTGTCATTTCGCGGAGGCTGTACCGATCAGCCGCTCCGCGCCGGGGCAAGTCGTTCCGCCGGAGGCGGTGCCATAGCCGTACAAACACACGCGAACCGCGTTAACACGCAGGCAACTCAGCCGACCCGATCCCGATATACGGACGCGTCAGTCTGAACAGCGTACGGCCGTGCGGGTGCCGTAAACGAGCCGGGGTGCGCCATGTCACCCCGGCTCGTTGCTGTGCGGACACCGAATGAGTACGGGTACTCAGGACCCCGGCCCGCCCCTGCGCAACGCTTGGCCCATGGAACGCCGGCCACGCGAACACGACGGACTGATCGCCGTCCTCGTAGGACTCTTCGACGTCCTGCTCGTGATCATCCTTGGCTACGGCATGGTCGTCTCCGGCATCGGCGCCGGCTTCGACGAGTACGCCGACCAGCGGGCGGACGCCGCGCAGCACGACATCCTGGTCTTCACCGCCTGGCTGGTCGGCGGCGGCTTCGCCCTCGCCGCGGTGCTGCGCTACTGGAAGACCGGTGTCGTCCACCTCCTGATCGCCGGTCTTCCTCTCCTGGTCTTCCTCGGCTCGCAGAGCAACTGACCCGGCTACGGGTCAGTTGCACGGGGTCAGTTGCACGGGGTCAGTTCAGCCCCAGCGACCTCTTCAGGAAGTCGAGCTGGAGCAGCAGCAGATTCTCCGCGACCTCCTCCTGCGGAGTCATATGCGTCACGCCGGACAGCGGCAGCACCTCGTGCGGGCGGCCCGCGGCGAGCAGGGCCGAGGACAGGCGCAGTGAGTGGGCGACCACCACATTGTCGTCCGCCAGCCCGTGGACGATCATCATCGGGCGGGCCGGCTCGGCCGGGTCCACCAGGCCGGCGTCGTCGATCAGCGAGTTGCGCCGGTAGACCTCCGGCTGCTCCTCGGGGTGTCCGACGTAACGCTCCTGATAGTGGGTGTCGTACAGGCGCAGATCGGTGACCGGGGCGCCGACCACCGCCGCGTGGAAGACGTCCGGGCGGCGCAGCACCGCGAGCCCCGCCAGATAGCCGCCGAACGACCAGCCGCGGATGGCCACGCGGGTCAGGTCGAGCGGGAACCGCTCGGCGAGCGCCTGGAGCGCATCGACCTGGTCCTGCACCACGACGGCCGCGATCTCGTCCTTGACCGCCTTCTCCCACGCGGGTGAGCGCCCCGGCGTACCCCGCCCGTCCGCGACGACCACCGCGAACCCCTGGTCGGCGAACCACTGCGAGGTGAGGTGGGCGTTGTGTGCGGCGACCACCCTGGAGGCGTGCGGTCCCCCGTAGGGATCCAGCAAAACCGGGAGCGGGGTGTCACCGGCGTAGTCCCGAGGCATAAGCACGGCGCACGGGATGCGACGTGCGCCCCCTTCGGTGAGGGTGATGCGCGGGGTCAAACCGGGATCTTCGGCATACGACCGAACCGTCGCCGTCTGCTTCCCGTCCCGCAGGACCTGGACCCGCGCCCCGGGCCGGTCGAGGGCGTGCGACGCCAGCACGGTCACGCCCCCGGCACGCACCGCCGAGTGCACGCCGGCCTCCTGCGACACGCGCTCCACGCCGAGCTCGTTCACCCGATACACATGCACTTCACCGATCTCGGTGTCGGTCGCGGCCTCACCCGCCGATGCCGAGACCAGCACGTCGTCGTCGGAGACGTCCAGCACCGCGCGGACGTGCAACTGCGGTCCCGTCAGCGGGCGTTCGCCCACCGTGAGTACCCGTGCGCCACCCTCGTCGGCGATGCGCACCAGCTGTCCGGAAGGGCTCCAGCAGGGCACGCCAGGGAAAAGTTCCAGCCATTGTGGATCTTCGTCGGCGTGCACCATCCGGGTCGCCCCGGTCGCCGGGTCCACGGCCAGGAACAGCTGGCTGCGCTGGTCCCGCGCCTGGACGAGCAGCAGCGGCGCACCCGCCGCTGACCAGTGCACTCGTGCCAGATAGGGGTACCGCGCCCGGTCCCACGCGACCTCCGTGCGCGCCCCGTCCAGACCGATCACGAACAGCCGTACGTCCGCGTTCGCGGTCCCCGCCGCGGGATAGGCCACCTGCTGCGGCTCGCGCTCCGGACGTGCCGGGTCGGAGATCCACCACCGCTGCACCGGCGTGTCGTCCAGGCGCGCCACGAGCAGCCGGTCCGATTCCGGACCCCACCAAAAGCCCCGGTAGCGCCCCATCTCCTCGGCGGCGATGAACTCGGCGAGCCCATAGGCGACCCCGTCCGACTCCGGTTCGGCGAGCGCACGGTCGCCCTCGCCCTCGGCGCCCACCACCCGCAGGGCGCCCTGTGCGACGTACGCGATGTGCCGTCCGTCGGGGGAGGGGCGCGGGTCGATCACCGGCCCGGGCACCCGGAGTTCGCGTGCCGTGCCGGCCCGTAGCTCCGCCGTGAAAAGCCGCCCTGACAAGGCAAAAGACGCCAACTCCACGGCATCGTCGGTGGCATGGCCGACGATGCCGGCGCCGGCCTCACGGCTGCGCTCACGCCGTGCCCGCTCCTCGGGCGAGAGGTCTTCCGAGGCGCCGCCCAGCAGGGCGCGCGGGTCGGCCGCCAGGCGCTCCCCGCCGTCCACCGTGTCGAGCACCCACAGCGAACTCGCCGGATCCGTACCGGAGGTGGAGCGCAGGAACACGACGCGGGAACCGTCGGGCGCCACCGCGAACGCGCGCGGCGCGCCGAACGTGAACCTCTGGGTGCGGGCATGCCGTCGGGGGAAGGAGACAGGCTCGGTCGTCATGCCATGACCATATTGGCCAGTGCGCCCCCTTGTGCGGCTGTGCGCCGATCGATGCGCACGTACGGATAGTTATGATCACTAGCGCATAGTGGGTATGAACCTGCTGGCTGCTGCATGGATTTATCTGCCCCCATAGACCGACCCCCGCCCTTGGGATTCTTGGAGGTGAGCCGCCGTGGCACTCTCGATTTCGGCGGTGGTGCTGCTGGCGATCATCGTCTTCCTGCTGATCAAGAAATCAGGGCTGAAGGCCGGCCATGCGGTGGTCTGCATGCTGCTCGGCTTCTACCTGGCGTCCTCGACCGTCGCGCCCACCATCAGTGAGCTGACGACGAACATCGCGGGCATGATCGGCAGCATCAAGTTCTGAGCCGCGCCTTCTGACAGCGCCGCGCGGCGCTGTCAGTGTCGCCTCGTAGGCTGGGGCCCATGACGGAACTGCCCGACCGGCGTCTGCTGCTGGTGCACGCGCACCCGGATGACGAGTCGATCAACAACGGCGCGACCATGGCCAAGTACGCGGCCGAGGGTGCCCACGTGACCCTGGTCACCTGCACCCTCGGCGAGCACGGCGAGGTCATTCCCCCCGAGCTTCAGCACCTGACCGGTGCCGATCTGGGCGCACACCGCCTGGGCGAGCTCACCGCCGCGATGCGCGAGCTCGGCGTCGAGGACTTCCGTCTCCTCGGCGGAAAGGGTCGCTACGAGGACTCGGGAATGATGGGCATCGCCGACAACGACGACCCGGCCAGCCTCTGGCAGGCGGACGTCGACGACGCGGCCCGGGCGCTCGTCGAGGTGATCCTCGAGGTACGCCCCCAGGTCCTCGTCACCTACGACCCCGACGGCGGCTACGGCCACCCGGACCACATCCAGGCCCACCGCATCGCCATGCGCGCGGCCGAGCTGGCCGTCGATGCCGGGTGGGAGATCCCCAAGATCTACTGGAACCGCGTCCCGCGCACGGTCGCCGAGGAGGCCTTCGCCCGGCTTCAGGTGGATCTGCCCGGGTTGCCGTTCAGCAAGGCCGCCACCGTGGACGACGTACCGGGCGTCGTCGACGACGAGCGGATCACCACCGTCATCGACGGCACCGCGTACGCCGCCGCCAAGGCCGCCGCGATGATCGCGCATGGCACGCAGATCGACGTGGCCGAGCTGTACTTCGCGCTCTCCAACGAACTCGCGCAACCCCTCTTCACCACCGAGTACTACGAGTTGGTGCACGGGGAGCGGGGGGCGCGGACGGAGTCCGACCTGTTCGCCGGTGTGACCCTCGGGGAGGCGTCATGAGCTCGATGCTCGCCCAGCCGCTGAAGCGGCCTTCCGGCCTGCGGGCCCTCGCCTACCTCGGGCTGTTCGTGCTCGGCGCGGTGGTCGGCGTGGCCGGGGGCCTGGTGCAGCCCGCGTGGTTCCCGGGCGGCCTGCTGCTCGCCCTCGCCGGCGAGGCCGGGCTCTGTCTGGGCGGCGGCCGGGCGGCGGGCAGCAGGGCCGGGGCCGTCGCGCCCGCCGGCGGCTGGATGATCGCCGTCATTCTGCTCACCGCCAGCCGCCCGGAAGGCGACTTCGTGTTCGGCACCGGCGCCGCCTCCTACCTCTTCCTGCTCGGCGGCATGGCTGTGGCTGTGATCTGCGCCACCCTCGCCCCGGTGCGGCAACCAGGCGGCGACCGCGTCCGACTTGGCAAGTGACGTACCACTTCTCCCTGCCGCACTCGTGCGAGTCCCGTGTGGGTTTCCCAGGCGGTCGTGGGATACAGGCCGGAAGTGGCCAGTATGGTGGTGCGCGCCGCCGAGCCGTCCGAAGCAATGAGGTCGAACAGGCGGTGGAGCCAACCGGGAGAACCTGCCTTGAGTCGTGAAACTGACACTCCGTCCTCCGGGCCCAACGGGCACGGCGGAGCCGCATACCCCTCGGGCACGCCGCCGTACGGGACCCCCATGGCTTCCGACAGCGGTATGGACGTGGGCCGTTCGGCCGCGCAGCCGGAGGAACGCAAGACCGAGACCACGCTGACGACCCGGATCCGGATCAACATCCCCGGGTCGCGGCCCATTCCGCCGGTGGTCGTGCGCAAGCCCGTCACCGAAGCCGAGGGCCCCGCGGACAGCGCGGACACCGAGACGTCGGCGCCGTCCGCCGCGACGTCCATGTCCACCGGCATCGTCGAGCCCCCGGCCGACCCCGCCGCGCAGCCGGGGGAGAAGACGAGCGACTGGTTCGCGCCGCGCAAGTCCGGTGCGCCCAAGGGCGGTCAGGGCGGCCCGCCGTCCAACGGGGCCGGTCTGCCCGGCGGTTCCGGCCCCGGTGCGAGCGGCCCCGGTGGCGCGGGCCCCGGAGCGCCCGGCGGTGCACGCCCGGGTTCCGGTGCCGGGCGGCCCGGTGGTGTCGTCGGCTCGATGAGCGTGCCCGGCGGCTCCCGCCCCGGTGGGGCGAACGGCGCCCGGTCCGACGGCGGCGCCCGTCCCGGCGGTGGTAACGGCGCCGGTCTCCCCGGCGCGACCGGCGGCCCCGTGGCTCCCGGGCACGGCGGAGGCACCGGTTCCTTCGACGTCACCGAGGCACTGGCAGCGGGCCCGATGGGCAACGGCAACGGTTCCCACCCCGGTGGCGAGGCGCGCCGCGACGACCTGCCGTACTTCTCGGAGAACGCGAACGGCAGCCAGAACGGTCAGAACGGCTACGGAACCCAGGGCGGCCAGAACGGCTTCGACGGTTCCGCCGACTTCGGCGGCCTGAACGACTTCGGTGGCCCGAGCGACTTCAACGCCCCGAGCGACTTCGGTGGCCCGAACGGCCGTGGCGGCCCGCAGGGCGGTCCCGCGGGTCCGACGACCGGTCCGGTCACCGGCGACGGTCCGCCTGTCCCCCCGGCCCCGGGAGGCGGGCAGGGCGGTCGCGGTGGGCCCGGCGGTCCGGGTGGCCCGGCCGGTCCGGGTGTGCCCGGCATCTCCAACGGCCCGGGTGGTTCCGGTGTGCCCGGTATCTCCAACGGTCCGCGTCGGCCCGGCGGAGCGGCCGGACCCGGCGTTCCCGGCAGCGGCCCGACAGGCCCCGGCGGTCCTGGTGGCCCCGGCGGTCCCGGTAACGCCCTCCACACCCCGGGCCACGGCCCCGGCGGTGGCATGAGCGACGACACCGCGATCCTCACCCCGCAGAAGCCGGCCCCCGAGCCCGGCACCCCGCACTACGGCGGCGTCGCCGACAACGTCTCCGGCCACACCGTCACCAGCGGCATCCCCGTCGTCCCCTCCGGCGCCCAGAGCGGCCCCTTCGGCCCGGGTGCCACCGACGCCCCGGCGCCGCACACGCCTCCGAAGCTGCCCGAGCCGAGCGCGACGAACGCGTCGGCGTCCCGCGCGCCCAAGAAGAAGGGCCGCAACAAGCTGGCGCTGATCGGCGGCGGAGTGATCGTCCTTGCCGGTGGCGTCTACGGCGCCGGTCTGCTGATGAACCACTCCGACGTGCCCAAGGGCACCACCGTGCTCGGCGTCGACATCGGCGGCGGCACCCGCGACGACGCGGTGAAGAAGCTCAACGATGCCTTTGACGACCAGGTCAACAAGCCGCTGAAGCTGTCGGTGGACGGCAAGACCGTCACGCTGGAGCCGGACAAGGCGGGGCTCAAGTTCGACATGCAGGAGACGGTCAGCACGGCCGCGACCAGCGACTACAACCCGGTCTCGGTCATCGGCTCGCTCTTCGGCAACCACCGGACCGTGGACCCGGTCATGCCGGTCGACGAGGAGAAGCTGCACGCGGCCCTGGAGGACGTCTCCGGCGGCTCCGGCTCGGTGACCGAGGGCACGGTCTCCTTCAAGTCCGGCAAGGCGGTCGCCGTGTACGGCAAGGCCGGAAAGGGAATCGACGTCGCCAAGTCGACCACGGCGGTCGAGGAGGCGTACCGCACCCAGGTGGAGACGGGCACCTCCTCCCCGGTGCAGGTCGCGACGACCACCCAGCAGCCGACGGTCACCAACGCCGAGGTCGACCGGTTCATGAAGGAGTTCGCCGAGCCGGCGATGGCCAACAAGGTCACGATCCGGACCGACGCCGGGGGCAGCATCCAGTTCGGCTCCCTGTCCCTGCCGAAGATCCTCGGCGTCAAGGCCGTCGACGGCAAGCTCGTGGAAACGTACGACCTCAAGGCACTCAAGGAGGCGTACGGCGCCACCTTCGACGGCGTGCAGATCAACGGCGCGAGCGGCAAGCGTGACGTCCTGCCGGAGGACGTCGCCTCCGCCCTGCGCAAGGCCCTGCGCGGCAAGACGGCGGCGGAGCGCACCGTCACCATCGACACCAACCCGAGCTAGCGGAACCGCTTGCACGCTTGCACCAGGGGGCACCCGGCACACGCCGGGTGCCCCCTGGTCGTCGTATGACATCTGTCATCCGGCAGTCAGGACCGCCGACACTGCCGGGCGAGGGGGCCCGGAAGACACTCTGGATCACATGACGACGACCAGGGCGCGGGGCTGCATCGATATGCGGCTCCGCCGCGTGGGCGCGACCAGCCACAACAGACCCGCAGTCGCACGACAACAGAATCCCCCACGGCGAATAGGCGAGCCGTCAGTTCAACATCGCCCGAGCCGCCCGAGCCTGCCCCCGCACCCTCTCCGCGGCGGCAAGATCAACGCCGGCCACCACGTCGGCATACGCCTCCAACTCCGCGGCCCCCTCGACGAAGTCCCCCCGCTGCACCAGCAACTGCGCCCGCTCGAACCGCAACCGAGCCGGATGCGACGGCAACAACAGCGACAACTCCACCGCCCACAACGCCACATCCGTCCGCTCCGGCCGCGTCGCCGCCCAAGCCCGGACATTGTTCAGAATCCGCAGCACCACATCCAAGGGATCGGCCGGCGTCAACATGGACGGCTGCAGCGGCGCCCCCGTGGCCCCCGCCACCAGCATCTCCGCATCGCCCCCCGTCAACACCCGCCCCCCGTCGAACGGGTCGGCGAGCACCTGCTGATCAGTGGGCCCGAAACCCACCACAAAGTGCCCGGGCAGCGCCACCCCGTACACCGGCGCCCCCGCCCGCCGAGCGACCTCCATCCACACCACCGACAGCAGAATCGGCAGCCCCCTGCGCCGCACCAGCACCTGATGCAGCAACGACGACTCCAGCCGCTGATAGTCCGCGGCGGAGCCACGAAACCCGTACCGCTCCCCGAGCAGCTCCCGCAGCGCGACCGCCCACGACCGTGGCCCCCCGGGCCGGAACGGCAGCTGCCCCGCCAAGGCGTCCAGCTCCACCTGTGCCGCATCCATGCCCGCCTCGTCCAGCGCCCCGTCCGCCTCGGCCCCCACCAGCAGACACAGCGCGGACAGGTCGGGTCGCTCGGACCGCGCCTCTTCGGCGAACCGCCGCCGCAGCTCGGCGGAACGTTCGGGCGGTGGGGGGTAGGGGGGACGCATAGCTGGCTCGTGCCCTTTCACGGCGATCGGTACTACCGTCAGCAGCCGGTAGTTCGCGGCTCACCGCCGCAGGCACCTGGCTCGCGATAGTGGTGGTACACGTGATGCGCGGCGAACCCCATCCGGGCGTACATCTCCCGCGCGCCCACGTTCTCCGACTCGACCTGCAGCCATGCCGCCGACGCCCCCTCGTCGAGGGCCCGCTGGGCCAGCGCGGCCATCACCCGGGTGGCCAGCCCCTGCCGCCGCAGCGCCGGATCCACCTCGACGGCGGCGAACCCGGCCCACCGCCCGTCCACGACACACCGCCCGATCGCGGCAGGCACACCGCCCGCCTCACCGGGAACAGACGCGAACCATACCGACGGCCCGCTCCCCAGCACCTCCAGAGCCACCTCGCTCACCCCCTTGCGCTGATACCGCGCAAGCCAAGCCTCGTCCGCCTCCCGGGACAGCACCACCCCGGCCACCTCGTCCGGCTCGCCCCGGTCGGCGATCGGCGCCAGCGCCCCGATCCACATCTCGGCGGACACCTCCCGCACCCACCCCAGCCGCTCCAGCTCCGCGCACAGCAGCTCCTGCGTGCCCTCGGCGCCCGTTGCGGTCTGGATGTACGCGGGGAGCCCACGGTCGCCGTACCAGCGCCGTACGACGTCGAGCGCGGCCTCCAGCGGCATCCCGGGGTCGCCGAGCGGCAGCACCGAGTTGGCCCGCCGGGTGAACCCGGACGAGGCCCGCAGCTCCCACTCGCCGAGCCGCTCGCTCTCCACCGGCCGCCACGCGCGCGTGGCGGCATGCGCGAGCTCCTCGTACGTGGCGGCGGGCCCCCGGCGCCGGGCCGGAGCGGCGGGCACCACCTTGCCCGCGACCAGCGACGCTTCCGGGATGTGGACGGTCTCGCCACTCTTCCGTGTGATCACCAGCACATCGTCGTCCCATGATGCGAGAACACCCACCGTGTCGGTGAACTTCTCACCCTCGGCCGCAGGATCGTTCAGGCGGCGTACAGAGACCCGTTTACCCACGTCAGCAGCGGTGATGCGGACCTCAAGGCGCCCTCTCGCAGAGATTTCCACAGGTCAGTTCACCCCTCCTGTTCGGATCATGCCCAAGAACGGAGATACTAGGGGTGGGCATCGACGACGCCGCGCTCCCGCGCGCCAGGCGGCGGAGCCTGAGGAGGCCCGCCAGCGCCCTATCGAGGAGGAACGACAGCGTGACCTACGTCATCGCGCAGCCTTGTGTCGACGTCAAGGACAAGGCGTGCATCGAGGAGTGCCCGGTCGACTGCATCTACGAGGGCCAGCGGTCCTTGTACATCCACCCGGACGAATGCGTCGACTGTGGTGCCTGTGAGCCGGTATGCCCGGTCGAGGCGATCTTCTACGAGGACGACACTCCGGAGGAGTGGAAGGACTACTACAAGGCGAATGTCGAGTTCTTCGACGAGCTCGGCTCCCCCGGCGGCGCCAGCAAGCTGGGCCTGATCGAGCGGGACCACCCGTTCATCGCCGCGCTTCCGCCGCAGGCCGAGTAATCCCCACCGGCGACCCGCACAGCGTGCCGCCTCGGTCCCGTACGGCCAAATCACCTTGATCGCCGTACGGGACCGAGGCGTTGCCGTATCCGGACTGAGCAGTGGCAGTACCAGCGGCTGTACCAGAAAGTGAGCCAGATCCCGTGTCCGCAGTCTCCGACCGCCTTCCGACCTTCCCCTGGGACAAGCTGGAGCCGTACAAGAAGACGGCCGCCGCGCACCCGGACGGCATCGTCGACCTCTCCGTCGGCACGCCGGTCGACCCGGTCCCCGAGCTGATCCAGAAGGCCCTGATCGACGCAGCGGACTCCCCGGGCTATCCGACGGTCTGGGGCACCCCGGCTCTGCGTGACGCGATCACGGGCTGGGTGGAGCGCCGCCTGGGCGCCCGCGAGGTCACCCACCGCCACGTCCTCCCCATCGTCGGCTCCAAGGAACTCGTCGCCTGGCTCCCCACCCAGCTGGGCCTCGGCCCCGGCGACAAGGTGGCCTACCCGCGCCTGGCCTACCCGACGTACGAGGTGGGCGCCCGCCTGGCCCGCGCGGAGTACGAGGTCTACGACGACCCGACGGAGCTGGACCCGCGGGGCCTGAAGCTGCTCTGGCTGAACTCCCCGTCCAACCCCACGGGCAAGGTCCTGTCGAAGCAGGAACTGGCCCGGACCGTGGCCTGGGCCCGCGAACACGGTGTCCTGATCTTCTCCGACGAGTGCTACCTGGAGCTGGGCTGGGAGGCCGAGCCGGTCTCGGTCCTGCACCCGGACGTGAACGGCGGCTCGTACGAGGGCATCGTCGCCGTCCACTCCCTGTCGAAGCGCTCGAACCTGGCGGGGTACAGGGCGGCATTCCTGGTGGGCGACCCCGCTGTCCTGGGCCCTCTCCTGGAGATCCGCAAGCACGGCGGCATGATGACGTCGGCGCCGACCCAGGCGGCGGTGATCGCGGCCCTGGGCGACGACGAACACGTGCGCATCCAGCGCGACCGCTACGCTGCCCGCCGCACGGCCCTCCGCGGAGCCTTGGAGGCACACGGCTTCCGCATCGAACACAGCGAGGCCAGCCTCTACCTCTGGGCCGCGCGAGACGAGTCCTGCTGGACCACGGTCTCCCATCTGGCCGACCTCGGCATCCTGGTGGCCCCGGGCGACTTCTACGGCGAGGCGGGCGGCCGGCACGTACGCGTGGCGTTCACGGCGACGGACGAACGGGTGCGGGAAGCGGTACGGCGCCTGGCGTAAACCGCTGTGTGCCCACCCTTCCGCAGGGCGGAAGGGTGGGCACACAAAAGCCGACGGGGCCCAGGGAACTCCCTGGACCCCGTCGACGCTCAAGCCAGGCGCAGCCGAGCGGCAGCGAACCGTCAGCTGAGGGGAAGCGCCTGCACCGGCAGCGTGCCGGTCGACGGCACGCCGCTCGTGGTGGCCACGCCGGCCGTGTCACCGAGAACGCTGCCGACCGACCCGGCCACGCCACCCGCGGTCTCCTGTGCCGCGGGCGTCGCCTTCTTCGCGACCTTGCTGCCGGCCTTGGTGGCGGTCGGCACCGCCTTCTTCGCGGCCTTGCCGCCGGTCTTGGTCACCTTGTCGCCGGCCTTCGTCGCGGTCGGCAGAGCGCCGTCGACCGCGGTGTCTACGGCGCCACCCGCGAGCCCGGTGGCGTTGGTGGCCGCGCCGTCGACGACGCTCGCGCCGTCCAGGGCGGTCAGCCCGCCGACCTTCGAGGCGTCGGGCAGTTCGGGGGCCGCGCTGGCGGAGCCGGCCGCACCGACCCCGGCAGCCGCTCCGGCAGCGACGAGCAGCGCGGCACGGGCGATCCGGCGGGTCAGGGGGAGGGACATGATGCTCCTTCGACGGGTATGTCGGATCAGGACGATGAAATGTCCGACCACGCCCGGCAGTTGACCGACTCACTGTGGCCGACTGGCGGTGGACCGACTGGCTGTTGATCTCCGGGCTCGGACGCAGTGACTACCGCTCGAAGCCCGCGAAGGTTGCGGCGTGCCAACGTAAAGAGTTGGCAATGCGTCGCATTATCGCCTGCGGATAAAAACGGGCAAACGGAGCCGTGTCCGAAACCCTGCCGAATCCTTACAGCCCTTTGTTCTCAAGGCTTTTGGCGGATTCGAGGGTGACCGCGCGAAAACCTGCCCACACCGTCGCCGGCCGACACCTCGGGTAACCCGCGAGGGTGAGCCCCCGAACTGCCGCACGGGTGCTGTGCGCGTACTGCTGGGCCGACTGCTGGGCCACCTGACTACCGGGCCACCTACGGAGCCGTCACGATCCGGACCGAGCCCGGACGGCTCTCCGCCCCCGAGTCGCCCGAGGCACCCCCCGTGGCGGCCGCGCGCCACTGGCTGTCGGTGTTCCCGGCGGTCCACTCCCGCCCGGCATACGACACCCGCTTGATGTGCAGGTCGGAGGCATTGGCCACGGCCCAGTGGGCCAGCTGCCACCCGCGCTCGCGGACACTGCGCCCGGCGCCGGAACCCCCGTCGGCGGTCACGGGCAGCACGACGGTCTGCCCGTCGCCCTCGATCACCGATGGAACGGGCGTGGGAGCGGCCTTCTCGGCGCCCACCTCGGCGGCGGCCGTCTGCAGCGCGTCCCGCCCGAAGTCCCGTACGAGCGCGGCCCGTACGGCGTCCGGACCCGCGGTCCGCGTGGTGCCGAGGCGCCCCTCGCAGGTCAGTGTCGCGGCCGAACGCCCGGTGAGTGCGGCGGCGAGCAGCCTCGCGTCCGGCTCGTGCTTGGCGTACGCCTCCGGAAAGCCGCTGCGCTGCACGCGCTGCGCGGCGACGGTGAGCGGCAACTCCGTATAGCCGCGGACCTTGATCAGGTGCTCGTAGAAGATGCCCGCCGAGTAGATCGGGTCCCGGATCTCCTTCTCGGTGCCCCAGCCCTGTGAGGGCCGCTGCTGGAACAGGCCCAGCGAGTCACGGTCGCCGTGGCCGATGTTGCGCAGACCCGACTCCTGCAGGGCAGTGGCGAGCGCGATCGTCACGGCTCGCTCGGGCAGGCCGCGGTTGGTGCCGACGGCGGCGATCGTCGCCGCGTTCACCGCCTGCTCCGGCGTGAACTCGTACCTGCCCCCGTCGGCCTTGCCCGAGACGACCTCGCAGCCCGGCCCGCCCGTGCCTCCGGTGACGTACTGCACCGCGAGATATCCCGCGACGGCGAGCAGGACCACGAAGGCCGCCCCGCGACGCAGGAGGCGGCCACGACGTCTGGAAGAGGGGGACGACTCTGGCACGCCCTACAAGGTAGCCGAGGTTACTGGGGGGTACGGGTCGAGTGGGGAAAGTGGGCCGACGGCCGGGCGCGTTAGGGTCGGCACCATGGCCGACACCTCCCTTGACCTCACGCTGGACGCCGCGCGGCTCACCGCGCAGCTCGTCGACTTCCCCTCCGTCAGCGGCACCGAGCAGCCCCTCGCGGACGCCATCGAGACCGCCCTGCGCGCCCTGCCGCACCTGACGGTCGAGCGGTACGGCAACAACGTCGTGGCGCGTACGGACCTGGGGCGGTCCGAGCGCGTGATCCTCGCCGGCCACATCGACACGGTGCCCATCGCGGACAACGTCCCGTCGAGGCTGGACGAGGACGGCGTCTTGTGGGGCTGCGGCACCTGCGACATGAAGTCGGGCGTCGCGGTCCAGCTGCGCATCGCGGCCACGGTCCCGGCCCCGAACCGCGACCTCACCTTCGTCTTCTACGACAACGAGGAGGTGACCGCGGACCTCAACGGCCTCAAGCACGTGGCCGAGAACCGTCCGGAGTGGCTGGAGGGCGACTTCGCGGTGCTCCTGGAGCCGTCGGACGGCGAGGTGGAGGGCGGCTGCCAGGGCACGCTCCGGGTGCTCCTCAAGACCAAGGGCGAGCGCGCCCACTCCGCGCGCAGCTGGATGGGCTCGAACGCCATCCACGCGGCGGCGCCGATCCTGGCGAGGCTGGCGTCGTACGAACCCCGCTACCCGGTGATCGACGGCCTGGAGTACCGCGAGGGCCTGAACGCGGTCGGCATCACGGGCGGCGTCGCGGGCAACGTCATCCCCGACGAGTGCGTCGTGACCGTCAACTTCCGTTACGCGCCGGACCGTACGGAAGAGGAGGCCGTCGCGCACGTCCGCGAGGTCTTCGCCGACTGCGGGGTCGAGGAGTTCGTGGTGGACGACCACAGCGGCGGCGCGCTGCCGGGGCTGTCCCACCCGGCGGCAGCGGCGTTCATGGCGGCGGTCGGAGGGATCGCTCGCCCCAAGTACGGCTGGACGGACGTCTCCCGCTTCTCGTCCCTGGGCATCCCGGCGGTCAACTACGGCCCCGGCAACCCGCACTTGGCGCACAAGCGGGACGAAAGGGTCGAGACGGACAAGGCCCTGGCGGGGGAGGAGCGGCTGAGGGCGTGGCTCACGGCCTAGCGGCACGGTCAGGGGGTGCCGGCACGGTCAGGGGTCGCCGGGACGGCGCTTCATGGCGGACATGCTCACGTCCCCCGTCCGTAACCCACGTGGATCTACGCTGAGGTGGAACGACCTGCAACACCCGCAGGCCCCGCAGCGGAGGGAGCGCACATGGCTACCGGCAACCCCGAGGGGAAGAAGCAGCCACCGTCGGAGCAGCGCCTGGGACCGGTGATCCGAAGGCGGGGCCAGGTGACGGCGAGCACGACCGACCAGCGACTGCTGGACGCGGGCGGGCCCTCCGACTGGGTCCACACCGACCCCTGGCGAGTCCTGCGCATCCAGTCGGAGTTCATCGAGGGCTTCGGCACGCTCGCCGAACTCCCGGCGGCGATCAGCGTGTTCGGCTCGGCCCGCACACCGGTCGACTCTCCCGAGTACGACGCCGGAGTCCGGCTCGGCCGAGGGCTGGTCGATGCCGGCTTCGCGGTGATCACGGGCGGTGGCCCCGGCGCCATGGAGGCGGCGAACAAGGGCGCCTGCGAGGCGGGCGGCATCTCGGTCGGCCTCGGCATCGAGCTCCCCTTCGAGCAGGGCCTCAACCCCTACGTCGACATCGGTCTGAACTTCCGGTACTTCTTCGTCCGCAAGATGATGTTCGTCAAGTACGCCCAGGGCTTCGTGGTCCTCCCCGGCGGCCTCGGCACCCTCGACGAACTCTTCGAGGCCCTCACCCTGGTCCAGACCCAGAAGGTCACCCGCTTCCCGATCGTCCTGTTCGGCAGCGAGTACTGGGGCGGCCTCGTCGACTGGCTGAAGAACACCCTGATCGCCACGGGCAAGGCCTCAGAGAAGGACCTGCTCCTGTTCCACGTCACGGACGACATGGAGGAGGCGGTGGCGCTGGTGTCCAAGGAGGCGGGGCGCTAGCGCTGGGCTTGAGCCGGTGTTCTGGGCGGGGGCCCGCTTGAAAGGGTGCGGCCCCTTGGGCCACTGTCCCAGGGGGCTCTGCCCCCTGGACCCCCGCTCCTCAAACGCCGGAGGGGCTGACTTACCCAGCCCGTCCGGCGTTTGAGGACGAGGCCCGTTCAGGGCCGAAGCGGGGG